>QJZC01000037.1 GCA_003247575.1 Pseudomonadota bacterium
CCGCAGCGGGTGTTCACGATCCCCGATCCAGGTGTTCACGATCCCGATTAAGGCGTTCACGATCCCGATCTGGGGGTGTTCACGATCGCCGATCTAGCTGTTCACGATCCCGATCGAGGTGTTCACGATGGTCCGTTGTACGCACCTATCCCCACTCCACGCTCCAGATCTTCCATCAGCTTCCTCACTTGCGCGTCCGTCGCTGCCAATACCACCCCCAGATCTCCGATCCAGGAGAAGCCTACGGACGGAATCCGCGCACGGCGCCGACGGGGAGTTCTAATTGTCGCCGAAGGGAGATCTAATTGTCGCTCAGCAGGAGCCTCCGGCGGGGGCTCCGAGCTCCGGGAGCTTCGCGAAGCGAGTTGTTTCGCGCATCCCGCTAGCACCTCTCAGAAGATGACAGTTCTAATCAACCATCTTCTAAAGAGAGCACCGCGGGATGTAGCTTCAGACTATCCGGAAGCGAGTCGAGAAGTACGGATCGTACCTCTACGAGCACATGCGATGGATGGAGGGTTTGTCCGGCACGCTCGGGGTCCGAATCCGGCTGGGAAGGGGCAGCCGGGCTCGTTGGCTCGAGTTCGCTCCGCTGTGGGGTTTGGCGGTGCTCTTCCGCTACGGAATTCGGAGCGCCGATCGCCTTCGTTGAGGGGGCACGCCCGGTTGGGGGGCGAAAGGGAAGAGCGCGCTGACTCCTGCGTGCAGCTGGCTTCTCGCGGGCCGGGCAAGGCGGACTTTGTGGAAGAGTCGCCGAAACACTTTATTCCACGTGTACCGATCCGTGCGTTGCCACCTCTTGGGCCCGGTCTGGCGCCTCCCGAAGCCGAAGGCGACTGCTGAAAACTGTGATTGTGACGCTGGCCTTAGTGCCGCCAATCAAAGCGAGAGAACCACGTCTTCGGTATTAGGCTGGTGGCCGCGGATGCTTGTGAATCACTGAACACAGAGCGCCACTCTTCGACGAGCCCAGAACGGTAGTTGTGAGTGCCCTTCTGTGCTCCGAGAATAAAATCCTCGCTCGGACTGGTATGTCCATAGAATGCTAAAAGGTCGGAATAGAATTTTTGAGGGTTCGCCCGGAGCTGTTCGAAGGTCGTGATCTTGATTTGGAGCCCTTGAGCTTGTTGATCTGCAGCCTGCAGCCAACCCTCGATCCATTCGATCATGAGCGGCATGTAATGGCCGACTAGCCAATCCAGCTGCTGGGTCAAGGACAGTTCGAGATAGCGGCTGGGAAGCTTGTAGATCGCCGCTGTGGGCGGGTCAAGCTCCTTCAGAACTCCCGGAAGGAAATGTGCGTAGGACAAGAGTGCCTGTCGAGGGTCGCGAAGATGGACCGTGATCCGATCGGTGTAGTAGCCAAACAACGATAGATTCTCGGGTGCTGACTCCCAGTGACCAATGATGAGCCCGCCTCCCAGACGAAGGGCTCTCCGAATGGCGCCTTGGCGAACCAACCTTCGTGGGAAGTAACCGCCATCGGGGATGTCGACCGACTGGAGATCTAGTGCTCTGCGGAGGGTGTCCCTCATGTGCACGGTCCCCGACTTGGGCAGGGTAGCGATCACCAGCGGCCGTTCGAGTTGGGTCGGGGCCTCCTGGAGCGTCTCCAAGTGTTGCATATTCTTGCGGAAGGAGTCCAGGTGGTGTGTGACTCCCCACCGTTCTGCTGCGAGCTCGAGCTCCCGGTAGAGGGCACGGCGGATCGACTCTATGGAGTCGTTGTCGCGACCGAGGCCACCCTGGATATTGCTAAGGCTGATCAGTAGATGGGGCGTGGGTGCATCGGACGCGTCGATTGCTTGCTGGATCGACGACTCCGCATCTTCGTAGAGGCGTAGCTGCGCTTCAATTTGTGCCTTCGCTGTGAGGGCCTCCACGTCGCGAGGGTGCTCCTTCGCGAGTCTAGCGAGAATCTTCAGCGCAGCTTCGTGGTCACCGCTCTGGCTTAGGCAGAGTCCCTTGTTAAGAAGTGCACGTCTGTTATCTGGTTCGTGCGAGAGTGTCTCGTCGTAGAAGGCGAGCGCGTCGCTGTAGTCTCCATTTTGCGCCAACGTGTCGGCAAGGGTCGTAAGGGCAGGAGTAGAGTGGGGCTCCTGCTGCACTATCTCGCGTAGCGCTTGCGTTGCGCTACCGCGATCGCCAAGTTTTGTGTGACGATAGTATGCGTCCCAAAGAAGCGGTACGGAGGTCATGGTTCCCAGTCTTCGGCCCGAATAGTACTCAGCTCTCGCTCAAGCGGATGACTTCTCAGTGTCACGTTGCCGAGCGCGTTCTGCCTGGCAAGGGAGTGCCTGGGAATTCCTGAAATCTGTCCGAACATCTAGCTCCCAACTCTGCGTTGTCGCATGGTAGATCACTCTCGATGTCGTCGCGGCCGCCTGGAATCATCAAGTGGTATGTGGAGCCGAGGGGATGAGCGACCGGTTCCTCGTTTTGCGGAAGAGTCACTGTCGGAGCCTGAGGTGCTCAAGTGGGCAGGCGAGAAGAGCCGCATGTTGTAAGTGATGGGGGTGTACCCCAGGGAGGAACTGCTTCCTAGGCAATAACGTCATCCATTGATAAGGCTCGCGTAGACCTCAAGAATCTCGTCGACAGAGTCGACGCCAACGAGCTTTCCATGATCGAGTAGGATCGCCTTGTTGCACATCTTTCGGATCACATCATTGGAGTGTGATGCCAGTACGACGATCCCCGTGCGGCCGAGAAACTGGTCGAGTCGATTCTGTGCCTGCTCGATGAAATGTGCGTCGCCGGCTCCAATCATTTCGTCGAGTAGCAAGATGTCTGGACGAGGAGTCGTTGCGATCGCAAAGGCGAGTCTGACCATCATGCCCTGTGAGTAGGTGCGGATCGGCATGTGGATATACGATCCGAGCTCCGAGAACGCAACAATTTCTTCGGTATGAGACTCGATCTCGGCATTGGTCATGTCTAGGAAGAGGCCGCGAATCTTGATGTTCTCGTACCCGGTCGCGTCCGGATCCATTCCCAGTGTGATATCGAAGAGAGGGGATACTTGTCCAGCCGTAATGACGCGTCCTCGATTGGGTTCGTAAATTCCCGCCAGCACTCGTAGAAGTGTGGTCTTTCCTGCACCATTTGCGCCGAGGATGCCGAGGCGGTCCCCGTGGCGCAGAGAGAAGGAAACGTCCTGAAGTGCATTGACCACGACGTGCTTGGAGGCATCTGTTCGAATCGTCCCGCCAGTGCCGAGGTTTAGGAGGGTGTTCCGGAGCGACCGCGCGCTCACGTCGTAGATGGGGAACTCGACAGAGACGGAGTCTACTACTATGGATGCCATGGTGGGTTCCTCAGAGCCAGTACGGGATTCGCTGGCGATAGCGGGCGAATAGATAGAGTGCGAGGCCCCATCCGAGGATGGCAGTTGCAAGTGCCATTCCCCAGGTAAAGGGGGATAGGGGTTCGCCGAGCAATGGAGCCCGTACGAGGTCGATGATGTGGGTTAGGGGATTCCATTCTGCGATATAGGCGCGTTCTCCTAGCTGCTCCGACCGCCAGAGCACGGGAGTTATGAAGAAAAGGACAGTGAGAATGCTCTGAATGATCTGTGGCAGGTCGCGATAGCGAGCGGAGAGGATTCCGAGCGTCAACGGGAGCCACGTCGTAGAGAGCAACATGAGTGCGGTTCCAGGGATCACCGCCAGGGTCTGTGCGGTAGGCCAGATCTGAAACGCGGCTGCAACTCCGATATAGACGAGAAACGTGTGAGCGGCGATCAGGACGTTGCGCCAGGCGACCCATAAGACATAGGTGGAGAGAGGGCGATTGGTCTGGGTGATGTAGCCACCTGCCGAAATGAACGACATGCAGCCCTCGGAGCACATGCCGAGAATGAGGTTCCAGACCATCATGCCTAAGCAGAGGTGTGGAACGAACTCGTGTGCTTTCAAATTGAAGAGGGTAGACCAGATCAACCCTATCGAGGCGACATTCACTGCCATTCCTAGTGCGAGCCAGAGGGGTCCGAGGGTGGATCTCCGATAGCGCTGGCGGATGTCGTGTGCCCCGAGAAAGCTCCAGACTCGCCAATCGAGCAGCCCAAGATAGAGGTCTCGGAGGGCGCGAGTTCGTTGATCTGGTTCGTGGAGTACTGCTGAGCTTGTCATCCCGGTTTTGGATTCCCCGTTGCTTCAGGTGGTTGGGCTTGAAGCGCTGTGCTCGCTTAGCCGCGAGATTGTGCCAGGAGAGATCGAGCCGCGGACAGCCCCACGGCAAGAAGTGTGCGTAGCCTGCCAGCCGCACGCTCGCGCACTGCACGGCTCAGGAGCAGGTGACAGAGTCTTCGGAGAGAGCGATAGAGCTTGCGGCCGCAGAGCGGGACCAGGCAGACAAGCGGGTGACGGTTGCGCGGTACTAGCACCGGGCGGCCCAGCCACCAGAGGTCTGCGCCGTTGCGTCCCATTTCGATCAGTGCCCAGTCTCGGCCGTATAGGGCGCCCAGGTTGTTCGGTTTAGCCGGGAGGAGCTCTTCAAGGTTCCTGGCAATGGCTGCGGCTGACGGAGGGGCTGGTGCCAGGGTGGTGTCAACCGTCGATAGAACCGATGTCGTGATGAGCCGAAGCTCGCTGGCTCGCTGGTAGGTCGGTAGTCTCCGAGGGTCCGCGAAGGACGTTGCGTGGAAAAAGTGCGCCGTGCTCCGCTCGGCGGCGCGAATGGCTAGCTCAATCGACGCTGCGAGCTCTCGGGCCTCGCCGATGGGCTCCTGGTTTGGGTCGATGTCGCGCAGGCACCGAAGTGCCGTTTCGGGATCGCAGCGCCCCCAGGCTCGACGTGCTCGTGAAAGTGCATCGTAGGAGCCTGTCTGTTCCATAGTCTTCCTTCACCTGTAATTGGACGTGCTGTGGCGGAGTCGACTTGCAGCGCCGATGAGTGACCTGGATGCACTCTATCGCCGGCGCTCGCTCATCGATGTTGCGGGCCAACACAGATCTTTGTGAAGGGGGTGGCGAGCTTGTCCCGTCTTGGTCACATAGGAGGTGAGAAAAATCTTCGACCGACGAGATTGTCGGTCTGCTTCCTGGCTCGCGTGCGGTAGAAGTTTTGCAAGTGCTTCGCTACAAATCAACCCTGCTCTGCGCGTTGTTCACGCAGGGAAGAGGGGAGTTCCGTCTCATGCTTGTGTGCGCGACGACTGGTGTGTGGGGAGACTGGCACCTCCGCCAGTTCTTCGAGTTTGCTCTGCCAACTCTCCTTTCGGAGGGTAACCTTCCCGCACTCGTGAAGGACCATCGTGTCGAGTATTCGATCGTCACGAGTGCGGCCGATGCTTCGCGGTTCCGGTCTTCGTCGCTGCTCGATCAGCTCGCCGACCTAGTAGATCTTCGGGTCTCGTATCTGAGCCCACGTGAGATCGATGAGCCGATTGCCACTCACCACCGCGTGTGGAGGGAGGGGATTCGGAGAGCCACACGAAAGGGGGCGATGTGTCTGTTCCTTCCCCCGGACGTAGTCTGGGCAGATGGGTCGGTTGCAGGGCTGTCGCGTGTGCTCTCCGAGGGAAAGCGCGCGGTTTTCAATACGTATCTTCGAGTCGTGAGCGAGAGCTTTCCTAAGGCGATCGTTCCGATGCACCGAGCTGCGGATGGTAGCGTGCGTATCCCGCCGAGACGGCTCGTGGAGGTGGGCTTTAAGCACGTTCATCCGCTCATGTCGTGCTTTCTGGTGGACGGTGCGCACATGCCCAAGCACATCGACCTTCTGATGTGGGGTGTACCGGGTCAGGGACTGTCGATTAGGCTGCTGGGGCGCGAGCTCCTGTGCTTCGATCCTCGTAGGTTCAGGCTGAACGCGCAAGCGATGCTCGACGAGGTAACGTGTACGGATGAGCTGCATCTCTTCACAGATTCGGACGACTTCTTCGCTTTGAGTCTGACTCCGATGTGGAAGGACCACGAGTGGTATGCGACGGAGCGGGGGTTTGATCCCATTCAGGCTGCAGCCTGGTGGTTAGCCTATGACAGTCCGGTCAACTCATGGCTCTGGAGACAACCGATTCGCTATCACACTTCGGAGCTCCTTGAAGAGGAGTGGCTTCCGGTCGAGATTTCAAGCTGGAAACAGATCGAATACGTCGAGCGGCTACGCGAACTGTTTCGGATCTATGGTGCGCTTCGCGCGGCCGGATTCGACCGCTTTGCTTCCGCGCTCGGTGTCGCGGCGGCGGCTGGCGGGCTCGCCGATCTGTGGAATCCGATGGAACGCTCCACGCTCCTCGTGCCGACGAATGCGGCGTTTGAGGATGGCGCGCAGCCGGGGAGCCGAAGCACGCCCGAGGTGATCGCCGAGTTCGTGCACCGGCATCGCAAAGTAGGGGAGGCCGACTTTGTGGCGCCTTGGCGGTCGAGAGGACTCCCTGCCGACCCGAGGCGTCAGATGTCTGTGGGAACGGCCGGACTGTGTGAGGGAGCGGGGTTGGAAGTGGACTCCGTGGCGTATCCTCCCCGTGCGGGACGGGCCAGCCTCGCCGGCTATGGCTTCCGAGTAGGCGAGACTGTCGTGTATCCTATCGATCGGATACTCGACTAATTCGAAGTCGTCCCTGCATGTTCTCTTGTCGTGTCGCGACTTCTACTGGAGCTGGTTTGTGGCGTGCCGCGTGCCTCTATCAGATGGCCCTCACGAGTCGGAGCGGGAGGAGATAGGTAGGGGCTCGTGACCGGGCGCGTGGCCATGCTCGAGAATCGGTGAGAGTAGGATGACAGACTCTCCAGAGGGCGCAAACGTCCACTCCCCAGACTGGCTTCGGAGTTGGATCAGCACCTGCAGATAGCCTTCGGGGTACTCGCCGCTCAGCCAGAACCGGTCGAGGCCGGAGGGGTCCGGATGTATTCCTGCGTCCGTTGCAGTCGCGCTGCCCAACTCGAAGAGCGACAGCTGTCGCTCTTCGAGATCGAAGTCCACCATTACCCCGTCACCCGTGCCGCTAAGGAGCTGGACCCGGACGACAGAAGCGGATGCCTCCGCGATCCGAGGGCCCGTGAGGAAGGAGAACGTGTAAGGGCCCGCGCCGAGGGGAGGGCTCTGTAGGCCGAGGTAGTGCTCTGAGACTCCTCCGCTGGCCTGAATCTTGTAGCTCGGAAGATGGGCCTCCGGTAACTCCGCATGCGAAACTGCCGTGATTCCCGGACGGCCGATCTGACTCTCGAATGCACGTACCGAAGAGAGCAAGTCGATCCCATTGCCCGCGACGAATCCCGCTCTCGCAGGCCCAGACGTCGGCTTGTACGGGGTTGGGGCGACCCCTTGCTCGATCTGCAGCCGTCTGATCCTCAGCGACTCCCCGCCTCCTGGAAAGTGGTGCTGGCCCGTACGGTCGAGAAGCTGTACGAGGATTCTCGGATTCTTCTCCGGCAGTCGTGCTCGGATCCACAAGCGAGCCCAGTCGCTTCCGGTACGTTCGATACGGGCTGCTGGAGACCGAACCAGCCCAAGGCGGTCCGCCACCGCTTCGTACTCCGACAGGTCGAAGGTGCCGATCACTCCACTCGAGCCTTCGTCGAGGAGCTGGACTCGCAGCTGTCGCGAGGTCTCCGGTGTGGCCTCTAGCGAGAAGATGTACGTCCCAGGGGGTGCCTCCACTCGAGCTTGTGCGTAGTGCTCGGACTGTCCGCCTGCGGCTTGAATCAAGAGCTGCCTCGGATTGGTGGGTCCATCTTGGATCTGCAGAAGCTCTACCGTCGGGCTGTGCTCGAACACTAAGCCGAAAGATTCGGAGCGCGAGAGGAGGTTTTTGCCATCGAACATCTCGTCGCGAGCTGAACGGTAATGCTCAGTCGCTACCGATACCTTGGGAGTTCGTACTGCCTCGGCGAGTAGTTGGGCCACGTGAGAGTTTCCATGCGCAGACATGTGACCGAAGGTGTCGCCGGGGTGCATTACGTAGTAGCGCCGGAGCTCATCGTGGTGTGCTGAGTAGACGGCGCGAAGCGAATCGAACTCATCGACGACGGGTAGGCCCGCTTCGCGGGCGCACTGGCTGACCAGCTGCGCGTGGCCAGAGGGCTCGTTGCGGTCGGAGATCCATTGACCGCCGTGCTGCATTAGCAAAATTGCCGAAATCCCGTCCGCGTCTACTCTCCGCTTAAATCTTTGAAGCAAGAGGCAGGTGACTTCCACTTCGTCGCTACCATTGCGAGCGTAGGACTGCTTTTCGCGACTGAACCAGAAGCTTGGGTAGAATCCTGCCAAGATATGATCGGCGATCAAGGAGTACCCTACGGCGCGCCGGATGAGCGAGGGGCGCTTATTCGGTTTGGAGCCTTGGTCTATGCCTCCACTCGGAACAGGAACGTTCTTGAGCACCAGCTCGTCATTGCGCAACTCGAAGAAGGGCTTTGGTCTACCATAGGAGGAGTATCCAGAACGCAAAATGTCATCTGCTAGGAATCCGACGATCACCAGACGAGGCTGCAATACCGGGATGAGCTGATCCGCTCGCATCAGGATTTGATCTGTGCCGTATCCCCCAACCCCCGCGTTGGTAACCGGCTCACCGAGCAGCTCCTCGAGCTGCGCTGGCCAGCTCTCGAAGTCCCGGACCTCGGATCCAGCGGTGAACGAGTCGCCTACGGCCAGGATTCCCCCGATCTTCAGCTCGCCATCGGATTCATGGTTATTCCGAATTCCATACGTAGTGGTATTCATTTGCTCGCTGGCGAAGTGATCCCGAACGACCCATCCGAGGCGTGGGTCGTACTCCGCGGCCTGACCGAGCGTAGAATTGACTACGCGGCTTGCGCGGAAATCGCGAAGTTCGAGAACGCCTACCCCGAAGTAGATGCGGACAGCAGCCTCCATCAGCACGATGCATGCGCTGGTCGATGCGATGGAGACGAGCGCGTTGCTCGCGCCTCGGACTACAGTGCTTCCGATCACTTGTTTCTCCTAAGAGCGGTGGCGCGCTAGAGTTCGCGAACCTCTCATTCGAGTCAAGAACTTGCCCGAAGATTGAAGGCGCTTCCGGAAGCGAAGCGACATGCGCGCCCAACTTCGGCGCAACCTGTCACGCTGGTTCGCTTTGACCCCTTCTCACGGCGTGGCGTTCGAGATGAATAGGCAGCTCTACAGCAGCTGCTGATCCGTGGCGAGAGGGTGAACTCCCGTCGCTTGGGTACGATTCCCCACGCTTCCGAACTCGCACAGGTGTGCTCAATCGACGAATCGAGCGACTCGAGATGAACGCCAGAGGCGGTTCGAGTTCGAACATTCGAGCCAGCTGTGCGGCCCCTGCTAGTTTCAGCGGCGTGAACGTCTTGGGTCTCTCAGCATACTATCACGACAGCGCGGCATGCCTCCTGAAAGACGGAGAGATCATCGCTGCCGCGCAAGAGGAGCGGTTCTCGCGCAAGAAGGCGGATGCGTCGTTTCCTGCCTCAGCAGTGAGATACTGTCTCGAGGAGGGGGGCATCCGGCCTTCCGACCTCGACTACGTCGGCTTCTACGACAAACCCTTCCTCAAATTCGAGCGCATCCTGATGACCCATCTTCGGATCGCGCCGCGTGGGCTCGGGAATTTCATTCGGGCGATGCCCAGTTGGATTCGCGAGAAGCTGTTCACGCCGCACGAGATCCAGGAGAAGCTCGGGTACGCTGGCGAAGTGCTCTTTGCGGAGCACCACGAGTCTCATGCGGCCTCTGCGTTCTATCCTTCGCCGTTCGAGGAAGCGGCAGTGCTCACTCTGGATGGAGTGGGGGAGTGGGCGACTGCCAGTTGGGGCGTCGGTAGCGGGTCCGAGCTCGACCTGTTGGAAGAGATCCGCTTCCCGCACTCGTTGGGACTTCTCTACTCTGCGTTTACCTATTTTACAGGGTTCCGCGTCAACTTCGGTGAGTACAAGGTAATGGGATTGGCTCCCTACGGGGAGCCGCGCTACGTCGACGTGATCCTGGAGAACCTCGTAGAGCTCGTAGAGGATGGATCGTTTCGACTGAACCTGGACTACTTCGCGTTCTTGACTCGGGATCGAATGACCTCTCCGAAGTTCGATCGGCTCTTCGACGGACCACCGCGTACTCCGGAGTCCCCGATCACACAGCGTGAGATGGACATCGCCAGATCCATTCAGGTGGTCGTCGAGGAGATCCTGCTGCGTCAGGCGCGCTATGTTCATCGTAAAACCGGACTACGCAAGCTGTGCCTGGCGGGCGGGGTGGCACTCAACTGCGTCGCAAATGGGCGCTTGCTCCGCGAAGGCCCGTTCGAAGATGTCTGGATTCAGCCCGCCGCTGGCGATGCCGGTGGAGCATTGGGAGTCGCCCAGCTCATCCACCATCGCGTCCTGGGGCACCCCCGGTCTCCGCGGAGCAACGATCAGATGCGGGGTAGCTTCCTCGGGCCGGCGTACGGCGATCAGCAGATCGGCGCCGTGCTCGAAGCCAAGCGGGCCCGGGCGACGCGAGTCAGCGACGAGGAACTCCCGGAAATCGTGGCTGATCTCTTGGCCGCGGAGAAGGTGGTCGGCTTCTTTCAGGGGCGCATGGAGTTCGGGCCGCGATCCCTCGGGGCTCGGAGCATCCTCGGGGATCCGCGTAGCCCGCAGATGCAGCGAGTGTTGAACCTCAAGATCAAGTTTCGAGAGTCGTTCCGTCCGTTTGCGCCAGCCGTTCTTCGGGAGCACGCGGGAGAGTACTTCGAGCTGGATCATGCCTCTCCCTATATGCTTCTTGTGGCTCCGGTCGTAGCAAAGCGCCGGGTCGAGCCTTCGGAAGAAGCCAGCTCGCTGTCCGGTATCGAGCTACTGAACGTTCCCAAGTCCGACATTCCGGCTGTAACCCATGTTGACTACTCCGCCCGGGTCCAAACGGTCGAGGCCGATACGAATCCTCTGTTTCACGCCCTTTTGCGTGAGTTCGAGCGCAAGACGGGATGCGCCGTGCTGGTGAATACTTCGTTCAACGTCCGCGGTGAGCCGATCGTATGCAGTCCAGAGGACGCCTGGCGCTGCTTCATGCGCACGCACATGGACTACCTAGTCCTCGGGAACTGGATCTTGGACAAGCGAGATCAGCCCGAGCCCGACGAGGAGCTGCGACCCGAGCCGGTGGACCTCGACTAGTGGGAGCCAAGGACGGGAAAGCCATGGACATAGGAGCCAAGGGCGGAAGCGATGGCCGAGTATTTGGGGTGGGCACTGGGGTGTTGGCCCTTACGGCCTCCGCGCTTGCTGCGACTGGCCGCTGGCCGTTCAGCGCGCCAGACTCGGTCGTTGCTCTCGTGCTCGGAGCCGTCGGCGTTCTGCTGGTCGGGCTGGCGCTAGCGGCGCCGCATCTGTTGGTTCCCGTCGAAGCGGCTTGGATGCAGGTCATGCGCCCAATCGCATGGGTGAATTCGCGAGTGGTTCTCGCGGTCGTCTACTATGGAATCGTCTGGCCTACGGGACTCGTGCGGCGGCTCGGGCCGGACGCGCTCTGCATGAGTGGGCGGAGTGCAAGCTACTGGCGTGCGAGAGATCCGATCGACCGATGTATCGAGTCGTATCGACGGCAGGTTTGAGGAGGCAAGCATGGGTCGGCTCCGAATCGTGAAGGACGTTTGGCAGTTCATGAGCCATCGCAAGAAGTTCTGGCTGCTTCCTGCACTCTCCGCGCTGTTTCTGTTCGGAGCCCTCCTGATGGCGGGACAGTCATCCGTCGGGGTATTCGTTTACACGCTCTTCTGAACGCGAATCGTACCCCGATTCGAGAGCTGGAGAAGATCGGACTCGTTGAGAAATCGAGCAGCATACTGTCCGGTGTATCTGGTCTACGGGAACCACGGCGAAGCGCCGACGCAGCTCGAAGACATCCTCGGGCATGTCTCCAGAGGGCTGCAGCTGGCGGGGTTCGATCCCAGGCTGGCCCAGGAGCCCGTGGCGGGAGAGCGAAACGTGGTGATCGAGTGCTTCGATGCAACGTTCGCGTCGAAGCTCGCTCGCGCAGCTCGGGTGCCGGGAACCCGCATTGCGTGCATCGCGACCGAGTTCGTGACCGACGGTACCTTCAACGACTTCGGGCCTGAAGCGTCCCGTAGGTCCGTCTCTCGTGAGCTCATCGACTCCGTCAGCACGGCGACCTATCGGTCGCTGTTTCCGTTGCTGCGCAAACGCGCTCCCAAGCTGATCCGAATGGGAAGGAAGATTCGGCAGCTCTCGGAGGGAGGCGTTCACAACCTCACGCAGTACGCGCTGGGAGGATACTGGCGAACCCGATTCGAGCACTTTCAGGAGATCTCGAAGCTGCTCTGTGCGATTTGGTGTGTGAGTGAGCATCAGGTCGCCGCGTATCGCTCCGAGTTCCGCGAGACTGCGGTCAGACTGTTGCCGTTTCTACCGCTCGGCTCACCGGGGAGGCCTCCTACAGCCGATGGTCCGCAGCCGGACGTGGATTTTCTCTTCACGGGAACCGAGACTCCGTACAGAAGACGGGCACTGGAGACGCTGCGCGGCCTGGGGTTCAGCGTGGTGGTAGGGAACTCACTTTGGCCCGCGTCCATCTATCGCCATTTCGTGTCACGTTCGAAGGTGAGCCTGCACATCCGCCAGCACGAACGATGGCCCTACCCCTCGAACATCCGATACCACCGCCTGCTCGAGGAGGGAGCCCTGACCGTAGCGGAGCGCTCCGAGTATGGCTGTGTGCAGGACAGATACGTGGTCTCGGTCGATCCGAGCGAGCTGGTCGAAGCCTGCGTTCGAGAGGTCAGGCGTGGAGATCACAAGCAGAGGGGATATGCAGCGCAGCTGCGCTATTACGCAGATCTTTCGGGCAAGGAGCGCTTCTCTTCGCTCGTGCGTGAGAGCTTCGACACGTGACCACGACGGCTGCGAAGGCTCGGGAGCCGGCTCTCTGGCAAGTCGGCGACCGGACTGTCCAAAGCCGTCGACCCTTGTCCAAAGGGCTCCAGAAGGTTGACGCCACGGCGCACCCAGCCCTGTTCGTGTGAGCTATCTTCTCCTCTCTCGGCGGATCCGCGCCGCGAGAGATGAGTTCGACTCCCCCGACCGCATCGTTTCTCTAGGGGTTCGCCCCGGGCGCCCAGGGTGCTCTGCGCGAGTGGGGAGCGTGATGATCATCAGCCGTACGCCATTTCGCGTCAGCTTTTTCGGAGGCGGTACCGACTACCCTGCCTGGTTCAACGCAGAGAAGGGTTCCGTTCTCGCGACCACGATCGACAAGTACTGCTACCTGACCTGCCGCTGGTTGCCCCCGTTCTTTCCTCATCGACACCGGCTCGTCTATTCCAAGATCGAGGATGTGCGTACGATCGAAGAGATTCAGCATCCCAGCGTGCGCGAAACCTTGAAATTTCTGGACATCCACGATGGGGTGGAAATTCACCACGATGGAGATCTGCCGGCTCGAACAGGGCTGGGATCCAGCTCGGCCTTCACGGTCGGCCTGCTGAACGCGTTGCATGCGCTGAAGGGCGAGATGCGGTCCAAGCTGACGCTGGCTCAGGAAGCGATCCATATCGAGCAGAAGCTCATCGGCGAGAACGTAGGCTCACAGGATCAGACGATCACCTCGATCGGCGGGCTGAATCGAATCGAGTTCCTGCCTGGAGATCAGATCACCCATGAGCGGCTGCCGATCCATCCGGACCGAATCCGAGAGCTCGAGCGACGCCTGATGCTGTTCTTTACGGGCTTCTCGCGTACGGCTTCCGATATCGCCCAGGAGCAGATACGCAACACCGCATGGAACGGCCCTCAGCTGCGGATGATGCGAGGCATGGTCGACGAGGCTGTGGCGATTCTCTCGGGCGAAGGTGATCTAGATCCGTTTGGGCGCCTCCTGCACGAAGGCTGGGAGCTGAAGCGGAGTCTATCGAGCCGTGTCACGAACGGAAGCATCGACGCCATGTACGAAGCCGCCGTTTGCGCGGGAGCCTCGGGCGGAAAGCTGCTCGGCGCCGGAGGTGGTGGCTTCCTGCTCCTGTTCGTAGAGCCGGAGGCCCAAGACCGGGTGCGCGAAGCGATGGCGCCGCGGCTCGAGGTCCCGATCCGATTCGAGAATCGCGGAACGCAGATCATCTTCTACGACGTCGATGCGAGGCCGCAGGTTCGTGCCTGAATCGGGTTTGGAGGGGATCGATGCCTATGTGCTCTGTGGCGGGCGGGGCGAGAGGCTGCGGGCGGCGGTAAGCGATGTCCCCAAAGCCCTGGCTCCCGTCGCGGGAGCTCCGTTCCTGGCCTGGATGCTCGAGCTTCTCGGAGCGCAGGGCCTGCGGCGCTTCGTGCTGTGCTGCGGCTACAAGGCGGAGGCGATTCGGTGCTTGGCGCCGTATTTGCGCCAGTTCGGGGAAATCGAGATTTCGGAAGAGACCAGCCCTCTCGGGACCGGAGGCGCCGTGCGCAGCGCCTTGGCGTACGCGCGCTCGGAGAGCGCATTCGTGTTCAACGGGGATACGCTTCCGATTCTGGACCTGGAGGCGATGCATGTGATGCACGCGGGTCGGCGTCCCGTGGTGACGATCGCAGTGGCGGACTCCGGTCCGAGCGACACCGGTGGTGTTTGGATCGGAGCAGATGGGTGCGTCGAGAGCTTTCGCGAGAAGCAGGCGGATGGCGGCGCGAACGGACGCAGCGCCGGCGTGTATCTGGTCTCGGTGGGGGAGCTCGAGCAGCGAGCACCGAAACAGGCATTCTCGCTCGAACGAGACTGGTTCCCCGCGCTTCCGCGGGGAGCAGCGCTGGCTTATCGCGGGGTCGAGGACTTTTTCGACATAGGCACTCCGGAGCGATACGCCGAAGTGGAGTCATGGATCGAGTCGAATCGGCTGTTCGATCGCGAAGGGCCGAGAGCAAGTGGAGATTCGAATGGAATCTGAACCCAAGGCCGAAGATCTGCACTGGCATCTCGAACTGTACCGCCGGATGTACCTGGTGCGGAAGTCCGAGGAGCTGATCCAGGATCACTACTCCGAAGACGAGATGAAGACGCCCGTGCACCTGTATATAGGCCAGGAGGCCGTCGCCGTGGGAGTTTGCGATGCCCTGGCGGCAGACGACCAGGTGGTAGGTACCTATCGAAGCCATGGTGTCTACTTGGCCCAGACGGACGATCCCGAGGGAATGTTTGCGGAGCTGTACGGAAAGGTCACGGGCCCGGGAAGAGGCAAGGCAGGCTCCATGCACATCTGCAGGCCCGAGGCGGGAGTCATGATGACCTCGGCTGTCGTGGGGACGACGATCCCCGTAGCTGTTGGGCTTGCCTACTCGAATGACCTCTGCGCGCCCGAGCGGATGGTGGCTGCGTTCTTCGGAGATGGTGCAATCGATGAAGGCGTCTTTTGGGAAAGTCTGAACTTTGCCTGCTTGAAGCGTCTCCCTGTTCTGTTCGTTTGCGAAGACAACGGACTGGCCATCCACACGCGCGGCGAAGAGAGGCACGGGTATCGAGACATCGCGGAGGTGGTCGCGTCATTCGACTGCCAGGTCGTGACATTGGATTCGACGGACCCCGCGGAGATCAGCGAGGCGACTGCGAAAGCGATCGAGGCGCACCGCGCGGATGGTCGGCCGATCTTCCTCCACGCAAAATGCTATCGCTTCGTCGAGCACGTGGGGATTCGGAACGACGAGGATTTCGAACACGGCTATCGCAGCCGGGAGGAGTTCGCGACTTGGAGCGCGCGAGATCCGCTTCCAGCCCAGCGGAAGCGATTGCTGGATCGCGGTATGAGCGAGCTCCGTGTCTTGGAACTCGAGAAAGACGTGGACGAGCGTCTGCATCGTTGCGTGCTGGCCGCGAAAGCAGGAGAGCTTCCACTAGGGGAAGAGCTCGTCAGGGACGTATTCTGCCCGGGGAGCAACTGATGGGGACTGCGACCTACGCTTCCGCGCTCAACAGCGCGCTGCACCAAGAGATGGAGCGAGATGCCCGAGTGATCGTCTACGGGCTGGATGTGGCTGACCACAAGCGCATCTATGGTACGACAAAGGGGCTCGTAGAAGCGTTCGGAGAGAAGCGATGCTTCAGTACTCCGGTGTCCGAGGACGCGATGACCGGATTGGCACTCGGGGCCGCGATCAATGGCTTGCGGCCGGTCCACGTGCACATCCGGGTAGACTTCCTGCTTCTCGCGATGAACCAGATCGGCAACATGATGAGTGTGGCTCGCTATCACAGCGCCGGAACATTGAAGGTGCCGCTCGTGCTGCGGGCAGTCGTCGGGCGTGGCTGGGGGCAGGGGTCTCAGCATAGTAAGTCGCTGCAGAGCGTATTCGCACACTTTCCCGGGCTCAAGGTCGTGATGCCTGCGTCGCCGGACGATGCGAAAGGGCTCCTCGTGCAGTCCATACGCGACGACAATCCAGTGGTCTTTCTCGAGCATCGCTGGCTCTACGACGTCTCCGGAGAAGTGCAGACGCCTCATCCGGGAACACCGCTCGGATGCGCGCGAGTGGTGCGTGCCGGGAGCGATGCCACCCTGGTCGCCACCTCGTGGATGGTGGTGGAAGCGCTGCTAGCGGCGAGACTCCTGAAGGAGGAGCGAGGGGTCGACGTAGAGGTGATCGATCCCAGGACGATCGTGCCCCTCGATCGCGAGACGATTCTCGAATCGGTGGCCCGAACGAGGCACCTCGTGGTGGCCGACAACGATTGGGGTTTCTGCGGCTTCTCTGCAGAGGTCTCTGCGCTCGTTTCCGAAGAGCTCTTTGGATCGCTGCGGCGCCCTGTGAGTCGTGTGGCGTGGCCGGATACACCCTGCCCGACAGTCCGCTGTCTCGAGGAGAAATTCTATCCAAACGTACGACAGATCCTCGAAGCGCTCGAGAAGCAGCTGGATCTCGCTCCGACCGATCCGAAGAAGATTGCGGACTATACGTACGAGGACCGATTTCGGGGCCCGTTCTAGGTCGATGTCGTTGGCGATCCGCAACCGAGCAGAGCGACCCTATCGGCAGGCGATGCGAAGGCATGCGGCGCACGTGGCCGTGAAGGCTGCATGGCTCGTTGCCATCGGCGCGGATCTCTGCTCGTACGGATGGCTGGTACTCCGGACCGAGGCGCGTCCGGTGGGTGCTCCGGGACTCACGTCTTCCGAGGAGATTTCGGCTTCGGCATGCACGCGGGGCTCCGCTCATGGGGTCCAGCCGCTGATGCTGGGGGCGTGGAGAAGGGCTCGCAGCGTCGCTGAGCAGCTGGCCAAGGGGCTCCGTCGAATGGGGATGGGGTGGCGCCTGATCCGGGGGGTCGTGCGCGTCAACCGAGATCTGGCAGAGGCGTGTGAGCGACGCGTCGACAAGTTGATCGATGCGGGTGAATCCGAGCTCATCGTCTATGGAGGCGGTGTCCCAGCGTGGGCTTGCGAGCTACGTGCCCGGACCCGCGGGCTCAGTGTTCGGTATCGCGGAGAGGACCCGCGTTCCATCGGCAGGATTGCGGCGCGATTTCGCGCGGCACCGGTGCTCGTAGCGGTCGAGCACGGGGTGGAGATTCAGCTGCGCGAGCTCGACGAGGTTGGTATCGCGCGCGACCGCATTCGCTGGTTGGATCCGAGTGGGCTCGAGCGCGAGAGTAGGGTGAGCGGGCCGCATCGAGCCGAGAGCACTCCCGAGGTATCGATCTCCGTCGTGGTCCCCACGCGTGGCCGGCCGGGATTGGCGCGCGAGCTGATGAATGATCTGTACAGGAACGCGATCGACCCAGATGAGGTCGAGGTGCTTCTGCTGGTCGACGAGGATGATACTCCGAGTCATTCGCTCGATCATGCGAAGCTGCGCGTCCGCCGCTGGATCGGTCCGCGTAGGGGAATGGGAGCACTGACGTGCTTTGCAGGTGCGGTGGCCGCAGGTCGAGTACTGCTCCTGCTCAATGACGACATCCGGATGCGGACCTACGGCTGGGATCGGAGAATTTCCGTGGCGGTCTCGCAGTTCTCAGATGGAGTAGCTCTCGTCTACGGAAATGATCTGCACCAGGGTCGGCGAAGTGCGACCTTCCCTGCGATATCTCGCGAAGCACTGGACTGCATCGGGCTTCCGGCCAACCCACGCGTGAACCACTTTCACATCGAGTCGCACCTGATGTCCATCTTTTTGCGGCTCCGGCGGAAGGGCTGCGATCGGCTGGTTTTCTTGGAGGATCTGGTCATGGGTCACTTTCTCGCCGCAGGGGGGCGCAACGACTCGCAGGATGTCCGCGCCGCTGAGCGGGCGCTCGAAGATCGAGTGCTGTACGCGACCCTGCGCCGCGAGCGGGCGCGCTGCACGAAGAGGATCGCACGGCGCCTGTCGCCGACGGCCAGCTGAGGACGAGCAACGGAGCTGGCCCGCGGCGCCCATTCACCGTACCCCGACTCCCACTCACGATCCCTCAAAGTACGCACGCAGCTTCTGAGCGGCAAACACCAGGTCGTCGTCGTTCAGGTAGCGGTGGCATCCGAAGTGTAGCCCGTTCTTGCCGATGTATTCGGCCACCGGGAACTCGCCTGAGCGATGGCCCATGAACGCGAACGCCGCGTGCTGCGTCGGAAGGCTTCCGAAGAGCGTCTTGCACTGAATCCCGGCGTCTTCGAGATACCTGTAGAGCTTGTCCCGGTCATGCGACGGGTCCTTCAGTACGAGGGGGAAGGCATGGGGAGAGATCAACTCGTGCGGTTGTTCATCCAGGCGGTGGACGTACTCAGCCAGGTCGTCGGTCAGCTCGAGCAGCCGCTGCAGGTGCTCCCGCCGCTGGCGAAAGGTCTCCGGGAACTCGGAGAGGCCTTCGAGCCCGACTGCGGCCTCCATGTCGTTCATCTTCGAGTTGAGACCGAAGCGCTGGAAGTCGAAGTAGATGTCTCCTGCGGGTCGCCCGTGCGACTTTACGGAGCGGAGCAGCTGTTCGATCTCGGGGCTCGACGTGACCGCCATGCCACCCTCGCCGCAGCATACGAGATGGGCGACGTAGAAGCTGAAGGTGCCGATGTCGCCGATGGACCCCACATAGTGTCCGTTGTACTGCGCGCCATGGGCCTCGCAGGCATCCTCGATCACGCGTAGACCGTGTCTTCGAGCGATTTCCATGATGGGGTCCATGTCGGCCGGTTTCCCCATCGTGTGTACGACCATGATCGCAGCCGTCCGATCCGAGATCGCCGCCTCGATCTGGTCTGGATCGATGTTCAAGGTCTCGAGCTCCACGTCGACGAAGTGTGGCGTGAAGCCCGCCGCCAGGATCGCGTTGGCCGTCGCGCAGAAGGAGAGGGCGGGTGTGATGATCTCGTCACCGCGCTGAGCTCCGAGGCCGTAGAGGCTCGCACAGGCCGCGATGTCGGCATCCGTCCCCGAGCTGGTCGCAACGGCGTAAGGGTACCCAAAGAGGGCGGCGAAGTGCTCTTCGAAGGCCGCGACATTGGCGCCTTCGGAGATCCAGTCCTTCTCGAGTGCGGACTGAAGATGCCTGCGCGCCAGTTCTCCGATTCGGAGCTCACCGAAAGAGATTCTCATTCGATTTCCCTTTTTGTGTCGTCGTGATCGTGGAGCGATCACTGCGTGACCTTGGAGCCTTGGAGCGATCCATTGGACCGCGAGTACCTCGATGGGTATGTACGAGAGAAAGGACGCTTCGTCAGGTTTCGATCGTCCAGGAAAAATTGTAACTAGAAAGCCCTGCCGTGCACCCAAAATGTCCGGGATTTTATGGGGAATGCACGGATTGAAGTCTCTGACGGAACGGGTGTCCGGTTGAGTTCAAAAAAGGTCGTATTTGTCGCAGGGCATCGTGGTCTTCTCGGGAGAGCGTTGGTGCGCCAGCTCGAGAAGCGCGAGAATGTCGAGTTGTGCCTGGCGACGCGCGGCGAACTCGACTTGCGAGATGCACGCTCCGTACGGGAGTTCTTTGATCGAAGACGACCGGACCAAGTCTTCCTGGCCGCGGCCCACGTCGGAGGAATCGACGCAAACCAGCGTGAGCCGGCGACGTTCATCTGCGACAACCTCGCGATCGAGCTGTCGGTGATTCGTGCGGCGGCAGAGTCGCGGGTCGCTGACCTTCTGATGTTCGGCTCGTCGTGCATGTATCCGCGTATGGACGCGGAGATCGTGAGCGAGGCGGATCTCTACACGGGACCCGTAGAGGAAACGAGTCGAGCGTATGCCGTGGCGAAGCTCGCGGGGTTCGAGATGTGTCGGGCGTTTCGCGCTCAGCTGGGGGTACGCTTCTTCTGTATGGTTCCGGCAACGATCTACGGTCCATTCGACCACTTCTTTTCGGAGCGGCCGCACGTGGTTCCGGCGCTGATGCGCAGGTTTCATAGGGCGGTCTCGGAGCGGGAAGCTGAGGTCGCCGTCTTCGGTAGCGGGGAGGCGCTGCGCGAGTTCGTCTACTGCGACGATGTTGCGCGGGCGGCCGTCGAGCTGTCGTCACTCGAGGATCCGCCTGAGCTCGTCAACGTTGGATCGGGAGAGGAGGTGCGCATCTCGGAGCTGGCGCGGTCGATTGCCGACATCGTCGGGTACGCAGGTCGCATCGTCTTCGATCGAAGCAAGCCGGAGGGCGCGCGTAGAAAGGCCCTCGATTCGGCGCACGCGCGAGCGCTTGGTTGGTCTCCAGGGGTCGAGCTGCGGCATGGTTTGGAACGATCGTACCGGTGGTACGTAGAAGAACTAGAGAGACGGGCCGCGCAGCGGCGTGGCGGCAACGTCAGGGAGGAGACAGCGTGCGTATCCTTGTGACCGGTGGAGCTGGATACATTGGTTCGATCCTGGTTCCGACCTTGCTTCGTGAGGGCCATGAGGTCGTCGTCGTCGACAGCTTCATGTTCTCGCAGACACCCCTCCTGGAGCACCTGGTCGAGGGACGGTTGGAGATCGTCCGGGGCGATGCGCGCGATGTCTCCTTGCTGGAGAAGTGGGTCCCTCGCTGCGACGCGCTGATTCCGCTCGCATGCCTGACGGGGGCACCGCTTTGCGCCAAGGATCCCGTGGCGGCGCGCAGCGTGATCGTCGATGCGGTGAAGGAGCTACTGCACTTGACCCGCGCGGACCATAAAATTGTGTATCCCACGACCAACAGTGGCTATGGCATCGGTGAGCATGGAATCCATTGCACGGAAGAGACGCCGCTGCGCCCGATTTCGCTCTACGGTCAGCTCAAGGCCGAGGCCGAGTCACTGCTGCTGGACTCGGGGCGGGCGATCTCGCTGCGACTGGCGACGGCATTCGGAGCGAGCCCTCGCATGCGACTGGATCTGCTGGTGAACGACTTTACGTATCGCGCGGTCGTGGACCGGTTCATCGTGCTCTTCGAAGCCGGCTTCAAGCGAAACTTCATCCACGTCCGGGACATCGCCCGCGCCTTCGTGCATTCGCTCGAGAAATTCGACGAGATGTGCGGGCAGGCCTTCAACGTAGGTCTCGACGACGCGAATTTGGACAAGGACGAGCTCTGCCGGGCGATCCAACGCCACGTGCCGGAGTTCGTCTGGACCGAGGCGGCGATCGGTGAAGATCCGGACAAACGCAACTATATCGTCAGCAACGAGAAGCTGGGGAAGACCGGGTTTCGCCCGTCCATGTCCCTGGATGCGGGAATCGCCGAGCTGGTGCGAGCCTTCCAGATCATCCGCCGAAGCCAGTACTCGAACGTGTGACGGCGTCTGCGGAAAGACGCCACAGCTGAAAGGAGTTCGAGATGTCCGCTGAGCTGGATATTCTCTTCATCAATCCGAGTGCCAGAGGCGAAGTCTATCAGGCCCTCGGGACCGATCTGACAGCGATCGAGCCGCCGATTTGGGCCGGACTGCTCGCGACACATTGCCGGAATGCGGGTCTCCAGGTCGATATCTTGGATGCAGAGGCGCTCGGGTTAGATGCGAATGGAGTGGCCGAGGTGGTGGCGGCGAGAGCGCCACTGCTCTCCTGTCTGGTGGTCTACGGGCATCAACCATCCGCGTCGACGCAGACCATGACTGCGGCGGGGAAGCTTCTCTCCGCAATCCGTGAGCATGCTGCGGGGTGTCGGACGGCCATCTTGGGGGGGCATGTCTCTGCGCTGCCGGAGCGCACTCTGCGGGAAGAGGAGGTCGA
Source organism: Pseudomonadota bacterium (assembly GCA_003247575.1). Lineage (GTDB taxonomy): Bacteria > Myxococcota_A > UBA9160 > SZUA-336 > SZUA-336 > SZUA-336. Next base: position 22,020 of record QJZC01000037.1, read on the forward strand.
CTTCGTCATTCAGGGCGAAGGTGCGGAGACCTTGCGGGTGCTGGCTGGCGTTTTGCGGGATGGGAACTCAAACGATCTGAGGCAGGTCCCGGGCCTTTGGTTCTCGGAGGAGGGCCAGGTCGTAAGGAATGCTCCGGCTGCTCTGGGGCGCGAGCTCGATCGGGAGTTTCCGGGTATGGCGTGGGATCTTCTGCCGATGGAACGCTATCGAGCGCACAACTGGCACTGCCTCGACGATCCAGAAGCGCGGCAGCCCTACGCTTCGATGTACACGAGCCTCGGTTGCCCGTACTCGTGCAGCTTCTGTTGCATCAATGCACCGTTCGGGAAGTCCGGGATCCGGTATTTTTCGCCGGATCTGGTGATCTCGGAGATCGATCTCCTGGTGCGGCGCTATCGCGTGCGAAATTTGAAGATCGCCGACGAGATGTTCGTGCTGAACAAGCGGCACGTGAGCGAGATCTGTGATCGCATCATAGAGCGGGGCTACGATCTGAACATCTGGGCCTACGCGCGGATCGACACGGTCAAGGATGGCCTGCTGCCGAAGATGAAGCGCGCGGGCATCAACTGGCTCGCGCTCGGGATCGAGTCGGCCAGCGAGCACGTTCGGGATGGCGCCGAGAAGGCCTTCGATCAGAAGGAAATCTTCGCGACCGTCCGCAAGATCCAGGCTGCGGGGATTCACGTAATCGGCAACTACATCTTCGGGCTGCCCGACGACGACGCGGAATCGATGCAGGCGACCTTGGACCTGGCGCTCGACCTGCGCTGTGAGTTCGCGAACTTCTACTCGGCGATGGCCTATCCCGGCTCGAAGCTATTCACCTTGGCGGCCGAGCAGGGCTGGCCGCTGCCAGAGACCTGGTCTGGCTACTCGCAGCACGCCGTGCACAGTCGCCCGCTTCCCACCGCAGCCTTGACCTCTGCCGAGGTGCTCCAGTTCAGGGATTATGCGTTCCATCGCTACTTCTCCGATCCGGGCTATCTATCGCACGTCGAGCGGACCTTCGGCGCGAGCAGCCGCGAGTATCTCGAGCGGATCGCAAGCCACAAGCTCTGTAGAGAGGCTGATTCCCGCTAGCCGGTGCTCCATCGCCGCGTGTGGGCGTGTGCCCTAGCGCGAACGCGTCATGCTTCGCAGATGCGCCGTGATCTCGCTCCACTCGTGGATGCGAATCATCCTGGGCGTATCGACGCGTCGGAGGAGGTCGTGCTCGCGGTTCCAGGGGCGGTCCATCAGGAAGATGTGACCGTGGCTGTGTCGAGTGAGGAAGAGCGCCATTTCGGGGGAGTCCTCGAGGGCGATCTCGAAGGATAGAGCTCGCAGCTGATCGAGGGGGACGCGGTTCTCGAACTCACCGTGGCGTCCGTACTTGTCTACGCAGACAAAGGTGTGATGCGGCACGCCCTGATCGGCGAGCCACTCGAGTGAGACGCCGTGCGTATCCGGTGGGCGCCCCGTGATCACGGCCAGGTGATATCCCGACTGATCCCACTCGCGCAGAACCTCGAGCACCCCTTCGCGCAAGGGCAGCTCGCGCAGGAAGAGCTCGTCGTGTACCGCGTCCATGGCGTGCTCGCGCTCTGTGTCGGTGAGCTCGAAGGCGATCCCCAGGTCGAAGTCGCGCAGCTCGTCGAAGCAGACTTCTCGCTCGAAGCGCGCGTTCAAAAGCGGCACGATCTGGCGCGTCGTCTCGGCCAGGACGTCGTCGAGGTCGAGGTAGATGCGGCGTTCCGGGCGCACGGCGGCGAGGCGTTCGAAGGGTGTGCTCAAGCGAGCTCCTCGCCAGCGGGTGGAGCATGACCTCGAAAGGGGAGCGATCTCGTGTCGCTGAGCGCGCGCTCGACGGCGAGGCCGTCGCGCAGGGCCCGCACGTCGTGCGTGCGGATGTAGTCTACTCCGCTCCTGGCAGCGAATAGCTCGGCCGCCAGTCCAGCGGCTGCGCGCTCGAGCGGCGGGCGCGCATTCCCCTTTCCATCGGTGATCGCGGTGAGAATCGACTTGCGCGAGATCCCGATCAGCATGGGATACCCGAGCTGGTCGCGAAGCGAAGCGAGTGCGCGCAGGACGGTCAGCGACGCCTGCTTGGACGGGCCCAAGAAGAGTCCCATGCCCGGGTCGACGATGATGCGCTCTGGTGCGATCCCCGCGGCAATGAGGGCTTGCGTGCGCTGCTCGAAGAACTTCCGGATCCGTTCCAGGAGCTCGCTCCCGGTTACGGATCGTGCGCCCGGTGGACGCGGCGGAGCGCTGTACATCAGCACCAGCTTGCAGCTGTGCCGCGCGAGCTCGGGGTAGAAGGCGGGATCCGCGAATCCCCGGATGTCGTTCAGCATCGAGACGCCCCGTGCCAGCGCATACCCCTGGACCTCGGATCGGGCACTGTCGATGGAGAGCCTGAGCTCGGACCCCTCGAGCAGGTCGAGAACGGGGGCGAGCCGCGCGATCTCCCGCTCGGGCGGCACGTCGGGCGCAGCGGGGTGACTCGAGGCGGCGCCGATGTCCACGAAGTCGGCACCGGCATCCCAAAGCGCATGTGCATGTTCCACGGCGCGCTCGGCATCGAGGTAGCGACCTCCGTCCGAGAAGGAGTCGGGGGTGACGTTGACGATGCCGAGTAGGGCCGGGCGAGCGACTGCAGGTCGGGTCACGGCGTGAGCTCCGAGTCTTGGGTCCCGGACAGTTGGGTCCCGGACAGTTGGGTCTCAGACAGTTGGGTCCCGGACCGCTGGCTCCACCGCGTAGAAATCCGGCTCCACCGGGTGGAAGGACTCGTTCTCGGCTGGCTACGTCTGAAGTTGCTCATTACTCACCGCTCTGCACGCTCGATTCCGCAGGCTCGCGACTCTGCAGGCTCTGGGCAGGGCTCCGACTTCGGGCCCGGGTCTGTCCGTAAGAGGGTCTGACCATAAAAGACTCGGATCTGGCGCAACGGGAAGTGATCCTCGATCGCCCGCTTGGGGTAAGCTAGTGGCACGATGCCCCGAGTGCCCACATCCTCCGTCCCAAGGCAAGACGACGAGTCGCAATCCCCGCGCAAGCAGGCGGAGCCGACCGAATCCGAGACGTCAGCGGAGGTGGTCGCTTCGCGAACCGAAGCCTCCGCGCAGCAGCCCGAGGGGCGTGCCGCCGATGGGAGTGCGGCGCCGGATCTGGGGGCGGGCTCGCGCGTGTCGGCGCGCCTCGCTGCCTCGGTGCGTGCCGTTGCGGTCGTGGCCCGGCACTTTGAGCGCGAAGCGCTCGAGGCGGGTCTGAGCCTACCGCAGTATCGCTTGCTGCTGTTCGTTCGCCGGGGGCCCCAGCGGGCGGCGGAACTGGCTGCGCGTGCCGCGGTGCGGCGGCCGACCCTGACTGCGCTCGTCGATGGTCTGGAGAAAGAGGAGCTGTTGGCGCGTCGTGCGGTCGAGGGCGATCGGCGAGGGATCCGGCTCGAGCTCACGAGCAAGGGGCTCGAGACCTTGGATCGGGCGGAAGCCCAGCTCGCGGGCTTTCTCGAAGAGATCATCGGGGATACCGATGCCGATGCGATCCTCGACGGCCTGAGTGCGCTGGCGCGTGCCGTCGAGCGTTTCTACGCGAGCGGCGGCGGACAGAACTAGCCCTCACGGGCGCAATCCTTCGGCGTCCAGCCACTGCGCGGTGTACCCCGCCTGATCCAGCCGGTCACGGATCTCGTTCATGTGGGCCAGGCCGCGCGTCTGCAGGACGAGCTCTACCTCTGCCGAGCGGAGCGGTGCGACCGTGAACGAGCGTTGGTGATGGACCTCGACGATGTTCGCATCGACCTCGGCGAGGCATTGGGCGAGCGTGGCCAGCGCGCCGGGCTGATCCTCGAGCTCGAGGCGAAGGCGTGCGAGCCGGCCGGCACGGACGAGGCTGCGCTGGAGAATCGACGCGAGCACCAAGAGATCGATGTTCCCGCCGCTCACGACCGCGACCACCTTGCGCTCACGGAAGCGCTCGGGAAAGCCCAACAGAGCAGCGACGCCCGCGGCGCCGGCTCCTTCGGCGACTGTCTTCTCGATCTCGAGCAGTAGCCCTACCGCTTCTTCCAGCATCTGCTCCTCGACGTAGAGCACATCGTTGATGTGGGTCGGGAGGATCGAGCGCGCGATCTGGCCGGGTGCCTTGACGGCGATGCCATCGGCGATCGTGGAGCCGCCGCGAACCGGCGGGCCCCCTCGAAGGATGGCGCGCACCGTGTCGTAGCGCGCGGCTTGCACGCCTACGACCTCGATCTCTGGCCGGAGAGCCTTGGCAGCGATCGCACAGCCCGAGATCAGGCCGCCGCCGCCGATCGGAACCACCAGGATCTCGGCATCGGGCACGTCCTCGAGGATCTCCAGGGCTACGCTCCCCTGGCCGCACACGACCTCCGGGTCGTCGTAAGGATGGACGCGCACCAACCCGCGTTCGGATTGGATCTGGTCGGCCTGGAGTGCTGCGCTCTCGAGGTCTCGGCCGGTCAGGACGATCTCGGCCCCGAAGGCGCGGGTGTTCTCGACCTTCACGTTCGGGGTCGTCCGCGGCATGACGATCGTGGCTGGGATCCCGAGCGCGCGCGCGTGGTACGCCACCGCCTGCGCGTGGTTGCCCGCCGATACGGCGATCACGCCGCGGCGCCGCTCCTCCTCGGAGAGCGAGAGCAGCTTGTTGAGAGCCCCGCGTTCCTTGAACGATGCGGTGAACTGCAGGTTCTCGAACTTGAGGTAGAGGGTGGCGCCGAGCCGCTCCGACAGTGTGCGCGAGCGTTTGCAGGGGGTGCGAACGAGGCTCGTGGAGATTCTGGCGGCGGCCTGTTGGATGTCTTCTAAGCCGGGTTTCACGCGCCGCTCAATGTGCCAGAACTCCCGGCGGCTGTCGGGTGAGGGGGCCCCTCGGTGCGAGGGGCGCGGCGCTGGCGGCGGCCTGGGGCGTCCGTGTCCGTGAGCGAGCAGGGGCGAAAGTCGCCTGTTTGACGATGGCGAATAAAATGCGAAAATCGAATCCATGGCCCGCTCGCGCAGCCCTTCGCACGCCTCGTCTTCATCCGCGTCTTCGTCTTCATCCGCGTCTTCGCCTTCGTCCGGGTCCTCCCGTCGAGCCGAGCTCCAGGGAATGCTGCAGCAGATCGGACTCGCTGGGCGGGTGCACATGGTGGCCGAAGGGGCCGAAGTGGCCGAAGTGGCCGAAGTGGCGGAAGGGGCGGTCTCGGCGCCCCAGGCGCAGGTATTGGAGCAGCCCCCCGAGCCGCGCCTCCGTTCCCGAGGCTCGCTGGAAGAGCTCGACCGCCTGCTGGCCCATGCGCTGCTGGCCCATGCGGAAAGGGCAGGGAGCAGGGGCATTGGAGCGATCCGGGGGATCAGAATACAGGACGCTCGAGGTCAGCTGATCGAGATCGGAGGAGCCCCTTCTTCCGGACGTACGGCGCTGGCACAGCGCATGAGTGCACAGGTGACTGCGCGCGGTGAGCTCGTGGGCTGGGTCGATACGGCGAATGCGCTCGATCCGCGTTCATTGGCGCGCGCTGGAGCGAATGTGCAGCGGGTGCTGTGGGTGCGCTCGGATCAGTTCAAGCAGGCCCTGCGCGCCGTCGAGCTGTTGCAAAAGGCGGGCTTTGCGCTCGTCGTCCTGGATCTCGGAGGGATCGAGCCGCGTCTGCTGCAACGTCTCGGTCAGGCGCCCTGGGCTCGCTTCCAGCGCATGGCGCGTACGCGTGGGGCTTCGGTGCTGGTGCTGAGTCGCGACCTGCATCCACTGGGACAGTGCTGGAGCGGCGCATGCGCGGCGTTGGGATTGGTGCTGCAGAAGCAGCGTGCGTGCTTCGACGCGGGTCTCTTCGAAGGCTTCGAGACCCGGGCGCGCGTCGTGCGGCAGCGGGGAGGTGGCGATGGCGACGCCTTTGCGTTGCAGCTCAGGCAGCGCCTCCAGAAGCACTGAAGGCAATGCGACACCGTGCAGGTGGCCTGTCTGCTGATTTTCGACCCCCCCGTGGCTGCGGTGCTGCGCGTCGAGCCCGAGCTGCGCGGGCGCCCCCTGGGCATCGTCGATGGCACCAGCATCGTCGCGGGGTGGCTCCGGGGTTCGACCCTCGCACAAGCCCTGACGGTCGAGCCCGAGCTCGCAGTGCGCCCTCTGTCGCTCGAAGCGGTCGAGTCGGCCCACGCAGCCCTGTTCGACGTGGCGCTCTCGGTTTCGCCGCGCGTCCACGATGCCGGGCTCGGGCGGGTGTTCATCGACTTGGCAGGCACGGAGAGCCTGTTCCCTACAGGGCGCAGCGTGCGGACTGCGCTCGAGGCGCGCCTGGCCAAGGTGGGGCTCGCGGGTACGCGCATCGGGCTCGGGCCTACGCGCACGGTCGCACTGTTGGCTGCGCGTCACCGAGGCGGGGGGCACGAGATCGCGCGAGGGCAAGTCGCAGACTTTCTGGCTCCCTTGCCTCTCGATCTGTTGGAGCCGCCGGATGAGCTCGAAGATCGGCTCTCACGCTGGGGGATCCATACGCTCGGTCAGCTCGCGCAGCTACCACGCGCTGCCCTCGGAGCCAGGCTCGGAGCTCCCGGCACCCAGCTGGCGCGCCTGGCCCGAGGAGAGGATCTGACGCCCTTCGAGCCGGCATCTCCCCGCATGCGTCACGAGGAGAGTGCGAGCTTCGAGCCGGCGCTCGGACAGCTCGAGCCACTCGCCTTCGCATTGCGCACGGTCCTGGATGCCCTGTGTCAGCGTCTTTCTGTGCGCGGATTGGCCGTGCACGAGCTCTGGGTCGAGCTGGAGCTCGAAGATCGCCGCACGTACGCCCGTCGGATCGCCGTTGGTGCACCGACTCTAGAGGTCTCGGTGCTGACCACCCTGGTCCGGCTGGTGCTCGAGCAAGCTCCGCCGGATGCGCCCGTGGAGCGGCTGCGGGTCGTCGCCTCACCGGGACGGGTCGAGCCCGCGCAGCTCGACCTGTTCGCTCCACCGCTGCCTGCGCCCGCAGAGCTGGCCGTGACGGTGGCGAGACTCGAAGCGCTTTGTGGCCCCGAGAACGTGGGGGCACCCCTGGTCGAGGATTCCCATCGACCGGAAGCCGTGCGAATGGTTCCGTTTGGAACTCGACGTTCGCCGCTGTCTTCCGAGCCACGCCAACCCCCGGAGGGCGCCTTGCTCGCCCTGCGCGCGCTGCGCCCTCCATGGCGGGTGCGCGTGAACGAGGTCGAGGGCATCCCGCGCAAGGTCGAGCTTCCCCGTACCCGCGAGCTGCGAGTCGCTCAGCATGCCGGCCCATGGCGTTTGTTCGGAGAGTGGTGGGGCGATCGCTGCTTTGCGCGCGACTACTTCGACGTCGAGCTCGCAGATGGCGGGCTCTATCGCCTGTACCACAACCTCGAAGGGGATACGTGGTTCGTCGATGGGATCTACGATTGAAGGGCCCGTCCGCCGTGCGCCCGCAGCCCCGAAAGCGTGCTTTCTAGCCCTTCGGGGGCATGCGCAGTGCGCCGTCCAGGCGAATGGTCTCCCCGTTGAGCATGGGATTCTCGACGATCGAGCGCGCCAGCAGGGCGTACTCGTTCGGCTGGCCCAGCCGCTTCGGAAACGGAACATTCGCGGACAGAGCACTGCGCGCAGGCTCTGGCAATCCCGCGAGTAGGGGCGTATCGAAGAGGCCCGGTGCGATCGTCACACACCGAATGCCCAGACTGGCGAGATCGCGGGCGACAGGGAGCGTCATGCCGACCACGGCTCCCTTGGTCGCTGCATAGGCCACCTGGCCGATCTGGCCGTCGAACGCCGCGACCGAGGCGGTGTTGACGAGCACGCCGCGCTCGCCGGTCGGCAGCGGGTCCAGTCCAGACATGCGCTCGGCCGCGAGGCGGATCACGTTGAACGTCCCGATCACGTTCACGTCGACCAGCTTTCGGAACGGGCCGAGCGGGTGGGCGCCATCGCGCGTGAGAGTGCGCTGCGCCCAGCCGATCCCGGCACAGCTGATCGCGATGCGAATGCCCCCGAATGCTGAGTCGGCTCGCGCCAGCGCCTTGGCGACCTGTTCCTCGTCCGTGACGTCGCACGCGCAGAACAGTGCCTTCTCGCCCAGCTCGGCGGCGAGCTTCTCCCCGTCCGAACGTGGCAGGTCGAGCAGCGCCACGTGTCCTCCAGCGCGCAGAAGCTCCCGCGCCGTGGCGGCTCCGAGTCCAGAAGCGCCTCCAGTAACCACACAGCCCAAGCCTTGGATCTGCACCTTTCGACTCCTTTTCTTCGCGCCCTAGTCGTCGGCCTCGAGGTAGGTGTAGTGCGACAAGCCCTGTTCGTAGCGTCTGCGCAGTCTAGCGGATTCGTTCAGGCTGATGTCGCCGCGGCGAAGCGCCTCTTCGATCGCGACGCGGATGCGCTCTGCCAAGCCGCGGCGGTCGTACTGTACGTACGACAGGACCTCTTCCATGGTGTCTCCCTCGACCACGTGCTGGATGTCGTACTCCCCGGAGTCGCGTACGCGCACGTGCACGACATCGGTGTCGCCGAACAGGTTGTGCAGCTCGCCCAGGGTCTCCTGGTAGGCACCGACCAGGAACACGCCGATGTAGTACGGGTGGCCGTTGGGTTCGTGCAGGTCCAGAATGCGCTGGACATCGTGCAGGTCGATGAACTTGTCGAGGCGTCCATCCGAATCGCAGGTCAGGTCGACGAAGGTGCCCCGCCGCGTCGGACGTTCGGCCAGACGATGAATGGGCATGATCGGAAACAGCTGGTCGAGTGCCCAGGAGTCGGGAAGAGACTGAAAGACGGAGAAGTTCCCGTAGTAGGTGTCGGCCAGCAGTCGCTCGAGCCCGCGCAGATCTTCGGGAATGTACTCGAGCCCGCGAATCACGTCGTGGATGCGGTTGCAGCAATTCCAGTAGAGCTCCTCGATCTGTGCGCGCTCCCGCAGGTCTACGTAACCCAAGGAGAAGAGGCTCTGTCCCTCTTCCTTGAGCTGAAGGGCGTCGTGATAGCACTCGAGCGCGGTGCGCGGAGAGACGTGCGTAAAGGTCTCGTAGAGCTCTTGCAGAATGCGGTGCGAGTCTTCTTCCGGCTCACTCGGCTGTGACAGCCGCGAGACCTCGTCTACACCGAGCACGTCGAAGACCAGCACCGATCCTGCCGAGACCAGTGCGCGTCCGGCTTCGGTCACGATGTCCGGATGCGCGACCTCGTTCTCGTCGCAGGCTTCCATGATCGCTGCGACGACGTCCATGGCGTATTCGCGCGACGTGTAGTTCATCGAAGACTGGAAGTTGGTGCGCGAGCCGTCGTAGTCCACCGCCAGACCACCGCCCACGTCGATCAGCTTGGGTTGTGCGCCGAGGGCGTGAAGGCCGACGAAGATTCGGCTCGCCTCGCGTAGCGCATCCTTGTGTGCGCGGATTGCCGTGATCTGAGAGCCGATGTGGAAGTGCAGCATCTCGAGGCACTCGACCATGTCTTCGGCTTGTAGCCGCCGTACGGTCTCGACGATCTCGGACGCGCTGAGACCGAACTTGGCTCGGTCCCCACTCGACTCGACCCACTTCCCTTCGCCGCGCGCCGCGAGGCGTGCCCGCACACCGATGTGTGGCTTGATACCCAGTTCGCGCGAGACCTTGATCAGCACGTCGAGCTCCGTCGGTCGGTCGAGCACGATGATCGTGTGGCGTCCCAGCTTCTGAGAGAGGAGCGCCATCTCGAAGTACGCTCGATCCTTGTAACCGTTGCAGACGATCAGCGCGTCGGGCGTGTCGAGCAAGCCCAGTGCGATCATCAGCTCCGCCTTGCTGCCCGCCTCGAGTCCGAGCTTGAACGGGGCGCCGATCTCGACCAGATCCTCCACCACCTGACGTTGTTGGTTGACCTTGATCGGGTAGACGCCGCGGTAGCGTCCCGTGTAGTCGTATTCTTGGAAGGCCCGCTCGAAGTCGCCCGCCAGTGCGCGCACTCGACTGGCGAGGATGTCGGTGAAGCGTACCAGGAGGGGCGTGTGCAGCCCTCGGTTGCGAATCTGTTGGACGAGATCGAGCAGGTCTACCGCCGCCGCTCTCGATCCCTCGGGGTGGACCTGCACGTTGCCGCTCTTCGAGACGGAGAAGTACTCGCCGCCCCAGCGCTCGATGCCGTAGAGCTTGGCGCTGGCTTCGCGAGTCCAGGCGCATTCGGTTTCGGTCGGATTCGGGTCGTTCGTGGTCATCGTCGTCCTGCGTTCGCCATTGGGGCCGCGGCGGTCGGGCTCGAGCTGCTCACGGAGCTCGAGAGGGACCCATTGGGACCCGAGCCGCTTCGACCAAGTTGGGGTGGGCCGGATGCCGGAGACATCCGGTGCACTCGATCCGGTGCACTCGGTCTCGATCCGAGCAGACGTCTACGCCGACGTCACCCGGTCCGCTATGAACGCTGCAGCGGCGGAAGCCTCTTTGGTCTTGCGGCAGCGCGCGAATCTTAGCAAGCACCAGAGCCCCATGCCCCGCCCGAGAAGAGCGCATCATGCCGGTTCCGCCTCCTGCTCGACGAGCTTGATGAATTCGCCACAGTCAGGGCAGGGCGCCGTCCAGGGAAAGCGCGTCTTTGCATTCGGAGACAGCGACACGGGCTTGTCACACGCTGGACACGACCCCTCGATCGACACCAGGAGAGACTCCTGCTTCAGCCGCGACACGCCGAGCACGACCGCGACGACCAGGAAGCTCGGTACCGCTACGAAGTGCACCACGGGGACGAATGCGGTCACCAATGCACCGGCCAGCATCTTGCCGGCGCTGCCCAGCCCGCGCCGCCAGCGCGCCGCCCGATCGAACTCGAGCCTGCGGGCCGTGAAGGGGCGGGCCGGCTTGTTGTAGCAGCTGGCGGTCAGGGGTACTTCCTGCATCGGATCTCCTCGGGCTCGCGTGGTGCCGCCCCGAGCGCACGCGTCGCCGCGAGGCGCGCCTGCGAACTTTCGAGGACACGCGGGTCGCGTGCAAGCGTGTAGTGCTCCGAGGCGGTGCGAGCGGGTCTGCGGGGCCCCGCGAGCCGCACCTTCGTGCCTTCCTGCCTTTCGTGTCTTCCAAGCAGGCCCCCGCCCCCGCGGGTTGCAGGTCGGGTAGAATCCCGTTCGGGGTGCCGCGACGCAGCGACTTCGCGGTGGGGCCCCGCGGGCGGATCAACATGGCAAACACCGGCAGCTGGGGACGAGGTCGATGGAAGAATACGCAATTGCAGTAATTGGTGGAGCGACGGCGGGCGCTGAAGCAGCGGGGATCTTCTCCGAGCGCGGAATCCTGACCGCGGTCTTCGAGCAGAATGCGCGACCCTACGGAAAGGTCGAGGACGGGCTGCCGCGTTGGCACGTCGCCCTGCGGCAGAAGGAGTACCGCGCGATCGATGGCAAGCTCACGTCCGAACATGTCGAGTTCGTTCCGTGCACGCGCATCGGAGACGAGGTGACGTTCGAGGAATTGATCGGCGATTGGGGCTTCCACGCCGTCGTGCTCGCCAACGGGGCGTGGCGCGACCGCGAACTGCCGATCGAAGGGGCGGACGCCTACGTGGGCAAGGGGCTCGTCTACCAGAATCCGTTCATCTATTGGTTCAACCACTACAACGAGGCGTCCTACGACGGTGAGCAGTTCGAGATCCTCGATGGATCCGCCGTCATCGGAGGTGGCCTGGCCTCGATCGACGTGGTGAAGGTGCTCCAGCTGGAACTCACGGTGCGGGCACTGCGTGAGCGGGGCATCGAACAGGATCTGACCGAGATGGAGGTCGCGGGCATCCCCAAGGCCCTGGAGAAGCACGGTGTCGCCTGGGACGACCTCGGCATCGGTGGCTGCACCCTCTACTATCGGCGGCGGGAGGAAGACATGCCCTTGGTCGAGCTGCCCGAGGATGCGAACGACAAGGTGCGCGAGCGCATTGCCAAGTCGCGTGCGCGCGTGCTCGAGAAGGCGGTCTCGAAGTATCTGTTCCGCGTCTGTCCGCTGCATGCTCCCAAGGAGCTGATCGTCGAAGGCGATCGGCTCGTCGGGATTCGCTTCGCGCGCACGGAGATGATGGATGGCAAGCTCCGCACGACCGATCAGGTCGAGGACGTGCGGGCGCCGCAGTTCATCAGCTCCATCGGGAGCATTCCTGCGCCGCTTCCCGGCGTCGCGATGCGTGGCGAGCTCTACGCATGGGACGACTGGGACCTCGGGCGCATGCGAGACTATCCGACGCTCTTTGGTGTCGGAAACGTCGTCACCGGAAAGGGGAACATCGTCGCCTCGCGAAAGCATGCCAAGTCCGTCGCCAACTATATGACCGAGTCGTACATCCACACGGCTGAGCAGGTGAAGCGACTCGAGCCGCTCAGTCAGGAAGCGGCCACCCGCCTGCGGCAGCGCGTGCGCGATCGTCAGAAGGCGGTCGGCTACGAGTCCACCAGCTATGCGGGCTGGATCGACGCGCACACGCCCCCCGATCGGGTGTGAGAGTGGGGGCTCGCCACCCCGATAATCAGCTGCATCGGGAGACGAGCGTCTACCTGCGTCAGCACGCCGAGAACCCTGTGGCCTGGTGGCCATGGGGGACCGCGGCCTTCGAGGAGGCGCGTCGTAGCCAGCGTCCGGTGCTGGTCTCGATCGGATACTCGTCCTGTCATTGGTGTCATGTGATGGAACGGGAATCCTTCGAGGATCCCGACATCGCAGCACTCATGAACCGCGAGCTGGTCAACATCAAGGTGGATCGCGAGGAGCGGCCCGACGTGGACCAGATCTACATGGATGCCCTCATGCGGCTGACCGGTCAGGGGGGCTGGCCGCTCAATGTCTTCTGCCTGCCGGATGGTCGGCCCTTCTTCGGCGGCACCTATTTCCCCCCGCGTCGGGCCATGAACCGGCCGGGCTGGCCCGACGTGGTGAGTGCCATCGGCCGTCTGTGCCGCGAGCAGCCCGGAAAGGTCGAAGAGCAGGCGGAGCAGCTGCTCGCCGTGCTCCGGACCTGGCCGGACTTCGAGCCGGTCGAGCGCCCGGGTAGCGAGGTGTTGGCGTCCCTCTCCGAGCGCATGATGGAGGGCGCCGACACGCACCACGGAGGTTTTGGCCAGGCCCCCAAGTTTCCGATGCCGCCGGGGCTCGAAGCACTGCTGGCGGCAGTGGCCATCGGAGCTGCGCCGACGGAGGTATTCGCGCACGTGCGCTTCACCCTCGCGTGCATGGCGCGCGGCGGGATCTACGATCAGATCGGCGGCGGCTTCCACCGCTACAGCACGGACGCGCATTGGGGTGTTCCCCACTTCGAGAAGATGCTCTACGACAACGGCCAGCTGCTGCGCGTCTATGCGGAGGCTCATCGCCAGGCGCCCGATCCCGAGCTGGCCTGGCCGGTGGCGGAGACGATCGACTACCTCGTGCGCGAGATGTGCGGCCCCGAGGGTGGCTTCTTCGCGAGCCAGGACGCGGATAGCGAGGGCGAGGAGGGGCGTTTCTACGTGTGGGATCCCGCGCAGGTGAGAGCGGTGCTCGGCACTGCGCAGGCAGAGGAGTTCTGCGACGCGTTCGGGGTGGGTCCTAGAGGCAGCTTCGAGTCCTTGGATGGGAGCTCGGACAAGAGCGTGCTGCAGCAGCTCACCACCGCACCACGCGAGCAGTTCGCGGACATGCGCGCAAAGCTCTTGGAGTCGCGCGCCCTGCGTGTTCCTCCGACGACGGATCGGAAGCGCATCACCGCTTGGATCGGTTATACGATCTCGGGGATCGCTACGGCTGCCGCGACTTGGCACCGGTCCGACTGGCTCACGATCGCCGAACGCGCCGTCGACTTTCTCGAAGGTCAGATGGGAGAGGCGCATGGCGAGCTGATGCGGGTCGGAGACGGTGAGCGGGCTCGCATCCCGGCCTTCTTGGATGACCATGCGGCGCTGCTGTCCGCGCGGCTGGATCTGTTCCGAGCGAGCGCCGATACGCGGCACGTGCAGGCGGCGCTGCGGCTCGCAGAGCGGATCTGTCGATCCTTCTACAGCGCGGATCGCGGCGACCTGTATCTCACCCCAGCGGGCGATGCCTCCTTGCTCTACCGACCGGGCACCGACTCCGATGGAGCCACGCCTTCGGCCTCGGGGCTGGCGGTGCTGGGCTTGCTCCGCACCGCGTTGCTCTGCGGGCGTTCCGATCTCGCCTCCGTCGCGCGATCGGTGCTCAGTCGCTATGCGCCGCTGATGCTGCGCACACCACAAGCGCTGCCCACGCTCGCTCGTGCAGCGGCGATCGACGCTGGAGCATTCGGGCTCGCATTGATCGTCGGTGCGCGCGACGATCCGCGCACGCACGCACTGGCGCGGCGCGCGCGCGAGCTCATGGCGAGCGACGACTTCGTGGTACTCCTCGAGACTTCGGAACGGCCGGATTGGCTGGATCCCGCATGGACCGAGGGGCGCATGCAGGTCGATCAGCCCACGGCCTATCTGTGTCGCGGACAGACCTGTTCTCTGCCCGCAAGCCGCCCGGAGACCATGGCGCTCCCCTGACTGAGGTGCCGATTCTGAGGTGACGGTTTGCGAGCTGGCTCCGGCTCGAGTGGCCGGGCTCAAGCGGGAGTCGGGTCCCGCAGTTCGAAGGGCTGATCGCCGGAAGTCCAGCGCTCGGCTGCGCTACGCAGCGGCGCGATGGCTTCCTTGGGCACGTGCTGGGCGTACATGGAGTAAAGGGCGTCGATGAGCGCGCGTACCTCGCTTGAGGGCATCTCGGATTCGCTCTCACGACCAACGCGTCGTAGCACCAACATGAGCGGAACCGGCTCGGGCTGCGTGCGGGCGATGTCGGAGGCGGAACGAAAGTCGGGCTGAGCGTACATGGCGCGCTCGGGGTCGAGCAGCCGGAAGCCAGCATTCGCGTAGGTTCGCAGGCGCTGCAGCGACAGGGGGTCGCTCGGGTCGGGATGCTCCATCTCGGCGACCAGGGTGACCGGGACCGGACTCAAGATCTCTGTCCGCTCCAAGGCGCGGCGCGCCGCACCGATGGGGAGCGTGCGTAGCCAGGCTCCCAGCCCGCGCGCGCGATGCGCCGGGTCGACCCATGCGTGGGAGAGATGGACCGTCACGGCGACGCCGGCTGGATCCGTGTCGGCCGGGTGTCGGATGATGACGTTGTGGTCACGAATGGCGATCGTATGCCCGTGCATGCGTAGGATCTGCATCTCGTAGAGAAGTCGAGCGCCGCCACGCTCCGACGTCGGACTCCACTGGAGTCGATCCTCGAGGACGCTACGCCCCTCGATGCCGCCGCCGCTGCTGAAGGTTGCATAGAGTCTCTCGTAACCTTGCTGGAACAGCGGGTCTCTGGCGTTCGTGACCGTATGGATCGAAAGCTCACTCCAGTCGCGCTCGGGGACCCAACGGTCGCCCGGTGCCCAGTCGTCGAGTGAGAAGCCAGAGTTCTCGAGTGAGAGGCGAGAGTGGCTCGGGGGCGTAGGCTCAGGCATGGCGGCTCCCCTTGCGGTCACTACTCCTGACGATGGGCTGCGGCCGCGTCGCCGCTCGGGGATCGCAGACTGCAGCGGACTCTCGATCGACGATGGACTGGCGGATTCCCCGCGCACGTGCTGCACTCTGGGGATGCAGCCACTTGACCTCAATTCGTTGCGACAGCTGGATTCCGCACATCACCTGCACCCCTTTACGCACCACGGACAGCTGCGCGAGCGCGGCACGCACGTCATCCGCGCGGCGAAGGGATCGACCTTGATCGACGAGACCGGGCGAGAGCTGATCGATGGGCTCGCGGGTCTCTGGTGCGTCAACGTCGGATACGGTCGCGATGAGATCGTGTCTGCCGTCAGCGAACAGATGCGCACGCTTTCATTCTACCCTTCGTTCTTCAACTCGACGACCGAGCCGGCCATTCGGCTCGCCGCCCGGCTAGCCGACCTAGCTCCGCCAGGGCTCGAGCAGGTCTTCTTCTGCAATTCGGGTTCCGAAGCGAACGAGACGGCGCTCAAGCTGATTCGAGCCTATTGGAAGCTTCGCGGGCGGGAGCGTAAGCGCGTCGTGCTGTCGCGTACCTACGCGTATCACGGCGTCGGACTCGCGAGTTCGAGTCTGACGGGCTTGCCGAACTGTCAGGAGCCCTTCGACCTGCCTCTGCCCGGATTCGTCCACGTACCCGGGCCCTATGCCTATGCAGCAGGCAGAGCTGCCCAAGATGCCGAGGCCTATGGACAGGAGTGTATCGCCGAGACTGAGCGCACCATCGCTTCGGTTGGAGCAGAAGAGATCGCAGCGATGTTCGTCGAGCCGATCCAGGGAGCGGGAGGGGTCATCGTACCTCCGAACGGCTACCTGTCGGCGTTGCGCGAGCTGTGTCGCAGACACGAGATTCTCTTCGTCGCCGACGAAGTCATCACGGGCTTTGGACGGCTCGGTGCGTGGTTCGCCTCGGAGCTCTGGTCGCTCGAGCCCGATCTGCTCACCTTGGCGAAGGGGGTCACGAGCGGGTATATCCCCCTCGGTGGGGTGATGCTGCGGGGAGAAATCGGGGAAGTGCTCGAGAGCGCCACTCTCGCGCACGGTTTCACGTATACCGGCCATCCCGTTGCCTGCGCCGCGGGGCTGGCCAATCTAGAGATCTTGGAGCGCGAACGTCTCATCCCGCGCGTGCGGGACGACATCGGGCCGCGCTTCCAGGGCGCTCTGGGCGCGCTCGCGGACCATCCGGCCGTCGCCGAGGTTCGCGGATTCGGTTTGATCGGAGCCTTCGAGCTGCGTCACCCGCCCAGCGGCCCGCTCCGGTCGGCTGCACCGGGAACCATGGGCGCCGAGTTCTACGAGCTGGCGCGCAGCGAAGGCGTGATCGCTCGTGGCATCCGCGACCTAGTGGCGATGTCTCCGCCGTTGGTGGTGACCTACGAGGAGCTCGATCGCTTGTTCGGGGGCATCCGCCGCGCACTCGACCGCTTCTGGAGCGGCGAGACCACGGTGGACGTCTAGTCGTCCATACCTGCTACGCGTATACCTCGCACGCGGCTTCGAACGTGCCGACGTGCACCTCGACGACCTTCTCGATCGGCTCCGTGTAGCCACCCGCGAGCACCCACGCGATGGGTGTGGCGCGCGCGCGTGCCCATTCGAAGACCCGTCGATCACGCGCGCGCAGGTCCGCGTGATCGAGTGCGAGCGGTGAGTACGGATCTTCGCAATAAGGGTCTGCGCCGGCCTGATACAGGATCAGGTCTGGCGCTCCCCAGGCCTCGATGGCTGCGAGTCCGCGTTCCAGTGCCGCCTCGAGCGCTTGGCGCCCCGACCCGTTCTCGAGCGCAAAGGACACGTGGTTCTTGCCGTCGCGATGGTGCCGCGTGGTCACGTCCGCGTAGGCGCGATTCTCGTGATAGTCGTTTCCATAGATCGAGCAGTTGAACAGCCATGCACGCTCGCTGCAGAGCGATGCCGTCCCGTTGCCGTAGTGAAGGTCGAGATCGAGCACGGCCACTCGTTGCACGCGTCCGGCGCGTCGCAGACAGTCCGCTGCCACGACCAAGCCATTGAAGGTACAGAAACCCTGTCCGTGATCCGCGTGCGCGTGGTGAAATCCGCTCGCGAGCGCGGCGGAGATCCCGCTCTGCAATGCGGTGTCCGCCGCCGCCAGCATGCCTCCGTTCGTCAAGCGAACCGACGGCCAGAGCTTTGGTGACCAAGGGAACTTCTGCGACTCTGCGAGCTCGCGCGGCTCACCGGTCTCGATCGCGGCAATGTAGGCGGGTGTGTGGACTGCCTCGAGGTCTACGCGCGAGATGGGTTCAGGGGCTTCGATCTGAACCTCGGTGCGATCGCGCAGCGCATCGGCCACGAGCTGAAACTTTTTCATCGGCATGATGTGCTGCCCGATCGGGGCAGCGAATCCCGGATGGTGAAAGGCGGTGATCACGTTGCCGAGTCTCGCAGCTGTGCTCGCCAAGAGCAAAGCTCGATCTGCGCAGCGCTTGTGCGCGCACCGAGGTCGAGCTGGGTTCGCTAGGAGTTGAGGAGCGCCGCGGGGAGCTCGCGGATGTCGGTGATGCTGCGATCGGGGTCCGCGCGGAGCACGCCATCCCCATGGAACCCATAGCGTGCAGCTACGGTGAGTGCCCCCAGGTTTCGCCCCCCGATGATGTCGGCCGCGGTGTCGCCCACCATGGCGACGCCGGTCGCGTCGACGCCGAGCGCGCATAGGGCTGCCTGGAGATGGCGTGGGTCGGGCTTGAGCGCGACGGCGTCCTCCGCGGAAATGACGCATTCGATTCGCTCCAGCAGGTCGCAGTGCGCGAGCGAGTGGGTCGACGTGCGCTTGGAACGGCTGGTGACGGCCGCAAGCCGTAGACCGCGCGCGCGAAGCTCGTCGAGCGCGCCGTGGGCGCCTGCGAAGGCCTCGACCAGCTCGAGGTTCTCCACTTGGAAGTCGCGATGTCGCCGCGAGAGCTCGACTGCGTGCGCTGCGTCGACCAGGCTCGCGTAGATATGCTCGAGCGGGGGCCCGATGTGCCGCGCCAGCTCCGCGCGCGGCGGGACGCGGAGCCCGAAAGAAGCCAGGCTGTGTTCGAAGCCCCGAAACACGAACTCGCGCGTGTCGAGCAAGGTGCCATCCACATCGAGCAGCACGGTGCGTAGCGGTTGACCTGGTCGATGCATGCGCTGCAGGGTAGCGCACTCGCCGTCGCGAGCGGCTGGGACGATACGTCCTAGCGTCGGGGCGCGTGCTTTGTGAGGCGGGTGTAGGCTTCGTAGCCGAGCCGGCGCAGCGGCTCCGGAGGCCAGCGCGGCATCCGGCGCTGGTAGAAGGGCAGGGTACGCCAGGAATCATGGTCACCCGCATAGAGGTCTGCGAGCACTCGCCCGGCGACGAGCGCCAGCGCCAGGCCGTGACCGCTGTAGCCCAGGGCGTGATAGAGATTTCTGTGTTCGCCACTGACTCCCATCGAACAGATGCGGTCTACCGGAATGGCGAGCTTGCCCGACCAGAGATGGGCCGGACAGGTGTCGGCGAGTGGCGGCATGTAGCGCAGCATGACTTCGCGTAGCGCCGGAAGTGCGCGCCGTGCGAGCCGACTGACGAGGTCGGTGTCCGCGCTCCGGTTCGCGCGCGCGTACGAGTACGCCATGTTGCTCCCGCCGCCAATCAGCAAGCGGTTCTGGGCCGTCCGCGAGCAGAAGGCGAGGCGCGACTGGTCGTCCGAGAGACCCACGAAGTCGCGCCAGCCGAGCTCGTCCCAGAGGGCGTCCGAGAGTGGCTCCGTCGCGAGCACGTGCGAGTACAGGGTCAAGAGCTGACCCGCGAAGAAACCCAGCGCGGGGGTGTACGCATTCGTGGCCAGAACGAGAGTGCGCGCGCGCAGCTCTGCTTGGGACGTGCGCAGCAGGTGGCATTCTCCCGGGCGCACGCGGACCACGGGGGTGTCCTCGTGGACTCGAACGCCGCGCCCGAGCAGCACCGGCCGCAGAGAGTCGAGCAACGCCTGTGCGTTGAGCACGCCGGCGTCGGGATCCACCAGCGCTCCGGCGACACCTCGCAAGCGCAGCTCCGAGCCAGCCAGGAAGCGTGTCGGAATGCCGAGTGAGCGGTCGAAGTCAGCGTCTCTCGCCGCCTCCTCCGCGTGCTCGGCCGAGGTGAACACGGTGGCGCATCCCGAGCGGCGGAAGGTGCCGGGCGGGGCGTGCTGGGTGGACCACTGCTCTGCGAGGTCGATTCCGAGCTGGGTCACGCGCTGGATCTCGAGCAGCTCCGCGTCGCTCGAGCCGGCGTCTCCTGCGAGGCCGTGCAGCACTTGGCCCGCGTTGCGTCCACTCGCGCCTGCCCCCAGCTGTTTCGCTTCCAGCAGGGCGATCTCGAGCTTCGGGAAGCGCTCCGACAGGTGCATCGCCGTGGACACCCCCGTCAGGCCTCCCCCGATGATCGCAACATCGGCCGTGTGGGATCCCGTGAGCGCAGCGCAACGATCGGGCTCGGGCGCTTCCACCCGCCACACCGGAGAGCCTGCCAGCCGACCCGACTCGGCCGGTTCTCGAAGATCGCGCATCACACCCGCGCTCCAGGATAGAGCACGGCTTGCGTGCACGCCGGACGCAGGTCAACCCGTGTCGCGACGTCGCAGCAGATAGGTATCCATGATCCAGCCCTTGCGGGCGCGAGCCTCCGCCCGGAGCGACGCGATCTGGGGCTTGCACTCGCGCAGAGGGCCGGCACAGGTCACCTCGTCGGCGGTACCGAGGTACGCGCCCCAGTAGATGTCGACGTCTTCGTCGATGTGCTCGAAGGCGCACGCGCCGTCGAGCATCACGACGACGTCGGTCGCATCCTTGGGCAGCCCTTGGGCGAGCCTCCGCCCCGTGGTGACCACGAAGGAGCCCCCTACCGGATGGAGCACCTGCTTGTGGCTGGCTGCGAGCGCCTGCAGGCTGCTGATTCCGGGAACCACCTCGTACTCGAACGACACGCGCGCGCGTTCCGACACGCGCGCCAGAATGCGGAGCGTGCTGTCGTAGAGCGAAGGATCGCCCCACACGAGGAATGCACCACATCCGTCCGGCGGCAGCTCGCGCTCGATCAAGCGCTCATAGATCACGGAGCGCTCCTCGTGCCAGGCGTCGACGCGATCCCCGTACCGAGCGATCTCGTCGCGTCGGGACACGTCCGGAGCCGTCACGAAGCGGACCGGGTGGTCTCCGAGCACGCGCTGGCAGATGTCCCGCCGAAGCTCCAGCAGCTCGGTCTTTGCGCCGCCCTTGTCGAGGGCGAAGACGACCTGCGTCTGGCGGAGCGCCGAAACTGCCTGCAAGGTGAGATGTTCGGGGTTTCCGGTGCCGATCCCGATCAGCCAGAGCTTTCGCATCGGCGCAGCATGGCGTAGGGGCGCCGCGGCGTCGAGCGCTTTCGGGTCCGGCTCCTTGCGCGGCCCACGCGCGTGTGGCACGCAGTTTCCGCAATGTTTCGAGTGTACCTTGCCGGTCCGGACGTCTTCCTGTCCAATGCAGTCGAGCTCGGGCGGCTCAAGCGTGCGCGCTGTCTCGAGCACGGGATCGAGGGGTTGTTCCCGCTGGAGTCCGATGCGGGAGTAGCAGCCGAGCCCGGTGCGATCTTCCGCGCGAACTGCGCGCTAATGGAGCGTGCGGATGCGGGCTTGCTCAACCTGACCCCGTTTCGCGGTCCGAGTGCCGACGCGGGCACTTGCCTCGAGCTTGGCTATCTCTACCGCGCGGGCAAGCCGTTGTTCGGATATGCGAATGCGGACCTCTGCTATCGAGAGCGAGTCGAGACCCAGGCTGGACCGCTTCGCGAAGGCCGCTTCGGTCCGATCGACTCGGCCGGTCACGTGGTGGAGGACTTCGGGCTCTTCGACAACTTGATGCTCGTACAGGCCCTCGAGGCCTCCGGGGGCGGCCTCTGCCAGCGGATCGGCACGCAGGGCGCCGATCCGCTGGCAGCGCTCGAAGCCTTCGATGCCAGTCTCGCTGCGCTGGCGGCGTACTGCAGCCATATGGGCCGGGACGGCAGCTAGTAGCGAATCTCGAAGGAATCGAAGCCTTCGATGCCGCGCTCCTGTGCGTCCACCGCGTCCACCCGCGAGAGGGGTGCCCCGCGGTGGAGCTCGTTGGCAAAGGCTTCGAGCTGCGCGGGATTGCCTTCTGCGACGCTCTCGACTCTACCGTCGGAGAGATTCCGAACCCAGCCGGTCAAGCCGAGTCCTCGGGCGGCGACCTGGACGTGGTAGCGAAACCCGACCCCTTGCACGCGCCCGCTGATTCGATACTGCATCGCGCGCTTCATGCGCTCGAGTGTGCAGGCTTCGAGGGTCCCATGCCATGGTCCGTCGTAGAGCGGAACCGTCGAGGCTCTTGCGAGCTTTGCGGATGTCCAGGCGTTGCGTCGCCGCAGCCGGCTCAGCGGCGAGCTGCTAGTCTCGCGCGATGGGGTGGTTCGATATCCACGCGCATTTGACGCATGCCCGGATGCGCGACGACCTCGACCAAGTATTCGCGCGTGCGCGCGACGCGGGGGTCTCTCGGATCATCAGCAACGGGCTCTACCCCGCCGACAACGAGGCGGTCCTCGCGCTCGCGGAGCGCGAGCCGCTGGTGCGGCCGGCGCTGGGGTTCTACCCAGTAGACGCCGTGCTCGCGGACATGCAGGCGGCCAGTGAGGCCCAGTCTGTGGCGCCGTCTGCTGCCGAGCTGGGGAAGCTGCGTCGAGCCGAAGTGTCGACCGCCGAGGAGGGGATCGCGTCCGTGGAAGCGAACCTGGACCGGGCCTTCGCGGTTGGAGAGATCGGCCTCGATGGCCACTGGGTACCGGAGGCATTCTGGCCCGAGCAGGAGCGGGTCTTTCGGCGCTTGGTCACCCTCGCGATGGAGGCCGACAAGGCCGTGATCATCCACACGCGCAAGCGCGAGGCGCGTGCGCTCGAGATTCTGCTCGACCTCGGTGCGACCCGGGTTGCCTGGCACTGCTTCGGAGGCAAGGTGAAGCTCGCGCGCAGGGTCGCCGAGGCTGGGCACTATCTATCGATTCCGGCGAACGCGCGTCGTTCGCAGAGCTTCACGCGCATGCTCGAGACGTTGCCGCGAGAGCAGCTGCTGCTCGAGACGGACTGTCCTTACCTCGGGCCGGTTCCCGGCGAGCGCAACGAGCCTGCCAACGTATCCGGTACAGCGGTCTATGCGGCCGAGCTCTGGGGCTTGGATCTGGTCGCGGTGGAGTCGCAGCTCGCGTCCAACTTCGAGCGTCTGTTTGGCGAGCCACCTTGATGCGCCGATCCGTGGGGCGTGGTTCTCGAGCGTTCTCTGGATCTGCAGGTTGGCTAGGTCGCTCTCGCCAGCAGTAGTTCCGCGATCTGAATCGCGTTCAGTGCCGCACCCTTCCGCAGGTTGTCTCCCGTGACGAAGAAGCTGAGTCCGCTGGCTACGCTCGGATCCCGGCGCACGCGTCCGACGTAGACTGGATCGCGCCCGGTGGCTTCGAGCGGGTTGGGGACGTCGCTGAGCTCGACTCCAGGTGCTTTTGCGAGTAGCTCGAGCGCCTGACCCGGCGAGAGAGCGCGTGCAAATTCCGCATGGACCGCGACCGAATGGCCAGTATACACCGGGACACGTACGCAGGTCCCGCTGACGGGGAGCCCGGGGGCTTCGAGGATCTTTCGGGTCTCGTCGCGCAGCTTGATCTCCTCTTCCGTGTACCCGTCTTCGACTACCTGATAATTGAGCGGAACCACGTTGAACGCGAGCGGTACCGCCCACTTCCCCGGCGCCGGGAGCGCGACTGCCGATCCATCGGTCATGAGCCCAGCCGACCTCGAGCCGGCCGCGCGCAGCTGGTCTTCGAGCTCGCGTGCGCCGGCCAATCCGGCACCGGAAGCGGCCTGATACGTGCTGGCGATCAGTCTCGTCAGCTGCGCGGCCCGATGCAGGGGGGCGAGTGCGGGCATCGCGACCATGGTCGTGCAGTTTGGGTTGGCGACGATCCCACGGGGCATCGTCGCCAGGTTGTGCGGATTCACCTCTGCAACGACCAGTGGCACGGATGGGTCCCTGCGCCACGCCGACGAGTTGTCGATCACGATCGCACCCGAGGCAGCGACCTTGGGGGCGAGTTCGCTCGAGATTGCTGCACCGGCAGAGAAGAAGACGAGATCCAGCCCGCTGTAGTCGGCGCAGGCTGCATCTTCAACCGGGAGAAGGGATCCGCGCCACGTCACCACTCGTCCCACAGAGCGGCTCGACGCGAAGAGCCTCAGCGCACGCGCCGGGAACTGTCTCTGGTCCAGGATCGTCAGCAAGGTCTCGCCGACCAGGCCGGTCGCGCCGACGATGCCTACGCTCGGGCTCTCCGACCTGCTGGATCGATCGAATAGATTCGCTCGGTGCACTGCTTTTTGCATGTTACGTCTCCTCTGCGCCGGTCTTCGTGAACGCGCTTCGGAGGGCAACAAACAGAAGCGCCCTCCCGCGATACGGAAGGGCGCGCGAATGATCGAGACTCCGCTACCCCTCCTGCGAGGTCGTCGGCGTGGGCGTGGGTGAGATCGTCTGTGTGACTCGGGTGGCCGAGCTGGCCGGCGACGGGCTCACACGCGCATCGAGCACACGTGCGGAGGACACACGCGCACAGAGGGCTGTCGGAGTCGAGATGGTGCCGCGGGCTGCGGCGCTGAACGAACCCCTGCCAGGGACCCGAGTCGAAACGAGGTCTGGCCAGAGGATTGCGTGCATGAGAGCTAATCAAGCGGAAACCGGGCGGAATGTCAACTAACGTCTGAGACCTGCGTCTAATGGAGCTCTGCGTCGCTCGTGTGAGCCGAGCCCGTGTCAGTCGAGATCGTGTCAGTCGATGTCAGTCGAGATCCAGACCGGGAAGGCCGTCGATGCTTTCCGAGTTGCTCTCTTTGAGCTTCGCGCGGCTGCGCTCGGGGCTCAGAGTCTTCGAGAACTTGGGATGCTGCTCGCGATCGGCCTTGAACTCCATGAGGGGTACGCCCCAGCCGCAGGAGTCCGAGACGCGCGTCACCTCGATCTCGATGATCGAGCGCGTTCCGGGCAAGGAGGGAAACTCGGAGATCAGGGCGGCGAATCCGGGGCTGCCGGCTTGGTGCGCCGTCGCACGGCCGTAGAGGCGCACGATCCGCGGTCGCCCCTCGAAGGCGCAGAACATCAGGGTGATACGCCCATTCTCGCGTGCGTGCGCGAGGGTCTCGATGCCGCTGCCGGCGAGATCGAGATAGGCGACTCTGTGCGGGCCGAGAACGTGCAGACCGTCGAGCCCCTTGGGCGAGACGTTTACATGTCCCTCCGCGGACAGCGGCGCGCTCGCGACGAAGAAGACGTGCTGCGACGTGATGAACTCTCTGAGTGCGGCATCGATGCTCTCGTAGACCTTGCCCATGGCGAGCTCTCCTGTTGCTCATGCATCCGAGGTGATCAGCACCGCCAAGCCCACAGCGATGAAGCCCAGACCGGCGATCCAGCGAATGACGGTGGGGCTGAGCCAGCTCGAGATCAGTGCACCACCCAGTACTCCCAGGGCGCTCGTAAGCACCAACGCGGCCGACGCCGCGATGAACACCGTCCACTTGGGATGGTCCGCATCCGACGCGTAGAGCAATGTCGCGAGCTGTGTCTTGTCGCCGAGTTCTGCGACGAAGACGGTGAAGAACACGGTGGCGAAGAGCTTCGGATCCATGGGTCACCTTTCGAGAGCACTCCGCTTCGCGGCTCCGACGTACACTGCGGCCAGGATCGCGAAGATGTACGCCTGCAGAAGTCCGATCAACAGGTCCAGGGCCATCAGCGGCATGGGCACGAAGAGTCCGGTGAGTGCGACCAGCAAGCTGACGATCAGATGCCCGGACATCATGTTTCCGAACAGCCGTACGGACAGCGCCAAGGTGCGCGATAGCTCGGAGAGTACATGCAGCGGTGCGAGCAGCGGGCTCGGGCGGAAGTACTCGAGCACGTAGTCCTTGACTCCGCGCGCTCGAATTCCCGCGATCGGCACGGCCACGAACACCACGATCGCCAATGCCGAGGTCGTTGCGAGACTCGCGGTGGGAGCGGTGACTCCGGGTAGCTGACCGACCAGGTTACAGCCTGCGATGAAGAGGAACAGGCAGCCGGCGAAGTTGGCGACCTGCGGATCGCGACGCCCGCAGATCCCGTGCACCAGGTCATCGATCCACTCGACCAGATTCACGGCCAGAACGGTCGGGAGTCCAGGCTGTGAGCTTCGAAGCGATCGAGCCACGCTCCATGCGAGCGCGATCAATGTCAGGCTGACCAGCGCCGAGGTCAGCATGGTCCGCGTCAGGCACAGCGCACCAAAGCGAAACAGCAGCTCCTCGCCAAAGATCGATTCGGACATCTAGCTCGACCTAGGAGTCACGGCGCGATCCGACGCGTCGTTCGCCTGTTTGATCTTCTGGTTCGCGTGCGGAGTGGCGTGACTTCGTGCCATCCGAGAGTGCCCGCCATGCGGTGTAGGTTCCGAGCGCGACCCCGAGGCTGAGCAGTCCCAAGGTGAAGTGAATCCCCGTGTCCCAGCGTTGATCCAGCAGGTGGCCGCTCCAGGCTCCGAGCGCACTCGGAATCGCCACCGACCAACCCACGGTGCCGAGCAGCGCGAGCGAATGCCAGAAGCTCTCCTCGGACGAGCGTCGCTCCAGACGTTCGAGGTCCCGATCCAGTGCAGCCCGCGGGTCCTGCCGCCTTGCGGATGTCGGCCCCGCGGGCGCCTGAGACTCCGTTGAAGCAGAGTGCGCTGAATCCGAGTGCGCTGGACCGGTGTCGAGGGAGCGCGGGGACATCGCGATCCATCTCCTCAGGTTCCGCGCCGCGGAGGTGCTGCGCGTCCGTCACGCATCTCGCCCAGAATGCCGGCCTCGAGCCGCCGCAGGATCCGGCGCAGCTCCAGATCGGACCCCGGTAGGGAGAGCGCGGCTTCGAGCTGCTGCGACACTTTACCTCGGTCGGTGCCCACGACCGCTAGCGGGGTGAGCATGCGCGCGCTGTCGCGATCGCAGCGCACGAGCCCACCAACGCTCGCGACGAAGTGGTTCACGTCGGATCGAGCCAGCACGAGTCCGGGTTCGATCGCGAGGAGAGAGGGCTCGTTTCGGGGACGCAGCCCGACGTGACCGGTCGAGGTGCGCACGCGCAGGGAGCAAACCTGCTCGTCCAGGACGCAGCCGTGCGGTGTCTGGACGATGAAGCGAATGCGTCCAGGGGATGCGGCGGTCGGGTCAGCCATGGACTGGCTCTGGAGAGAGCTCATCGAGACCTCCGAGCATGAACAGCTCACGTTCGCCACAGCGATCGTAGCGACCCGCGAGAATTCCTTCGACGTCGCTCAACGTCTGCACCAGAGGCACACGGCGGCCGGGACGCCCGGTGAAGGCCTCGGATACGACGAAGGGCTGGGTGAGGTAGCTGCGCAGCTTGCGCGCGCGCGCGACCAGCTCGCGATCTTCGGCGGACAGCTCGTCCATGCCGAGCATTGCGATGATGTCGCGCAGCTCCTGGTAGCGCCCGAGCACGCCCTGTGCTTCTTCCACGATGCGAACGTGCCGCTCGCCGACGATGCTCACGTCGAGCGCCTTCGACCACGACGCCAGGGGGTCTACCGCTGGATAGAGCCCTTCGGCTGCAATCTCGCGCGACAGCACCAGGGCGCTGTCGAGGTGCCAGAAAGCGTGCTTGATCGCGGGATCGGAGTAGTCGTCGGCGGGCACGTACACCGCTTGCAGCGAGACCATGTCGCCCTCGTGTGTGGCCGTGATGCGCTCTTCGAGCTCGGCGAGATCCGCCGCCAGGGTGGGCTGGTACCCGACGCGCGAAGGCATCCGCCCGAGCATCCCTGAGACCTCCATCCCCGCCTGCACGTGACGATAAACGTTGTCGATCACGAACAGCACATCGCGGCGCTCTACATCGCGGAAGTACTCCGCGGCGCTTAGGGCTGCGAGTCCGACCAGGAAGCGAGCTCCCGGCGCCTCGTTCATCTGTCCGAAGATCAGGACGGAGCGATCCATGACGCCTCGACGCTTGAGCTCCTCGAAGAGCTCGACGCCTTCGCGCGAACGCTCACCGATTCCGGCGAAGACCGTGACCCCTTCGAGCACCTCGACCGCGTTGTGGATGAACTCGGTGAGCACGATCGTCTTCCCGACGCCGGCGCCTCCGAAGACGGCTGCGCGGCCGCCGTGTGTGAGCGGGCAGAAGAGGTCGATCACCTTGATGCCCGTTTCGTAGACGTCATTGGTGGTCCGGCGCTCGCGCGCTCCGGGTGGACGCCGGCGTAGCGGAATGTGCGGAGGTCCATCGAGCAGTGGCCGCCCGTCGAGGGGGCGCCCGCGCAGATCCACGACGCGCCCGAGCAGGCGCGGGCCGACCGGGATCGAGAGGGGAGTCCCGTCCGACGTCACGCGATCTCCGCGCCGTAGGCCCCGAGCGGAGTCGATCGCGATGACGCGGACGGTGTCCGGCGAGTTGTGCGCGTAGACTTCGCCCGCAACCTCGCCATTCTGCTGGGTAGTGCACGAGATCCCCGATCCGATCGGTGGGAGGCCCGCCTCGAAGCGCACCTCTACGACGGTTCCGCGGACGGCGCACACGTGTCCGACGAAGGGTCCAGGGCTCACGACGACGCCTCCATGCGGGCTGCCGCGCGCGCCGCGGAGACTACCTCGAAGACCTCTTGGGTCGAGATTTCGCGGCGCAGCGATGCGATGCGCCGCCGCTGTTCCTCTGTGCGTTCGGACAGCCACTGGCGCGCGCCCTCGGCGACCACCAGGCGCTTCCCGTGCTCGGAGCAGAGGGCCTCGAGCAGGCTGGCATGCAGGCTGGCCGCAAGGAACTCGCGCAGAGCCACGGCCTGAATACGCTCGCTCGGGCAGTAGGGCGACATCGCGTGTGCTGCGGGCGCGAGCTCTCCCGGATCGAGAGCTTCCGGCAGTAGGCGGCGCGCGACGGGCTGCGAGTGTCCCGCCCCCCCAAAGCGTGCGGATACGAGCCACAGGGCGCCCAGCTCCCCAGCCTCGCGCAACTCGAGGACCCGATCGACCACCGGAAGCAGCTGCAGGGCCAGACCCTTGCCGCCGGTCGGAGCGGGATAGATCTCGCGCGGCACGATGCCGGATCGACTCATGCCGCGCAGCCCCCGGCGCCCCAGGCTGATCAGGACGCGCGCCCCGAGGTCGTGCATCGTAGCCTCCGCCAGGCTGGCCAAGCGCGTTGCATAGTCGCCGACGAGTCCCAGATCGGCAGTGAGCAGCAGCACCCCCGGCGGGCCGGCTGCAGCGCCCTCCGGGAGCTGTCTCGCACCGCTCTCGCCGACGAACTGGGCGATCTCGCGCAGGTACGCGCGCGCATGCGGGAGCTCGGCACGTGCGATGCGAAAGTTCTGTGCGGCGAGTGCGCGCAGTGCGCTGACCGCTTCTCCCAGAGTCCGGAGGGTGCGTAGCTTCTGTTGGCGCTCACGGATGCGACTCATCCTTCCTCCGGCTCGTTCGATGCCGTCCCGGTCCCGGTCCCGGTCGCCGGCTGGGATCCGATCGGGATGGCGCGCACCCGGCGGGCGAGCTCGTCGAGCCAGGTGCCCGCATCTTCGACGGCCGGAATCCGTCCCGCTTCGAGCTGCTCGTAGAGCTCTGGCTCGCGTGAGATCAGGCCTCCGAGCCACGCTTCGATGCATTCGCGGGCGTCGCCGGGCTCGACGTCATCGAGCCACCCGTCGACGACGGCGCGCACGATGAGGATCTGCTCTGCAATCCCGCGCGGCGACCAGCGCGATTGACGCAGGAGGCTCCGCATGAGATGACCGCGGCGCAGCTCTCGCTCGACACCGGCTTCGAGCTCGAGGCCCACCTGTGCCAACGACTCGAGCTCTTCGAACCTCGCATGCAGAATCCGAAGGTTGCGCGTGGCCTCGCGTAGCGGAGCCGGTTGTGCGTGCCCGCCGATGCGCGAGACGCTGCGCCCGATGTCCACCGCGGGACGCAGGCTGCGAGCGAAGCGGCGGCTGTCGAGATAGATCTGGCCATCGGTGATCGAGATGACGTTCGTCGGAATGTAGGCCGCGAGATCGCCGTCCGTGGTCTCTACGATCGGTAGCGCGGTCACCGAGCCCCCGCCGAACGCGTCGGCGCGCGGCGCCGCACGCTCGAGGAGTTCGGCGTGTACGTAGAAGACGTCCCCCGGAAACGCCTCGCGTCCAGGGGGGCGGTCGATCAGCAGGCTCAGCTCGCGATACGCGTCCGCGTGTTTGGTGAGATCGTCGTAGACCACGAGCGCGTGCTGGCCGCGGTCGCGAAACCATTCGGCGATACTCGCGCCGGCGTACGGAGCCAGGTAGCGCATGCCCGCGGTGGTCGAGGCATCGGCTGCCACGATGATCGTATGCGCGAGAGCGTTGCGTTCGTGAAGCCCAGCGCGCAGCCCGAGCACGCGCGACATCGGCTGTCCGACGACGACGTAGACGCAGATCACGTCCGTGCGTCGCTGCGCCATCACGATGTCCTCGGCCAGTGCGGTCTTGCCGACATTGCGATCCCCGATGATCAGCTCGCGCTGTCCGCGTCCGATCGGAATCGAGGAATCGATCACGAACACGCCCGTGAGCAGCGGCTGATCGACCGGCTTGCGCTCGATCAGGGGGAGCGCCTTGCGGAACAGCTCGACGCGGTCGTGGACCGCGGGAGCATCGCCGCCATCGAGCGGATTCCCAAGCGGGTCGATCACGCGCCCACAGAGATCGTGGCCGACGGCGAGGTCGGGCAGGCGTCCCGTGCCCGATGCCGCCTGGCCTGCGCACACGCGATCGTCTCCGGAGAGCAGGATCACCCCGACCAGGTCCGAGCGGAGATCGAAGGCCATGCCCAGTGCGCCCGAGTCGAACTGGACCAGCTCTTCGTAGGCTCCGTCGACCAGTCCGGCGACGAAGGCGACCCCGTCCCCCGTACGGCGTACGACGGCGCGCGGCTTGAAGGCCTCGTCGACCGAGAGCGCGCGCACCGCGCGCGCGATGCGCGCCGGATCCATCCAGTCGCCGCCGGTGTGCACAGGACTGCGGTCACGGGGCTTCGACATGTTCCGCCTCGCCGATCGCCATCCGCGCCGAGAGCTCGCGCTCGACGTGTCCCGCGATTCCCCGCGCCGACGCATCGATGGTTCCCTGGGCGCTCACCATTCGCAGGCCGGCGATCAGCTGAGGAACGTCGCGAAGCACCAGACGACCCCGCGGGATGCCCGCCGAGGCCGCCAGCCGTTCCTGCTCGTCGTCGTCCAGCGGCTGCGCGAGCTCGAAGACTGGATCGACGATCTCTTCGCGGTTGCGCAGGACGGTCAGCTCCTCGCAAGCGCGCAGCACCAGAGCGCGGTGGAGCTCGGGACCATGGATCCGCTGGAGTAGTCGCTGTGTGAGCTCTGTGGTCCAGGTGACGACGTCGTGCGACCAGGCCTGTCGCAGCGAACGCCGCTTCGCTTCGAGCTCGCGCTCGACGCGCGCGTGCGCGGCCTCCTCGAGCTTGTGGATCTCGGCGGCGACGCGCTCGAGCTCTCGCTGTCGATGCTCCTCGAGCGCGCGCTGCTGCTCTACCAGCAGATCGTTCGCTTGCTGGCGCACGATGTGCGCATCCTCGAGCTCTGCACTGGCGCTCGCGCGCAGGGCTTCGGCCTGCTCGCGTTGCTGGGCGAACTCCTGCTCTCGTCGTTCGACAAAGCTCCGAACCGGCTTGAAGAAGAGCCAGGAGAGTACGCCGACGAGCAGAACGAAGTTGGCGACTTCGAACAGGAAGGTGGACCAGCTAGACGCCATGCGGGTGGCTCCGGCGACGTCTAGACTGAGGAGAACGGATTTGCGAAGAGCAGGATCAGGCTGATCACCAGACAGAAGATGGCAGTGGATTCCACCATCGCCAGACTCACGAACAAGGTCCGCGAGATCGATCCGGCCTCGTCCGGCTGGCGCGCGAGAGCATCCATGGCCGCCGCACCGATACGGCTCTCGCCGAGGGCTGCACCGACGGCGCCGATGGCCATCGTGATGGCGGCTGCCACCACCGATGCTACGGAGATCCACTGAGACTCTGTCATGACCGGAGCTCCTTCGATTCGATCACTCCACGAGTTGTAGCAGAATCGGATCGCGCGCGAGCGGCCCGCAGCGACCGGACCCAGCGGCCGATCTGGCGAGGGACATTATTTCCCGGGCTGACGGAGGGCCCAGCCGGTCACACCTTGCGGCCGCGATCGTGTCGCCAGAGAACTTCGGAGCCCGTCTCGTGCCGAGCCAACACCCGCGCGACGACGAAGAGGAGATCGGAGAGGCGGTTCAGATAGTGATGCACGACGGGTGCGACCTCCTCCGTGCGTGCGAGTCGCCAGACCTCGCGCTCCGCACGGCGACTGGTGGTACGCGCAACGTGGCAGGCCGCGGCGGCGCGTCCACCGCCGGGAAGGATGAAATCCTTCAGGTAAGGCAGGTCCTCGTTGAAGCCATCCAGGTCGCGCTCGAGGCGCTCGACGTGCTCTGCTTGGATTGCGCGTGCTCCGGGAATGCAGAGCTCGCCCCCCAGATCGAACAGGTCGTGTTGTACCTGGGTCAGACACTCCACGACATCAGACGGAATTCCCGACTCGCTCAGTACGACGCCGATCGCGCTGTTCGCTTCATCGACGGTGCCGTACGCTTCGACGCGCGTACTGTCCTTCGCAACGCGCGATCCGTCCCCCAGCCCGGTGGTGCCGTCGTCTCCGGTGCGCGTGTAGATCTTCGATAGCCGGTTGCCCATGGAACCCCTCCTCGGCGTGCTCCCGGTGCACGCGCTCAGCTGTCGCGATCGTTGCCGAACCAGTCCAGGGACGCGAGCAGCTCGTCCGCGGCACGCGAGGCGGTGGTCGCGTGTGCGCGCAGCTTCTGGGTCAGCTGCTCTGCGCGCGCTCGCAGCGCAGGGTGGTGGCGCAGCTCGGACTCGATCCGCTCCTTGACCAAGGCCCACATCCAGTCGACCTCCTGGCGCACTCGCTTGTCCTCGAGCTCGCCCCGCTGCTCGAGCGTGTGTCGGTGTGCTTCCACCTGCACCCACACGTCGTCGATCCCGCTGCCTTCTAGTCCGCTGCAGGTCAGGACCGGGGGGCGCCAGTGCGGACTCTGAGGCTCGAGCAGTCGCACTGCACTCGCCAGCTCGCTCGCAGCCCGACTCGCCTCGCTCGCACCGTGACCATCCGCCTTGTTGACCGCGATCACGTCTGCCAGCTCCAGCACACCGCGCTTGATGCCTTGGAGGCTGTCTCCCGTGCGTCCGAGCATCAGCAAGAGGAAGGTATCCACCATCTGTGCGACCGTGGTCTCGGACTGGCCCACGCCCACCGTCTCGACCAGCACGACGTCGAAGCCTGCCGCTTCGACCACGATGATCCCTTGGCGTGTCGCGCGCGCGACACCGCCCAGCGATCCCGCCGTCGGGGAAGGTCGGATGTAGGCCCGAGGATCGGATGCGAGCCGCTCCATGCGGGTTTTGTCTCCGAGGATGCTTCCTCCACTGCGCACCGAGGAAGGATCGACAGCGAGCACGGCGACCCGCTTGCCCCGCTCCAGTAGGCGAGTGCCCAGCTCATCGATGAAGGTGGACTTGCCCGCGCCTGGGACGCCGGTGATGCCGACGCGATGGGCGCGCCCGGAGTGCGGCAGCAGCTGGGTCACCAGCTCCTGTGCGAGGCGTTGGTGGTCCGCCCGCTGAGACTCGACCAGGGTAATGGCGCGCGCGACGGCGGGACGCTCGCCTGCCAGCACCCCCGCGCGAAATTCCTCCAAGGTGGTCGGTCGCACTCGGCGCGTCGCCGTCATTGCGGCCTCCTCGCTCCGCGCCCGATGAAGGCGATGAAGTCCGCCGCGAATTCGAGCTGTGCGAGGTCGATGCCTCCGTGGCACGCCAGGTACTGCCGTGCTCCCTTGCACTCTCGCTCCAAGAACTCGACGCCGTGGCGCCCCCACTCCTCGCGCACCCAGCGTTCGAAGAAGTAGGGGGTGCGTTCGGTGAGCGTCGTGCCCGAGGTCGTGCGGATCGTCTCCAGCAGCGCCTGCGCGAGCTCGGGCACGCCATCACCGGTGCGCGCGCTGGTGCGGTAGATGGGAACCTTCTCGGCGTCGAAGGGGCGCGCGAGCCAAAGGCTCGAACGCAGCTGCAGGTGTGCGCGATCTGCTGTCGGCTCGTCGCACTTGTTCATGATGAAGGCGTGTGGAATCTCGATGATTCCCGCCTTGAGAAGCTGGATCTCGTCGCCGGCGAGCGGGGAGAGGACCAGGTACACGCGGTCTGCGAGGTGCTGGACGTCCGCCTCGCTCTGACCGACGCCGACCGTCTCGAGAATCACGGCGTCGAACAGGGAGGCCAGCAGGCGACACACCTGAAAGCTGTGTGGCCCGAGCCCGCCGAGCTCTAGATCCGAGGCTTGGCTGCGAAAGTACAGGCGGGGCTGCTCGCGCGACTCCTGCATGCGCGTACGGTCGCCGAGCAGCGCACCCCCCGAGAGCGTACTCGACGGGTCTACGGCCAGCACCGCGAGCGACAGCTCTGGATCGAGCTCGAGCAAGGTGGGCGCCAGCCTCGCGACGAGCGACGACTTGCCCGATCCCGGACTGCCGGTGATTCCGATCAGCACGCTCGGGCTCTGCTTGGGCTCGCGCTCGAGCTCCGTCTGCACCTGGGCGCGCAGCTCGCGGGCAGCGGGTCGCCGGTCTTCGAAGATCGTGACCAGCTGAGCGATCGCCGCCTTGTCCAAGCTGCGGGCGCGCGCGACCAGCGCGGAGATGTCTTGGGCCGCAGAGCTCAAGCGTGCGCGGCCTCGATCACGTCGACGATCGATTCCATGATGTCCATCAGCTCGTAGTCGGAAGGCGTGAAGATGCGATCGACACCGAGCTGGATCAGCTTCTCGGCGTCTTGCTTCGGGATGATGCCGCCGAACACCACCCGGATGCGCCCCTTGGCTCCGCTGGACTCGAGGCCCGTCATGATCTGGTGGGCCAGCTCGACGTGGGAGCCGCTCAGGACGGATGCCCCAATCAGGTCGACGTCCTCTTCGACGGCGGCGCGCACGATCGCGTCTGCCGTGAGGCGGATGCCAGAATAGATCACATCGAAGCCGACGTGCCGGGCCGACACGGCGATCACCTCGGCCCCGTTGGAGTGACCGTCGAGCCCAGGCTTTCCAACCAGGATGCGGGGACGGTGTCCGAGCGTGTCGGTCAGGCTCGCAATGCGCGCTCGCAGCTGTTCGACACGGTCCCCCCCGAGCGACAGGCGCTGTCCGTCGATGCCGGTCGGCGGGCGATACTCACCGAAGACCTCGCGCAGGGCATTGGCCCATTCGCCCGTCGTCACGCGCGCCAGTGCGCATTCGACCGAGGCTTCGAACATGGGCGTGCCCTTGCGTGCAGCCTCCTTGAGCTGCTCCAGGCTGCGCTTCACTCGCTCCGGATCGCGGGCTTTGCGCGTGCGAGCCAGATTTTCGAGCGTCTCGCTCGCGGCAGCGGGGTCCGCCTTGAACACGCCGCCGTCGTCGCCTGCGAGGAGTGGCGAAGGCAGCCCCTCCGTCCAACGGTTCACGCCGACGACGATCTGTGCGCCGTCGTTGATCGCGCTCATTCGCTCGGACATGGACTTGACCAGCGCCGATTTCATGTAGCCCGACTCGATCGCAGGGATCACCCCGCCGAGCTCCAGGATGCGCTCGATCTCGGCTCTGGCGATCTGCTTGAGCTCGGCAACCTTCGACTGGACGACCGGGCTGCCGTCAAACAGGTCCGGGTATTCGAGCAGGTCCGTCTCGTAGGCCAGGATCTGCTGCAGGCGCAGGGACCACTGCTGGTCCCATGGACGGGGCAGCGACAGCGCTTCGTTCCAGGCGGGCAGCTGGAGCGCGCGACAGCGTGCGTTGCGGCTCAGCGTGATGCCTAACGTCTCGATCAGAATGCGCCACGCGTTGTTTTCGGGTTGGCCCTCGGTCAGGCCCAACGAGTTGACCTGGACACCGTAGCGGAAGCGCCGAAAGCGCTCATTCTGGACGCCGTAGCGGTCGCGTGTGATCTCGTTCCAGAGCTCGCTGAACGCGCGCATCTTGCACATTTCCTCGACGAAGCGGATACCCGCGTTCACGAAGAAGCTGATGCGCCCGACTGCGCGCTCGAACTGCTCGTGGTCGAAGCGCCCTCGAGCCTGCAGAAGATCGAGTAGGCTGACCGCATTGGCCAGGGCGAAGGCGAGCTCCTGCACCGGTGTGGCTCCCGCCTCCTGGAGGTGGTAGGAGCAGATATTGGAAGCGTTCCACTTGGGGATCTCGTCGAGGCAGTACTCGTACATCTCTGCGATGATTCGCAGGCTCTCCTGTGGAGGGAAGATGTAGGTGCCGCGCGCGAGGTACTCCTTGACCAGATCGTTCTGGGTCGTGCCTGCGAGCTGGTCGATCGACACGCCGCGTTCCCGAGCGAGCGCCACGTACAGCGCGAGCAGCCACATCGCCGTGCCATTGATGGTCATCGACGTGTTCATCTTCTCGAGCGGGATGCCCTCGAAGAGCACGTGGAAATCGTCCAGCGAGTTGATCGGCACCCCGACTTTGCCGACCTCGGGACGTGCGATCGGGTCGTCGGAGTCGTAACCGCACTGTGTTGGCAGATCGAACGCGATCGAGAGGCCCGTCTGTCCTTGCTCCAGGTTGGACCGGAAGAGCTGATTCGACGCGCGCGCGCTCGAATGGCCCGCGTAGGTGCGGAAGATCCACGGGCGATCGCGCACGACGTCGCCGGAAGCATCCTGAATCTGATGGGGGAGAGGTCTCGTGTTCATGCAGCTGTGCTCGTCTCGGATGTTGGGGGCACCGCGGGCGGCTGCTCGGAAGGGCCCGGCCGCTCGCGGTTTGCTCGTCGCAACCTTCGCATATCTTCGGCAGAGGGAAAGACCCAAAAAAGCGATGCCGGACGCGGGCCTGCCGGGACGTTTGCCATTCTGCGCGCAATTCTGGGGCCTTGACGGACGAGCTGCAGGCCGGCCGGGGGAGGCTGGCCGCCGCGAGCAGCGCGGGTCCGCAGCATCGATCGGCGCAGCGAGAGGGCAGGGCCATCTCCGCCCGCGGAGCGCGGCGACCCGGAGCGCGGTCGATTTCGAGGCACGGGAGGGGGAGCCGCTGCCGGCATCTCCGCTCGCTGACGGGTATGCTGATGTCGATGAGCTCAGAACCCGGATCGAGCCCGAGCCCTAACCGGTGTCCGCTGTGTGGCGAGGACAACGCATGTGGTGCGCTCGCTGGGCGAGAGGAGTGTTGGTGCTTCTCCGTGGAGGTGGACGCATCCACGCTCGCGCGAGTTCCCGATCGAGCGCGCGGTGTCGCCTGCCTGTGCCGCGCTTGTGCGCTCGAGCAGAACGCCGGGTCCACGCACGCACCGGCGCGCTCGACCTCTACCGAGCAGATCTTCGAAATCCAGAAGAAGCCTGTCTCCTAATCCCATCACTTCGTGCTCGTCGAGCGCGCACCACGAGCGATCGTCACGCAGCGAGGGGACTTGCTTGCATCGGTGCGAGGCCTGGGGTTCAATCGATTCTGCGGTTGACGCGTGCGCGATCGACTTCGACTGCACGAAGGTGCGGTCGCGTCGACGGCGTAACACGTCTGAGTCTTGCCAGTGATTCGGGCACTTTAGTTGCGTCATGCGGAGGGTTCTACATGGGCCGATTGCAGCTGGTCGAGCTGGCCGACCTGCCGAGATGTCCGCAGATACTGCGCGATTGCCTGACCGACTTCCTCTCGGCTGCCGGGAGTGACCCACGGCTCTACGCGGACTTGGTGCCGCTGTTGCGAAAGGCCATGGAGGCCACGGGGGAGACGCACATCGTGGATCTGTGCTCGGGTGTGGGTGGGCCCTTGCGGACCATTGTCGCGTTGCTCGAGTCCAGCGAGGGATACCCGGTGAGTGCGAGTGCGACCGACTTACACCCCAACGCTCGCGGCGTCGAAAGCTTCGAAGCCAAGTCGGACCCCGACGCCCCGACACGGATTCGGTACATCACCGAGCCCGTCGATGCGACGCGATCCATCCCCGAGCTGCGTGGCTTTCGCATGATCCACAATGCGTTTCACCATTTCCCCCGCGAGGTCGCGCGTTCCGTGCTGGCTGCTGCCGTGGAACAGCGGAGTGGCATCGCTGTGTACGAGATACTCGAGCGCACGCCGCTATCACTCCTTGCCACCGCGCTAGGAGTCGTGCGGCTGCTGTTCATGACTCCATGGCTCGAGCCGTTTCGCTGGGAGAGACTTCTGTGGACCTATCTGATTCCCGTACTGCCGTTGATGACCTTGTGGGACGGGCTCGTATCTTGCCTGCGCGTATATTCGCCCGCTGAGCTTCGGCAGCTCATCTCCGAGCTTCCCGCAGGGGCGGAGGAGTATTGCTGGCAGGTTGGCAAGTTGCGACTGTTGGGCCTACCGATCCATGCCACGTATCTGATTGGAATTCCGGGGTCAACGCGGACGGGAGCGGCACCGATAGCATGAGAGATGCATGCGGCCGAAGCCATCTCGGGATACGTGGTCGAGAAGCGCGTGTCGGGTGGTTGGGGATTCGATCTCTACGAGGCCACTCGTCGTGCGGATGGCCGCCAAGTTGTGCTCAAGGTCTTCGCACCGGAGCCGGGGGCGATTGCAGCGGCTCGACAAGAACTCGAAGCGCTCCGTGCCTGCGGCCATCCTCGCATTCCCCACCCGCTCGAGCTTCGGCAGGACAGCGAGGCGCCGGTACTGGTGCTCGATCGAATCCCGGGGATCCAGCTCGCGTCATGGGTACAAGCGGCGCTTCCGTCCGCCACCGAAGTGCTCGAGGTGGCGACGCGGGCTGCGGAGATTCTCGAAGCGATCCACGCCGCACGCTGGGTCCATCTGGGACTCTCACCGACCACTCTGTTCGTCGTGCCCGAGTCACTCGAGGTCTACGTCGCGAGCTTCTCTCTGGCGGTTCCCTCTGCGGCGGTGGTGAGTCGTCCACGCTCGCAAGGCTACCGAGCCACTGATCCTGCGTTCGCTGCTCCAGAGCAGAGTGGACGCATCAATCACGGCTGCGACGCGCGTTCCGACCTCTATTCGCTTGGGGCTACGTTCTATTTTGCGTTCACAGGTCGTGCACCGTTTGCCTATGACTCGCGCGAGCGTTTGCTCTTGGCCCACCTAGCAGAGGCTCCGCTGGTTCCGCACCAGGTCGAACCCAGGGTGCCCCCCGTGGTGAGTGGCATCTTGCTCAAGCTGTTGGCCAAGGAGCCCAGCGAACGTTACGCATCGGCTGCTTCGCTCAAGTGGGACCTGGATCAGCTGCGCGGTCTTCGGGGCGACTGGCCCCGAGAGTTTGCACCCGGTACCTACGAAGCTGTGGAGAAGCTACGCTTCCCGAGCAAGCTCTATGGTCGAGGCCCGGAGCTCGAGTGCTTGGAGAGCGCTTTCGAGCTCGCACGTGCTGGACGTGTTCAGGTCGTGTTCGTCGGCGGCGCCGCGGGTACCGGGAAGACGGCGCTGGTCAACGCGTGGACCCGGAGCGTGGTTCGCCGCGGAGGCTTCGTCGCGCAGGGCAGCTTCCACGTCGGCCGGGACCGACCCTACCTCGGCTGGACCGAGGCGCTCGGGAGCTTCGCCACCCAGTTGCTGCTGCAGAGTAATGAGGAGCTCGACAGCTGGCGCGAGCGGCTCTGCGCTGCGCTCGGCAGCCTGGCAGGTGTGCTGGTGGAGGTGGTTCCCGACCTGGGCTTCGTATTGGGTGAAACCGCACCGCCCTCGCGTATCCAGTCCCGCGAAGCTCAGTCGCGCCTTGCGCTGGCCCTCGAGCGCTTGCTTCGTGTGAGCGGCTCGGCAGAACACCCGCTGGTGATCTTCCTGGATGACGTGCATCGGAGCGACGACGCGAGCTGCCGCGTGCTCGAGAGTCTCATCGCGGCGGACAACCTGGCTTCGTTGATGATCGTATGCGCATTTCGGAGCGATGCGCTTGCCCGCGGAGATGCCTTTCTCGAGCTGTTGAATGCGCTCGAGGAACGTCGCCATACCGCACGCCGTGTGGATCTCGCCGGATTGGACTCCGTCGCCGCACGGGCCTTCCTGCGGGACCTGCTCGGGGATTCCGATCCGGATGTCGGGGAGCTGGCGGATGCGATCCAGCGCATTACCGGAAACGTGCCGTCGGTGATGCGCGAGGTCTTGGAGCAGCTGCAGTCCAATCAGGTGCTCTGGCGCGACGGCGGCTCCTGGCACTGGGCTGCGAACGCGCTCGCCGCTTGCAGCGTCCCGGATTCAGCCGTTGATCTGATCACGGAACGCATGGATCGGCAGCCGGAGCCGGCGCGCCATGTTCTCGAGTTGGCGAGCTGCCTGGTGGGAGCATTCTCTCTCACGGACCTAGAGCGAATCGAATCCTGGGCTCGAGGTCCACTCGAGAGTGCACTCGACGACCTACTCGAAGCGGGAATTCTGATTCGAACACACCAAGGGTACGCGTTCGCGCATGAGCGTGTCCGCGAAGCGGCAGAGGGGCGTTTGGATCCGGCACGGCGAGGGCAGATCCATCTTCGGCTCGGGACTTCGATGCTCGAGCGAGAAGGGGATCTAGCGTCGAATCCGCGGGTCTTCGAACTGGCCGACCACATGAATCACGCACTGGAGGTGCTGTCGCCCGACCTGCGCCTGGCACTGATCGACGTCAACCTCGGTGCCGGAAAGCGAGCACTCCAGACGGGGGCTGCGCGAAACGCCATGCGCTATCTCGAGTCCGCGTATCGAGCGTTCACCGATCAGGACTGGCGAGTGCTTCGCGCCGTGGGCTTCGAGCTGCATCTGCAGCTGGCAGAGAGTGCTCTTCAGGTTGCCGATCCAGAACGCGCCTTGGCAGTGCTCGAGCAGCTCGACGAGCGGGACCCCTCCGAGATCGAGTACGCGAGGATCGCGGCCAAGCGCATCGCTGCTCGTTCGCTGCTCGACGGTCCCGAGCAGGTGAGTGAGTATGGGCTCGGCGTGCTCGGTCGCCTGGGAATCCACTGGCCGATGCACCCCTCGCTGTGGCGAGCGCGGCTGGCGCTCTACCGGGTAAGACGTCTGCTCGGGGATCGCAGCCTCGACGGCGCCCTGGCGCCTGCTCGCTGCGTCACCTCGCGTTGGATCGCGCAGATGACGGTGATCACCGCATGCGCGGCGCCGTTCGCGCGCACTGACGCGCGGCTGGCAGCGCTGTTGGTGACGTTCGTGGGGCGCGAGTATCT
Source organism: Pseudomonadota bacterium (assembly GCA_003247575.1). Taxonomy (GTDB): domain Bacteria; phylum Myxococcota_A; class UBA9160; order SZUA-336; family SZUA-336; genus SZUA-336. Next base: position 62,743 of record QJZC01000037.1, read on the forward strand.
GACCGTCGGATTCGTGAGCTCGCCGATCGCGACCCTCGCCGGACTGGCCATGTTCTCAGCGAGCTTCCAGAAGGAGTACACGCTTGCGCGGCGTTACGTCGATGGTGTCAGCTACTGGGAGCAGAAGCTTCCGGATTCGGCGCTCTCGATCCGCGCGAAGGTGTACCTGCACACCGGGTTCCATCCATGGTTCAGCAGCCGGCACAAGTGCCTGCTGCCGCTGGACCAAGCCGCGACCGTGGCCACGGATATCGGTGATCTCGAGTACTCGTGCTATGCCCGCTTGCGCTGCTGCCTGTATCGGATCCTGCTTGGGCAGGCGATCGGCGCCACGTATCGTCGTCTGGAAGAGCTTGGCGAGCGCATGCGCCGGATCGGTCACGAGTTTCACGGCACGCTCGCGAGGTACACGACGGCGTACCGTCATCTACAGGGGGCGGAGCTGGATGCTCAGGCGCTCGAGTCGGACCTCGGCGACTACGACCGTCTCACCCTTACGATCCGGTGCAGCTCCGAGCCGGAGATTCGGACCGTCTGGATGTTGGTTCTGTGCGTGTATCGACGCTTCGACCTCGCCTATGCCGTATCGGAGGCGCTCGGGAGTCGACTCTTTCAGGTGTCGCCATGGGTGCACGTCGCAGATCATCTGCTTTACCGCGGACTCGCTGTATCCGAGCTCGCCAAGCAGCGGCGCCGGGCAGTGCGCCGACGCGATCTGCGTTCGCTGCGCGCGGCGCATCGCTGGCTGCGCGACTGGGCCCATCGAGGTCCGGACTTCCTGCACATGGCTGTGTTGCTCGAAGCCGAGCTCTGCATTCTGGGAGGCGATGGCGAAGCCGCGCTGCGCGCCTATCGACACGCGGCGGATCGGGCGCGGCAGGCTCAGTTCCGGCATCATGCGGCACTTGCCGAGGAGCAGCTCGCGCGCTGTCTCCTCGGACTCGGTCGTATGGACGATGCGCGCGCAGCTGCGTTCGCCGCACGCGACCTCTATGCGGACTGGGGTGCGGAGGCGAAGCTGCTGGAGCTCGACACATGGATCGAGCGCAACGGAATCTAGTGGAGTGCGGGCAGTGGCGTTGGCTCGGAGCTGGCTTCCTCCGAGCGCAGGCCACGGGTCCAGGTCGCATACATGCTGGCATAGAAACCTTCGCGAGCGACCAAGTCGCTGTGCGTCCCGAGCTCGAGCAGGCCGCCGCGCGCGACCACGCCCACCCGATCCGCGGCTTCGGCCGTCGAGAGTCGGTGCGCGATCACGATGACGGTTCGACCCTCCATCAGCTTGTGCATGGCGCGTTCGACCAAGGCCTCCGTACCAGGATCCAGGCTGCTCGTGGTTTCGTCGAGAACCAGGACGGCCGGATCGACCAGTGCGGCGCGTGCCAGTGAGATCAGCTGCTTCTCACCCGCGGAGAGCCGCGAGCCTCGCTCGTCGACGACGGTCGCGAGTCCGTGCGGTAGCGCTTCGAAGCGCTCGAGTACCCCGATCTCGGAGAGCGCTCTGACGACGGCCTCGTCGCTTGCCGAGGGGCTGGCGATGCGCACGTTGTCGAGGATACGCGTATTGAAGAGAAAGCCTTCCTGCGGCACGACGACGATGCGCCGACGCAGCGAGTCGAGCTCGGCGTCGCGCAGGTCGATTCCCGCGAATGCGATGGCACCTTCGACAGGATCGTAGAGGCGCGCGATGAGCTTGGCCAAAGTAGACTTGCCCGCCCCGGTCGGCCCGACCAGCGCGAGCTTCTCGCCGATCTCGATCCGCAGCGATACGTCCTCGAGCACCCAGTCCCCCGACTCTGCGTATCGAAAGGCGAGGTTGCTCACCTCGATGCTGCCGCGCGTGGGAAGCTCGCGCGGGCGCGCGGCTTCGGGGACGTCGATCTTCGTATCCAGGAGTCCGAACAGCTTGCGAAGGCCAGCGCCTGCAGACTGCATCTGATTGAACAGCTGGCTGAACTGCTGGATGGGCTCGAACAGATTGGACAGGGTCAGGATGAAGAAGGTCACCGTGCCGATGGTCGTCACGCCGTCGAGTACGAGATAGGCCCCCGCGGCCACCACGAGTGCGGTCGTTCCCGTCCCCGCGATCTCGATCACGGGGAGGTACCAAGCCTGAAGCTTCGTCGCCTCCATGTGGGCTCGGTAGAGCTCCGTGTTCGCACTACCGAAGCGCGACATCTCGACCGGCTCACGGGCGAACGCCTGGATCACGCGCACTCCGCTCACGCTCTCCTGTAGCCGCGAGAGCATCCCTGCCACTCGATCGCGCACTCTCGTATAGGTCGTTCGCGAGCGCCGCGCGAAGCGGATGCTCGCCAGGATGACCCCGGGCACTCCCAGCAGGCAGATCCCCATCAGCTCGGGCGAGGTGAAGGTGAGTACCAGCCCCGAGAGCGCGAGCAACAGGCTGGCACTGATCACGGTGATCAAGCCCGTCTGCACGAGCTCTTGCAGTGAGTCCACGTCCGACGTCATGCGCGAGACCAGCACGCCTACCTTCTCGCGGTCGTAGAACGGCATCGAGAGCCGCTGCAGGTGCTCGAAGACGTGAACGCGCAGATCGCGCAGGAAGCTCTCGCCGACGCGGCTCAAGGTCAGCACCTGGCCGCGATGCAGGCAGTAGGCCAACAGTTGCAGGACGACGTAGCCCGCGATCGCGAGATTCAGCTCGTCCAGGCTCCCCTGGCGGATGCCGTCGTCGATCGCGTACTTGATCAGCCAGGGGCCGCCGAGATTGCAGCCTGTCCAGAGGAAGATGAGACCCACCGCCATTCCGACCCGCGCCCGATAGGGGCGCAAGAAGGGGAAGGCCCGCCGCAGCACACGGTGCAGCGGGAGCCACTCGGGAGCGGTGACGTCGCTCTGCGCCAGGGGCAGGCTCAACGAGCGATCCTCTGGTCATCGAGCGGTCTCGTGTCGCCCGGCGCCGGCGTGCGGACCGACAGGATCTGACGGTAACGCGGGTTGTTCTCGAGCAGCTCGTGATGCTTCCCTTCGGCGGCGATGTGCCCGCCATCGAGCAGCAGCACGCGATCTGCCAGGGCGACCGTCGCAGGGCGATGTGCGATGACCAGGGTCGTACGTCCGCGCATGACCACCGCCATTGCGTCGCGGATCTCCTGCTCCTTCTCCGGATCGACCGACGAGGTCGCATCGTCCAGAATGAGCACGCGCGGGTCGGACAGAATCGCGCGCGCGATCGCGATGCGCTGCCGCTGGCCTCCGGAGAGTGAGAGTCCGCGCTCTCCGATCGAGGTCGCGTAGCCGTCGGGCAGGGTGGTGATGAAGTCGTGCGCGCCTGCGAGCCGCGCCGCGCGCTCGACCTCCTCGGCCGGCGCTTCGGGGTTTGCGAAGGCGATGTTCGCGGCGACCGTGTCGCTGAACAAGAAGGTGTCCTCGAACACGATTCCGATTGCGGAGCGCAGGTCGCGCAGGCCCAGCTCTCGAATGTCGGCGCCGTCGAGCAGGATGCGCCCGCCTCCCACGTCGTAGAAGCGTGCGATGAGCTTGGCCAGGGTGCTCTTGCCGGAGCCCGTCTCGCCGACCAGGGCCACGGACTCGCCGGCGTGGATCCAGAGGTCTACCCCACGGAGTACGGGGCGTGAGGCCGCATGTCTCGCAGGTGTCCTCCCATCCAGCGACCCGAGAGATAGCCCACGTTCGGGATAGGAGAATTCGACCCCTTCGAAGCGGAGCTCTCCGCGTGCGTGAGCGCGCTCGGGCAGCGGCCGCGGCTGCTCGGGCTCTGCGATCTCGGGGACGACGGCCAGCACGGCTGCGGCGCGCTCCGAGGCGGCGAGCGCGCGCTGGACCTGGGCGATGATCTGCCCCAACTGCCGCAGCGGATTCACGAGCAGCACGACGTAGAAGTTGAACATGATCAGGGTGCCGATGCTGAGCTTTCCGGCCAGCACCTGATGTCCACCGTAGCCGAGTACGAGCGCCATGCCGACACTCGGAATCAGCTCGATGGCCGGTAGGAAGGTGGCCCGTACGCGCGCCGCGCGCATCGCGACGTCGAAGATGTCGCCCGCCTCCTCTCGTAGGCGCGCATGCTGCGCAGGCTCGGCTCCGAACCCCTTGATGACCCGCACGCCGGCGACGCTTTCTTCGACCACGCTGGCCAGCTGGGCCGCTTCCTCCTGCAGACCGCGCACCTCCGGGTGTAAGCGCTGTGAGAAGCGTCGCCCGAGTACGTTCACGAAGGGCAGCGACCCTAGGGCGAGCAGGGCCAGGATCGGGTCGATCGCGACCAGGACCAGGATCGCGATCAGGACGATCAGCGCGTTGGACAAGGTCAGTGGCACCAAGGTGATCAGGTTCTGGATCTGCGTCAGGTCGGTGTTCGCGCGGCTCATCAGCTGGCCGGTTGGGGCACGATCGTGGAAGGCCATGGGCAGGGCGAGTAGATGGCGGAAGAGCCGCTCCCGCAAAGTCCGCTCCGCGCGTCGGCCCTGGAGAAAGGCCAGATAACGTCGCAGTCCCGTGAACGTCGCTGCCAGCATGCCCGCCCCGGCGATCGCGAGCGCCCACTGCAGAGCACGCCCTGGAATCCCGCTCGAGATGCCGGCGTCGATCGCCTGTCGCACGAGCAGAGGGACGCTCACCTTGCCGAGGCTCCAGCAGAGGCCCGAGCCGACGCCCAACGCGAGCCCGCCGCGCTGCTCGACTACGATTCCGCGCAGCAGGCGCCAGCCGCGCGCGCGGCTCTCCGTGTCGCTGACGTCACCCGGGGCGATTGCAATCGAGGCCAGAGTAGCTGGCGCCTGGCTCGTCTCGGTCATGCAGTGTGTCCCAGGGCGCCCAGATAGGCTCTCACCGTGGGCTCGAGGCCCATGAAGATGGCGTCGGCGATCAGGGCGTGACCGATCGAGACCTCGAGCAGACCGGGCAGCGCCGCGAAGCGTGGCAGGTTCTCGAGGTTCAGGTCGTGTCCCGCGTTCACGCCGAGGCCGAGTGAGACGGCCAGGGTAGCGGCTCGCTCATAGGTCGCGTAGGTCTCGCCAGCTTGTCCTCCCCCGAAGGCACGAGCGTAGGGCTCCGTGTAGAGCTCGATGCGCTCGACCCCGAGCTCCGCCGCCCCGGCTACCTGCTCCGGATCCGGATCGAGGAACAGGCTGACGCGAACGCCGAGCTGCTGAAGCTCGGCGACGATCGGTGCGAGGCGCTTGCAGTCCGAGGTGGGTCTGCCCGCCTGTCGCAAGATCCAGCCGTGATCCGAGGTGGCCTGCTCGGGCGAGTCGGGCACCAAGGTGCACTGGGTGGGTTTGACCTCGCGTACGAGCTCCAAGAATCGCGGGAAGGGATTCCCCTCGATGTTGAATTCGCCGGCGATCTTGGGCGCCAGCGCAGTGACGTCGGAGCGGCGGATGTGGCGCTCATCTGGGCGCGGATGCACCGTGATGCCGTGCGCACCCGCAGCCTCGCACACCTGGGCGGCACGCAGCACGCTCGGGATCGCTAGGTCGCGCTGATTCCTGAGCAGAGCCACCTTGTTCAGGTTGACGCTCAGGGCCGGCGGTGCGGGCGCCATGGGACTCCTCCGAGATTTGGGTCGCTCATTATACGGACACCTGGCCAGGAGAGTCTCCGGGATCCCGCGCTGTACCGGTGAGTCGCTGGGAGCGCTTGCGAGCGGCGTGCTTCCCCGCGAGAATGGCCCCGGTCATGACTACCCACGAAGCTGCTTCGACGCCGGATTCGGGAAACGAGGAGTCTGCTGCTCCGCAATCGGGGGTTCAGCGGAAGATCAGCCAAGAGCTGATCGACGAGGTCGGAAAGGTTCTCGTCGGTCAGGACGCGTTGGTATCGCGCTTGCTGATCGGCTTGTTGACAGGAGGTCACGTCCTGCTCGAGGGCGTTCCCGGGCTGGCCAAGACCACCGCGATCCGGACGCTCGCTCAAGCGATCGAGACCGGGTTCTCGCGCATCCAGTTCACTCCGGACATGCTGCCCGCGGACGTGATCGGCACCGAGATCTTCAACCCGCGCGAGGCGACCTACAGCGTCAAGAAGGGCCCGATCTTCTCGAATCTGATCCTGGCCGATGAGATCAACCGTGCGCCGGCCAAGGTCCAGGCCGCCCTGCTCGAGGCGATGCAGGAGCGTCAGGGAACGATCGGGGGCACGACGTATCGACTCGAGGAGCCGTTCCTGGTTCTCGCGACGCAGAATCCGATCGAGCAGGAGGGCACCTACCCGCTCCCGGAAGCGCAGATCGATCGGTTCATGCTCAAGGTCTATGTTGGCTACCCCTCGAAGGAGGAGGAGCGGCGCATCGTCGACCGCATGGCGAGTCCGTTCGTCGAGCCGCGCGTGCGCCCCGTCGTGAAGCCCCAGGAGATCCTCGAGGCCCGCCGCGGAGTCGACGAAATCTTCGTCGACGAGAAGGTGCGCGACTACATCGTCGATCTCGTGCACGCGACGCGGACGCCGAGCGCCGCGGGCATCAAGGAGCTAGAGGGCATGATCGAGATGGGTGCGAGCCCCAGAGCCTCGATCTACCTGATGCGCGCTGCGAAGGCGCATGCGTTCTTGCACGGGCGCACGTATGTCACACCGCACGATGTGAAGACCCTGGCCCCGGACGTACTGCGGCATCGCGTCGCGCTCACGTACGAGGCCGAGGCCGAGGGGAAGACGTCGGAGGACGTGATCGAGCGCGTCCTGCTGGGCATCCTGGTACCGTAGTGGGCGCTCGTACCGAGCCGCATCTCCGCTCGTCGCAGCGCGCTTCCGTCGCGCACTAGGATCGGCGGAGGACTCCATGCTCTCGCGCGAGATATTGAGGCGAGTTCGCGAGATCGAGGTGCGCACGGGCCGCCAGGTTGCGGACGTCCTGGCGGGTGAGTACGTGTCCGTCTTCAAGGGGCGCGGCATCGAGTTCGATGAGGTTCGCCCGTACATTCCGGGCGACGACGTGCGCACGCTCGACTGGAAGGTCACCGCTCGCATGGGTGAGCCGTACGTCAAGCGCTATGTCGAGGAGCGGCAGCTCACCTTGATGCTCATGGCTGACGTGTCAGCCTCGCAGGACTTCGGATCGAGCACGCGCTCGAAGCGGGACGCCGCCGCCGAGTTCTGCGCGCTACTCGCGTTCTCTGCGATTCGCAACAGCGACAAGGTCGGGCTGACCCTGTTTCACGGAGACATCGAGCAGTACATCCCGCCGCGCAAGGGGCACAAGCATGCGCTCCGCGTCGTGCGCGAGGTGCTCGCTCACGGCGAGTGGAGTGAGGCGGAGCGGCCCAATGATCCCGCGGGCACCCTCTGGGACCGCGTGCGCATTCGTCTGGAGCAGCTGCGTCAGTCGCGCGCCGCGTGGCGACGTCCGCGAACTGCGCGCGAGTCGACCCAGATCGCTCGCGCGATGGAGTTTCTGCTCTCCGTCACGTCGCGCAAGTCGATCTGTTTCGTGGTCAGTGACTTCCTCGACGAGGGCTTCGAGCGCACCCTGCGGATGGCGAACCGCAAGCACGACGTGATCGCCGTGCTCGTGACGGATCATGCGGAGCGCACTCTGCCGGACATCGGTCTCGTCTCGCTGCGCGACGCCGAGTCCGGGCGGACGCGCCTCTACGACACAGGCTCGGCGGAGTTCCGGCGAGAGGTCGAGCGCAGTGCCGACGAGCGCGTCCGCTCTCTCGAGTATCGCCTGCGCGCGTCCGGGATCGATTTCATTCACATCGATGCTGCAGGTTCAGTAGTCGACCCACTCGTCCGATTCTTTCGCATGCGAGAGCGGAGGGCGCGCCGGTGAGCGCCCGACTGAAGCTCGTGGCCACTTCGTGCGTCGCACTCTTGGCGACGTGGGCGTTCGCGCTGGACGGGTCCTCGGCCAAGGCGAGCGAAGCGGACGCCGAAGCGTCGGAGCCCGCGGCCGCAGGCCCGCTCGTGAGCGAGGTGTCCCGAGGGCCGGTCGCTCTGTCCGTCGAGCTCCTACCCCGTGCGCCGCGTATCGGGGATCTCCTCACGCTCGACATCGGTGTGACTTCCGAGGCAGGGGTCGAAGTGTTGATGCCAGAGTTCGGAGAGGCGCTCGGGCGCTTCCAGATCGTGGACTTCGTACCGTCGGAGACGATCGATGCCGATGGTCGGACGGTCGCGCGTCAGCGCTACCGGCTTCAAACCCCTGCATCCGGCCCGCAGCGGGTTCCGCCGATCGCCGTGGAGTTCGTCGACCGGCGCCCGGGTGAGAGGCCGGCGCCCGAGGGGACCGACGCCTACGAACTGCTGAGCGAGGTGCTCGAGTTCGAGGTGGAGTCCGGGCTTGCGGAGGGGGCCTCGCTGGAGCTGCTCGCCGCCAAGGATCCGCTCGAGCCGCGCAGTCGGGGCGGAGCCTGGTGGTTGGGCTTGCTGGCGGTCCTCGGGCTCGGAGCTGCCGCTGCTCCATTCGCTTGGCGTGCCTACGTCGCGCAGCGCGCGCGCAAGGCGATGCGCAGTGCGTTCGACGTCGCGCGGGCAGAGCTCGACCTGCTGCTCGCTCGCGGACGTCCGCAGGCGGGCGAGATGGATCCTTTCTTTGTCGAGCTCTCGGCGATCGTGCGCCGCTATCTCGAGGCGCGCTTCCAGCTACGCTCTCCCGAGCAGACGACCGAGGAGTTCCTCGAATCGATGTCGGCTTCTCCCGACCTGGTGCCCGAGCATCAGGCCCTGCTGCGCGACTTCATGCGGCGCGCGGATCTGGTCAAGTTCGCGCACCACGTGCCGGACGCACAGGGGGTGGAGGACTCGATCGCGGCGGTCGAGCGCTTCTTGGAGGAGTCGCGCGAGTCCGACCTCGAGGAGCCCAGCGCACGCCCTGAGGTCGTCGCACATGCTTGAAGCGGGCGATCCCATCGCGGCGGCGCTGGGACTGCCGGCCTTCGGCCTGGACGGGGCATTCCGCGACCCGATGTTCCTGTTGGGGCTGATCCTGGTCCCCCTGGTCTATCTGGCCGCAGCGCGCTTGCCGGCGAGTGTGACCTTCTCGAGCTTGTCGATCCCAGACGCGGGGCCCGAGTCCTTGCGCGCGCGGCTCACCAAGCTGCCCGCACTGCTCACGGCCTTGGCTGCGGGGGCCTTCGTGGTGGGCATGGCCGGGCCGCGCACGGGGGACGCGACCAGCATCCAGCGCCGCGACGGCATCGCGATCGCCATGGTGGTCGACCACTCTGGCTCCATGATCGCGCTCGACTTCGCGGAAGGGGATCAGAGCAAGAGCCGCCTCGACGTCGTCAAGCAGGTGTTCCGAGACTTCGTGCTGGGAGGAAATGGCGCAGGGGGGCGAGCCGACGACCTGATCGGACTGATCGCCTTCGGAACCTTCGCGGACGGGCTGTGCCCACTGACTTTGGACCACGCCAATCTGGTTGCGATTCTCGACGATCTCGAGATCGCGCGCGACAACGAGAGCGGGACCGCGATCGGTGAAGGGCTAGCGCTCGCCGTAGAACGCTTGCGGCAGAACCCCGCGCGCTCGAAGGTGGCGATCCTGCTGACCGACGGCGTGAACAACGCTGGCGATATCGCGCCGCTCCAGGCCGCGGAGCTCGCAGCGCAGTTCGGGGTCAAGGTGTATGCGATCGGGGCGGGGCGCACGGGGCCGGCTCCGGTCCCCGTGCGGCTCCCGAACGGGCAGGTCGTGCTCGAGCGTCGCTACGTGGAGATCGACGAGGCGACGCTCGAGGCGATCGCCGAGCGCACCGGGGGCCAGTACTTCCATGCGACGGATGAAGACTCGTTGGCCAAGGTGATCCAGCAGATCGATCAGCTCGAACGTACGCAGATCAGCGAGGTGCGCTATCTGCAGTACGAGCATCACTACGCGGCGTTCGTCGGCGTCGGCGCGCTGTTCCTCGCGTTGGCTTGTGTGGCTTCGGGAACTTGGTTGCGGAGGTTGCCGTGAACGGCTTTGGATTTGCAGAGCCGCAGTGGGTGCACGCGTTCTGGGCCCTATTCCTCTTCCTGGGTGTGCTGATCTACCTCGAGCGACGCGGGGGCGACGCCCTGGAGCGACTCGTTCACCCGGCGCTTTGGGACCGGCTGGTCCGAGCGCCTGCTCGCTGGCGGCGCACGGCGCGGATCGGACTCGTCGGCCTGTGCCTCGGGGCGGTCATCTTCGCCCTGATGCGCCCGCAGTGGGGGCTGCGATACACGTCCACTCGCCAGGCGAGTGCCGAGGTGATGATCTGCCTGGACGTCTCCCGCTCCATGCTCGCCGAAGATGCGGTGCCCAACCGTCTGGAGCGTGCGAAGGCCGAGATCGTGGATCTGCTGGGCTATCTGCAGGGGGATCGCGTGGGCCTGATCGGCTTCGCCGGCCGTGCGACGGTGCTGTCCCCGATGACGCCCGACTTCGGGTTTCTGCGACTCGTGCTCGACTCGGTCGGGCCCGACAGCGTGACGCGCGGAGGAACGCGTCTCGAAGAGCCGATCCGCAAGGCGGTCGCTGGCTTCGATCCTCGGAGCGACGCCGCGCGGGTGATCATCCTGATCACCGATGGCGAGGACCAGGATTCATTCCCGATCCGCGCGGCGAGCGAGGCGCGCGAGGCCGGGGTGCGCGTCATAGCGATCGGGTACGGATCCGAATCGGGCAGCCCCATCTATGTCACCGACCCTCGGACTGGCGCGCGGACCATGCTGCGCGACGCCGACGGCGAGCCGGTGAACAGCCGGCTGGATGGCGATACGTTGCGCGATATCGTGCGCGAGACCGAGGGCGTCTACGTTCCCGCGGGCACCGGTGTGCTCGACTTGGAGTCGATCTATGCCGAGTTCCTGCGCGGGCTGCTGCGCGGGCAATCGTCCGAACGCGGCATTCCCGTGCGCGAAGAGGGGTACCAGTGGGCGCTGCTGGTCGCGCTGCTCGCGCTCGTCGCGAGCGTCACGATCGTAGGGCCGCGGCCTGACTCGACCGGGACCGGCGCGCGAGTTGCGATTTGGCTCGTCGCCCTGCTCTGGGTGGGCAGTGGGGCGGCGACGACTGGCTGGGCGCAGGTTCCGAGCGAGGCGCCCGCTGCTGGTTCGGCGTCCTCGGGCAAGCAGGGCCCCGAAGAGCCGACCTTGGACGACCCTGATGGCGCCGGTCCGGCGGGTGGGGATGCGGACCTCGCGCCCCTGGCACTCGACGAGGTCGAGCGCACGCCAAGAGAGATCTACAACGAAGGCTGGCGCGATCTGGGTGCCGCGGAGTTCGAGAGCGCGGAGCGCAGTTTCCGGACGGCTCGGAGCGAGGGTGCACAGGATGGAGAGCTGCGCTTTCGGGCGACCTACAACCTGGGGCTGGCCGCCGCGCGCCGCGCCGAGTCGCTCAGGGAGGCCGAGCCCGAGACCGCCTTGCGGCTGTACTACGATGCCGCAGATCGCTTTCGCGATGGTGTCCGCCAGCGTCCGGACGACGCCGAATCACGTCACAATCTCGAGGTGGTGCTCCGCCGCGCGATGCTGCTCGCCGACGAGCTCGCGAAGCGCCAGGAGGGTGGGCTCGAGCAGCAGCTGGAACGCCTGATCGAGCGCCAGCGCGAGGTGCTCGGCAGACTCTCGCGCCTGCTGCTCGCTCGCTCGCCCGATCCGAGCTATGACGCAGACTCCGAGGTGCAGCGCGAGTACCGCGCGGTCGCTGGCGATGAGCGGGTGCTGTTGGCCGATGCGGACGGCTTGGCGCGGCAGGTTGCCGCGGAGCGAGGCGCCATGGATCAGGGCGGAGCGCCGGCCGCGCCCACCCCGTCGGCCCCCGCGCCAACCGCGGAGCAGCTCGATGCCGTGCTGCTGCATCTCGATGCTGCGCGTGAACGTATGGGTCGAACGCGAAGCCAGCTGCGTAGGCGTCAGGGAGCCCGAGCCTACCGCCGCGGAGCGACGGCCCTCGAAGAGCTGAAGCGAGCGCAAGAAGCCCTGCGGGATCCGGTGCGGGTGCTCTCGGCTTTGACTCGGGACGCGCTCCAGACCTCGCGCTGGCTCGGTGCCTGGATGCTGCTCGACCAGCAGCCAACAGCCGCGAACGCCCAGCGTCCCGAATGGCTGAGCGGAGGCTTCCTGCGCGATCAGCAGGAGTCGCTCGGTGGGCGTTCCGAAGAGCTGGCCGCGCGCCTCAAGCCTAGTCTGCTGGATGAGTCTCAGGCGTCCTCCGCCCCGTCGCAGTGGGCCGAGGCGGCTCCCCTGGTCACCGCCGCGGGTAGAGCTTTTCGCGAGGGGGCGTCGGTGATCGAGCAGGATGCCGAGGCGGCTGCGCGCTTGCAGGCGAGTGCGATTCGCTCGCTGCTCGAAGCCCAGGAGCGTTTGCTGGACCTGAAGCGCCTGATCGAGCTCGTCTACCAGGATGAGCGCAGCCTGGAACAAGATCTCGACCCTTCTGGATCCGGTCTCTCGCAGTCCGGTCTACAAGAATCGCAGCTGCGAGTCACTCCGGGCGAGGAGGAGGACTCCGGGGCCACGAGGCTCGATCCCGCCCAGCGAGCCGCGCTACGCCGGGGGCTTCAGGCCAAGAACGTCGAGCGCACCGAGCGCATGATCGGGCTTCTCGACCTCGAGCTTCAGGCCATGGCGCAAGCGCCCGCTGCGCCAGGCACGGGTCCCCCCGCTGCGGGTGCTCCCCCGAATCCGGAGCAGGAGGTCGCGCGGGAGCGGCTCGAGCGCGCACGGCCACTCGCCGAGGCCGCGCTCGAGCAGATGCGAGCTGCGGCGACCGAGCTCGAGCGCGACGTGCCGAGCCCGGTGCGGGCGAAGGCCGCGGTGACCCGCAGCCTGGAGCCACTCTCTGCACTGCGCCGCATCTTCTTTACGATCGCGGAGCTGCTGCGCGACACACTGGAACGACAGGTAGAGCTGGGTGACGAGACGCGAGATGCCGCGGCACTCTCGATTCCGGCCCAGCGCAGCGGGCGTCTCGCCGGTCTCGCGGAGCGGCAGACGGAGCTCCGCGAGCTGTCCACCCAGATCACCTCTGGGCTTCGCGAGCAGGCGGAGCAGAGTGCGTCAGCCGCCGCCGACGAGCCGGAGGCCGAGCAGGCGAGCGAGATCTTTCGCGAAGCGGCGACCCACGTCGAAGCTGGAGCACTGGCCATGGAGCAGGCTCTAGCAGGCTTTGCCGCGCAGCCGTTCACGCTCGAGGCGGTCGAGGAGCCTCAAGCCACGGCCACCCGCGAGCTCGCAGAGGCCCTGGCGTTGCTCGTTCCGCCCGAGCAGCAACAGCAGAATCAAGATTCGCAAGACGACTCCGACGACGGCTCGAACTCGCCGCAGGACTCGGAGGACGAATCGAAGGAGCAGGAACGCTCGCGCGGCGACGCCGCCCAGGCGCTTCAGGCGGTGCGTGATCGCGAGGCCCAGCGGCGGCGCGAGAAGGCCGCGAAGCGTCAGAGTGGATACGAGACGGTGGAGCGGGATTGGTGATGCGCTCCACTCTAAAGATCGCTTCTGTATGCGTGGTTGCATTCGCTTCGTTGGGTCTGTCGAGTCGGGCGCTGGCTCAGGAGGCGCAGCTCCAGGTCGACCGAGGTCCGTACTATGTCGGCACCCCGATCACGTTGAACGTCGTCGCGCTCGGGTTCTCTCCGGACTCCGAGCCGGTGAGCGAGGTGGCCAGGCCGGCGAGCGGTACATTGAGCTTGCTCGGGATGACGCCCAACCGTTCTTCCTCCGTGGTCATCATCAACGGGCGCGTCGAGCGCTCGAGCTCCGTGCGATACAGCTTTCGGTACCAGTACGTCGCCTCGCAGCCCGGGCGCTTTCAGATCGGGCCGTTCCGGGTTGCGCAGTCCGGCACCGAGCGTGTGACGGCGCCGATCACGCTCGACGTCCGCGATGTGCCGCGCTCGAGTCGGCTCGAGGTCGAACTCGAGCTCGGCGCGAAGGTGGCCTACGTGGGAAGTCGCTTGCGCGCTTCACTCGAGTATCGAATCGACGCTGAGCTGGAGCGAAATCTGGTGCGCTCCAATCTGCTGATGCCCCTCTTGGACCTGCGGGATGCATTTCGGATCGAGCCCGACGAGAGCATTCCAGAGAAGCAGACGGTCGAGCTGGCGACCGCCAACGGGCCGCTCGTCCTGCGCGCGACTCTCGGCTCCGAAGAGCGAGACGGGCGGCCGTGGACCGTGGTCGAGATCCCGTTCTTCATGGTGCCGCTCGACCCGGGGACGTACGCACTGGCTCCGACGAGCTTGACCGTCGATGCCGGTGTGAGCTTTCAGCGCGACATGTTCGGGGGGCGGCGTGCCACGCAGATCGAGAAGCTGCGGGCCGAGGACGTGGCGCGAACCTTGGTGGTCAAGGAGCTTCCCGGCGAGGGCCGCCCGCCGAGCTTCGCCGGGGCGGTCGGTGCGGGCTATAGCTTCGAGGTGCAGGCAGATCGAAGTGTGGTTCAGGTTGGAGACCCGATCGAGCTCACCTTGACTCTACGTGGGGATGGCCTGCTCGCGAGCGCATCCCTCCCGGAGCTCAGCGCCGAAGGCTTGCTCCCCGAGCGCGACTTCAACGTGCCGGTGGGCTCACTCACCGGCGAGTTCGATGGTGAAGCGAAGGTGTTCAAGGCGGTCGTACGCGCGAAACGCCCCGAAGTCAGCGAGATCCCATCGCTCGAGTTCAGCTATTTCGATCCGCAGTCCGAGCGCTTCGAGACTGCGCGCTCGCGCCCGATCGCCTTGTCGGTGCGTCCGGCCGAGGTCGTCGGTGCTGCGGATGTCGTCGCTCCGGCGGGTCCGCTGCGGACCGAGCCGGCGAGCTCCCCGCGCTCTGCCGATGTGCTGCAGGAGCCGGGTTCGGAGTCGGAGCGCAGGATTGCGCGGGAGCTCGAGCTGGGTGCGCTCGACCTGTCGATCGTCCGTGATGCCGAGCGACTGGTCGCGCGCGGTGGCCTGGCGCGTTCGGGGGGATGGTGGGCGCTCGGACTGTATACAGCCTCTCTCGGTCTGCTGGGCGGAGGTTTCTTCGAGCGCAAGCGCCGCAATGTCGATCCGGCCGTTGCCTCTCGGCGCGAGGTCCTGCGCGCGTCACGGGAGCTGGTGCGCGAGGCCGCAGCGGAGCCGAATCGAGAGAACCTGCGAGCTCTCGCTGGGGCCCTGCGGCTGATGCGAGCCGAGCAGGCGACGAGCGCAGATCTCGCGGTCGAGCTCGATGACCTTCTGGCTCGCTGCGATGCCGAGGTCTACGCACCCGCATCGCAGCCCACGGATCCGGAGGCTCTTGTCCAGCTGGCGGAACAGGGCTCGAAGCTGGCGGATCGGCTCTACGGAGACCTGGGGTGAGCTGGCGCGGACTGGTCGTCGGCCTCGTGGCAGTGCTGCTCGCCAGCTGCCAGGCGGTAGATCGTGCGCAGCGTGAGATCGCGCAGCGTGGAGTCGAAGCCTATACGCGCGCGCTCGAGACGCAGGATCGCGATGCGCGCATGGCCGCCTTCGCCGAGGCGCAGCGGTTCTTTGCGAGTGCAGCGAAGCAGGGAGGGGCACCGGACCTGTACGTGAACCTGGGCAATGCGGCGCTCGGGGCAGGGGATCTCGGCGCGGCGGTGCTGGCGTACCGGCGCGCACTCACGCTCGACCCGGATCATCCGCGCGCACTCCAGAATCTGGATCACGCCCGCGGGCAGCTGCCCGTCTGGGTCCCGCGCTTCGAGTCGGTGAGCGTACTCGACAGCTTCTTCTTCTGGCAGCGGAGCCTCTCGCGTCCTGAACGTTGGTTCGCGAGCGGTTGCGCCCTGCTGCTCGCTGCAGTGTTGCTCGCGTGGAGCATCGCGACCCGACAGGTCATCTTCCGGAACCTGGCCTGGGCGCCGGGAGTGGCATGGGTGGTCATCCTGGGATCCCTGCTCTTCGACCCCGCGGCCGAGGCCGAGGACGACGCGGTGATCACTGCTGCCGAAGTCGAGGCGCGCGCAGCGGACTCGGCGGTAGCTCCGGTGCTGTTCTCCGCACCGCTCCCTGCCGGTACCGAAGCGCGGATCCTCGAGGATCGGCCTCCCTGGCGGAGGATCCGTCTCGCGAATGGTCGCGACGTCTGGGTCGCGGCCACGAGTGTGACCTTGGTGACTCCGCGCGACGGCGCTCCTGCTACCTCCATCGAGTAGGGGGTCGCGACGTCACGCTGCGCGGGCGGGCAAGAGCCCGGAGTGTCGTAGGAGTGGCTCCGTATCAGGATCGCGGCCGCGAAAGCTGACGAACACTTCTGCAGGTGAGACGCTGCCGCCGAGCGCCAGCACCGTATCCCGGAAGCGCCGTCCGGTCTCGCGCAGCGCTTCGGGATGCTCGAGTCCGGCTTCCTCGAACGCAGAGAAGGCATCCGCACTCAGCACCTCCGCCCACTTGTAGGAGTAGTACCCAGCCGAGTATCCGCCCGCGAAGATGTGCTCGAAGCCGCACAGGAATCGATCCTCGGGCAGCATCGGGAGGATCTCCGTCTCTCCGGCGATGCGCCGTTGCAGCTCGAAGGCTGACTCGCGGTCGGGGTCGTAGCGGTGATGCAGCTCCAGATCGAGCCTCGCGAACGACAGTTGGCGCAGCATCTGGCTGGCTGCCATGTGGTTTCGGGCTGCGAGCAGCTTCTCGAACAGCTCGTCGGGCAGGGGCTCGCCCGTGTCCACGTGTGCGGTCAGCCCGATCAAGGTCGGCTTGTGGTAGCACCAGTTTTCCATGAACTGACTCGGGAGCTCGACCGCATCCCATTCGATGTTCCGGATACCGGATGCAAGCCCGTAGTCCACGCGCGTGAGCATGTGCTGCAGTCCGTGACCGAACTCGTGGAACAACGTCGTGACCTCTGCGAAGGTCATGAGCGAGGGTCGCTCGCCGACCGGAGCGGAGCCATTGCAGACGAGATACGCCACCGGCAGCTGGAGTCGGCCATCGCGACGCAGGAAACGCGTACGGCCCAGGCACTCGTCCATCCAGGCGCCGCCTCGCTTCTCGGCGGGACGGCTGTAGGGGTCGAGATAGAAGGCCGCGATGTCCTCGCCGGACTCGTCGCGGATGCGAAAGAAGCGTACGTCGTCGTGCCAGATGGGAGCTTCGCCGTCCGCCGCGACGATGGATACGCCGAAGAGTCGCTGGGTCAGATCGAAGAGTCCATCGAGGACGCGCGGTAGGGGGAAGTAGGGTCGCAGGTCTTCGTCGGAATACGCGAAGCGTTGTTCGCGTAGGCGCTCGGCCCAGTACGTGGTATCCCAGCGCGCAAAGGAATCGGCCTCGCTGGCTCCGGCGGCCCGCGCTGCCTCGCGTAGATCCGCGATCTCTCGCTGCGCGGGCTCCCAGGATGCGTCGCGGAGTTCGCCCAAGAGCCGATCGACGCTCTCAACGTCGGGCGCCATCTTCGAGGCGAGGCTGAGCTCCGCGTAGGTGCGGAATCCGAGCAGCTCTGCTTGCGCTTGTCGCAAGCGCAAGATGCGAGCGATCAGCGGGGCATTGTCGAGCTCGCCTTCACTCGCGCGCTGCAGGTACGCACGGAACACACGCTCGCGTAGGTGCCGATGTGGGGAGTACTGCATGAACGGGATGTAGGAAGGCCCGTCGAGGGTGATCCGCCAGGGCCCGTTCTCCGCCGAGGCTGCGGTTTCTCCCGACAGATCGCTGTTTCGCTGTGCTTCTGCGGCGCGTTCCAGCAGGCTCTTGGGAAGCCCGCGGACCTCGTCGGTCTCGGTCAAGACCAAGCCGAACGCCTTGGTGCTGTCCAGCACATGATTGCTGAAGCGCGTCGCCAGCTCGGCGAGCTCGAGTGCGTTCTTGTTGAAGCGCTCCTTCGCATCCCCCTCGAGGCCCACACCCGACAGCTTGGCTTCTCTGAGCAAGCTGTCGATGATGCGCTGCTGTGCACCATCCAGTGCGGAATGTGCGGGGCTGTCGCGCAAGGTGCACAGCAGCTCGTAGACCGGCGAGCTCTGTGAGATGCGCATCGAGCAGCGAATGACCTCGGGCTGTACCGCTTCGTGGGCGGCGCGCAGCGCGTCCGCGTTGCGAACGCCCATGAGATGGCCGACGACACCCCAGATGCGATGCAAGCGATCGCCGAGCCGTTCCAGTGGAACGACGAGACCGTCCCAAGTGGGCGATCCCGACGCCTCGAGCTCGACCAGGGAAGCTTCCGTCTCCGCGAGAACAGCGCGAACCGCAGGTTCCACATGCTCCGGACGGATGGAGTCGAAGCGCGGCAGCTCTGAAGGATCCAGCAGCGGATTCGTCTCTAGTCCAGGGGAAGCGGCGATCTCGAGGTCGGTTTGCGAAGGGGCGGCGGGCTTGGGGTCCGTGGTCGACATGGGTACTCCATTGGGCTCTCGGGCGTCGGGTCCGGCCGCGTAGCCGACGCCTCGGTGGGCGCTTACGACTCACTGGCTCGGCTCGGTGATTGCGAGGTGCGCAGCAATGCTATCGAGTCTCCGCTGGGCTGCGCAATCGGTCGCGGCGGGTCGGGCGAGGTGGCTGTCGCGTGCAGCGGCTCTGCATGCGGGCGGGATGCCACCAGGCAGGCGGCACGCAGGGCGCGCGAAATCAACCATGGGGCGAACTGCATGCATCCGGATCGACGGGTGGGTGTGTTATAAGAGAGGCGCGATGGATAGCAACGCAAAGAGCGAGATCGTAAAGCTGCCGGTGAGTGGAGAGGTCACGACGACCGGGACTCTCGGAATCCCGGAGTGGTGGCCGAGTGGACGGCGTGTAGGCGTCGTCCTGGCGCACGACGGCCCCTATGATCAGGATCAAGCCCTGCTGGTCAAGCTGCAGGAGCTGCTGGTAAGTCGTGGGTTTCTCACCCTGCGGTTCAACTTCCCTTTCGCCGAAGCCGGGAAGAAGCGTCCGGATCCGCCGCTCATGCTCGAGAAGACGTTGCGCGCGGCGATCGCGGCGATGGTGCGCGATCCCCAGAACGCGCCTGCGCACCTTGTCATCGGGGGATCCGGTCTCGGTTGCCGAGTCGCCGCCGAGGCGATCGCCCATGGGATCAAGGTCGACTCCCTCGTGTGCCTCGGCTTTCCCCTGCATCCATCCGGGAAGCCCAGCCAGCAAAAGGCAGACTTCCTCTTCCGATTGATCTGTCCGATCTTGTTCGTGCAGGGTACGCGCGATCCGTACTGCCGTGTGGACCGACTGCAGGTCCTGCTACGCCGCATCGGTACACCGACGCAGCTGGCTGTCGTGGAGGACGCCGATCACGCATTGCAGGTGATCAAGCGCAGCCCCCGTACGCAGGAAGAGATCGACGAGCAGATCATCAACGTGCTGCTCGAGTTCCTCGAGGCCACGACCCCCGACCGCTGAGCTCGGCTAGCCCCCGAGTTCAGCCCGCCCCTCCGAGAGTTCAGCCCGCCCGTGTGGCAATCCACATGAGCACGAACGGGAGCACCAGGGCGATGGCGCAAACCCTGCCCGCGTGTTCCCCGACGACTCGCTGTGTTGCCAACAGGAACGAGTAGAAGAGCATTCCCATTGCTCCCAGGGTGATGAGCTCGCCCAGGTAGAGCGGCAGCCCCGAGAACAAGAGCGGGGTGACCCAGACATACGAGAAGCCGATGCAACGAACGATTCGGGCGTAGTCCACCTCGACTTCCGTCGAGAGTGTGGCCACCGCCCAGATCAGTGCGGCCGCCGCGAGCCAGGCGGTGATCAGACCGGCGATCGAGAGAAACAGCATGTAGAACGACGCGCTCAGTCCGGCGATCACTGCCGAGGCGAGCACGACCACGAACGCCTGCGGAATACTGCCTGGATCCGCGTCGATCTCGGCATAGACGGCGGGGTCGAGACGCAGCGCGCCCTGGATGCGCGGCAGCAGCCTTGCCTCCTCGCGCAGGAGACCTTCCCAGAAACCTTGTCGGGTCGAGTTGTCCAAAGGGCTCACGCGGTCCAATCTAACGCAAGCGTGTGGGGCAGGCGATTCGGTTTCCAGGTCGCCGCGCCTACTCCGTGGTGTTTCGACTGAACCGAGAAGGATGGATCCAGATGAATCAGCCGCTCTTCATCGAGCAGATATCGATCGGTCCGATGCAGAATCTGACCTATGTAGTGGGGTCGGGCACGACCCGCGAGGTGGCCCTGGTCGATCCGGCTTGGGATGTCGCGGGGCTGCTGCGGCACGTCGAGGAGCAGGATCTCACGCCGAAGGCGGTGCTCGTCACCCACTACCACCCGGATCACGTGGGTGGTTCGATGATGGGGCAGCGGATCGAGGGGCTAGCGGAGCTGCAGGAGCTGCGCGATCTGCCGGTCTACGTTCACAAGGCTGAGGCCTATGGCGTTGCTCGGGTCACGGGTGTGCCGGAGTCCGACCTGATCAAGGTGGAGACGGGGTCGCGGCTCAGCCTCGGCGAGATCGAGCTCGAGTTCCTGCACACTCCGGGCCACACTCCGGGCTCGCAATGCTTCCGGATCAAGAATCAGCTGGTCTCGGGCGACACCCTCTTCATTCAGGGTTGCGGGCGCGTGGACCTGCCGGGCGCGAATCCCGACGACATGTTCCACAGCCTGCGGCGGCTCGCGGAGCTTCCTGACGACACGATCCTGCTGCCGGGCCACGACTACGGCGGGAGCTCGCACGCCTCGCTCGGAGACGTCAAGCGCGAGAACGTCTACCTGCGCATGACGAGTCTCGAGTCCTGGCGGCAGCTCATGGGCCGCTGAGCGAGGCGCACCTTCGCGCGCGCGCTGCAGTTGAAACCCGCGGACCCTTGGCGTAGAGTCCGCCTCGAACTGCCCCCGGAAGCGCGCAGCGCGCGCCCCGCTGGTCGAGGAGAGTGCCCATATGAAGATCCTCGTCTGCCTAAAGCAGGTACCCCACCAGGACGCCCGTCTCGAGGTCGCGCCCGGTGGAACATGGATCCAAGACAGCAACATCAAGTTTGACATCAACGACTACGACAAGTACGCGCTCGAGCTCGCGCTGCGCATCAAGGATGCGGGTGAGGCCGAGGTGGTCGTGGCCAGCATCGGACCGGATCGCGCGACCCAGGCGTTGCGCACCGCGCTCGGCATGGGTGCCGACCGCGCCGTGCAGGTCTGGGACGATGCCTTTGCCGCTACCGACTCGCTGGCGATTGCGAAGACGCTCGCCGCCGTAGCCAAGGAAGAGAGCTTCGACCTGGTGGTCATGGGTCTGATGTCCGACGACGCCAACAACTCGCTGACCGCTCCCATGCTGGCTCAGTTCCTGGATCTCCCCCACGTGACCTCCGTGGTCAAGGCCGAGCTCCAGGATGGCAAGGTCGAGGTCGAGCGCGAGCTCGAGGGTGGATCCCTCGAGGTCCGCTCTGTGCCGCTCCCGGCGCTACTGGCCGTGCAGACCGGTATCAACGACGTTCGCTATGCGTCGCTCAAGGGCATCATGGCTGCGAAGAAGAAGCCGCTCGCCAAGAAGTCGCTCAGCGATCTCGGGCTCGATGCGGGTGCGGTCGCACCGAAGGTGTCGATCGCCAAGCTCTACGTGCCGCCCAAGGGTGAGGGCGCGGAGCTCGTCGAAGGATCGCCGGCTGAACAGGCGAGCAAGGTCGTAGCGAAGATCAAGGAACTCGGGCTGCTCTAGGCCTCGAGAGCCAAGGTAGGAGAAACACACGATGGCCAAAGTTCTCATCGTTGGTGAGATTCAAGGCGGCGCGCTGCGCGAGGCTTCCCTCGAGCTCGTAGCCGTTGCGCGGGGACTCGGGGGCGACGTGGTGTCCTTGGTGCTCGGGAAGGGCGTCCAGGGAATCGCCGAAGACCTGTCCAAGAAGGGTGGGGGCAAGGTGCTGGTCGCCGAGGGCGATGCGCTCGAGGCATACAGTGCCGACACGCACACCGCTGTCATCCAGCAGGCTGTAGAGGCCGAGCAGCCGGATCTGATCTTGCTGTCCAACACCCCGAATGGTTGGGATGTCGCGGGAAAGCTGGCAGCCGTGCTCGATGTGGCGGCGGTGACCGACGTCTTCAGGATCGAGGCGGATGGCGATGGCTTCCTGCTCACGCGCAGGATGTTCAACGGGAAGTTCGATGCGCAGCTGCGCGCTTCCGGGCGCACCCTGGCCACCGTCCAGCCCGGTGCCGCGACGGCCTACGAAGGCTCCGACGCGGGCTCCGTAGAGGCGCTGACCGTGAGTGGCCTGAGCTCGCGCAGCACGTTCGTGGAGGTGCGCAAGGCGGCTGCTGGTGGCCACGACCTGACCAAGGCCGACATCGTTGTTTCGGGTGGGCGAGGATTGCAGAAGCCCGAGAAGTTCGACGAGGTTCTCGAGCCACTCTGCGCAGCCCTCGGTGCCCAGATGGGCGCGTCGCGCCCGGTCGTCGATGCAGGCTGGAAGCCGCACGAGTATCAGGTCGGTAGCTCCGGACAGGTGATCGCCCCGAAGCTCTACGTGGCCGTGGGGATCTCCGGTGCGATTCAGCATCTCGTCGGAATGAAGGGATCGAACTTCATCATCGCGATCAACAAGGATCCAGATGCGCCGATCTTCGAGGTCGCCGATCTTGGCGTGGTCGGAGATCTCTTCGAGGTCGTTCCCGCTCTGGTCGAGGCGCTCAAGCAGGCCAAGGGCTGACACACGACCGCCTCAGGCCCAGCGGTGCTTCTGAGGTAGATCTCCGGAGCTACGCGTGGGTCGCTGCGCCGCGAGGCTTCGCGCGGCGGCGGTACGCGCTAAGCGGTACGAAATCTGGCTCGCTCTACTCCCGAGGGTCTTGCTCGGTAGTCTGAGCGAGCCTTTTTTCGAGCGCCTCGCGGTTCTCCCAGCGCACGTCCATGCCCGTGCGCGCGCGGATGAGCGAGATGAAGCGAGGGTTGGCTGAATCGCTGCGAAACTGCAGCGTGATCTCTGGGGCCTCCGGGCTGGAGCTCAGACGTGCCCAGGCTGCGACCAAGGGCGCTCCCATCACGCGCCACCATGGCTCCTCTTCCGAGGAGTCGACGCGATCCGCGTCCGATGGAGAAGCGTCGAGGCTGCAGCGTAGCTCGTTTGCGTCCTGCGCGGGGGACACGCGGAGCACGCCGCCGTGGAAGCTCAGCACGATCTCCTCGAACAGCGGTCTCGACGCGAGCCTGAGCTTGAGAAGGGAGCACTCGACCCGCAGCAGTCGCGGAGCGTGCGCACAGAAGTCCTCGAGGATCGGGTCTCTCGCGCGGCCCATGTCTTGTCTCCCATCGTACAGCTTCCGCTCGCCCGGCATCCCCGCTTCCGACGGCTTGCCTCGACTGCGGATCGATCTCTGGCATCATGCGCCTCGGTGCAGGTGAGCGGTGGCTCGGTCGCCTGGCGACGCAGCATGATGGAGCATACGCGGAGACGGCGCACGTGTCGGCGAGGGAACCAGTGGATCCTGGGTCACGCTACGAGCGGATCTACCGTGTGGTTCGTCGAATTCCACGCGGACGCGTGGCGACCTACGGTCAGGTGGCAGAGCTGGCCGGCTTCCCTGGGCAGGCCCGTTCGGTCGGCTATGCACTCTCGGCGCTCGACGAGCGGTCGGTTCCCTGGCAGCGGGTGGTCAACGCGCAGGGCAAGATTTCGACCCGAGCCGAGCGCGAGGCGGAGGAGCTCCAGCGTGTCCTGCTCGAGGGTGAGGGCGTCGAGTTTTCATCGGATGGAAGCATCTCCCTGCCTCGCTTTGGCTGGCGGCCGCGCGTACGCAAATCTTCTCCGAGAGACTGAACTTGTGATGCGTTCCGTCCGATACGGAGCATATGCGGAGCACAGCGAGTCGGTGTCGAGTCCTCGTGGCCCTCGCACTGCTCACCCCGTGCGCTCTGGCTCTTGCCACGCACCTGGCGCGGAGCGCTTCCACTGCTCAGCCGGTCCTGCTCTGGGAGGTCACGGCAGCCGCGGCCGGCTCGGGACGCCTCTACTTGTTGGCTGGAACGCATGTTGGGGATTCACCCATCGAGAGCTTCGATCCGGTGATCGAGGGTGCATTCGCGCGCTCTGAGGCCTTGGTGCTCGAGGCGGATGCTCGCGAGGTTGCGGAGCCGAGCTTCCAAGCCTTCTTGGAGGCGGCGGGGCACTGGCACGACGGTACGACCCTCGAAGCGATGCTCTCGCCGGGGCTCTTCGAGCGTCTGCAGACGGCTCTGAACGGTCGGCGGCTCCGCCTCGAACCCTTTCTGCAGATGAAGCCATGGCTCGTCGCCCTCATGCTCTCGGGCGATGCGCTGGCGCGATCCGGATATCAGCCGGTGCACGGGATGGCGGGCTACTTCGTACGCAAGGCGGGGCAGCGCAGGCTGATCGAGCTGGAAGGAGCGCGCCCGCAGCTCCTCGCGCTAGACGATCTCGCCCCCGAGCTCCAAGAGGCGATGCTCGAGGATGCGCTGGACCAGGTAGATCGCGTCGACGTTCGTGTGCGGGACATCTTCGACTGCTGGGATCGTGGCGATGCGCGCTGCCTCTCCACCTTGCTCTTCGAGGACGACGTGCGAAACAGCCGGCGCCACCGGCTGCACGAGCGCGTGTACTTTGCTCGCAACCGAACCATGGCAAAGCGGCTCGAAGGCCCGCTTCGGAGCGGTCAAACTTGGTTCGTCGTGGTCGGCGCTGGGCATGTCGTCGGTCGCCAGGGAATTCCCAGCCTCTTGTCTGAGCTTGGCTACGAGGTTCGCCAGCTGAGTGCGACCCGGCCGGACCGTCCACTACGCCGACTCGCGGAGCCCTGACCCAGCGCGCATCCTGCGACCGGCAGGCTTACGGCCGGTCACCCTGAGGGACAGTGTCATTGCATCTGGCTCGGTCTTCAGGAGATGCTTGGGCCCTTGGAATCGACCGACTCCAGTTCGCGGTCGCTCACCGGTTCGTCCGGATCGACCCAGACCCAGAGACCTACCTTTCGTGCACGAGAGCGCGGGGCGCCGTCGGTGCGTCCACCCGTCAGGCCCAGGGTGTCCAGCCTGTTGGGGCTCGCTGCTTGCTCGTTCTGGGGAGTCAGCCATGCCTTGCCCCAGCTGCTGGTGGCCGTAGGGGTTCGAGACGGGATCCCTGCGATTCTGGAGCTCGCTTGCATTCACTTGATCGGCATCGGGTCGATCCTCGGACTTGCGGTGTTGTGGAGTGATCTGCCGCCGCGGGAGCTCTTCGGACTGAACCGCTTTCGCGGGCGGGTCCTCTGGTCGCTTGCTGCTGGGATGGCCGGCATCTCCATTCTGGGTTCCGAGGCGGCCAACTGGATCGTGCGACTAGGTGGCGTTGGTGAGGTTGGGCGGGTTGCGGCTCCCGCAGCGCTACCGATTTCCGAGCGGATTCTCACCCTGGCGGTGGTCGCGGGGATCGTCCCTTGGACGGAAGAGGTCCTGTTTCGAGGCCTCGTGCTCGATGGACTCGTGCACAGACTGGGCGCGCGTCTCGGTGCCGTGGTGAGTGCGCTGCTCTTCGCGCTGTTCCATCTGGATCCGTTGCAGATGCCCTTGGCGGGTGCGGCGGGCTATCTGTTGGCTTGGGTACGAATCCGTAGCGGGTCCGTCCTGCCGTGCGTCATCGGTCATTCGGTTCTCAATGCGTTTCCCTTCGTGCTCACCTGGGGGATTGGGAGCATTCCCGGGTACGGTTTCGAACCGACGGCATCGCTCGAACAGCCACTGCTGTTCAATCTGGCGGGCGTCGCGCTGCTCGGCGCGGGAGTATTGGGAGTGCGACGAGCCACCGTCCTCTAGGGCGCGGCACGCCCCTGCGACACCGAAGACTTGCCTCGCATTGCCTGCCTCCCACCTGCTTCCTTGGTTGCAGCGCGTGGGCGGCTCGTACAAACTGGTGCGCGTGTTCCGCCAACTGATCGATTCCGTCCTCGATGCCAGCGTATTCTGGTCGTTCGACGCCTCGGGCTATCGCCGGCATGCGCGAAACTTTCATCCCCAAGATCTGAACGTGGATCTGAGTGGCCGCGTCATGTTGGTCACCGGCGCGAATGGAGGTATCGGGCTCGAGGTCGCCCGCACCTTGGCGCGATTGGGGGCGGAGGTCCGGCTGCTGTGTCGGAGTGTCGAGCGCGGCCAGCAGGCCCTGGAGGCAGTGAGTGCGGAGTCTGCCCACTCCACGGTCTCGCTCGATGTGGTCGACGTCTCCTCTCTGGCTTCCGTGCGCGCTTTCGTCGATTCGTTCGAGGGGGAGCGCGTAGATGCGCTGATTCACAATGCGGGATTGATCGCGGAGGAGCGCACCCTCACGAAGGATGGGATCGAGCTGACCTTGGCGACACACATCATCGGGCCGTTCCTGCTGTCGAGACTGCTCGAGCCGAAGCTCATCGCGGCAGCGCCTGGACGCGTCATATGGGTCTCTTCGGGAGGGATGTATACGACCAAGTTGTCCCTGGCCGATCTTGACTGGCAGGAGCGAGAGCAGTTCGACGGGGTGGCGGCCTACGCTCAGACGAAGCGCATGCAGGTCATTCTCGCCGAGATGCTAGCCGAAGCGTGGGCGGGCAAGGGCATCGTCTGCCAAGCCATGCATCCGGGCTGGGTGGATACGGGTGGCCTGCAGAAGTCGCTACCGAACTTTACCCGCTTCATGGACGGACGTCTTCGCGATGCGCAGCAGGGCGCCGACACCGTCGTGTGGTTGGCCGCGGCGGATCGTTCACTCGCGTCGACCGGCAAGTTCTGGCTGGATCGCCGAGTCTCGCGTACCCACTACCTTCCGAATACGCGTGAGCAGGCAGAGGATCGCCAGCGGCTGTGGGCTCTCTGTGAGGAGCTCTCCGGGATCTGAGCGACTCGCGCCTCTGCCGCTGCGCACGTGGTGAGCGATGAGCAGCAGAGACGTGAGCGCGCTCCGGTCGCCGATCCCGGCCGCTATCGCGTTCCGGTGATTCCGCCGTCGACGGGGATCGTGACTCCGTTCACGTAGGCTCCCGCACGCGATGCCAGATAGATCGCGACGCCCGCCATGTCTTCGTCGGAGCCGATGCGTCCGAGCGGGTTTTGCTCAGCGATCCCGTGGCCGAAGCGCTCCAGGGTGACTCGCATCATCCGGCTCTCGAAGGGGCCGGGCGCGATCGCGTTGACCGTGACGTGCCGCCCGGCGAGCTTGCGTGCGAGCACGCGCGTCATATGGATGACCGCGGACTTGCTCGCCGAGTAGGCGAAGGTATCGAGTGCGGGGACGCCGATTCCGTCGATCGAAGCGATGTTGATGACACGTGCTGGGGACTCCGCGGTGCCCGCGGCCGTGAGCTTCGGGATCAGCTCCTGCGTGAGGAAGAAGATGGCCTTAAGATTGAGGTCCATCACCTTGTCCCAGCCGGACTCCGGGTACTCTCCGAGCGGTGACGCCCAGTTCGCGCCCGCGTTGTTGACCAGAATGTCGAGCGAGTCCTCGTGCTCCGATAGCTCGCGTGCGAGCTTGCGTACCCCCTCGACGGTAGAAAGGTCGTTGGGTAGAGCAATGCAGGTTCCGGTGGCCGAGAGCTCCTTGACTACCTGCTCGCAGACGTCCGCCTTGCGCGAAGAGATGTAGACGCGCGCGCCGGCTTCGACGTACCCGCGGGCGATCATGAGTCCGATGCCACTCGAGCCACCTGTGACCAGCGCTACCTTGCCTTGAATCGAGAACAGATCCTGGATCATCTTGGGGGATTCCTCCGCTTGTGTGCCGGACGAGTTCGGTCCGGTAGTGAGTGTCTGGGATTACATGCAGTACAGATGCGCTGCATGGAAGGGTGGCGTGCCGAGGTCCCGAGCCGGCCGGGCCTGGGTCGGCGCGAGGTCCGATCGGCTAGGCGTCGAGGGTCTAGGAGTGACCTGGGGCTGCTTGGCAGTTCCAGCAGGCGTCGAAGCTAGACTCGTTCTCCTCACCGCAGCGTGTGCACAACCAATCCTCGGAGGAGCTGTCCGATGGGTCGGTCTGTTCCTCGTACGCGCGTACGATCACCTGCGCGCGATCTGCGTCTGCGGTTGGGACATAGAGATCGACTTCCGAGTCCGGATGCGTGGAGAAGGGATGAAAGGACACCGGGATTCCTCGTTCCCTGAGCAATCCCTTTACGAAGTTCCCTTCGGCTTGGTTCCCGGCGCGGTAGACCGCGATCCCTTTCTCTTCGCTCATCGATCCGACTTGTTGCGTCGCGCACCATGGATTCGGCCAGCACGATTGCGGGCCGCGACTGCGGTGGCTCGTTGCGACCGTGCCCTCGGCGTTCTCCCGAAACTCTCGAGTTGGATGCCGAGCTCAGGGGCGACTGCTGCCCCCTAGAATATCCGCAGCCGGCGAACGCCTCAAGCGCCATGCAGCCCGCGCGTGACCGTGCTGTCGGCCGACGTCCTATTTGCCGAAGTGTTGCTCCAAGAACTCTACGATGTCTCCGGATTCCGGCAGCCAGCGTACGTTTCCAGTCTGAGCTTCGATGCGCAGGACGGGTACGGTCCTGCGTCCGGTAGCCTGCTCGAGCTCTCGCAGGTGGGCCTCGTTGCTGCGAATGTCCCGTAGCTCGATCTCCACGCCGAGCCGGGTCAGGCTGTCCCGGACACGCTGACAGAAGGGACAGGAGTCGAACTGATACAGAGCGAGGTGAGATGCGTTCATGCTGATTCCTTTCGTGACATCTCGGAGTGTCAACGGGCTGCTAGCCTACCCGGGAAGCGGTGCGATCGCCGCCTCGGCGCCTCTGGGGTCGGCTTCCTACACCAAGTCGCGCAGCTCCCTGCGACAGCCGGTGCAGCGCACGGACAGCCCGAAGAGGGCGAGCTGCAGCCGCCGCCACCAGGCGCGTGATCCCGAGGGGAAGAGCTCCGTTCCGCATGTGGGGCACTGGCTGGGGACTCGTCGCTCGGATGACGCGGGGCGTTCGAGCGTTTCAGGCCCTTGCGCGCGCAATCGGGAGATCTCGGGGGGCGCTCCGCGCGGGGAACGAGCGAGTCGGCCGGGGGGCGGGTTCGCGCTCCCGCGCGAGTCTGGCGGTGGCTGTCCGAGGTCCCCCGGCTCCGCCGGGAGTGCGAGGACGGCGCGCGCGCGTGCCAGCTGGGACTGGGGGACTTGAACCCGGATTCCCGCCGTGCCTCCGATGAAGTCGCCCACGATTCCACCCGACAGCTGGTCCGGCACCACCGCGAAGACGCCTGCGGCCGTGAGCTGTGCGCACACGATCTGCGCCTCGAGCAGGGTGCCATACCCGCAGACCGTCATCAGCCGTTCGCTCATGGTTCGCCAGTCTAATCTATAATCGCGCGCTAACTCTGGGAGGGAGCTCGATGAACGGAGCGGAACTACTCGTGCGGAGGGCGACCCGGCTCGGTGCCGACGTCTGCTTCGCGAATCCGGGTACTACGGAGATGCAGTTGCTCGCTGCGCTGGATGCGACGCCAGGCATGCGATCCGTGCTGGGGCTCTTCGAGGGGGCATGCACCGGCGCAGCCGATGGCTATGCCCGCATGACCGGGCGCCCGGCGTTGACCTTGCTGCATCTCGGGCCCGGCTTCGCGAACGGGATCGCAAACCTGCACAACGCGCGACGCGCGTTCTCCCCGATCGTCAACCTGGTCGGCGATCATCCGCAGGCGCACCTGCCGTTCGATGCACCGCTGACCTCGGACATCGAGAGCCTCGCGCGACCGGTGTCCAAGTGGGTGCGCACCAGCAGTCGCGCCGACGCTTTGGGTCTGGACTTCGAGGAAGCGTTCGCGGCGGCGCAGGGGCTTCCGAGCGGTGTCGCCACGTTGATCGTTCCCGCCGACTGCGCCTGGGACACCGTCGAAGCCGCGGGAGCGGGGGACAGCGCGCTGGGTCCGCCCAAGAGCCCGGAGCGTGGCGCGTCCGTTTCGATCGAGGCGATCGAGGCCGCGGCAGATCAGATCTGCGCGGCGAAGCGAGGCGCGATCCTGCTGGGAGCGGATGCGCTCTCGACCGGAGCGCTCGGGTGGGCGGGGCGGATCGCTCGCTCGCTGGGCACGACCCTGTTCTGCGACACCTTCGTCGCGCGGGCAGAGCGCGGCGCTGGAATCCCTTCTCTGGAGAGGCTGCCGTACTTCCCAGAACAGATCGAAGCGCGTCTGGCAGAGTTCGACCACTTGATCATCATCGGGACGCGGGTGCCCGTCGCCTTCTTCGGCTACCGGGGTGGCAAGTCGCAGCCTGTTCCCGCGAGCTGCCGCGTGACGCACGTGTCTGGCGCCGAGAGTGCCGCGAGTGAAGTGCTCGCAATGCTAGCCGAGCAGGTCTCCAGCCGGAACGGACTGCGTCCGCTGGAGCCGGCTCCCAGCCCCGAGCGTCCACAGCCTCCTCGAGGTGAGCTCAACGTAGGCACCCTCGGTCAGGCTCTCGCCGCGGTACAACCCGAGGGTGCGATCGTGGTCGACGAAGCGGCCACGAGTGGGGCGGCCTACTGGAGTGCGGCGGGCGGGGCGCCGCCGCACACCTATCTCGGCCTGACGGGAGGCGCAATCGGACAGGGCATTCCGTGCGCGACCGGGGCTGCGCTCGCGTGCCGGGACCGACGGGTGATCTCGCTCCAGGCGGACGGCAGCGGGCTCTATACGGCACAGGCCCTCTGGACGCAGGCGAGAGAGGGGCTCGACGTGACCACGGTGATCTGCGCCAACCAGGAGTATCGGATCCTGCGCATGGAGCTCGCTCGTAGCGGCATCACACAGCCAGGTCCCCAAGCCGAGGCGTCCATCTCGCTGACCAAGCCGAGTGTAGACTGGGTCTCGCTGAGCCGTGGCTTCGGGGTTCCAGCGGTCCGAGTAGCGAGTGCAGAGGACCTGGTCGAGCAGATTCGGGCCTCGCTGACGCAACCGGGCCCATCCTTGATCGAGGCTCTGCTCGCGTAGGCGCCGCCGCGACTCAGTCTCGAGGAATCGACGGCTCCAGGCCCCACGCCGAAATGCGGTAGCGGAGCGTGCCGCGACTGAGGCCCAGTCGGCGCGCCGCGCGGGATACGTTGCCCCCGGTCTCCAGCAGCATCTTGCGAACGGTCTCGCGCTCGGGCCCGCTCCGATGCAGGTTCGTCGTTCCGGTCTTCGTCCGATCCTCCCGACTCGCGTCCGCCACATGCGCGGCCAGGGACGTCGGCGGTCTCGCGTGTTCCCAGCCGAAGCTCGCATCGCGGAGCGCGCACTCCAGATCGACACCTCGCAGCCGGTCGTGCTCCGAGGCAACCAGGCAGCGCTCCATCACGTTGTTGAGCTCGCGAACGTTTCCGGGCCAGTCGTACTCCGATAGTCGGCGCGCGAAGCAAGGTTCGAGCTCGGGTCGAGCACGATCCAGCTCGCTGCTCAGGCGTGCGCACGCGACCTCTGCGAGCATGGGCAGGTCTTGGGGACGCTCTCGCAGCGGGGGCATGTGCAGGTGGAGTACGTTCAGCCGAAAGAACAGGTCGGAGCGGAAGTTCTTACGAGTGACCTCGCGCCGCAGGTCCCGGTTTGTCGCCGCGATGACGCGCGCCTTGAACGCATGGGTCTGATTTCCACCGACGCGCTCGAAGGTGCGTTCTTGGAGCACGCGTAGAAAGTTGACCTGGAGTGCAGGGTCCAGCTCGCCGATCTCGTCGAGGAACAGGGTACCCAGCCCGGCGAGCTCGAGCCGTCCGATGCGCCGACTCACGGCCCCGGTGAAGGCGCCGCGTTCGTGTCCGAAGAGCTCGCTCGCGAGTGTGCCCGAGTGCAAGCTCGCGCAGTCCAACTGTACGAACGGAGATTGCGGTCGGGGCGAGAGCCGGTGGATCTCACGCGCCAGCAAGCTCTTGCCGGTACCCGTCTCCCCCGTGATGAGCACACTGCAGCGTGTTCCCGCGGCTGCCTGGAGCTGTGTGCGGATTCGTGCCAGAGCGGGACTGCGTCCGGCCAGCCGGCTCGGCGTGCTCGCGCGCTCGCGCTGACGCAGTGCTGGAGACTCGGCACGGCAGCGGGAGCTCTCGGCGTGCGGCGCGGGTTGTTCCGGGACGCAGCCCGCTGCGACCCAGTCGAGGCTGGACCTCTCGAAGTCGGACATGTGGACTCCTCGCGCTGCGCGCGCTGTCTCGATGCGACACCGCGCGCTCGAAATCGGATGGTTTCTAGAGCGTAGGTGCACGTGCGAACGAACTTGGGCCCCCCAGATCCGCACATTTGCTCGCTCTGGGATCGGCCCGGCGCAGTCTCAGGCGGTGCCGAGGGCCTCGCGCAGCAGCTTGAGCCCTCGGCTCTTCAGCCGCTTGACTTGGCGTACGCTCAGCTCGAGTGCCAGCGCGGCCTCCTCGTAGCTCTGCCCTTGAAAGTGCGTGTGCTCGAGGACGCGCAGGCAGAGCGGCGGAAGCTCTGCCATGGCGCGCATCAGATCGACGCGCAAGCCAGGATCCGGGTGCCATGCGAGCTCTGATTCTGGAGGGTCTGCGCCAGTCCAGGCCGCTGGGAGCCGTCCTCGCAGCTCGAGCCATCGGTGCACCCGCCGTCGAGTGATCGTCTGCGTGTAAGCGACGAATGCGCTTGGGTCGTCGAGGGCACGGCGGCGCACACTCTCGATCACCGCGAGGAGCACCTCCTGTGAGAT
The DNA here is from genome assembly GCA_003247575.1 of Pseudomonadota bacterium. GTDB lineage: Bacteria > Myxococcota_A > UBA9160 > SZUA-336 > SZUA-336 > SZUA-336. The sequence goes on from QJZC01000037.1 coordinate 95,108, forward strand.
GTCCGCCCATGAGCTCCGCAGTTCGAATGCGCCCATTCGAGAGATAGTTGCACCAATGATGCGGGTGAGTTGCACAATGGCGGCCGGCTCTTCGCGCTCGATCCGCAGCAGGAAGGAGCTCCAGAACGTGCGCTCGCCATCCGGGTCCTGCGATCGTGCTGTGCTGAGAGCGCTCGCAGGAGCGGCGGCTTCGGACGGACGTCCCGCCAGGGCGGCGACGTCACGTTGTGAGGGCCGGATGCCTCGCACGCACGGATTCGTAGCATTCTGGCCTCGGGCCGCTACGTTTTTGCGCAGGTCGAAGGGGTTTCGATTCAGACTGAATCAGACTTCGATCGTAGCTGAAGCGCGATGGCATCCATGGGATACTGCAAGGGCGCCCGCGCGATCTGGAATCATCGAGCGAGCGGCCGCGAGCCGTGTCTTCTGTGGATACAGAGTTCTGTGGATACAGAGTTCTGCGGATACAGCGAGCAGAGAGGTCAAGGAGCGACAGCTTGTCTGTGCGTGCGAGGTCGACCACGTCCATGCCCACTATTCCTCCGGTCCAAGATTCCCCTGCCGACGAGGGCGCGTGCGAGCCGGGTCTCGCGATGCTCCTGATCGATGTTCTGGCTGGCGGTAGCGACGAAGCCGAGCAACTGGCGCGCTATGCACAGGATCCAGCACTCTTGTCCCCCGCAGACCGGGCGAGCATCGAGCGGCGTCTCGCCGAATCTCCGGCAGTCGCAGACCAGCTACGGGTGCTGCGCCGGTTGACCTCTAGATCCTGATTCTCGCTGCGGCGAGAGCGGTCAGCTCTGGCAGCGGATCAGCTCTGGCAGCGGTACAGGTCGAACGTCTGGCGTCCGTCCTCGATCGGGCTGGTCGGGACGATCGTGTCTCCACCGTATTGTGCGGCTTCGTTGCGTGCGAGGTCGGCGAGCTCTCGAGCGACTCGCGTGGCCGAACGATCGAATCCCACGAATCGCGCCAGCACCTTACTGTTGATCGTCCCGACTTTCTTGCAGTCGGCCGCGCGTTCCGGCGTCACGAGCGCGACCTGCTTGCCGGCTTCCGTGAGCTCGACGAAGGCACAGCTCGATAGGCCCAGGATCATGACTCCGGCGGCGCACGCACGCTGGAGTGAAGGGCGAGAGGCGAGAGGGCTGACTGCGCGCATGGACTCGAGGTTCCTCCCAGAATTTGCCTGTGCCGCATCCTAGCGCATCGCAGAGGGGTGCGGGGGGCTGCCTGCTTGCGCTATTAAGCGCGCCGGTAGTGAAAGGAGGTCCCCATGGAGCGGATTCAGCGACGCACAGGTCATTTCCTCGAAGACTTTCGACCCGGGCATCTCATGCGCCACAAGGGCGGCAAGACCGTGACGGAGGGCCTCTTCACCACGTTCACCGAGTTCTCGATGACGAGCAATCCGTTCTCCAAGAATGCCCGCTACGCTCGCGCGTACGGCTACTCTGGCTTGGTCTGCCCTCCTGGGCTGGTGATGCTGATCGCCTTCAGTCAGACAGTCGAGGACATCTCGGAGAACGCGCGCACCAATCTCGAGTACATCGACATGAAGTTCGGTGCCCCGGTCTACGTGGGCGACACCATCGAGGCGGAGACCAAGATCCTGGGTGTGCGGGCATCGAAGAGCCGGCCCGACCTGGGAATCGTCCACGTGCAGTCGACTGCGCGCAAGCATGTCGGCACGCCCGACGAGGTCGTCGTCTGCACCTGGGAGCGCAAGGTGCAGGTCTTCAAACACGATCCTGCAGCGGAGCTACACGAGGGACAGGTGGATCCGGATCCGATCCCGTGCGAGCTCTTCCTGCCTCCGTACGACCCCAAGACCGATTACAAGTCGATGGCGCATTTGAGCAGCAGCGACAGCTACTTCGAGGACTTTCGCACGGGGACCATCCTGGTGCACTCGCGCGGGCGCACCGTGACCTCGGAGCACATTCACCTGACCGCCGTGCTGGACAACACCAGTCAGGTTCACTGCAACCAGTTCATGATCGACTGTGATCCCGAGCGCTATGCGGGTGGGAAGCTCATCATCTTCGGTGGCATTCCATTTACTTTGTGCCTGGGGCTTTCCTGCCCCGATATCGGCGACAACGCGCTGGGAGACCTGATCTACACCACGGGTCGCCACACGGCTCCCCTGTTCGCGGGAGACACCGTATTTGCCGAAACGGAGATCCTTGGCGTGCGCGACCTCGACGGGCGGCCCGATCTGGGGATCGTCGAGACGCGTCTGCGCGGCTACAAGTTCGAGCGCGCGCAGGGTGAGCAGCACGAGGGCGTACCTCGCGGATTCCGCAAAGTTCAGATCTTCGAGCTCGACCGCCAGCTGGTGATGAAGCGTCGCTCGCACTACGCCGGCTGACGCCCCCGGGAGTCAGCTCCACGCGCTTGTCTGCCGATCAGTTCCGCGGACCTTCCCGTTCGAGCCCGTGTCCCGCGACGTGAGCGGACGCGAGGCGGTTGGGAAGCTGGGGGACGCGCATGGCCACGACCAGCGAGCTGTGCATACTGATCGTCGACGACGATGCCTTCGAGCGGGAGCGCTGTGCGCGCTTCCTGCGCGCCGACCGGAAGGCTACCTACGCGATTCTGGAGGCTGACGGGGCGGAAGCGTCGCGTCGGGTTCTGGCCGAGAGGGTGCCCGACTGCGTCCTGCTCGACTACTCGCTGCCAGACGCCGATGGGATCGCCTTCGTCGCCGAGCTCTCCGACGAGCAGGGGCGGATCGCCCTGCCCGTGGTGATGATGACCGCCGAGAGCGATGCGGACATCGCGGTGGCTTCGATCAAGGCAGGTGCGCAGGACTACGCCGTCAAGAGCCGGCTGACCGCCGAAGGTCTGTCGCGCAGCATCCGCAATGCGGTCGAGAAGGTGGCGCTGCGCCGCGAGCTCGAGAGGCAGCAGGATGCACTGAACGAGTCTCGCAAGCGTGAGCTCGAGATGAAGGAAGAGCTCCTCTCTCACGTCTCGCACGAGCTCCGGACGCCGCTCACGGCGGTTCATCAGTTCGTCTCGATCCTGCTCGACGAGGTTGCGGGCGAGCTCAATCCCCAACAAAAGGAGTTCCTGTCGATCGTCTACAGGAACGCGAAGCAGCTGCGCGACATGATCGGCGACCTGATGGACGTCGCCCGGGGTGGCGCCGGGAAGCTCACGGTGGAGCCGAACGTCACCGCGCTCGAGCCGCTGCTCCAGGAGGTGGCCCAGTCGTTGTCCGATCCGGCGGGGGAGCGCGCGGTCTCGATTGAGCTCATGCCCACGGAAGCGCTCCCGAGGGTGCTCGCGGATGCATGCCGCGTGCGCCAGATCCTGGGAAATCTGATCACGAACGCGATCAAGTTCTCGCCTCAGAACGCCCGAGTCCTGCTGCGCGCCGAGTTGCAACCGACCACTCCCGAGTCCGGCGGCCCGGCGTTCGTGCGCGTATCGGTGCAGGACTTCGGCAGCGGGATCGCCGACGGCAGCCTCGGGCAGATCTTCGAGCGCATGCATCAGGAGCCCGGGAACACGCAGGCGAGCCGCCGGGGGCTCGGGCTGGGCTTGTACATCTGCCGGCAGCTGGTCCAGGGGCATGGCGGAGAGATCTGGGCGGAGAGCCGCCTCGGCGAGGGCAGCCAGTTCCACTTCACCCTGCCGGTCTACTCCCTGAGCCGGCTGCTGCGACCGCTGTTGACCCTGGCAGAGGAGCCGGAGGACGGCTGTCATCTGGTCGTGGTGGAGCTGCGCCTGCCCGAGGCGACGGACTCGGACGAGCTCGACCTCGCCTTCAACGCGCTGCACCACGAGATCGAAGCCCTCGTGCACCGCAACCGCGACGTGGTACTGCCGCGGACGCGCATGCAGTCCCGGCATGCCGGACCGCCGCGTGAGATGTGCTTCGTGGTTGCGCACGCAGGGGTCGAGGCCGCGCGCCGCATGGGCTCTCGTCTGTTGCGGGCTCTGCGCCGCTCCGAGGTCGTCCGCGGACTCGAGGCGGAGGTGGCGATTCGCAGTCACCCCGTCGTTCTGCCCTCGCGCGACTCCCTCGAGGTTCAGAGCTGGCTCGAGCGCGTCGCCCAGGGCGTGCAGCGAGCCATCGATGGCGAGCTGCGTAGCTCGGGGCTCGTGCTGCCCTAATCCTGGCCAGGGGCGGATGCGCACAAGTCTCGCTGGCGCGGGAATAGGGCCACGTGGCAGACTGTGTCCGTTCTCGGGGGTCGCTGGCCGCTTGTGCTCGGATGCCGCAGATCCGATAACCCTTCGGGGTCAACCCTTCAGGGCCAACCTTGTGGGGCCATGCGGTCAGCCGGCACGTCGTGGTGCGCCGTGCCGAAGGTCGGGCCTCGAGCGATCCATAGCCATCGAACGATCCGGTGAATCCGCAGATTCACGAGATCGGAGCCTGGGGAGAGGAAGACGACATGGGCCGCAGAATCCGGCGCCGGAGCGCAGAAGACGATAGCGAGGTCAACGTGACGCCGATGCTCGACGTCGTCTTCATCATGTTGATCTTCTTCATCGTGACGGCCTCCTTCGTCAAGGAATCGGGCCTCGACATCAACCGCCCCGACGGCCAGACGCAGAACGACGAAGACGACAAGGACAAGAAGTCGATCCTCGTCCAGATCAATGGCCAGGATCAGATTCGCGTCGGCCCCCGCGTGGTCGACCTTCGCGCCGTGCGTCCGAACATCGAGAACCTGCTCGCCGAGGACCCGAACAAGTCGGTCATCGTCCGCGTAGACGAGAACGCCAGCAACGGTGTCTTCGTCACCGTCTGGGATCAGGCGAAGCAGGCGGGTGCAGCGAACCCCGTCCTGGTTCAGCCCGCCAAGTAGCTGAGTTCAGTCCCGGCCCCGGCCGTCTGGGTTCCGGGCTCCTGAGCCTCAGGCGAGCTCGACGATCACGGGAGCGTGATCCGAGGGTGTGAGGCCCTGCTTCTTCTTGCGGAAGTCCCGATCGATCGTGGCGTCCTGCATGCGTTCGGCGAGGGACTCACCTGCGAGCACGAAGTCGATTCGAAGCCCGCGGTTCTTGGGGAACGCACCGCTTCGGTAGTCCCACCAGGAGTAGCTGCGCTCGCTCGGGTGCTGGAGTCTGAACAGGTCTTGGAGCCCCGCGGCGGCCAAGCGCCCGATCCGCTCCCGCTCTGGCTTCGTATGGAAGATGCTCTCCGTGGGATCGGGGTCGTGGCACGTGTCGAGCGGTGTGGGGCACACGTTGAAGTCGCCGCAGAGGACTTCCGGGTTGGATCCAGCTGGGCGCTTCTCTGCGCGCTCGATCAGGGCGTCGTACCAGGCGAGCTTGCGCCCGAAGTCGGGGTGCTCCGTCGACTTCCCATTCGGGCAGTAGACCGTCGTGAAATCGAGCCCGTAGCAGTGCGCAGAGATCAGGCGAGCGCCCATGTCTTCCTGACCGGAGAGCCCCCGTTCGAGCAGCTCGGCCGGCTCTCTCGATAGGACCGCCACCCCGTTCCACGCCTTCTGGCCGTGCACCAGCACGTGGTAGCCGCGTTCCTGGAAGGGTTCGAGGGGAAATTGATCGTCCATCAGCTTGATCTCCTGCAAACCGACGAGATCGGGCTGGCGATCATCCAGCCAGGTCAGCAGGAATTCGAGGCGCGCACGCAGTCCGTTGATGTTCCAGGTGGCGATTCGCATGGGCGGCATTGTAGGCCCGGATGCGGTCCGCGTCGGCTACTCTGCGCACGTGGCCGAGCTCGAAACCCTGAGACGCATCATGCGGCAACTGCGGGATCCGGAAGGGGGCTGCCCGTGGGATCTGGAGCAGGACTTCGAGAGCATTGCGCCGTACACGATCGAGGAGGCCTACGAGGTCGAGGACGCGATCCGTCGTCAGGACTTCGAGGAGCTCCGCGGCGAGCTCGGAGACCTACTGCTGCAGGTGGTCTACCACAGCCAGCTCGCCGAGGAGGCGGGCCACTTCGAGCTCTCGGGCGTGGTGGAGGGGATCTGCGACAAGCTGGTCGCCCGCCATCCGCACGTCTTCGGAGATGTGGCTCACCCGCTCGACCGCGCTGGCGTGACGGACCGGTGGGAGGAGCGGAAGGCTTCCGAGCGATCTGCTCGCGGAGCCGAGAGTGCCCTCGACCATATCCCACGCGCGCTACCTGCGTTGATGCGGGCGGCCAAGCTCGCTGCCCGCGCCCAGCACGCCAAGCTGGGCCCAGATCCCGAGGCTGCGCTGTGGGCCAAGATGGAGGAGGGCCTCGGCTCGCTCGGGGCCCCGGAGCTCGGGCGGCTGCTGGCGCTCTCTGCCCGCCAGGCGGCCAGGATGGGTCTGGATCCCGAGGCGCTGGTGCGCGACGAGAACGCTCGCTTCGAGGCAGTCGTACGTCAGCGGGAGCGGCTCCAGGCGGAAGGCGGGCGTTCGGAGGAAATCGAGCGCCGTACGCAGTCGGGTGGTCCACTTCGGGGACGTAGCGGCCGATAGTGTCCTCGGAGCCGCCAGGGGCGTCAGAGGGCGCCCCGAGTGGCCGGGCCCGGACGAAGGCTCAGCCGTCGCCGGGCGAGGCTGTCGCACACGCTGAGATTGTCGGAGGACTGGAGAAGTGGACTGCATTCTGGAGCACGAACGCCTGGACCTCATTCGAGAGCTCGATCCTGATGGGTCGGCCGGGCTGCTCTCGCGCATGGTCGATGCCTATGCGGATCAGGCGCCGCGCCAGGTGTCGGGAATCCTCGAGGCGGCCGCCGAATCCGACTTCGAGACCGTGGCGGGTTTGGCACACACGCTCAAGTCCGCGTCGATCAATCTCGGGGCCGCCGAGATCCATGCGCGCGCGAAGCGTCTGGAGGCGGCGGCGCGCGAGAAGAGCGCCGAGCGGATCGCTCCGGAGCTCGAGGGCCTCGAGCAGGAGCTCCACAAGGCGCTCGGCGCGTTGAAGTCGCTCGAGAGCTGACCCGGATATTTCACCATCCCGGTGGAGAGGCTCTGGAATCGCGGCCGCCGGGCCTGGTCGCCGACTCCCAACGGCCCGGCGGCCGCGATTCCAGAGCCCCGGTCGTCCCGGGGTGGGCACGGAGAGGGGACCTCGCTGCGCTTCTCGGTTGGACGCCGCCGCGCGGCCGAAGGGTTCCTGCCTGGATGCGCTCCGATTCGTCGAGGTCCTAAACCGGATCCGAGCGCTTCCCGTACCCGCCACCTGAGCCAAGCTCCCGGCCCCAAGCGCCGCAAAGGACACGTGCGTCCGGGCGCAGGCGTCCACCCGAGGAAATCCCGGATCCGCTCCCCGGCGGCCCACCCCGGACGACCGGGGGCTCTG
>QJZC01000022.1 GCA_003247575.1 Pseudomonadota bacterium
GAAGGGAACCCGGTCCTGAGCGGCTACGGGCACCGCAAGCAGAAGCAGCGTTACGACTCCGAAAGGCCTCCTCGCACCTTGCATACAGAAGCTCTCCTCATTCACTCGGGGGGAGGTGTTTTGCGTCGAAATCTCGAGTCGAAAGATTGGTCGGATCCAGGGAGACTACCGATTCGCTCGCGCGCGCGCGGCTCTCGAGCTCGCGCTTCATCGCGTGCGCGTCATCCTCGACTGAACTTCGTGTCTTGGACACGACGCAAGCCACCGCGTTCGACAGCCGCCGAACGACTGCGTGCGCGGCCGCACGCTCGCCAACCGCACTACGACCGGGCCGATCCCTCTTCGACCAGGACGACGGGCTCTTCCAGCTCGAACAGGTCGCAATTCGGCATGTCCCCTGCTCGATCGATCACCAGGAACTCCTGGCCGGACTCGAACGCGATGAGCGGCATGTGCCACGTTCCTGGGTAGTAGCTCACCCCTTGGCTCCCATTCGTGACAAAGGCCTGCAGACTCCCGACGCAGGGCGACGTCGCTGCAGGGCCCACTACGACGACGAACGGCTTCGGCGCCAGGGGCACCAACGCCTGACTTCCGAGCGGATGCCGCTCCACTCGCTCGATCCGATGCGGCAGCCGGGTCGGCCTCTCGCAGCGCGCGATGCTGACACAGACGCGACCCGACTCCCCAACCGAGACGCGACACAGGTCGGCGAAACGGACGAAGCTCGCCTCGTTCATCGGGGCTCCCGGCGACGAGTCTGCCTCGATGACTTCTCCGAAGGGGAGGAAGGCGGCGCGAGTCAAGCGAACCGGCCTGAGCACGCGCTCACTCATGCGCGGATTCTGCTCGCAGGACGACCGTAGATGCGCAGGCGACTGACGCCACCGTCGGGGTAGATCGACATGCGAACGTGACTGACAGGATCCGCATGTACGAGCTCGCGCTCGAACCGATGCTGGTGGTCCATCTGGAGCTTGGCTTCGGGAAGCAGGGGGCGCCAGCGCTCGCTGCCCGCGTGCACGGGCTCGTCCGGCTCGAACACAGCCGACTCGACGGACACCCGGTCCGGGTAGTTCCCCTTGAAATGCGCCGTATCGACCTCGATACACTCTACGACTCCACGCACCCCGAGCGCGAGCACGACCCAATCGTTTCCGGGCCCGCGCCGGCGCGCAGTCTCCCAGCCGTCGCCCATGTTCAGCCCACGTCCGGGCAGGTTGAGATGGTGCATGCTTCCGTAGTGTTCATCGCTCGCGGCGAGTGCGCGCCCACCGTGCTCGATCGCCACCAGATCGATTCTCCCGGGCGTACCGACCCGTCGAGGCACCACCTCTCCGTAGATGCGGAGACGCGCCACTCCACCATCGGGATAGATGTTGAGTCGCAGATGCGTCCAGACCGGACCCGGCGAAAGCTCGATGGAGTGATGCGCATCACCCGTCACCCCTCGCTTCGGCACGATCTCGGTCCATCCCTCTGCTGGGATCTCCTCGTCGCTCGCGCACGCATCGATGGAGACCTCGGGCGGATAGTTCCCGGTGAAGAAGCGGGTGTCGATGTCGAGACCGTGGACTCGTCCGGGCATGCCCAGCCGGATCACACAGTGGTCGAAGCCAGGGCCGCGGCGCCGTCGGCTCTCCCAGCCATCCATCCACTTTCCATGATCGTCGTATCTGTCGGCGATGAACACCGGGTCCGCAGTCTCGATCAGTCGCTCCTTCGCCCCGAAGAACTCGTCCGTCGCATACGTCACGCGTGTGCCGAGCCGAGGCTGTTCGAGTCGTATCCACTGCCGAAAGGAGTCTGCAGGTGCGGTCATTCATTTCTCTCCAGCACTCTCCAGCGCGGCGAGCCTCGAGCGCGCGATCGCATGCACTTGAATCAGTGCAGTCCGAAATTCCTCGGAGTAGTCGTTCCCGAGCCGCCGCTCGAAGCTCTCCAAGATCTCGCCGCGGCCGCGGCCCCGAACCGCCATTACGAAGGGAAAACCAAACTTGTCCCGGTACGCTCGGTTCAGCTCCCGAAAGCGAGCCATCTCTGTCGGGCTGCAGCGGTCGAGGCCCGCGCTGGATTGCTCTTCACGGGAAGCTTCCGTCAGCTCGCCCGCGAGTGCGAGCTTGCCCGCAAGATCCGGGTGGGATCGGATCAGCTCGAGCTGCCGCTCGGGCGAGGCCAGGTCGACGCACCGAGCCAACGCGCGTGCGATGACGTCGGTATCCGCGTCTGTCGACACGAGCAGAGCCGCTTCCTCCGCTACCCACGGCGAGCGCTCGTAGACCGAGCCGAACCGCTCGATGAACCTGCGCTGAGCCGAGGTCATCCTGGCTCCGCGGAAAAACGCTCTCGCCAATGGCGCGCTATGTCGATGCGCCGCGCGATCCAGACGTCGTCGAGTGCCGAGACGTAGTCCAGAAAGCGCTCCAACGCCGCCGCTCGTCCCGGTCGGCCCGCTAGCCGGCAGTGCAGACCGACCGACATCATCCTGCCGCCCTCGCGGTACAGCACGTCGAAGCTATCGCGTAGGTAGTCGAAGAACTGTTGCCCGGAGTTGAAGCCTTGCGGCGTCGTGAAGCGCATGTCGTTGACATCGAGGGTGTACGGGACCATCAGCTGGGGTGTCGTGTACGTTCGATCCCAATAGGGAAGATCATCGGCATAGCAGTCCGAGTTGTAGAGGAACCCGCCTTCTTCTGCGACGAGACGATGGGTGTTCGGGCTGCAGCGCCCGAGGTACCAGCCGAGCGGACGTTCTCCGGTGACCTGAGCGTGCAGACGAACCGCGGTCTGCAGGTGTTTCCGCTCGGTCGCGAGGTCGATATGCTGGTAGTCGATCCAGCGATATCCATGACTGGCGATCTCCCAGCCAGCTTCGCGCGCCGCCGCAACCGCGTCCGGGTTGCGTTCGAGGGCCATAGCAACGCCGAAGACGGTCACCACAAGATCGCGCTGCGTGAACATGCGCAGCAACCTCCAGAAGCCCGCACGAGCGCCATACTCGTAGAGCGACTCCATGTTCATGTGTCGTTGCCCGACGATCGGCTCCGCTCCTACGATCTCGGACAGGAAGCTTTCCGAGGCACGGTCGCCATGCAGCACGCAGTTCTCGGCGCCCTCCTCGTAGTTCACGACGATCTGCAGAGCGATCCGAGCTCCACCGGGCCAGTCAGCGCAGGGAGGGGTGCGGCCGTAGCCACGCAGATCGCGCGGATAGTCCTTCGGGCTCACTCCGTCTCCTCCTTCAAGCCAGAGCGATACCAGAGCTCGAGCAGGGCCCGCTCATCGTCGGTCATGCGGGTCAGATTTCCGATCGGCATGACTCGGAGCACGACGGCCTGCTGATGGATGCGCTCCGCCTGGTTCAGAATCTGCTCGTCGGTCTCGAGCAGAACTCCCCCCGGTGGCGCCTGAATTCCCGGAAAGCTCGGCGAGTTCGCATGGCACACCGTGCAGCGCTCGCGCAGAATCGCGCCCACTTCGGCCAGGCTCGCGCGTCCCGACGTCGCCGAACCGGTTCGCGGTGCGATCGCAGCGACCACCGCGAGCAGGATCAAGGCGGCCACCGCGATCGGCAGAGGCGATGCCTGTCCCTTGTGGCGAGCGACGAAGTACGCACGCACCAGAGCCCCCGCGAGCGATAGCGCGATGAGGATCACCCAGTTGTAGGGATGGGCATACGTCATCGCGAAGTGGTTGCTCGTCATCGTGAACAGAACCGGCAAGGTGAAGTAGGTGTTGTGGCGAGAGCGCTGCTTCGCGCGAAGACCGGGGCCCCGGCTCGGAGTCTCACCCCGCTCTGCGGCAGCTACCAGCGTGCGCTGACCAGGAATGATGACGAAGAAGACGTTCGCAACCATGATCGTTCCCAGGACTGCGCCAAAGTGGAGGTAGGCCCCACGTCCACCGAAGGTTTTGCACAGCGCCCACGCGAGCGCTGCTCCGAGCAGGATCAGAACGGCGGCGAGTCCGCGATCGCTCGCGACCAGGGGCGAGCGACACAGCAGGTCGTAGACGATCCAGCCAGCGCAGAGGGTGCCGACCGAGATCGCGATCGCAGCTTGCGTGGAGAGTGCAGCCACCGCTGGATCGATCAGATAGATCGAAGCGCCGTACCAGTACACCAGCGCGAGCAGGAACATGCCGGAGAGCCAGGTCGTATACGCCTCCCACTTGAACCAATGAAGGGTCTCAGGCATTGCCGGCGGTGCGACCTGATACTTCTGGGCGTGATAGAACCCGCCCCCATGCACCGACCAGAGCTCGCCCGCGACTCCACGATCGACGTCCCCTGCTCGCTTCGGGCGCTCCAGGTGGTCGTCCAGCCATACGAAGTAGAACGACGAGCCGATCCAGGCGATCCCGGAGATCAGGTGAAGCCAACGCACGAGCAGGTGCAGCCAGTCCGCCAGGTACGCTTCCATTCTAGTGTGAGCACACTGCCGCGCATGCAGCTGCACGACCTCGCGAGCTTCCGACCCGCTGCTGCTGGATCCGGAGCAACTCCGCCGCCGTCGAGATCGCGATCTCGGCCGGCTTCTTGCCCGTGATGCCGGCGAGCCCGATCGGACATGCGAACACGCGCAGCGCCTCGGCCGAGAGCCCCTGCTCGAGCAGGCGGTGCTCGAAGCGCCTGCGCTTGGTGCCTGAGCCGATCAAGCCGCAGTAGGCTGCATCGCCGCGGCGCAGAACACGATCACAGATCTCGAAGTCGAGCAGGTGGCTGTGGGTCATCACCAGGTAGAAGCCAGCGGACGGCATCGTGGCCACGACGCGAGCCGGATGCGGCGTCGAAATCGTACGCACCCCTCGAGGTGGATCGCGCAACACCTCGGGTCGGCTATCGACCCAACGGATCTCACAATCCAGGTCCGCCAGGGTGGAAACGAGAGCCGAACCCACGTGGCCCGCGCCGAAAACCGCGACGTGGAACCCACCGTCCGTGATCGGCTCGAGCAGCAGATCCTTCCTGCGCTGTGCACTGCGGCGTCCGATCGCACTCCGCGCCAGCTCGAGCAGACTCGGATCCAGTCCCGTCTCGGCGCCGCACACCACACTCTCATTCGGCAGCACGACCTTGAGCGGATCCCGTAGTCCGGTAACTACGAGCGCTGGACGCCCGGATGCGTCGCGGCAGCGCAGGTCCCGGAGCCACTCGGGCAGTCCCCCAGCGAAACTCTCGAAGAGAACGTCGACGGTCCCTCCACAACATTGCCCGAGCTGTGGCCCCAGCACGAAGCTCCGCAGACGCGGCAGCGGCTCACCCGCGAGGATGCGGACCGCGAGCCGCGTACACTCGTACTCGAGCTGCCCGCCGCCAATCGTCCCGATCGATGCGTCCGCCGTCACGAGCATCTTGGCTCCGGTCTCGCGCGGCGCGGATCCGCGTACGCCCGCGACCGTGACCACGACGACCTGCTCGCCTGCCTCGAGCTGCCGCGCCAGCTCTTCGATCCACCGGTTCATGAGAATCCCACCCCGATCGCGCGCAGAATCGACTCTGGCGTCGCCGGAGCCTCGAGGCGGGGCAATGGATTCCGTTCGCTGGCGATGGCATCTCGGATCGCAAGAAAGGCCGAGATCGCCAACATGAGCGGTGGCTCCCCGACCGCCTTCGACCGGTAGATGGTGTCCTCGTGGTTGGGTGCGCGTTCCAGTAGCGAGACCCGGAGGTCCGTGGGGACATCGGAGCACGTCGGGATCTTGTAGGTCGAGGGCGCATGAGTCTGAAGCTGTCCCCTCTCGTTCCACCAGAGCTGCTCCGAAGTCAGCCAGCCGACCCCCTGGATGAATCCCCCTTCGATCTGCCCGAGATCGACGGCTGGATTCAGGGAGTCTCCGCAGTCGTGCAAGATATCCACGCGCAGCAGCCGGCTCTCACCGGTCAAGGTGTCCACCAAGGCTTCGCTCACCGCCGCACCATAGGCGTAGTACAAGAATGGACGCCCGCTGAAGGTCGCGCGATCGTAGTGGATCTTGGGAGTCTTGTAGAAGCCGGTCGCCGACAGTGAGACACGATCCGCCCACGCGAGCGCCACGAGCTCGGCGAAGCTGAGCTCGTGGCGCGCAGCGCGCACCCGGCCGAGCGCGAACTCGACCTCGCATTCGCTCACCGAGAAGTGTCGCGCAGCAAACTCAGCAAGCCGCCTGCGAATCTTTCGTGCCGCGGCCTGCGCGGCCTTGCCATTGAGATCCGACCCGCTCGATGCCGCCGTCGCAGACGCGTTCGGCACCTTGCTGGTATCCGAGGCATGGGTCCGGATCTGCTCGATCTCGATTCCGAGCTCGTCCGCCACGACCTGGACGACCTTGATGAACAGCCCCTGCCCCATTTCGGTGCCGCCGTGGTTCAGCTGTACGCTGCCGTCCTTGTACACGTGAAGCAAGGCTCCGGCCTGGTTCAGATGCGTCGCAGTGAACGAGATGCCGAACTTGACTGGCGTCATCGCGATTCCGCGCTTCAGGATCCTGCTGCTCTGATTGAAGTCGCGGATCTGGCGGCGCCGTAACCGATAGTCCGAGTCTGCTTCGAGGCGATCGAAGAGCTCGGGAAGGATGTTCCCCTCGACCTTCTGTCCATACGGAGTTATGTCTCGTCCGGGAGTCACGTCTCGCGGGGGCGTCTCGTCTCGCCGGCCGGCTCCGTAGAAGTTGGCACGACGCACATCGACCGGGTCGATCCCGAGCGTACGAGCGACGTCGTCGATGGCGCACTCGATCGCGAGCATGCCCTGCGGCCCCCCGAAGCCGCGAAATGCCGTGTTGGATACCGTATGCGTCTTGCACCGGTGAGATACGATCGAGACGTGCTCCAGGTAGTAGGCGTTGTCGCAGTGGAACATCGTGCGGTCGTTGACCGGCCCAGACAGGTCCGCCGAGATTCCACAACGCGAGGCAAACTCGAACTCCACTCCGCGCAGACGCCCCATGTCGTCGAATCCAGCCCGGTAGTCGACGACGAAGTCGTGGCGCTTCCCGGTGAGGATCATGTCCACATCGCGGTCGAGGCGCAGCTTGCAGGGGCGGCCCGTCCTTTGGGCGAGCAACGCGGCAATACACGCGATCGAAGCCGCTTGACTCTCCTTTCCGCCGAAGGCGCCTCCCATCCTGCGGCAGATGCAGACGACGTCCTTCGCTGCGCAGCCGATCGCCTGGGCGACGAGGTGTTGGATCTGGTCGGGATGCTGCGTCGAGCTGTAGACGAGGAGGTCGCCGTCTTCCCGCGGGATAGCCATGGCAACCTGGCCCTCGAGATAGAAATGATCCTGCCCTCCGATCCGGAGCCGACGCTCGATCCGATGGGGTGCCCGCTCGATGGAGCTCGAAGCGTCGCCTCGATCCAAGCGTTCACTCGGCAGCACGAACGACTGCTGCTCCAAGGCAGCGATGGGATCGAGGATCGACGGCAGCTCGTCGTACTCGATCTGCGCGCGTCGGGCTGCCGAGCGGGCCTGGTCTACCGTCTGCGCAACAACCGCGAAGATGGCCTGGCCCGCATACTCGACTCGATCGGCGGCCAGAATCGGCTCGTCGCGCACGATGGTTCCGCAGTTGTTCGCACCCGGAATGTCAGAAGCCAGGTACACCTCGACCACGCCCTCGGCGAGCCGGACGTCGGCGAGATCGATCGAGCGGATGCGCGCGTGCGCCACCTCGCTGGTGCCGACGGCGACGTGGAGCAGATCCCGCGGCTCGGGTAGGTCGTCCGTGTAGGCTGCGGCCCCTGTGACGTGCAGGTGAGCGCTGTCGTGCGCCAAGGGACGCCCGATCGCGTGCTTGCGCACCGAGCTAGTCATGCCGCCCATACGCATGGATGGACTCGCCGAGCTCGCCCTGCGTCTCCAGATAGAGGCGCCACAGCAGATTCTGGGCCGTTCGCATCCGGTAGGCGGCGGTCCCGCGCAGATCCGTGATCGGCTCGAAGTCGCGTGGCACGACCGCCATGGCTCGCTCGACCGTGGGCGCATCCCAGGTCTGACCGATGAGAGCGGCTTCACAGCTGGGGGCGCGCCTAACCGCTGCCGCCATGCCTCCGAACGCAATCCGAATCGAGCACACATGGCCGGCATCGAGCTCGAGCAACACCGCGACACAGACGGCCGCGATGTCCTGATCATATCGCTTCGAAACCTTGTAGCAGCGCAGCGCGGCCCCGCGGCGGGCCAGCGGGAAGTGGATCCGTTCGATGAACTCGCCGCGCGCGAGCCGTTGGTCACGCGGGGCATCGTAGAAGCTGTCGAGAGGAAGCTCGCGCGCTCCGCCGGTCGAGCGAAGCACGAGCGAGGCGTCCGCCGCCATGAGCACGGGAATCAGATCGCCGACCGGCGAGCCGTTCGCGATGTTTCCAGCCAAGGTCGCGACGTTTCGGATCGGAGGCGACGCGAAGCGTCTCAGCACCTCGTGGAGCAGAGGATGGTGAGCCAGGATCACGGGCGCCGCCAGCTCGAGTGTGGCTGCTGCGCCGATCTCGATGCGTCCATCGAGCACGCGCACATCGGCAAGCCCCTGCACAGCTCCGAGATGGATCAGGGTATCGAGTTGCGCGTGCTGCTTCGTCACCCAGAGAGCCACGTCGGTGCCTCCGGCCAGCAGGGTGGCATCGGGATGCTCGGCGACGAGATGCACGAGCTCATCGAGCGTACGCGGTGCAAAGAACCGCCGCCCGCCAGACTCGAGCGCGAGTGAGTCGCGCCGCTCGAGTTCGCGCAAGCGCTTCACACGATCCTCGCACCCTTGCGCAATCTCGCCCGGCCGTCGTAGCCAGTCGTCAGCAGAAACCTGGATGTCGTACATCGCGCTCGCTGCAGCCACGATCGGACGATATCCCGTACAACGGCACAGGTTCCCGGCGAGCGCGTCGTCGATGTCGCGCCGCGACGGTCGCTGCTGATTCTTGTAGAGCGCGAACAAGGACATCACGATGCCGGGCGTGCAGAATCCACACTGAGAGCCATGACACTCGACCATGGCCTGCTGCACCGGGTGCAAGCCCGCGCCGTCGGCGGTCAGGCTCTCTACGGTGATCAGCTCCTTTCCATCCAAGGTCGGCAGAAACTGGATGCAGGAGTTCACGGCAGAGACCACGAGCCGTTCGCCTTGGCCGTCGAGCTCCGCGAGCACGACCATGCAGGCACCGCAGTCCCCCTCGGCACAACCCTCCTTCGTTCCCTTGCGACAGAGATCCTCACGCAGGAACTGCAAGACGGTTCGGGTCGGATCGACGTGCTCGAGCTCGATCAGATGACCGTCGAGCCAGAAGCGCATACGGCCGTTTGTCGCCACGACGCCCGGAGCCCTCGTCATGCCGCTCAGCTTCCCCGATACGTGGAATAGCTCCACGGGGATGCGAGCAGGGGCACGTGGTAGTTCTCACCGGCGGTCAGGGAAACGCGGACCACCACGGTGTCGAGGAACGCGGGTTCACCCCCGGAGATGCCCTGGACACGAAAGTAGGACCCCAGGTCGAACTCCAGCTCGTAGCACCCGGTCCGGAGTGCATCCCCCTCGAGCAGCGGAGCCTCCGTGCGCCCATCTAGGTTCGACACGGCAGAGGCCGCCAGGGCCCGACTCGCACCTATGGAGTAGACGCGAATGGCAACATCCGACGCCGGCCTTCCCTGGCTGGTGTCGAGAACGTGCGTCGTCAAGCGTCCCGTCTCGCTCGTCGATGTCGTCGCGCTCGTCGGCCCCGTCGGTGTCGTCGGTGTCGTCGGTCCCGTCGGTCCCATCGCCCCTCCGCGCACAGGCACCTCCCCCGTATGGACACCGCCGAAATCCGTTCCAGGGGTGGCTCGAGCCGTACGAAACCCAATGATAGCGACTGGCCCGGGCGGCATCAGGCATCGCCCCCGAGTCGCACACGAGGCGATCTATGCAGTCGGCTCGGCCAGCGACCTGCGCTCGTTGAGCTCGCGTACCGCGAATCCCGCGAGGCGCTTGTATCGGTCGGCGATCTCCTCGAGCTCTTCGTCCGAGATCACGTCGCCGAGCGTGCTGAAACCTAGCGGGGCGCGCTGTTCGACGATCTCCATGCATTGCTCCGGACCCTGGCCGCGGTTCGCGAGCACGATCTTCGACGTCGCCTCGCGGCGAATCTCGTCATAGCGCTCGAGCGCGCGCTCGGGCGTATCGCGATAGTACCGTAGGCATCCGGTGAGTACGCGGGCGTCGAGGATCGCTTGAGACGCGCCGTTGGAGCCGATGGGATACATGGGGTGGGCTGCGTCACCGAGCAGGGTCACCGGACCCTCGGTCCACGCCTCGAGCGGATCGCGATCGACCATCGGATAGACCCACGTCTGCTCTGCCGCTCGGATCAGGCCCGGCACGTCGAGCCAATCGAAACGCCACGGCTCGAACGCGGGCAAGAAGTCCTCGAGCCGGCCCTGCCGATTCCAGTCCTCGCGTTCGAATCCCCGCGCCGGATCGAAACGAAGCTCGGCGACGAAGTTGATCCGCTGTCCCGAAGAACCGGCCTCGAGCTGCTCGATCGGATAGACGACGAACTTCTGGGCCGCGTGTCCCGCCATGACCATGGTTCGTCCTCCGAGAAAGGGAGCCGCCTCGGCGACGCCACGCCAGAGAATGGCGCCGTTCCATCGGGGCGGCCCCTCGTCCGGGCGAAAGCGCTTGCGGACCTTGGAGTGGATCCCATCGGCGCCGATCAACAAGCGTCCATCCACTCGAGCGCGGGAAGCGCGGGTCTGCCCATCGACGAAGTGTGCGCGCACGCCCCCGGGGTCGGCGAGTTCGAAGCTATCCAGGTGATGCCCCAGGTGTAGCCGCTCGCTCCCGAGCCTCTCCGTCACCGAACGGAGCAGCTCGGCTTGTAGCACTCCGCGGTGGATCGAGAGCTGGGGCCAGCGATAGCCCGCCCGCATCCCTCGGGGCTCTGCCCAGATGCGCTCGCCTCGCTTGGTAAAGTAGGCCAGCTCCACCGGCTCGATGGCGCGCGCGCGCAGCGACTGCTCGAGTCCGAGCTCGCACAGCTCGCGTACCGCATGCGGAAGTAGATTGATGCCGGCACCGATCGGATTCACTTCGGCAGCCGCCTCGAAGACGTGAGGCTCGAAGCCGGCTTCCGCGAGGCTCAGCGCGGTGACGAGGCCCCCGATTCCGGCCCCCACGATGATGACTTCAGCTCGCTGCATCGGCGGCCAGTGTACGCGAAGCGAGCACGCGATTGTCAGGATCCCGGCCCACATGCCAACATCCCGCCATGCTGCGGACGCTCACCTACGAACAGGCGCGCACCTTCTACGACAGATTCGGTTCCAAGCAAGACTCGCAAGCGTTCTACGAAGACCCTCCCGTAGAGGCGCTGCTCAGGCACGCTGCTCTCGCGGATGCGCAGGCAATCGTGGAGTTCGGCTGTGGAACGGGTCGTCTAGCCGCGCATCTGCTCGAGCAACATCTGCCAACGAGCGCTAGCTATCGAGGCTTCGATCTGAGCAGCACCATGGTGGGCCTGGCGCAATCTCGACTGCGCACCTTCGGCGATCGAGCGCGGGTGGAGCTCTCCGATGGCACTGCCCTCCTCCCCTTGCCCGACGCCAGCTGCGACCGTTTCGTGTCCACGTACGTGCTCGATCTCCTCTCTGATGCAGACATTGCTTCCGTCTTGAACGAGGCGCGCCGCTTGCTTCGACCCGCGGGCAGAATCTGCCTGGCGAGCCTCACACACGGAAACTCACCCACGTCGAGGATGATCGAACGGATCTGGACCTGGGCGCACTCTACCCAGCCAACCTGGGTGGGCGGCTGCCGTCCGCTCGAGCTCGAGCCGTACCTGCGAGCAGACTTCGAGCTGCTGCACCACGAGGTCGTGAGGGCTGCAGGAATCTGTACCGAAGTCGCCGTCGCGACCCCTCGAAGCCCGCGTTAGGCGAGAGATCCTGGGGCGCGTGGGCCTCGCGGCATCTCGCGCCAGGGTGTCGGCCCTACGACGATGCGTGCGCGGACGTCCACGAGAAGGTTCTTCAGCGAACGGCCGCACTAGCAGCACTCGAGCCGCAAGCTAGCATCATTCGGCAGGAGGCTGACGAACACTTTGCGATCGCTACACATCCTCGAAGTCGTTCACGCCTTCCCATCGGCGAGCATGTCGGGCACTGAGCTCTACACGTTCCACCTAGCCACTGCG
>QJZC01000062.1 GCA_003247575.1 Pseudomonadota bacterium
AACCTCCATCCACCCAACCTCACGCAGCCTGAGAACAACCAACTGTCCGTCCCCAAGATCTCCATGCCAGACTCACCCACAGCCGAGAAGTGAGTCCGCGCCCTGGACGCCACCCGAGAAGCCCAGCAAGCCCCCCTCCCAGCCCACCCCAGACGGCCGAGGGCTCTGGAATCGCGGCTGCAGGGCCGTTCGAGTCCGCGACCAGGCCCTGCAGCCGCGATTCCAGAGCCCTCGGCCGTCTGGGGTGGGCTGGGAGGGGGGCTCGCTGGGCTTCTCGGGTGGCGTCCAGGGCGCGGACTCACTTCTCGGCTGTGGGTGAGTCTGGCATGGAGATCTTGGGGACGGACAGTTGGTTGTTCTCAGGCTGCGTGAGGTTGGGTGGATGGAGGTTGACGGAGAGGTGCAGGTGGGGGGAGCAGCGGGGCTAGTTTGCCGGGATCGGTCTGCCTGTCGAGTTCAGCTCGAAGAGCTCTCGCAGCTTGCGCAGTCCCTGGGTCTGGACCCGTTTCAGGGTGCCGAGCGTGAGGCAGAGCTCGCGGGCGGTTTCCTCGTACGTGCATCCCCGGAGGTAGATTCGCTCCAGCACCAAGCGGGTACGCGGGGGCAGTCGAGTGAGCGACCGCTCCAGCTGCAGCAACAGATCGATGTCGATGCCATCGGCCGCGAGCAGCTCCAGCTCTTCGACCGAAGCCGACAGACCACGTTCGTCACGGCGTCCACGGCTCGTGACACGCGCGCGCCGCAGGACGAACTCCAGCAGGCAGCCCCGGGTCACCAAGGAAGTGTACCGGACGAACGCCCGAGGGGAGCGAAGCTTGCCCGCTTCGACGCGCCGAACGAGAGTCATGAGAACCTCCTGACAAATGTCGTCCCAGGCTTGCTGCTGGCTTACCCCGTCATAGCGGTAGAGCAAGCTCAATACCAAGCGTCGGAGGCGCTCGAGCGCCTGCTGGTCTCCTCTGCGCACTCCGCGAACGAGGTCCAGCCACGGAGTCTTTGAGGGTCGCCGTTCAGGGTGACTCGCATTTGAAGCTCGATGTTCAATGGAGGTAGCGCGCGCCTTCGCCGCGACGACATGGGCTCGATGGGAGAGTGGTGTTGCAGCCGCTGGAAGCGGGTTCTGAAGCATCGGTGGTCCTCCAGGCTCGCCGGGAAGCGGATCGGCGATGGAGGCTCAGCATCTCGCGCGCAACCGCGGGGTGCTTGGGGACTCGTTGGGTGCTCGGTGCGGATTTCCTGGGGACTTGGGTCGCGCTCTAGACCCGAGTGACTCGGAGCACGGGTCCCGCGAGAAGCAGACCCGTCTGTACTCGGTCTACGCGCTCGACTCGTCGGTAACGCGGTCCGTGTGGCCGAGACTGCGGTCGGGGGCCACACGATCGCGCACTGCGCGCTTGAGCTCCTTGATGTCGGGGAACCCGCGGTCGCGCGATCGCGAGAAGATCAGCTCTCCCGCGCAGCGTACTTCGAAGACGCCACCTTCACCGTTCGGAATCAGAGTGACCCCACCGATCTCGGACTCGAAAGTGGACAGAAGCTCCTGAGCCATCCAGCTCGCACGCAGCAGCCAGCGACACCGGTAGCAGTACTCGATCTCGATGTTGGGCTTCGTAGCAGCTGGCGGCACCGTTCGAAAGATGCCTCGTTTCGGCCGGAGTGCAATGCGAGCGGCAGCGCGGGAAGCAGTTGTCGCCGCTGATCAGGGGCGAATCTCGATGTAGGTTCCGATCGGCACCAGATCCCAGATCTCGCGAATCTCGCGATCGGTGACTGCGATGCAGCCATCGGTCCAGTCTGTCTCGGTGTGCATCGCTCCGAAGTGCGAGCGCTGGTCGCCCAAGCCGTGGATCATGATGTCTCCCCCCGGATCGACGCCCTGTTGGGTCGCACGAGCGCGATCCGCCGGACTCGGGTACGAGATTCGCAGCGAGAGATGAAAGCGACTCTGCGGGTTGCGAGCACTCACGTGGTAGATGCCTTCCGGCGTGCGCCGATCGCCGCGTCGCTGTTTCGGACCCAGTGGATTGCGGCCTAGGGCGATGCGGTATGTCCTGAGTACCGTGCGCCCGTGCACGAGCTGCAGGAGACGTCGGCTCTTGTCGACCAGGATCTTGTCCGCCATGACCCGAGAGAAGGTCCCCTCATCCGCACTCGGAGTGCCGGGCAGCCCGCAGATCACGAGGCACGACAGCCACAAGATCGAGCGGGCGCGTACCGCACGCCCGAACCTTAGCGCTTGGTCGAGAGCCAGCTGTCGTCTGCCTCGATCGACCTTCGGAGGCTCGTTCAGCTGCAGGCGGGCGAGTCCGCTGCCGACGCAGGCGACTCCCATGGGCTCTGGAATGGGTCGGTTCACGCGCGCGCCTCCCTGTTCCCATCCGCACATCTGGCGGAGGCTCGGTCGAGGGTCAAGGTATGGAGCTTCTCGGCTCGCCTCAAACGCGTCGTGAGCGCGGAGGCGAGCGAGATCGTGCATGGTGTTTCATGTGTGCGAGTGCCGATCGGATCGTACCTGGTCGAGCGCGTGGTCAACTTCCAGGTGGCCGTGGCCTGCGAAGTCGCAGAGCCCACTGGGGTCACTCTCGGCACCGAGAAGCTGCTGCGACTGGAGTCCAGGATCGGCGAGCGCAGCGAGCCATGAGCGACGCCGAGCGCCTCAGGGAAGTACGGAGTCGTGTCTGCTTGGATCGCTGGGTCCTGAAGTCTCGCGGGGATGTGGATCCTGCGGGCGATTGTGCGACGGTTCAAGCGTGGACCGTTCTTCCTGGTCGACTTGCGTCCCGGGCGCGCATAACCGAATGCTGGTAGGGATGTACGGAAAGAATGGGATGAGAGCAGAGATGGCTGAGACGAATGCGAAGAACCTCGAGCGATTGCTGGACCGGATCTACCACGGCGCGAGCTCGGTCTGGATTGCCGGCAAGCTTCCCTCACTTGCCGAGTTCGGACTGCGGGTGGTGAACGTCGACCTGGCACGTGCAGACTCTGCGGTGGTCTTGGCCCAGCAGCTACTCGTTGCCAGCGGCCATGCGCTCGGGGTGCACCCGGCGCGGTGGGTAGATGCGGCTGAGCGGGGCGTGCGGCGCCAGCTCTTCGAGCAGCGCTCGGAGCGTCCCTGGGGACAGGCGCTGATGCTCGCGCTGCGGGAGCTCGGGAGCGCGATCCGGGGAACAGGGGTCCTCTGCTTCGAACGCCTGGAGGCTGCGACCCCCGAGGTGGCTGCTCTCGTATCGAATTTGATTCCGCACTGCGAGGCCCTATCGCTGCCCGTCGTGCTCACCTTCGACCCGGGCTTCGCCGCCTCTCAGCCTGGACGCGCATGGATCGAGGCGCTCGCTGCACGTTTCGGGACCGAGGCGGTCCTGCTGCAGGAGTCCAAGGATCAGGAGGCTCCCCCTGCGGAGCGTCGCGACGCGGCAATGTCCGCGGGCGACGCGCCGGAGCCGGAGCTAGGATCCGAAGGGCCGACCTCGCGGCCCGGTCGTAGACTGACTCCTGAGCCGACGGCGACGCGGGGAGAGCGTGAGCTCGGTGGCGCAGGCTTGTCGGACGAGGTCCTGCACCTGCTCCGGGTGGTTGCAGCCGCGGACGGGCCCGTCCCGGTCGATGCACTGGCGCGAGTCTGCGGCCTGCCGGTCCTCGCAGTACTCGAGCGGCTGCAGCGTGCAAAGGACTGCGGTGTGCCGATTCGAGACGACGGGTCGGGCCACATCTTCGTCTCGGACGAACTGCGTCGCGCGCTGCTCGCGGATCTCCTCCCATCGCTGGCTGCTACCTACCGCCGCGAGGTCGACTCCGCAGGGAGTTCCGCGCATGCGGCAGGCGAGCGTGCCGATTCCAAGATCGACGTCGGAAGGGAGGAGGCTGGCCCGGGAGAGCCGACCACGGTCTCGGAGGGCCCCTCGGCGGCCGCGGTGCCGTCCGGATCCGAGCCCCAATCGGAGCCTGCATTGGAGCCTGCATCGGAGCCGCTCGCAGTGGAGTCGTTGCTCGCTCGCGAGCTCGAGCAGGCGGTCGCGATGGGACTCTATGCCGAGGCGATCGAGTCGGGAGAGAAGATCCTTGCAGGGCTGGAGGCGACGGACGCCAGCGCCCATGACGCAGGCGACCATGAGGTCGGGCGCGAGAATCGGATTCTGGTTCAGGTTGCGCTTGCGCGTGCACATCTGTTGGGTGCGGGACTCGTAGGGAGTGGCGATACGCCCGAGCTCGGGCTTGCTGCTGCGCGGGAGGTCATCGAAGCGGCCGAGGCTCTGGTCGAGCCCGGGGATCCGCTCGACCTGATCGCGCGGGTCGTGGAGCTTCGCGCCGAGGTTCTCTACGAGATTGGCTCGCTCGAAAGCCTCCAGCTCGCACTCGAGGCCCTCTCCGATCTGAGCCGTCGCTACCTCGAGCATGGGAAGCCTGTGAGCGCGGCACGGCTCCTCAACGACCAAGCCGCGATCGAGCTACGTCTCGGCGATCCGGTGCGGGCGCATCGCCTGCTCGAGAGTGCGCGGGATGTCTTTGGGGAGCGGGCTCCGGGCGATCCCGAAGCCCGTGTCGAGATGGCGCAGACGGAGCACTTGATGGCTCGCTTGGTCTTGCACGTGCAGGCCCGCCCCGGCTACGAGTCCGAAGCCCTGGAGCGAGCCCTCGGACATGCGCATACGGCGGAGGGGCTCTACACCGAATTCGGTCGGAAGCGCGAGCTGGCTCGCGTGCACGAGACGATCGGGCGTCTGGAAGCGAAGCTCGCGCATCCAACTCGCGCACGGGCTGCGCTCGTGCGCGCCGCCGGCGTGCAGCAAGAGATCGGTGATGTCCTGGGTCTGGCTCGTACGGCAGGGGCCTTGGCGGAGCTGTCGGTCGAGCTGGGGCAAACAGCGGCGGCGCTGGAGCTCCTCACTCGCTCGGTCCAGCTGAATGCTCAGGTAGGGTCCGTGCTGGGGCTGCGTCACAATCGTGAGTCTCTCGAGCGTCTACGCTCGTTCGAGGGGCTGGGCAGCGCGGCGGAGCTCCACGCGCTCGACCAGGAGATCGAGCGAGCCGAATCACGCATCTCCGCGCCAGCAGCGATGCATCCGAATCTCAGCCCAGATTGCGCGCCAGAAGGTCGTTGAGCGCAAACTGTAGCTCCTGGACGCGGTAGGGCTTGGACAGAAAGTCGGTCGCGCGGTCTTGAGCGAGTTCGGTCACCGTGCGGCGGTGCTCAGCGTAGCCGCTCGACATCAGGATCGGAAGCTCTGGTGCCTCCTCGCGGATCCGCTTCAAAGTGTCGATCCCGTTCGACTTCGGCATCGTGACGTCGAGCAGAATCGCGGTGATGTCGTTCCGATGAGCCTGAAAGACCTCGAGCGCATGCTGCCCGTTGCACGCGAGCAGGACCTGGAATTCTGCGGACTCGAGCGCGTTCTTCGCGAATCGACGCACACCCTCTTCGTCGTCGACGATCAGGATCGTACCGACGCCCTTCCATGCTCTGGCGAGGCCGCTGCAATGTTCGAGCGCGATGATCTTCTGACGGCTCTCGGGCAGCAGGACACACATCGTCGTCCCCCGGCCCCGCTCGCTGACGACGCGTATGGCGCCGCGGTGTGCTCGTAGGATCCCGAGCACCGCTGCGAGTCCGAGTCCGCGACCCTGAGACTTGGAAGTAAAGAAAGGCTCGAACATTCTGGCGCAGGTCTCTCTGTCCATGCCGACGCCCGTGTCACGCACTTCTAGACGCTGATAGACTCCTTCGGGCAGGATCGGATCGTCGGAGAATGCGCGCAGGCGCTCACGCGTGTACTGCTCAGTGCAAGTGCGCAGGACGATGGTTCCTGGCTTCCCCTGCAGAGCGTCCGATGCGTTGGTGACGAGATTCATGATCACTTGTCGAAGCTGCGTGACGTCCACCTCGACGGGCAAGGGCTCCGGTCCGAGGTCGAGCTCGATCGCCGTAGAGGGTGAGATCGCCACCCTGAGGATTCCGACGATCTCTCGGATCAGATCGCGTAGATCGACGGTGATCGTCGAGGGGCGGCTGCGCCTCGAGTAGGCCAGGAGTTGTCCGCAGAGTTCGGCCGAGCGTTGCGCACTGCTGATGATCTCCTGCAGGAACGTCTGGGCTGGCGCTTCTGCAGGCATACTCATGGCGGCAAGGTCGGCATTGCCGAGAATCGCCACGAGTAGGTTGTTGAAGTCGTGCGTGATCCCTCCGGCGAGCAGACCCAAGCTTTCGACTCGTTGGAGATCCTGAATCTGCGCCCGCAAGCTGCGCTCTTCGCTGATCTCGCGCGAGAAGAGCGCGATCGATGCGATTACTCCATCTGCAGTGCGAATCGGATAGAGCGCAGACTGCCACCAGCGGTCATAGGCGTCCTGTGATTCGATCTGAACCGTTTCACCGTGCTTCGCAACCCGTTCGAGTGCAGCCTCGATCCGATCTCGATCTGCGGGTGCCGCCTTGTCGAGCACGCTCGAGCCGATCACGACCTCGTTGCGGAACTGCTCGGGAATCCAGTTCGAGTACGTGATCCTCCCGTCGAGATCGAGCTCTGCGATCACGAAGGGAGCTTGCCGCAGGATCGCGTCGTTCGCTTCGAGAAACGTTTCGAGGTGCGTTGTCTCACCCATAGCGCGCTCGACTGGTGGGGGAAAGTTGGACTTTGTCACCTTGTCCAGTGAGCCTACCACGAAGCCCTGGCTGGATTGCCATCTCGTTTTCATCCTTTTTTTTGTGTGTCAGTCGTAGGGAAGTGCACGCGTGTCGGGTCTGGCGTGGGGAACCCAGGCGGTGAGGGGGCTACCTCCACTGGGTGTGCAGGCGCGCCCCCCAATCTGTTGCAAGAGGGTTACGGTGGAGTTCTAGGGTCGGCGGCGGGGGGCGCAGGTGGTTTCGGCTCGCGCGCGTCGCATACTCGCCCGTACACAGCGGATGGCCTACTCGTGGGGTTCCCCTACGATATCTCGAGCTCGGTCCGTTCACGGATTCTGGCCCGATACGAGGAGTGAAGACCATGGCGATGCGAACGTTGAGTCTGGTAGCGATGCTTTGGCTGCTGGCAACGACGACTGCGGTGTGCGACGACGCGAACGCGGCCGGGATTTCCGTACGAGGAGTGGGCGAGGTGAACCGAGAGCCCGATCTGGCTCGGGTTCGCATCGGGGTGGTTGCCGAGAACGACGTGGCGGCGGCTGCGCAGAAGGCGGTGAACGAGACGGCAAACCGCATCCTCCAGAAGGTGCAGGATCTCGAGGTCGGGCCGCGCGACATCCAGACCGTAGAGCTCGAGATCGGTCCCGTCTATTCGAGCAGGTCACCATCGAGTGTCGGCGAGGGTCCGCGGATCACCGGCTATCGCGCCTCGAACGTCGTGCTGGTCACGGTTCGCGAGCTCGATCGGCTAGGGGCCGTGATCGACGCGGCGCTCGGGGCGGGGGGGAATCGGGTCGACGGCATCACGTTCGGGCTCGTCGACGAACGCGACGCACGCAAGGAAGCGCTCGCTCTCGCGGTTCGAGATGCCGGTGAGAAGGCGCAGGCGATTGCCGAAGCTCTCGGTGCCCGTCTGGGCGACCTCCGTTCCGTTTCAGAACAGGGGAGTGCGGTGGGACCGCTGGCTCAGATGCAGCGCATGCAGAGCATTGCGGAAATCGGCTCCACTCCGACTTCTCGGGGGGCCATCCTCATCACAGGCCAGGTCGTGATCCAATACGACCTCGATGATTAGAGCCATCTGGACGATCAGCCCTCGGGCTGGTTCAGCTCGAGTAGATTCTTGGACGGATCCAGGAAGAAGCACTGCTGGGATCCATTCGGCAGCTTGTTGATGGGCGAGATTCGCACGCCGCGGTTCATGAGTTGCTCGCGTGCCCCCGCGATATCCGCCACGCGGAACGCGAAGTGTTGTCCACGCGCCGGATGCGCGTCCGGCGCTTCCACCAGATGGAGCTCCCGACCGTCTCCGAGCGCGAACCAGGCGCCGCGGAACCCTAGGTCGGGCCGCTCGATCGGCGCGAGCTCGAGCTGGCGCACGTAGAAGTCCACCGCGCTCTCGAGCTCCTGAACATTCAACGAGATGTGATGGACTCCCAGTAGCTCCATGCTCGTATTCCTTTCGAACTTCATCGCAGTCGAGTAGATGTGGACGTTTCGAAACCATTGTACGCGCTTTCTCGGCCCACTGGACGAGCTGCGTCAGAGCCTCTCCCCGATTGGAATAGCGCTCTTCCGGATCTACCGACCCCTGGCCTCCGTAGTCGAGCTGAGCCTCGCCTGCGCGTTCCAGGAGCAGGGGACAGAGCCATCGGAGCCCGCAGTCGTGGAGGAAGTCCCCGGGCTCTTCTCGATAGAAGCAGACTTCGCGGTGAAAGTAGTTCCAGGCCGACTTCTGGCGCGATGGCGCCCACTCGGGGTCGGCACGGGGCCGGTGGCTTACGACCTTTACGATTGCGCCTCGATCCGCGGCTCGCGCGCGCCAGATCCCCTGCGTAATGGCGCTCTTTGCGTTGTGAGCCAGGGGCTCGAGCTCAACTCTTCGGATCGTGCGGCTCGGCTCGAGCAGCCCAAACTCTCGCTCGAGAAGCGTGCGTTCGGCGTTCGCTGGGCTCATGTATGGAGGATCAGTGCGAGGCTCAGTAGCACCCCGCACTCACTCACCTGCTCGAGGGCTCCCAGGAAGTCTCCAGTGACTCCGCCGAGGGCTCGAGAAAACCAGACTCGGCCGGCGATGCCGATGCCCGAGAGGGTTGCCGCGCATAGTGCGATAGCACTCACCGGAGTTGCGGTCATCGCGATTGCCCAGACGCAGAGCGCGCCAGCGAACGCGATCGCGGCCAAGGCTTGCGGGAGGCCAACTGCGGAGGCGAGCGCCCCGCTGCGCGACGTCGCGGGGTCGCTGACATAGTTCATCGAAGCCAGTAGCCACACGGGCGCAACGCGTGCGAGGCTGTGACTCAGAATGAGTGCCACGGCGGCCGACTCCGCGAGCTCGATCAATAGACTGACTCGCAGGAACAGACTCACGAACAGGGCGAGCGTGCCATAGGTCCCCACAGCGGAGTCCTTCAAGATCTCGCGGAGTCGCTCTCCCGAGCGAGGGGCAGCCCCGAGAGCATCGGCGGTGTCGGCCAAGCCGTCTTCGTGCAAGGCTCCGGTGAGCCACAAGCCAGCGCTCACGCAGAGAACCGCGGCGGGGGCGGCGCCGAGCGCCTGGGTGGCATGGAGCGCCGCGGAGAGCAGCGCTCCGATCGCTGCACCCACGACGGGAAAGTATGCGGCGGCCCAGCGCCATTCGGCGTCGGAATAGGGAAAGCCACCGAGTCGCAGGCGCGTCAGGAAGACCGCGCAGGCCCGTAGGGCGCGCAGCTGGGTCCTCATGCAGTCGCGCTGGGACGATCGGGAACCCGGCTCTCGGCGAAGGTGGACATCTCTCCATGCAAGGCGCACGCGAGCTCGAGCAGCGGGAAGGCCGTCAAGGCCCCCGACGCCTCTCCTAGGCGCATTTCGAGGTCCAGGAGAGGGCGCGCGGCGAGCTCTTCGAGGATTCGAGTGTGGCCCGGCTCTGCGGATCTGTGTGCGAAGAGGAGCTGCGCGCGCAGACCTGGGGATCGGCGGCACGCGGCGAGTGCTGCGGTCGACGCGATGAAGCCGTCCACCAGGATCGCGCACGCGCTCCCTTCGAACGCGAGCATCGCCCCCGTCATCGCCGCCAGATCCCTCCCGCCGATGCGTCCGAGAGCCTCATCCGACGAGCAACCTTCGATCCGCCGGAGCGCGTCGCGCACGACATTACACTTGCGCTCCACTGCGTCGGGCGAGAGGCCGGTGCCTGGGCCCACGATCTCCTCCGGGGCGCAGGCAAGCAGGTGTGCGGCGACGGCCGAGGCCGCGGTCGTATTTCCGATCCCGATCTCGCCGATGATCGCGACCGCTGGGAGAGTGTCGAGAGAGTCCGCCCAGCTCCGCCCGGCGTCCAATGCCGCCCGGAGAGTCGGCTCGGGCATCGCGTCTTCGCAGCGCAGATCGCCGGCCGGGAGGTCCGCCATCGGGCTTCTCAGAATGCAACAGCTCGCGTGAGATCCGTAGCCCTCGTCGAGCGGCTCCGCTACGCCGACGTCGATCACGCTCAGTGGAATCTGCTGCCTCGCGGCGAGTACGGCTGCAGCCGCGCCGCCAGCCGCGAAGCAGCGCAGCATGGAGCGTGTGACGTCCGCCGGGTAGGCCGAGATCCCGTGACGCACGACGGGGTGGTCGGCAGCGAAGATGACCGCCTGTGCAGGGCGCGCGCGCGGCTGCGGAGATCCCTGGATGAATGCGAGCTCTGCCGCGAGCTCCTCCAGCCGACCGAGGCTGCCTCTAGGCTTGGTGAGCTGGGCCTGGCGAGCGCGAGCCACCTCTCGCGCTCGCTCACGAGTAGCTGGATCGAGACGGGGCCAGTTGGGAGTTGGTACGGGGTGATCGAGCGACGACACGCCGCGAACCTACGCGGTCGAAGGCAGAAATTCCAGCTGGCGATACTGGGGAGACCTCGATCTAGTTGGCCGATACCTCGAACCGGCCGGCAGCGATGCGCGTGAGCGGCTCGGATGGATTGTAGAACTCGACCACGTACGGACCCGGTCTCCAGCCGCCATCGCGCTCGACCCAGACGTGATTGAGAGGCTCGCCGGGACGGACCGGATAGCGGCCGAACAGCATCAGATTGGACTCGCCCTCACGGAACCACTTCACGAGGACCTGATCCCGGGTGTATTTCTCGCTCGGAAAGACCGCGTAGATACGATCCTGCGTATCGGTTCCGAAGCTGGCACGCACCTCGGCTGGGAAGCCATCGGGATCCACGGAGTTGGTGAACATGACGTCGGGTACCGGAGCCAGATCTGCTTCCGCAGTGGGATCGGCCAGCACCCCGTCCATGGCGATGTTCGCGAGGCGGCGTGCATAGTCCCGCACGTCTCGAATCTCGGACAGATCCTCGGGGGTCGTGTTCGTCAACGTGGTGAGCGTCGAGATGATCTCTCGCTCGTCGAGAGTGGAGAGCACCAGGTCGACGGCCTGCGATGGGTCCCCGCCGCTTCCCAGGTAGGCTTGCGCGAGTCGCGGATCGATTCCCGACAAGAACGAATCGCTTTCGCTCATGTCTCGCGAAGCGATCGGCGGTGCAGCATCTACCTGTGCAGCTCGAGCGGGTTCACCCGGTTCTTGCGTCTCCCAGACCGCAGAGTCGGCTGCGGAAACCGGAGCCGGCGCGATCGGTTTGGAGGGCGGAGCTTCGCCGGGTAGGTCGACCGAGCGGACTCGCCCCGCCGAGAAGCCTGCAGCGAACATCAAGCACAGCGCCGTCGTCGGCAACAAGTAGTGTCTAAGCTTCATGTCAAGATTCCAGTGCAGAATGTCGAGTCAGTTCGAGCTGAAGGGGTTCGAGCTGCAGGCTTGCGACTGAATCCGCGACCGCAGCGACCCGCGCCCACTGCTGGAGCGGAGTGAAGACATCCAGGAGCGAAGCACTCCCCACGCGGGTGTCGATTCGGAGCTCGTTCGAGAAGTCGGACTCTCGACCGGATGTGTCGATCACCTTCAGGGCAACGAAGTAGACGCCCGGCTTGTTGAGCGTGTTGGCCAATACGCTTTCCATCGCGGTTCCGCGGCGACCGTCCAGGGTGACACTCTTCAACACCACGTCGCGATTGTAGTCGCCGGACTTCGTGCCAATGAAGAGCCGCACGATATCCACGCGCTCTGCGCTCGGTCCGAGGTCGAAGGTCACGATTCCCTTTAGCTGCACCGCGGGTGTGCGAGCAGGCGGAGCAGGAGTCGGAGCGCGATTGGACGCCATCGCGGTCTCGGTGCGTCCAGAGGAGCCGGAGCCGTCTGAGGATCCGGATCCCGCGGATCCTGAAGGTCCAGGGCTACCCGAGGACCCCGACCCAGAGCGGCTCACGCTCGCGCTCGCGGTGCTGCCGGCAGACGACCCGCTTCCACTACTGGTTCCCGTGCTCGCTGCGCGGTTCGTGGAGGACCCTGCGTTTGCGGATCCGCTGCTCGTCCGAGTCGCGGAAACGCTCGCGGCATTCGACATGGTGCTCGAAGAGCTGCCGCTAGAGCCTGTACTCGCCTGGGCGGTCTCCGTTCGTGAACCGCCTCCGGAATTGGCAACCGAGCTCGTATTCGAACCGGTCTGCGCCGCGACTGGGTCCGGAGTCGCCTCACCGGAGGACCCAGCATTGAGTCCAGCCTCCATGACCATCGGAGCAGGACCGGATCCGCCGCCCGAAGAGCCACCGCCACAGCCCACGCTGGCCGCCAGGATTGCGCAGCCAGCGAACACTTTCATGGATGTTCGAATTGTTTTCACGATGAAGGATGCTCACGAATGGATGGGTTGAATCCTGTGATGAGTGTCACGTTCTTGTCTCTGCCGCAGAATGGGTGCAGACAGCGCGCGTCTCTCCGCGCAACTCCCGCCGGCACAAGCTGAAATTTTCGCTGGGCGAAAACCGAATCTGCTCGACTCGCCTTGCACGTCTCCCATCAGAGCAGAATGGGTGGGAGTACACCGCAAGGCAAGAAAGGCAGCGGCGAATATGCGCGCCAACGCCCGTCGGGAAAATTGGAAGAAGGTTGCGGCTTGCTCGTACGCCATCCCGCGCTGCCCGCGTGCATGTCGAGTAGCCGCTGAGTTCAGGCGCCCGCATCCACGTTGCCCCTTCGCTGGCTCTACACCTGCTAGCTCTACACCTGCACGGCTCTACACCTGCAGCCCAGAGCGCCGTGTCTATCCGACTCAGGCCGACTCAGACTCCGGTCCCGGCCCCGCTCCCACTCCGTCGCTTCCGGCCTTTCCTGCTGGCTCGGTGCGTCTCGGTCGAGGAGAGACACACGAGATGTCGTGGTCGAACGTACTCTACCACTGAGCCCAACGGAGTGAACGCTACGACGAGTGGATCCTCGGTCGCCATTCTATCTACGATCGGGGTGCTCGTGGCAACTTTTCCGTTCGCGATCGATGCATCGTCCGCGCGCAATGACGTGCTGTGAGAGAGGCTCGAGAGGTCCTACCACGAGACTCCCCAGCTGCGATCGCGGGTGTTCTCTTTGACCCGGAATGTCCCCGGTAGCTCGACCTCGACATGTCGGTCGTCGCTGGGTGAACTCGAACATCAGCTGATCTGACACGCTGAATTGCAGCGTCAGCGAGCACTCTGCTCAGCTCGACGCCCGTCTCTCGATTCATGCTGGAACGCATGCGGTAGGTGGATATGTAATACAATCAGGCTCCAGCCGATGAAGGGATTCGCGGACCGGTGGTGGAATCCGCAGGGGTCGGGATGTTGCGATTGCGGCCCCCGACCATTCGGGGCGAGAGTCCCGTCGTGTTCGTGGCCTCGAGCTACGCCGAGGTTGGGCTCGAGAGATGAGGCGGGGGTGGACTCCCTCGCTGGTAACGACAGTGCGGGCGTTGCCTCCACCCCGGGGCGCAGATCGGTGGTCCACAGGGCGCGTGGTGCGCGGTCGATGACAGGGCTCCGGGCCGATCTCCGGGAGCCGTGCGGGTGCCGAGTCATTGGGCCGGACTTCCGCTCGCCCACTCTTCTAGGGACTGCAAACGAGTTCGGGAGGGCGGGATGCTCACGTTCGGGGGCGCGCCCGATCGCACTCCCGGTCTGCTGAGTTCGCGCTACGGCGGTTGATCGGCGGGGACAAGGTCGCTCGTTACCGGAGACCTTTGGCTTCGGCGGTTGGATGATGGTAGTGTGATCTCTAGAGGTGCCCTGACATTGAGCGGTGTAAACGCAGGCGACAGCCGAGTCCGTTGCAAGAATTGCTTCGAGCTTACCTCGCCGGGGGATTGCTGCGACACCTGCGGCTGGGATGGTGTGGTGGATACCGGCCTCGATGGTGCACTACCACCCGGAACGATCCTGCGTGATGACTACATGGTCGGGCGAGCACTGGGGCACGGCGGATTCGGGATCACGTACCTCGCCTGGGATCTGCGACTGAGCCGAAAGCGTGCGATCAAGGAGTACTTTCCGCGTGGAGTGGTCGCGCGATCGACGAAGAGTCTCCAGGTATCGCTCCGGTCCGGACAGGGCGATCTGTACAAGCAGGGAATCCAGAAGTATCTCGAAGAGGCTCGACTGCTTGCGGAGTTCGAAACGCATCCGTGTATCGTTTCTCCGCTGACGTTCTTCAAGCTCAATGGCACTGCCTATCTCGTGATGGAGTATCTCCAAGGCGAGACGTTCCATTCCTATGTCACCCGGAATGGCGGGCGGATTCCCTACGCCGACGCGCTCCATTTCCTGGTTCCCGTGATCGATGCGCTTTCTGCCATCCATGAAAAGGGTATTACACATCGGGACGTCACTCCGGAGAACGTCTTTCTCACCGTAGACGGTAAGACGAAGCTGATCGACTTCGGTGCGGCTCGTCAGCAGCTCGCGTCGCAGCGCGGACAGATGACCGTGATCGTGCGCGATCGGTACGCGCCCCCGGAACAGTACTCGTTGTCGGGCAGGCAGGGCCCGTGGACGGACGTCTACGCGTTCTGCGCCACGCTCTACTTCGCCATCACCGGGGAGCCGCCGGCGCACGCCACTGAGCGCTTCGAATCCGACGCGATCGTTCCGCCCAGCGAGCTCGGTGCCGACATCCCGGAAGCGGCGGAAGCGGCGTTGATGCAAGGGCTGTCGCTCCGGACCTCGGAGCGGCTCGGTTTGGTCGATCTGGGGCGGATGCTGACGGAGGCCGGCGGGTCCGATCGTGCGATCCCTGAGGTGATGGACTCGGAGCGGCGTGCCCCCGCGGACCCTCGGCCGCCCGTCTCTCGGCCCGTTTCCGAGGGGCAACCGGAGAGACTAAGAACGCTCGCGCAACCAGCGCGCGGGGAACGCGATGCCCGCTTCGAATGGGCCGTCTCCGCGTCGCAGCCCGAGGCTCCGGATCACCAATCTCCAGACGGCGAGGGCGAGTCTCCGCGAGCTGTGACCTCTGCGCGTGGGGGCTCCGCTGCGGCTTCCTGGGGGCGCCAACGTGGGGCGCTCGGCAAGCCGGCACCGCTACCGCCTTTGCGTCCGAGTGCTCCGGCCGAGGTGCCTCGGATCCAGTCTCCTCTGATCTCGAGCCGCTCGTCGCCACGTCCGCGCGTGCGCCGACGCTCTGCGCGGCTGGCGAAGATCCTCGCGGTCGTGGCGGGGAGTGCGGTTCTCTACGCTGTGTTCTGGTCCGAGTACCTGGTCACGCAGCCCCCCTCCGAGCGTCCGCAACCGGCTGACTCCGGAGCTTCCCGCGAGGAAGCGCCGGGGGCGGGCAGCCGGCGTGGGGTGCAGGTGCGGACCGGATCGCCGGCTGCAGCTGCGTTCGGCGACCCGGTCTCCGGCGCTACGCGGACCTCCGGAAGCTCGATCTCTGCGGTGAGCGGAGCGGGGCGACTCCTCGCGGAGGAGGAAGCCGCCGGCGAGTCTGCGCGCGCATCGGTGGCGCGCGGCCCGGCGCCCCGCACAGCGAGCTCCGATGTCGGTCGCCGAGGTGCCGTGCCAGCGGAGCGACGTCGAGAGGAGCCGAATCCGTCGGCGACTGGATTGCAGCTCGACGCGAATCCGGGCTCGCTGGACCCAGGCTCGGTGGTGGCTGCGGCGGAGGCGGTCCGTGCGGAGCAGCCCGAAGCGGCGCCTGTGCGGACGCGCGCGACGGAGCAGGGCACGCCAGCACGAGGCTCCGGGTCGGTAGCGCCCAGCGGATCGCTCGCCGTGGCCGCGGGACGCATCGCGCTGGGTATGTCGGCGAATCCGACTCGATCTGCAGAGGGCGAGGTCGGCGGCGAGACTCCGACCTTACCTGCGCGTCCGCGATCGCCGCTCGATCCGAGAGCGCTCGTGGCATACGCTCGGGGGCTCGAGCAGCTCGAGGCTCGGCGTGTCCGAGAAGGTCTACGGACCTTGCGCGATTCCGCCGAGCGCGGCTACGTGCCCGCGATGATGCGGCTGGCTCGGACCTATGCCGACAAGGCTCTCGGCGTCTTCGACGACCGCGAAGCGATTCGTTGGTACGAGCGTGCAGGAACTGCTGGGGATGCCGAGGCGCAGTACCGGCTGGGGCTCCGCTACGAGATCGCGGAGTGGCTTCCCCCCGAAAGAGGCGTGGCCCCGAACCCATTTCAGATCCAGGACCGATGGACTCTCTCGCTGCAGCAGCTCGATGACCTGCAGGGCCAGATCGAGAACCGGCCGATCGTTGCTTCGCGCAGTCAGTTGGACCAGGCGAGGCGTTGGTACGACCGGGCCGCCGAGCAGGGCGACGTGCGCGCTCAGCAGCGGCTGGCGCTTCTCTACTGGGATGAGCGTGGGTTGCCCGAGAATCGTGCGGAAGCCTTTCGACTGCTCCTGGCTGCTGCAGAGGCAGGCGACCCCGGCTCTCAGTTGCTGGTCGGGTATTGCTTTGCCCGAGGCCACGGAGCCGCCCCGGACGGCCCGATGGCGCGGTTTTGGATCGAGCGGGCGGCAGCGGGTGGCATCCCTCTCGCGCAAAACGTGCTAGAAGATCTCGCGCGCGACGACGAGATGGAGGCGCTCTGGGAGCGCCGCTTGGAGCGCCGCCGCAAGATCATGCGCTGAGTCCGGCTCCCGAACCGCAGCGCGCGAAGGGGAAGCACTGCGTGAGATTCGAGACCCGAGCCATCCACACCGGCCAGGAGCCCGACCGCGAGACCGGGGCGGTGATGCCGCCGATTTATGCGACGAGCACGTTCGTCCAGACGCGGCCGGGAGAGCATCAGGGATACGACTACACTCGCTCCGGTAACCCGAACTTCACTCGCCTCGCGACGACCCTTGCGTCGCTCGAGAATGGTGAGCATGCGACTGTCTTCGGAAGTGGAATGGCGGCGATCACCGCAGTGATCTCGACCTTGAAGCAGGGGAGTCATGTCCTCGCCGAGGAGAATATCTACGGCTGCACGTTTCGGATCTTCGATCAGGTCTTCGAGAAGTTCGGCGTCGGGATCTCCTATGTGGACTTCACGCGCCCCGCGAACTACGCGAAGATTCGCGAGCTTCGCCCAGCGCTGGTGTGGATCGAATCTCCTACCAATCCACTGCTCAAGATCCTCGATATCGGCGCGCTGTCACGCGTTGCTGCGGAGGTGGGCGTTCCGGTCCTGGTGGACAATACGTTCGCGTCGCCCTTCTTCCAGCGCCCGCTCGAGCTCGGTGCCACGCTCTCGCTCTCGAGCACGACCAAGTACATCAATGGCCACTCGGACTGTCTGGGCGGTGTCGTGGTCACCAACGACCGCGAGTGGCACGACAAGATGATCTTTGCACAGAAGGCGGTCGGTCTGAACCCCTCGCCGTTCGACACCTGGCTGATCGCGCGCGGAGTCAAGACCTTGGCGCTGCGCATGCAACAGCACCATCGCAACGCGCTCGCGATTGCGCAGCGACTCGAGGCGTATGCGGGGATCCGCTGGGTGCGACATCCGTTTCTCGCATCGCATCCGCAGGTCGAGATTGCGAAGCGTCAGATGAGTGGCGGATCTGGAATCGTCACCCTCGAACTCGACGCGTCGCTCGAGCAGACGACGGTGTTCGTGTCCGCGCTGCAGGTGTTCTCGCTGGCGGAAAGTCTCGGCGGAATCGAGTCGCTCGCCGATCATCCCGCATCGATGACGCACGCGAGCATTCCGCGCGAAGAGCGTGAAAAGGTCGGCATTCGCGATGGCTTGGTGCGGCTGTCGGTGGGGATCGAAGCCTTGGACGATCTCGTGGCCGACCTCGATCGGGCGCTCACCAAGGCCGGAATCCGTCGCTGAAGAAGCCTGCGCGTGCGGCTTCGAGCGCAGCGCGTCGATCAGCGGAGCAGCTTGCGACGCAGCAGCCACACTGCGACTGGGAAGCTGGCCGCGCCGAGCAGCACGAGGT
This sequence comes from Pseudomonadota bacterium, assembly GCA_003247575.1. Taxonomy (GTDB): domain Bacteria; phylum Myxococcota_A; class UBA9160; order SZUA-336; family SZUA-336; genus SZUA-336. The sequence goes on from QJZC01000062.1 coordinate 17,890, forward strand.
AGACCGCGGCTGCGAGATGGGTCGTGTGCAGATCGTGCGTCGCGAATCCGCGCGCCAGATGCACTCCGGGCGAGAGCGGCGCGATCCATGCCGCGATCTGGAGCGCGCGTGGAAGGATCTCCATCGGAAAGAAGGATCCGCTGAAGAAGAAGAGCGGGGTCGCCACGATCGTGAAGATCAGCGACAAGGTCGAGGTGGTCTGTGCGGTGGCGGCGAAGCACAGCCCGATGGCGCCAAACTCCACCCCTACGAGCATCGAGACCAGCAGCACACCCGGAAAGGCGCTGGGGTCGAGCCAGCCGAGTCCGAGGGCGAGGCCTCCGACGGCGATCGTCGAGAGCGCGCTGCGTGTGGCTCCCCAGAGGATCTCTCCTGCCGCCAGCTGGACGATACCGATGGGAGTCGTGAGTAGGGTTTCGACGCTGTGCGACTGGATCCGCTGGAATGCGCCCCACGAGCACTCGAAGATCGCGTGGTACATCGCCATTCCCACGATCATGCCCGGAGTCACGAAGCTCGCATACTCCCCGTGCGTGGGGAGGGTCCCGATCAGCCGGCCGACCCCCAGGCCCATCGCGAGCAGAACGCATGCCGGCTCGATCACGAACCAGGTCGTGGCCACCTTCCAGACGCGGGTCAGGGCCAACGCATGCCGGTACCAGATTCCAACGATGCCGCGTAGAAAGGAGGGGCGAGTCATCGGAGGAGCGGGCGCCTGATTCGGGCGCTTTGTCATTCGTCGCGAAGCTCCCGCCCCGTCAGGTTCAGGAAGACGTCCTCGAGATTGGCGCGGCGCACCTCAGAGCGAGTGCCCGCGATGCTCCGCACCGCAGCCGGATCGGCCTCTCGGTTGAGCCTGAACACGGCGCCGACTTCTCGCCAGCGGATGCCGGCGCGCTCGAGCTCGGCACGCACGGAGCTGTGTGAAGCGGTGGTGACGCGTAGCTCCTGTACATCGCCGCGTGTGTGCTTCTCGATCAGCTCCAGCGGTGGGTCGAGCGCCAGAATGCGACCGCGGTCGAGGATCGCGATGCGATCGCAGAGGGTGGCGGCTTCATCCATGTAGTGCGTCGACATCAGGATCGTGACTCCCCGGGCCTTGAGCTGCGCAAGCTCTTCCCAGACTCGATTGCGGCTGTGCGGGTCGAGTCCCGTCGTCGGTTCGTCGAGGATCACGGCCCGCGGTTGGATCATCAGCGCCCGAGCGATCGCCAGCCGGCGTTTCATCCCGCCCGAGAGCTCGTCGATCGCGTCCTCGCTGCGCGAGGCCAGGCCGAAGAAGTCGAGCACCTCGCGCGTGTGCCGGCGTGCCACGCGCAGCGAGAGCCCAGCTAAGAAACCGAACACCTCGAGATTCTGGCGAACGTTCAGGTCGTCATCGAGCCCGTCCTGTTGCGTGACGACTCCGACCACGCAGCGCACCGCGCGCGGATCGCGCAGCGCATCGATCCCGGCAATCGAAACCTCGCCCGAGTCTACCGGCGAAAGCCCCGAGAGCACTCGCATCGTGGTCGTCTTTCCCGCACCGTTGGGTCCGAGCAGCCCGAACGTCTCGCCGGATGCGACTTCGAACGAGAGTCCGTCGATCGCGCGCACGGTACCGAAGCGCTTGACCAGCTTCTCGACACGAATCTCGGCCATGCTCGCTCGGAAGACCCTCTAGGCTACGCTGGGGAGTCCAGACGGAAGCGCGGCTCGCGAACGCGCCACATGCTGGCCAGCGCCGCGAGCTTGAAGAGTATCGCGACGATGAAGAGGATCTCGTAGCCGAAGCTCTGGGCGAAGAAGCCTGCCGAGATCGTGGCCAGCGAACCGACGAGCTCCGAGGACGAGTTTGCCAACGCGATTCGCAGGGGGACGTCCTCGCGCTTGCCGAATTCGAGCACGATGTTCATCGATGCCATCATGAAGCCGCCGAGTCCCGCGCCGATACCGACGTAGACTGCGACCAGGACTGCGAATGTCGGCTGCGTCAATAGCACTGCGACCGAGCCGATCCAGATGACCAGCGACATCAGGAACACGGCCCGGAAGCCGGCGCGATCCGCGAGGAGTCCCCAGGGCAGGTTGAGAGAAGACTGAGCGAGAGCGAAGGCGCCGGTCAGTACGCCGAGCTCCCAACCGCTGAGCTGTCCATTCTGTTGGACGAAGAGAACGTAGAAGGGAAGCGCCATTCGGCCCATCGTGGCGATTGCGCGTGCGATGAAATACCAGCGAAAGTCCGGATCGCTGCGCAACATCTCCGGGATGTCCAGGATCCGGTCGCTCACACGCGTCGCCGCGCGGACGGCGGGTGCTTCGGGTTCCCGCGTGAACATCAACGTAGCGAGCCCAGCGGCCGTGAGCAGAAACGCGACCAGGAAGGTCGTTGCGTAACCGTTGCCCAGCGCGTTCGGCTCGATCAGGTAGCGTCCGCCGAGCCCACCCACGAAGAAGACCACCACCCCCGCGAGCGCATTGCGTGCCCCAGTGAGCGCGCCGCGTCGTTCGACGGGAATCACCTTCGACATGAGCGTATTGAACACGACGCCCTGCATTCCCAGGAAGAAGCCGAACAGGCTTGTGAAGACGCACACCGCGATCAGATTCCAGCGGTCGGGTAGGAAGAAGCCTGCGAGCGCGATCCCTAGGAACTGGATCCGCATCAAGCCGCCGATGACGAACCCGAGGGGCAGCACGCGGCGCCGTTGCTCGACGAGCGTGGCCGAGAAGAACGGTGTGAGGCACTGCCCGAGCCCCTGTAGCCCGCGCACCACCCCGACCCACGCGACGCTGCCGGACAGCAGGGCGATGTATGTCGGCAGGAAGGTGGGAGTTTGGAACAACCTGAATCCGGTCTGGCCGAGCATGCCGTGGATCAGGTGTGCGGTGTAGTTCCGCCGGAGGTTGCTCCAGACCTGGGCCTGAAAGCGGGCCTCGCGCTCCTCTGCGCTCGGCTCGCCACCAGACTCGGAAGCGGCGGCGACCGCTGGGCCCAAGGCGCTCTCGGCCGCGCCGTCCTGCCCCCCGTCACATCCCGATGCGACTTCGCGAGTCTGGACGTCGTGTGCGGAGACGTCGCGCGCCAAACCGGAATTCACTTGGAGTTGCGGTGGGATTGAGCGTGGGTTCTGCAGAGCGGACCTTCCTTGGGGCGCTATCCTGCTCGCTTCGCTTCCCTGGCACAAGGGCTAGCGTGATCGGCGGATGGGCCTCGTTGCCTCTCGAGGGCGCTCTGGCAGTCAGGGTCGCTCAGGCGCGCTCGGCGGTGCCGAGCGCATCCAGCGCTCCCCCGGAAGCGCGCCCGAACGGATGACGCGGGCGTGCGTGAGTGCATCGAGCTGCTCGGATGAGGTTGGCCGAGCGACCGAGCACGGGAATTCGAGTGTGCTTCGAGGGAGCGCTGCTTTCGATTCGTGCGTCCGCGCGTAAGTTGGGGACTCGTCTCCGGGGATCGATGCCTCCGTCCTCGAGGCAGCGCGGGCCGCGGATAGCGGCGACGCCGTAACTGCTCAGGGAGAAGGCGACTCGGGCCCCGTGTCCGAGCTACGCTGCATAGGACCTGGGGATTAGGGTCTGGCGATGCGACTCACGAATCACTTCGGATGCGAATTCTCGATTGGGGTACCTCCGAGTGTAGGTGCTGCAGGACAGGCATCGGGCAACGTCGCGGGCGAACGCTCTTGGGGTAGCGGCCGCCCGCGTGCGAGGTACTGCCGCGGCAGCGACTGCTGCGCCTAGAGCACGTGGTGGATCTGCAGCTGCAGATACATTGCAAACGCCATCAATGATGCGAACGCGATGCCGAATGGAATGATCACTCGATTCATCGTAGAACCCCTTCATCGAAGCGAGTGCAACTGCGGCCGCTGCTGCGTGACTCGCCGGTTGCGTCATGTGTTCCGGCCGCAGCAGGAGGTAACGCAAGCTGCATGCCAGACGTCGGGCGACGTGAGTGGAGGCGAGCACTGGATGCGTGGCGCCGGAGCGCAGTCACTCCGCGCTCTGTGGCCGGATGCCACGTCCCGCAAGGGGCTCGCCGCCACAGCGTGCTCGGCGTCCCTGGTGTTGCGGGCGGCTGCTAGTGCAGCTCGCTCCGGCGCAGGATGCGCAACATGCATCCCAGGGACGGATCACCCACGAGCGCGCGCAGGGCCGAGCGCAAGGTGCGTGGTCCCAGGCACCAGGCCAGGCTTTCGCCCGGTGGGTCTCTGCGCATCAGCTCTTCCTTGGCCTTCCAGTGGACGAGGACCTCGGCCAGTAGGCGTTCTGCGGCGCCTGGACAGGTGCGCTCGAGGGCGCCCAACACGGACGGGAACTCGTGCGCCTCGGCTGCTTGCCGAGGGAACGGATGCCGTACGCCATCCGGCGACTGCGCGTCGCTTGCCGGCTGCCGAACACGGGCATCAAGTACGGAGAGCACCGTCGTCTGCACCCCCTTGAACAGTTCCTGCGGCGCCGGCGGGGTAGGGCGATGGCTGGCTCGTGCTCCGAAGCGTGGAAGCAGCCCGGGCGCCAACCCGTGCTGCTGATACTCGAGTAGGGCATGTCGCCGATGTGCGAGCTCGTCGTGTGTGCGAGACAGAAGATCCTCGACCTCCGAGCGCTTGAGCTTGCGGATGGTCGCTGCCAGTCCCGGTTCGACGCGCGGTGCGGGCGTCCGCGCCGCCAAGCTCTCGACTCTGCCGGCACGAGGACGCTCAGCGTTCGCGACTGCGGCACACGAGCGCACGTTGGATTTGGTCGTGATCACCTCGAACAGAAGCCCGTTGCGATCGACACCCACGGAACGCGTGGCGAATACGCGCGTACGACCGCTTCGGTCATGCTCCTGGATGAGACCCTCGTGCACCAGATCGTGCTCGAAGAAGCGCTTGAAGTACTCGCGTCCCTGGTGCTCGGAGCTTCCGAGAAGCTCCTCGAGCGAGGTGCCCTCGAGTGCGTCCACGCAGCTGTATCCCGAAAGTGTGGCCATCTCGGCGTTGCAGCGGACGACCCTCGCGCGCTGGGTCGCTAGAGCCGCCTTTTCCTCGCTTGCCAGTGAGAGCGGGATCGGTGGGTCGATCTCGAAGACCGCGAACGCGACGTAGTCGGTCGCCGTCTTCTCCTCGGTCTGCGGGCGTCGGGCTCGACGGCCTTCCGAGCCGCGCCGATCGAGACCGCGCGACTCAGAGTCGCGGGAAGCGGCGCTGTCGGCTGGGCGAGAGTGAGTGAAATCCCTCAGGCGGAACAGGTCTCCGCTACATGCGGCGGCGAGGGTGCCGGGTGGAATGCTGCGAAGCGAGGTCGGTGAACCGAAGGAAGGGGGCTCCATTGCGGACTCCGTCGGGCGTTTGGTTGCGTCTAACCCAGAGCATCGGCAGCGAGTCGGCAGCACTTGAGCAGAAAAGTGACGCCGACGCCCGAAACTTTGGGCGAGCCAGCCGGTTGTGCGGACACCACCGCCCGGTGGCAATGAGGTGGGCTGGCGCCCCCGCTCTCAGCGGTCCGGCAGCCAGTCGACCTCGCGTTGGAATCGCTCGGACGCCCGAAACAGCTCCGGGATCGCTCCGATCGCCTCTTCAGCGAAGCGCCCGGGCTGGCGTCCCAGCGAGCACTGCAGCAGGATCGCCTCGCGCCAGAGCTCCTGGAAGTCGCGCGCGCAAGCGGTTTTCCAGACGGTCGGTTCCAGTTCGGACTCGAGCCGTGCGGCTTCGAAGTCTACGGGGACGACGGCGAGTGGAGAGGAACACACGATCAAGTTGTGCAGCTCGACATCTCCGTGGAGGACGCCCCCCGAGTGAAGCTTCGTGATCATGTCTGCTGCCTCCGAGAGAAGCTTCCACAGCCCGGCGGCCGTAGCGAGATTCAGCTCCCGCGCGCGCGGGAGATTGCTCTCCTCAGGGGTGAAGCCGAAGGGCGAGAGCCGCTTGTAGGGAAGACCCGGAATCAGGCAGCTGCGGAAGATGCGCGCTTCGAATCCGATGGGCGGTGGGATCCCGAGGATGTGGCTCGCCAGCTGGGAGCGCTCGAACTCGGTTTCTGGAGAGATGTGGAGGCTGGCCGCGAAGTACGTCTTGCGGAAGTGCAGGGGGTATTGCTCGGTGAGCGGGTGGCGCTCTCGCGTGTCCGCACCGGCGAGCACCATCTCGGCAGACATCAGTGGCGCGCCGTTCGCTTCGCGGCGCTCGATTGTGCGGACCACGAAGTCGTGCCTTGGCGGATGGTCGAGGAGCTCGACGTACTCTTCGGCCAGCCGGACGTGGTGCTGGGGGGAGACCGGGATGTCGCGGGATTCGTTCATCGCTGGTCCGAAGTACATACCGAACCCATCGGCGTTCTGCCCTGTAGAGGAACGCCGAAGGCTGCGCGGGCTCGGTATACTCGCGCCGGCTGGTCGCGCGAACGCCTCTCGACGTCCACGGAGAGCCGCCGTCCATGCAGACGCGACAGCCACAGAGTTTCGACAGTCACGGAGAGAAGGAGGTTCGAAGATGAAGGCTCGTTTGCTGCTACTGCTCGTTCTGCTCGGTTGCGCGGTTGTGCCCGTGTCTCCGGCCTTCGCACCTCCGGATTGGGAGGCACTGGCCACCGAGAGCACGGTCATCGTCGTGACTAGCGATCCGGACGGCTCGGAGCGGGTGACCACGGTCTGGCTGGCGGTCGTCGCAGGGAAGGGGTTCATCCGTACGGGATCGACGCGCTGGTATGCCAATCTGCAGCGCGATCCCGATCTGGTGTTTCGCGCGGCGGGCCAGGAGTTTCCGCTCCGGGCCGAGTTCGTGGCTGATGGCGAGCTCGCCGATGAGATCGACGCGGAGTTCCGGAGGAAGTACGGGTTCTCGGACCGTGTCGTGTCCTTCTTTCGCGGAGACGGAGCGAACTGGATGCAGCTGGTGGGGCGCTAGCAGCTTGATAGGGGGTGTCTGCTACACTCGGCGGCATGTCGCAAGTGCAGCCCGCTGAGCGCAAGCCCGTCATCCTATCTGGAATCCAGCCGTCCGGAGAGCTCTGCCTGGGCAATTACCTCGGTGCACTCCGGCGCTGGGTCGAGCTTCAAGACGACTACGACTGCATCTTCATGGTGGTCGATCTGCATGCGATCACGGTGCGCCAAGTTCCCGCAGAGCTACGCAAGCGCTGTCTCTCGTTCGCTGCTCAGTACATCGCCTGCGGGATCGACCCGAAGCGCTCCACGATCGCTATTCAGTCGCATGTGCCCCAGCACGCGGAGCTGACCTGGGTGTTGAGTTCGCTGACGTCCATGGGCGAACTCGGTCGCATGACCCAGTTCAAGGAGAAGTCCCGCAAGGCCGTTTCCACCGACGCGGCCGTCCCAGATGTTCCAGCCGTGGAGGGAGGGGGGGCGTCGCAGCAGGCGAACGCGGCGCTGTTCATGTATCCCGTGTTGATGGCGGCGGATATCCTTCTGTATCAGACCGTCGGGGTTCCCGTCGGTGATGATCAGAAGCAGCATCTCGAGCTGGCACGCGATCTCGCCCAACGCTTCAACCACCACTACTCCGAGACCTTCGTCGTTCCAGAGCCGTTCATTCCGCAGGTCGGTGCACGCATCATGAGCCTGCAGGACCCGACGAAGAAGATGTCGAAGAGTGATGACAACGCCAACAACAGCATCGCGCTGCTCGACCCTCCTGACGCGATTCGGCGCAAGATTCGGCGTGCGGTTACCGACTCCGAAACGGAGATCGCGTACCACCCGGCGCGCCCCGGGCTCGCAAACCTCCTGACGATGTACGCGGTGCTGGAGGGGAAGCCAGTCGAACAGGTCGTTCAGGCCTATTCGGGGCGTTCCTACTCGGACTTCAAGAGCGACCTCGCTGAACTCGCCATCTCAGTGCTGGAGCCGATCCAGCAACGCTACCGCGAGCTCATGCAGGATCGCTCGCATCTAGATCAGGTTCTCGCCGACGGTGCGCGTGAGTGTCGGCGCAGGGCGCAACGCACGCTGTCCAAGGTCTACCGCAAGCTCGGTCTGGTCGAGCCGGCTCGCTGAGGCGCTCCCGTACTGCGGGTCTTTCGACCCCACGCACTGCCGACTAGCGACGGCTACCTCGGTTTGGCGCTTCTCTGTCGGACTTCGATCCGAGGCTTGCCGCCGCGCCGGCGAAGCGGTCCTCGCCGGCGCGGCGCGCGGGTCTGCTTTCGAAGGTGCAGTGTGGCGGGTGGAGCGGCGCTCGCGTTCGCCCGAGTCGGTGCGAGCCCGTGCTGTGCAACCTCCGAGAGCGCAGCTTGCCTCAGTGTGCGCTGATCGGAATGCGCCTCGGTCGGGCTCTCTCACTCTTCGGCAGCTTGAGCTCGAGGACTCCGTTCGATACTCGTGCTTCGATCGCTTCGCTATCGATCTCGTTCGAGATCTCGAAGCTCCGCACGTAGTTCCCGACGTTGTACTCGGTATACAGCGGCGACAGGTTCGAGTACTCGTCCAAGCCTACCGAGCCTTCGATTGACAGTCGGCCGTTCTCGAGGCGGATGTCCACGTCGTCCGAAGCTACACCGGGCAGGTCCGCCCAGAGCCAGAGTGCATCTTCTGTCTCGGTGATGTCGACCTTCGGGATGAAGGTCCGCACCGGCCGTGTGTTCTCATGCGCTTCGCTGGGCTTGCGCTCCGACTTTACCGTGAGTTGATCGTCCATGTTTCGTACCTCCTCAGTGGGACTGGGAAGAGATTTCGATGCGGCGCGGCTTGGATTCTTCGCGGAAGGGCACCCGAATGTTCAGCACCCCGTTTCGATAGCTCGCATCCGCGCTCTCGAGCGCTGCATCCTTGGGTAGACGTACCGAGCGAGAGAAGTCTCCGCTCCAGCGCTCGCGTCGATGCGCGCTCCCCGAACTCTCCGTCGGGGTACGCTTCCCCGAGATGACCAAGGTATCGCCCTTCGTCTCGATGGAGAGCGATTCTGCAGGCAGCCCTGGGACTTCCATGCGAACCAAGTAGCTTGCTTCATCGCGAAAGATGTTCACGGGCGGGAACGCGCCTCGGCCGGTGGTCGATCGTGTAAACCAGTCAAAGGGCCGCTCCAGGGCGCGATCGAGTTCGCTCTGGAGTCGGAGCATTCCGTCGAGTTCTGACATGAGCCAGGATCGAGTCATTTTCCGTTCCTCCAATCGGGTCCCACTTTCCGTTCGAAGCTCTGTCAGAGCCTCTCTCTGAACAGCCTCGAACGAGGATGTGGCCGACCTTCCAATTGACGTGCGAGTGTCTGTGATCGACAGAGATCGGTGTAATTCCTGGTACCGGTCGCCGCGACCTTGGCTTCCGTGTTGCGTACCACCTTCGTCCTGTCTCTGCCGGGGGGAGCGACTCACTCCCGCCTTCCATGTGGGTTACGGTTTGAACGGGCGCGGGTATGTCAAGCGCGTGCTCGGCAGATCCCACTCCGCGCGACGGCGGGACTTCGGGCAGGCGTTCGCGCGCGGTGTGGCAGCGAGCTCGCATCTCGACCGCAGTGCCCTGTCCGTCAACGTCTGCTTGAAGCTGCGCCAGGAATGCGCCAGGCTGCGACGACCATGTCCGAATCCCCTGCATCGTTCGACGAGATCGTGGCGCGTGCGGTCGAACTCCGGCACGACTTGCACGCACATCCGGAGCTGGCATTCGAAGAGGTGCGCACGACCCAGGAGGTACGCGCTGAGCTCACTCGGCTTGGGATCGAGTGGGCGCCGTGTACCGCGACCGGAACGGTCGGTCGCCTCGCGCCCGATGCCTCGGGGCCTGGGATCGCATTCCGTGCAGATCTGGATGCTCTTCCCGTCGAGGAGCAGACGGAGCTCCCCTATCAGTCCACCGTGAAAGGGTGGATGCACGCGTGTGGTCACGATGGTCACACGGCAAGCCTGCTGGCGGCGGCGGCGCTGCTCAAGCAGCAGGAGCGGCGGCTGTCTGGCCCCGTCACCCTGATCTTCCAGCCGGGCGAGGAAGGCGGGCACGGCGCCCGCCGCATGATCGAGGCGGGCGCGCTCGAAGGAGTCTCCAGGATCTACGGCTTCCACAACTGGCCGGCGATCCCATTCGGCCGCGCTGTGGCGGTGGAGGGCACGGTGATGGCCGCCAACGGTCAGTTCCTGGCCATCGTCCACGGGCGCGGCGGCCACGCGAGCCAGCCGGAGGGGTGCATCGATCCGATCCTGGCCCTGAGCTCGTTCGTGACGCAGGTCCAACAGGTCGTCAGCCGCCGCGTCGCGCCGCAGCGGGCAGCGGTGGTCACCGTGGGCCGCTTTCACGCAGGGTCGGCTAACAACATCATTCCGGATCGGGCAGAGTGCGAAGGCACGATTCGCGCGTCCACGACCGCTCAGCTCGAGGAGGTGAGCCAGCTGTGCGCGGCTGTATTCCATGGGACGTGTGACGCGGCGGGTGCTCGACCCGAGTGGCACTGGACGCGCGACTATCCCGCGACCGTGAACCATCCCGAGGCGGCGAAGCGCGCCCGGGAAGCCGTCGTTCGGGTGATGGGCCCAGAGGCGCCCTGGACCGAGGGGGTCCCGATCATGGCGGCAGAGGATTTCAGCTACTTCGCTGAGCGGGTGCCTGGGTGCTACCTGCTGCTGGGCACGGGACGGCCCGGAAAGCCGCTCGAGTCGTGCCACAGCCCCCGCTTCGACTTCGACGATGCGCTCATTCCGGTGGTCATGCGGCTCTGGCACGACCTGGCAGGGCTTTAGCGGCCTGTCGAAAAGGGGGCTACCCTGCCGCCGCCGAGTGGGTCGCCGAAGCCCGGGGCTGTCCGGGGCTGGCCCCGGCCGAGGGATGGGAGAGAGCGAAGGTGAAGACCGGTTTCGTTGGATGGCGTGGAATGGTCGGTTCGGTTTTGATGGACCGGATGCAGCAGGAGCGAGACTTCGATCTGCTCGAGCCCACGTTCTTCACGACGTCGCAGGTCGGACAGGCGGGTCCCGACTTGGGCGCGGGTTCCACTCCACTGCTCGACGCGTACTCCCTCGACGACCTCGCGCACCTCGACGTGATCCTGACCGCCCAGGGTGGGGACTACACCAAGAATGTCTACTCGGCTCTGCGCGATCGCGGCTGGAAGGGGTTCTGGATCGACGCGGCGAGCGCCCTGCGCATGCGAGAGGACGCCGTCCTCGTGCTCGATCCCGTCAATGGAGCCCGGATCGAGGAGGCCATCGCGGGCGGCGCGCGGACCTTCTGCGGTGCGAACTGCACGGTGAGCCTGATGCTGATGGCCCTCGGGGGACTCTTCGAGGCGGGTCAGGTCGAGTGGCTGTCGTCGATGACGTATCAGGCGGCTTCCGGAGCAGGCGCGGCTCAGCTCCGCGAGTTGGTGGCGCAGACCGTCGCGCTCGCAGACGCGGTGGGCGAGGACTGGAACGATCCGGAGGTCTCGGTGCTCGAGCTCGAGCGGCGCGTGACAGCGGCACTACGTGACGAGGCCTTCCCGCACGAGAGCTTCGGGGCGCCGCTCGCTGCGAGCTTGCTGGCGTACATCGATTCGGCGATGCCCGGGGGACAGACGCGCGAGGAATGGAAGGGCATGGCCGAGACGAACAAGATCCTCGGCCAGGATCCCCCGGTCCCGGTCGATGGCATCTGCGTGCGCGTCGGTGCGCTCCGCTGCCACTCGCAGGCGTTCACGATCAAGCTGCGCGATCCGCTGCCTCTGGACGAGGTCGAGCAGCGGATCGCGAGCGCGAACGACTGGGTCCGCGTGGTCGAGAACACGCGCGATGCGACGTTCTCCGAGCTCACGCCGACCGCGGTCTCGGGGACCTTGTCGGTGCCGATCGGTCGGATCCGCAAGCTGGCGATGGGAGACCACTACCTCGGAGCCTTCAGCGTTGGGGATCAGCTGCTCTGGGGAGCTGCCGAGCCCCTGCGCCGCGTGTTGCGAACGATTCTGGCGTCCTGAGTCAGAGGCTCGCTGGGCCGCGTAGATCCAGCTGAAGCAGATGCTCCAGCTGCTCGAGGGCGGGGCCTGGCGCCTCGACCTTGATCGTGTGCATGCCGAGCGCGCGGGCGGGCTTCAGGTTGATGCCCAGATCATCCAGGAAGACGCACTCCTCGGGACGCGCGGCCACGGCTTCGAGCGCGTGCTCGTAGAAGGCTGGATCCGGCTTGCGGACCCCGATGATGCTCGACTCGATGACGACGTGGAACAAGGTCTTCAGGCGGTCGAAGTCCCCGAGCCCGGCTCCGGGCCCGGCTCCGGGCCCGGAGCCGGGACGCGGCGCCGCGGCTCCTGGGTTCGAGCCTGCAGGCGCCTCCGAAGCGCCCTCTGTAGGGCCCGAATCGGAGCGACGGAAGTTGTTGGTGAGGCAGGCGGTGGTGAGGTGTTTTCCGCAGCGGCGGACGGCCTCGACCATCTCCGGGCGTACGTCGCCGGCCAGGAGACCCAGCACGGTCGCCCCACGCACCGGATGGCCCGCGTTCTCCGCTTCTCGTTCGAACTCGCGGTCGAAGGCTTCTGGGGAGAGCTCGCCTCGTTCGAAGCGCGCCCAGGCGTTGGCGTCTGGGTTGCGCGAGTTGATGCCGCGAATGAAGTCGCGGGGAAGCTGTTGCTCTTGCTCGAAGCGGCGAAAGGCCTCGAAGGGGCTGGTCGTGATCACCCCACCGAAGTCCCACAGCACAGCGCGGATCATCTAGGTCTCCTCGGAGTCGCTCCTCGGCCCTCTTTGTATCGCGATTGCCCCCAGGGTGCACGGTGTGCGCGACTCGCTTGACGATTGCACACCGATTCGAGTAGGGTGTTCCTGGACCGACCGTTCGATCGTATTTCGCTCGATCGTGTCTTGCCCGATCGTATCTGATTGAGTCGTATCTGATTCAGTCGCATTCGATGCGAGCGGATCGTGCGGGAGCGAGAGGCCGGGATGAGTCATTGCAGCCGCTGAGCCAGCAGCGCGGGGAGCAGTAGATGATCGAGCGACGCATGCAAGAGTATCGCCGCCAGCTCGGCAGCTTCGAGGTCGTGGACTGGGTGGATTGCGAATCGATCGAGCGGATGCGAAGCCGTCTGCAGGTGGACGCACCGGTCTCAGTGAATTGGCAGTGGGAGTATGGAAGCGAGGTCGGCGAGCTGCGCGCGCTCTACGAGAAGGGAAAGCAGAACCAGTGGAACGCGACGACCGAGCTGGATTGGGATTGTCCGGTCACGAAGAACGACTGGCTGGTTCGCTGCGAGGCTTCCCAGCTCGCAATGGCTTGTCAACTCGCGGGGCTCGACGAAGCGACCCAGCGTGCGGCCGCCTTCGACGAGGTCGCCTACACGTTGTCTCAGCTGCTGCACGGCGAGCAAGCTGCACTCCAGCTTTGCGGACAGCTCACCAACCTGTGCCCGACGACGGACGAGAAATGGTACGCGGCGAGTCAGGTGGCAGACGAAGCGCGTCACAACGAGGTGTTGGCGCGCTTTCTCTCGGAGAAGATGGGGACGATCTACCCGGTCTCCCCGATCGTCAAGGCTCTTCTCGACGAGCTGTTGTCGGTGGACGGCTACGTGATGAAGATGCTCGGAATGCAGACCCTGTTCGAAGGGATCGCGGTCGGGATCATGGACATGCTCAAGACCGACTCGCAGAATCCGCTGCTCGAAGAGATGATCCGCAAGGTGCAGCAGGACGAGTCACGCCATGCGGCCTTCGGTGTACTGACCATGCGCCGCGTCGTACGCGATGCGGACGAAGCGCAGATGCAGCGGATGGAGGATTGGGCGTTCTCCATTCTCGAGGCGCTGAACGCGAACCAGCAGCTCGACATGCTTCACTGGCTGTGCCCGAAGTACGGTCTGGATCCAGAGAACGTGGCGATGCTTCCGCATCTGTCTCCACAATGGCTCGAGCTCAACAGCCAGATCTACATGCACACCGTGGTGCCGAACTTGATGCGACTGGGCCTGATCACCGAGCGCACGAGGGATCAGTGGCGCGAGCGCGGGATGTTGAATCCCACTCGCGGCGAGTCGGACCCCGAACTCGCACTGGTCTCCTGAACTTGCGCGCCTCGGCCGGGGGCGAAGATCTTGCGCGGTCGAGTGAGGATCGCGAGGGTTCAGGACTCGTTCAGGATCAGGGTGCAGTCGCGGTTGCGGTCGTCGCGTCCTTCGACGCGCTGCTCGCTCCGGCGCCCCTCGAACCGGAAGGAGGCTCCGGATTCTCCACCGAGTGTACCCTCGGCTGTGTCGCCTGAGGCAGCGAGGGTTCCAACGACGTACTCGTCTCCGCACAGGCCGGCAGCGCGAACCTGCACCGGCTCGGGCTCGTCCTCGCGTTCTGTGGCACGTCGCGTCGGGGATCCCGTCGCGTCAGGGTCGCGAGTACCGGAGTCGTCCAGAGCGCGTGCCGCGCGCTCCGCTTCGAGTGCGTCTCCGTATGCCTGACGATCCAGCTGTACGCAGGCGTTGTTCTGCATGCGGTAGCCGGTCCAGCATTCCCAGGCGTCCCCAGACTCGGTGAGGGAAGCGTAGGGAGGAACCTGGATCCGAGCGCAGGCTCCACGAGTGCGCCGGAAGCCGCGCCAGCATGCCCAGTCGTTCCCGCTCTCGTCCAGCGATGCGTTGCTCGGGACCTCGATGCGCTCGCAGCTTTCCCCCCGCTGGCGATAGCCCCGAACGCACGTCCAGGCCTGCCCGGTGCCGTCGAGCTGCGCGTTGTCGGGTACATTCAAGCGCACGCATCGCTCGTCCTGGCGGACGTATCCGCGCCAGCAGGTGAAGTCGTTTCCGCTAGCGTTCAGCGAGCCGAATTCGGGCACTGCCACGGGGCGGCATTCCCCTCCTACCCGTCGCGACCCGCGGGGGCAGCGTGTCGGCGGGGTCGAGCTCGCCTCGGAGTCCGTTGCGCAGGGCTTCCCCTCGGGAGTACTCCCTTCGCAGTCTTCCGCCGTGTGTCCAACAGGGCTTGCCGAAAGGCAAGCAATCACCACGAGCGCGAGCCATCCGGCCCGTCCGAGAGGCCGAGGGCTCGCGAGAGGCCAGGGGCTCATCTGGCGGTTGCCCACGGCTGCACCCGCTCTGGGTGCTGCGCAGGCGCGCGCGTCGTGTCTGCGCCGGTATGTGCGCTCTTCGTAGCCAACGTCATCCTCAACTCCCGCATGGATCTTGCGCATGGATCGTGCTCGCGCCGCTGTCGATCGGTGCATCGTAGCAGGCAGGCTCCGGGTCGATCGAGGGGGAGAGGTGCGCGACCTCGGATTTTGGATAGCCTGCACGGTCGATGGTTCCAATCGGAGTGCAGCTGTACTCGTTGCGAGACGAGCCGGAGTCCCGGCTGGAGGCCTCGCTCGAACGCCTGGCCGAGGCGGGCTTCTCGGCCGTCGAGCCCGCCGGGCTCTGGGGACGGTCGCCGGCGGAGTTTCGCGCAGCCTGCGCTGAGGCGGGTCTCGAGATCGCCTCGGTCCATGCCCCTCTGGAACTCGACGTTCGGGGCGCCGCGCTCGATCGCCACCTCGAGGCCGTCGCGGAGCTCGGTGCTACGGCGGCGGTGGTTCCGCTGATCGAGGCCGAGCGCTTCGCAACGCGCGCGGGAATCTCTCGCCTTGCAGACCTCCTCAATCGTTGGTCGGAGCGGGCCGAGAGCTTGGGCCTGCGTCTCGGCTACCACAATCACGAGTGGGAATTCTCTCAGCGCTTCGATGGCGTCTCGGCGCACCGACTCCTCTTCGAGGAACTCTCTCCTCTGGTCTTCGCTCAGATCGACGTCTACTGGGCGCGGGTCGGGGGGGCGGATCCAGCGGCGGAGATCGCGTATCACGGAGAGCGCGCACGTTCGCTCCATCTCAAGGATGGACCGGCAAAGGACTGCCGAGCCCCGATGACAGCACTTGGACAGGGGGCGCTCGACCTCCCAGCCGTACTCGCGTGCTCGCGAGCCGTGTGCCACATCGTCGAGATCGATTTTTGTGCAGGAGACCTCTGGAGTGCACTCGAAGACTCCGCACGTTACCTGCGCGAGCGCGGACCCAGCCTCTGAGGGGCTGGGGAAACAACAACACTAGAGCGCGTCTTCGCCGCGCTCCCCGGTTCGGATTCGGATGACGTCGGAGATCGGTGTCACGAAGATCTTACCGTCGCCGATCTTGCTGTCGCTCGCGCTACGCAGGACTGCCTGCACCGTCCGGTCGACCTGGTCGTCGGATACCACGGCTTCCACGACCAGCTTGGGCAACAGGTCCACGACGTATTCTGCTCCGCGGTAGAGTTCCGTGTGGCCCTTTTGGCGTCCGTATCCCTTGACCTCGGTCACGGTGATCCCCTGTACGCCGACCTCGGCGAGTGCTTCGCGCACCGCATCGAGCTTGAAGGGTTTGATGATCGCTTCGACGAGTTTCATGCAGGCCTTTCCTGGTCGTTCGATCTCCGGTCGTTGGGGCTATGCGGCTCCCGAATGCTCCCGTGGCGCCGCAGCCGGCGCGTGTCCGACCATGGTTCCGGCAGGTTGTAGAGTGTACGCATTCTCGGAGTGCAACGAGAGGTCGAGCCCGCGCTGCTCGTCCTCGCTCTCGACCCGCAGTGAGCCCAGCAGGACGCGTAGGGCGAGCAGAATCCCGACGCTGATGGCGATCGAGTACACGGCGACGAAGCCTATGCTGAGCACTTGCTTGGCGATCTGTGCTCCCCAGCCGACGCCTTCTGGGAGCGCGGCTTCGGTGATGAACAGTCCAGTGGCCAGAGCGCCCCAGACTCCGCCCATTCCGTGCACACCGAAGACGTCCAGCGAATCGTCGTATCCCCACAGAGGTTTGAGCACGGTGACGGCGAAGTAGCAGACGCCACTGGCTCCGGCTCCGATGGCGATGGCTCCAAGCGGAGAGACGAAGGCGCACGCCGGGGTGATGGCGACCAGTCCTGCCACTGCGGCGGTGGCGGCTCCCAGGACGGTGGCCTTGCCTGTGTGCAGCACCTCGATCAGCGCCCAGCCGATTACGGCGGTGGCGGCAGCGGTCTGTGTCGTCAGGAAGGCGAGGCCGGCGTCCGAGTTCGCGCCGAGCGCGCTGCCCCCGTTGAAGCCAAACCAGCCCACCCAGAGCATGCCGGCGCCGACGACGGTCAGCGGCAGGCTGTGTGGGGGCATCGGGTCGTGCCGGTACCCGTGCCGTTTCCCGAGCAGGATGGCCGCTGCCAGCGCCGAGAAGCCGCTCGACATGTGCACGACCAGTCCCCCAGCAAAGTCGAGGGCGCCCAGAGAGCTCGCGATCCAGCCGCCGCCCCAGACCATGTGCGCAAGGGGCACGTAGACGAGGAGCAGCCAGCTCGAGATGAATCCCAGATATGCACCAAAGCGCATGCGCTCCGCGAATGCGCCAGCCATCAATGCCGGAGTGATGATCGCGAACATCCCCTGGAACATTGCGAAGACGTACTCGGGCACCGCGGTTCCCGAGCGCAGATCCTCTGGGCCGATGCTACTCAAGCCGACCGCACTCAGATCCCCCAGCATGCCCCCGATCAGCTCACCCTGTTCACTGAAAGCCAGGCTGTAACCGAGCAGAATCCACAACACTCCCACCGCTCCGGCCGAGATCATGCATTGCATCAATACGGACAACACGTTCTTCGCGCGGACGAGACCTCCGTAGAACAATGCGAGGCCGGGGAGTGTCATCATGAGAACGAGCGCCGATGATGTGAGCAGCCAGGCGGTGTCTCCACTATCCAGTGTCGGTTCCCCCTGCGCCCGCGCAGGCTCTGCGAATGCCAGCGAGAGCAGGAACAGCAGGTACGTGAGCTGCGCGGCTCGAGCGCCGCGGTGCAGTGAGCGCGAGCGTTGCTCCGCGCTGCTACGGGTGGGTCGATCTCGGGAGGTGGATCGATCTGCGGCTGTCTGGTCTGCGATTCTGCTCAGTATCATCGTCGCTCACCCTCGCATCTGATGGACTTGCGGCTCCGAGTGTCAAGATTCGTGGCCCGCGCATCGGTGCCGAGGTCTGACATACCATACTGAGCGTGCGATCGCGGATACAAATCGCTATCTCGATCCGTGTGGATCACCCCCTGCTTACACGCGTGACTGTAGCGGCCCGGCTGTGGTGGCATGCCTGCATCTGCGTCATCATCACAGCCGGCGTGCTCGCGTCGTCGGGCTGCGAGCAACCGGATTCCCCCTCCGATGGCGGCATCGCGCGCGACGAGACCTCCGCCGCTCAGGCCACTCTTCGCATTGGCACCAGTGGGGACTACGCTCCGTTCTCACTTGCGGGACGCGGCTTCGACGTAGAAGTCGCGACACGCTTCGCCGAAGCGCGTGGTTATCGCATCGAGTGGGTAGTCTTTCGCTGGCCCGAGCTCGAGGCGGACGTGCGAGCAGGTCGTTTCGACATCGCGATGAGCGGGATCACGTGGCGGCCGGAGCGAGCGGTGGTGGGGTACATGACCCGCGCGGTCGCCGTCGGTGGTCCGTGTCTGGTGGGCACGGTCGAGGGGCGGAGGGTTGCCGTCAATCGTGGGGGCGCGCTCGAGCGATTCGCCCGTCGCGAACTCGCAGATCGCGAACTTCGAGCGACCGAGCGCAATCTCGAGCTTCCGCAGCTCTTGGCTCGCGGTGAGGTGGACGCGATTCTCACCGATAGCTTCGAGCTCTCATCCTTCCAAGCCGAGCTGGAGGCTGCTCGACCCCAGGGCGCAACCGCTCCAGCATCTGCGGTGCGCTGCTGGCCGGAGCGCGCGCGCAAGGTCTACTGGGTTGCGCCTGCGCGTGTCGAAGATCTGGCAGTGGAGCTCGATGCCTGGTTGCTGGCATCGGAGTCCGAGCTCGCTCGGCTACGCGTGCGCTGGTTTGGGGCTGAGAGTTCGCGCGACGAGCTTGATCATCTGATCGATCTGATGGCTCGCAGGCTCGAGCTGATGCCCGCTGTGGGCGCTTGGAAGCGCGCGCGTGGGCTTCCGCTCGAGGATCTGGAGCGTGAGGCGGTCGTGCTGGAGCGTGTGGCCGAACGCGCACGCAGCCTCGGTCTGCCTGTCGCCCAGGTTCGGGAGCTCTTCGCGGACCAGATCCAGTGGGCGAAGGAGGTGCAGGGCCGCACCGACGATGCGGCGACCTTGGACCTCGTCGAGGAGCTGCGGCCGCTCTTGCTGCGGCTCGGGGATCGTACCCTGGAGTCGATCGCACGAGTGCGCTCCGCGGGCGTGACCTCCCCGGAGCCGACCGATCGGCAGCTCGAGCCACTGCGCCCGTGGCTGCTTCCCTATGAATTACAGGATCTGCGAAATCGGCTGCGCGGCCTGTGAGCAATCGAGCCGCAATCCCCTTGGAGATGAGCGGGTTTTCTGTTGAGCCTTCTGCTTTTACTGGAGAACTTCGCTTGTCTTTCCGCGCCGTCCCTCTGAAAATGGAAAACGGGAGTAGGTATAAGTCAGGGCAGGTCAAGCCATCAACGCGGGCCATCAAGGTACCGTCAAGGTGCAATCAAGGTGGCTACGACGGGCGTCCGTCCGCGGGGCCCTTGCGCCGGTATTCGGGCGCTGGCACCGACGAGCGTGATGCCTGTGGGAGAGCATCCATGGGCAAGCTAGCAGGCATTCTCGCACGGCGAAATCCGGTGCTCTGTGTTCTCTCCGAGTCCCACAGTGTGTTCCAGGCTGCGGCCTTGCTCGCCGAGCGAGAGTTGGGTGCGCTCTTGATCGTCGACGCCGAGGGGCGGCTCACTGGGATCTTCAGCGAGCGCGATCTGCTGCGGCGAGTGATCGCGTTGGGGCGATCGCTCAAGGACACGCGGCTCGCCGAGGTGATGACCCCCGATCCGGTCACGGCGACGCCCGAGGACGATCGTCGGACTGCTATTTCGAAGATGCGGGCAGCCGGCTGTCGGCATCTGCCCGTGATCGTATCGGGCCAGGTGATGGACATGCTGTCGATGCGCGACCTCTTGTTCGTGGAGCTCGAGGAGAAGCAGTCCGAGGTCGTCCAGCTGCGCGCATACATCAGCGGGTCCTACTAGCGCTCGACGGAGCCTTCCTTCGCCCAGTCGGATCGCTATGCTAGTTTGCTCGTCGCCGGGAGGTTCTCTCGGGTGCGCGCCGGGTCCCTCTGTGTGCTCCGGTGGAAGCAGGTTCTTCCGCGTCTGGCGTAGCTCTGTGCGCTCCTACGGCGAAATGGCGGGCACGAGGTAGTTCATGCGGGTGGCTCTCGCCCAGATCGACACCACTGTGGGAGACTTTTCGGGAAACCTCGCGAAGATTCGCGAGCGCACCGCCAGCGCGCGAGAGCGCGGCGCCGACCTGATCGTCTTTCCTGAGCTCGCGGTATGCGGATATCCGCCGCTCGACCTGCTCGATCGGCACAGCTTCTTGGCGGGGAACGAACGCAGCCTGGAGGCGCTCGCGGCCGAGGCGAGCGACATCGCAATCGTGCTCGGCGCTGTCGTTCCCGCCCCGGATCGCCGACCGCATCCGGTGGCCAACGCGGCGGTCGCGTTGGCCGAGGGGCGGATCGCGCACGTCCAGTTCAAGACACTCCTGCCGACGTACGACGTCTTCGACGAAGCGCGATACTTCGCTCCTGCCCGGGAGCGCACGCTCTGGAGCTTCCGAGGGACGCAGATTGGACTGACGGTCTGTGAGGATGTGTGGAGTGGCGAGTTCTGGGGGGGGCGGCGTCCGTATGACCTGGATCCGGTCCAGGAGCTGGCGAGGGCCGGCGCGGACCTGATCATCAATGTCTCGGCCTCGCCGTTCGAGCATCGAAAGCTCGCCCTGCGCGCGGCCATGCTGTCGGATGCGGCGCGACGGCACCGCGTTCCCATCGTCTTCGTGAATCTCGTCGGCGCCAACGATGAGCTGATCTTCGATGGCGCCAGCTTCGCAGTCTCGGCGCGTGGCGATGTCCACGGCTGCCTGCCGGCCTTCGAAGAATCGCTCCGTGTGATCGATCCGTTCTCGGAGCTCGAGACTCAGCATGAAGGCGCGCCTCGGGCGCCGCGTGTAGACACGTTCGAGGGCTCTTCCGATGCGAGCGTTCTGGAAGAAGCGTTGGTCGTCGGCATTCGCGGCTACATGCACAAGCAGTCCTTCGCGCGCGTGGTCGTCGGGCTGTCCGGTGGGATCGATTCTGCCGTGACCGCGCACTTGGCCGTGCGAGCGCTCGGTGCCGAGAACGTGCTCGGTGTGCTGATGCCTGGACCGTACTCGTCGGATCACAGCATCGAGGATGCGCGGGAGCTCGCGACCCACCTCGGAATCGAGAGCCGTCTGGTTCCCATTCACGGGATCTTCGAGTCCTTCCTGACGAGCTTCCGTGGACTGCTCGGAGAACATGCCGACTACGGACTGACACAGGAGAATGTTCAGGCGCGTGTGCGTGGTGCGCTGTTGATGGCCGTGAGCAACTTCGAGCACCGAATCGTCCTGGCGACTGGAAACAAGAGCGAGCTCTCGGTGGGCTATACCACGTTGTATGGAGACTTGGTGGGGGGCGTGGCCGTTTTGGGAGATGTACTGAAGCGAGACGTCTATGCGCTCGCTCGCTTTGCGAATCGCGCGTCCGAGGTGATTCCGTGGCGCACCATCGAGAAGCCCCCGTCAGCTGAGCTTCGCCCGAACCAGGTGGACGCGGACTCGCTGCCTGCTTACGATGCACTCGACGAAGTGCTCTGTCAGGTGCTCGAGCGAGGTGCGTCTCCCGAGCAGCTCCTCGAGCGAACGAGCGATCGGGACACCCTCGACTGGGTACTGCGAGCGCTGGATCGTTCCGAATACAAGCGTCGCCAGGCTCCCATCATTCTGCGCGTGAGCCCAAAGGCCTTTGGGATCGGCCGGCGCATCCCGATTGCGCAACGCTGCGGTTGGTGGCAATGATCGCAGCCCGTCGGCTCGCGCTGCTCGTGGGAGTCCTGCTCTTTGCGCTTCATGGAGGTGGCGGCGGATGCAGCGCCGGCGAGCCTGCAGCGGGAGCACGCACCAAGCCTATCGCGCCAGCTGCGACGTTCGATGGTCCGGCTCCGATCGTACGCGGGTTCCGCGATGCCGGCGATGTTCCCGAGTGGATGAGTCAGGCCGAAGAGCTGCGTAGCCTACGCTTTCGTCACTCGATATCGGTCCACCCCCTCGTGCGCTCCGAGATCGCAGCGACGATTCGTGCAGAGATCGAAGCGCAGATGCCCGAGGACGAGGTCGAGGCATATCGCGATGCATATGTGGCGCTGGGTGCGCTCCCGCGGGGCCACGATCTCGTACAGACCTTCAGCGAGATCTACGGAAAACAAATGGTGGGCCGCTACAGCCGACGCGAGGGGGCTTTGTATCTGCTCGAGGGTGAATCCGCGGGCGGTTACTCGCGTGAAACTGTCGCCGTGCACGAGCTCGTGCACGCGCTTCAGGACCAGAACTTCGGCCGCGCGATGGCTCTGTCGGAGGAACTCGAGCACAACGACGATCTGGTCTCGGCGCTGGCGGGAGTGATCGAGGGGGATGCAACCTTTACGATGCTCGGCGCGAGAGATCTCGACCCGACTACGGAGAGAACCCTTGCTGCGGCTGCCGAGTTTCGCGATGGGATGTTGCAGGAGTTGTCCCTCAGGGTGGGCCCCCTCGCGCGCGCTCCACGCCTGATCCAAATCTCTGTTATTTATCCGTACGCATACGGCGTCGTGCTGGCCGCACATCGCTTTCTGGAGCGTGGCAACGCTGGGCTGGATGACCTTTTGGGCAATGCCCCGCTGTCCACTCTGGAGCTGCTCTACAGTGAACCGGGCGAACGCCGTCCGATAGAGGTGGAGTTCATCGAGCTTCCTCTCGAGGGTTGGACGGCTCGACTCGAGCCGCAGGGGTGCCGCCTGGGGCATCACAACGTGGCTGGCAGCCTGACCCTGCGCACGCTCTTCGATGACTATGATGTGGCCGACGCAAGAGGGCTCGAAGCTCACTGGAGAGGCGACCGGTTTCTCCATGTAGAGTGCCCCAGCGGTACTGAGCTGCTCTGGATCTCGCGCTGGGACACGGAAGCTTCGGCCGCACGCTTTGCCGCTGCCTATCGGTCGATTGCCTCGCGCATCTCGGAGCGGGCTCGCCTGGCTGAAATTCCGCGGATACTGGAGCGTGGCAGATCGGTGATCGCGCTGACACCGGGACTGGACTCGCTGGCCCCAGATCTGATGGACCAGATCGAGATTCGCGGCTATCGCAATTTCGAACAGTGGATTTCGCAAGGGTGTTTCGGAGAGGGCGGGGGTTGCCCCGTAGATATTGGACGAGGGGCGGTTCCGCTAGCGACGCCTTGACAGGTGCCGGGATATGATTGCAAATCCATGGAGTCCAGAGAAAGTCTGCTCGTGACCCCGGTCGCTTGGCTGGGGGCTGCAGGTAGCTGTTTGGGCGCGGGACACAAGGTCGAAAGGGTAGGGCATGTCGGAGATCCGGGTCGCGATCGTGGGCGTGGGCAACTGTGCGAGCTCCCTCGTGCAGGGAGTCCACTATTACGCAGACGCCAAGCCGGATGAGCCCAGCGGTCTGATGCACTGGCAGCTCGGGGGCTATGTGCCCGGCGACATTCGCGTCGTGGCCGCCTTCGATGTAGATCGCCGCAAGGTCGGGACGGATCTCTCCGAGGCGATCTTTGCAGAACCCAACTGCACGGCCGTGTTTCATGCCGATGTGCCGCAGTCGGGTGTCGTCGTGCGCATGGGGCGAATTCTCGATGGGGTTTCGGAGCACATGCGCGAGCATCCTCCGCATCGCTCCTTCGTGATCGCGGAGGAGGCCGAGCCGGATCGAGCGGCGATCGTGCAGGCGCTGCGCGAGTCGGGTGCCGAGCTCCTGCTGAACTATCTTCCGGTAGGCTCCGAGCAGGCGACGCGTTTCTATGCGGAGTGTGCGCTGGACGCGGGATTGGGCTTCATCAACAATATTCCCGTCTTCATTGCGAGCGATCCAGAGTGGGTGCGTCGCTTCGAGGAGCGGGGGTTGCCGCTCATCGGGGACGACATTAAGGCGCAGCTGGGTGCCACCATCACGCATCGTGCGCTGGCCGAGCTGTTTCACCGTCGCGGTGTGCGCCTGGAGCGGACGTATCAGCTGAACACAGGCGGCAATACCGACTTCCTGAACATGTTGAATCGCGCGCGCCTCCAGTCGAAGAAGCAGTCGAAAACCGAGGCGGTCCAATCCGTCGCGGGGCGCCGGCTGGATGCGGATGACATCCACGTAGGCCCGAGTGACTACGTCCCTTGGCAGAATGACAACAAGGTCTGCTTCATCCGACTCGAAGGCAAGCTGTTCGGCGACGTCCCCATGCACCTGGAGCTGCGGCTCTCGGTCGAGGATTCACCTAACTCGGCTGGAGTTGCCGTCGACGCGATCCGCTGTGCGAAGCTCGCATTGGAGCGGGGCCAGGGCGGAGTCCTCGTGGGTCCGTCCGCGTTCTTCTGCAAGCACCCGCCGGAGCAGTTCACCGACGAGCAGGCCTTTCAGCTCACCGAGGGATTCATCCGAGACTGAGCCTGCTGTGCGAGCCGCGCGTGGGGGCATCGGACGTGCGACTGCCGGCCCAGCTGCACGCTTGCGCGGAGGGAATCGGTAGTTGCCCTGCACGTCTACCGTAGCTGGGCCGAGCGCCGCGGCGACCGTGCGCGCAATCCTTGTCCTGGGGTGCGCTCGAGAGGGCTCCAGCGAATCGTTCCGCCGTTCGGAGAGAGGATGCCATGCTGCCTCTGCGTGACGATAATCCGCACTTTCTGACGCCGTTTGTCACTCTGCTGCTAATCGCGTCGAACGTGGCGGTCTGGACCTTCGTCCAGGGCTTCGGCAGCGAGCCTCAGCTGGTGCGATCGGTGTGTGAGCTGGGCCTGATCCCGGCTGCGCTCCTGGGCGGATCTGCGAGCGGAAGTGGAATCTGTCAGGGGCTGCCTGCGGGCGGTGTCGGCACGCTCTTATCGTCGATGTTCCTGCACGGAGGGCTGGGGCACATTGCCGGCAACATGTGGTTCCTCTGGATCTTCGGGAACAACGTCGAAGACTCGATGGGGCACGTGCGGTTCTCCTGCTTCTACGTCCTGTGCGGTCTGGTGGCGGCCTTCGCTCAGATTCTGGTCGAGCCGCGCGCGACGGTGCCCATGGTCGGCGCGTCGGGAGCGATCGGTGGAGTGATGGGTGCGTATCTGGTCCTCTACCCACGCGTTCGAGTACACATGCTCGGCTTCTTCGGAATCCCGTTCACGTTCTCGATGCCGGCGCTCTGGATGCTCGGCTACTGGTTCGCGATCCAGCTCGTGAGCGGATACTTTTCGCTCCAACTCGGAGCTGCGGGACAGGGTGTCGCATTCTGGGCGCACATCGGTGGCTTCGCAGCCGGTGTGCTGATGATTCCACTCTTCCGAGTGCGGGAGCTCGTGGAGCGTCACCCGTGTTACGGGTGGACGCGGGAGCGGAGCCGATCCCCATGGGAGCGCCGATACTGATTAGGTGACGGGCTAGCCCTCGAGCTGGTCGAGCACGGCCTGTGCCATCTCGCGCGTGGAAACTCCCGATCCCGAGCCGGCGAGATCCGCCGTACGCAATCCAGTGCGGATGGTGGCGTCTACGGCCGACTCGAGCGCCTGAGCTTCCTTCTCGAGGTTGCAGGAGTGCCTGAGTAGCAACGCAGCGCACAGGAACATGGCGAGAGGATTCGCGATGCCGCGCCCTGCGATGTCTGGGGCCGATCCGTGAATCGGTTCGTACATGCCGAGACCGCTACCGTCGGGGCGCCTCGCGCCGAGCGAGGCGGAGGGCAACAGTCCCATCGAGCCGGTCAGCATGGAGGCCTCGTCCGTGATGATGTCGCCGAACATGTTGCCCGAGATGACCACGTCGAAGCTGTTTGGACGCCGGATCAGGTGCATCGTCATCGCATCGACGAGCACGTTCTGGAGCTCGACGTCTTGGAAGTCCGCGTGCACTTCCTGGACGACCTCGCGCCAAAGGCGAGAGGAGTCGAGCACATTGGCTTTGTCCACGCTGGTCAGCCTCTTCTTGCGTTCGCGTGCGAGCTCGAAGCCCAAGCGGGCGATGCGTCGGACCTCATGCTCGTTGTAGTACATGGTATCGATCGCCTCGCGACGGCCATCGACCACACGGCGCTCGCGCGGCTTGCCGAAGTAGATCCCGCTCGTCAGCTCTCGAATGACGAGGATGTCCACACCTTCGAGGACTTCGGGCTTGAGGGTCGACGCGCCGATCAGGGACGGGTGCGGCTGCACCGGCCGCAGGTTGGCCCAGAGATCCAGATCTGAGCGAAGCGCCAGCAATCCCTGCTCGGGGCGTACGCTTGCGCCGGGGTCATCCCACTTCGGGCCGCCCACCGCTCCGAACAGGATCGCGTGGGCCTCCTTCGCTGCGCGCAAGGTCGAGTCGCGAATGGCGCAGCCGTGTGCATCGATCGCACAGCCCCCAACCAGGTCGTGCTCGAAGCGGAAGCTGTGGCCGAAGCGCCTGCCGATCGCCTCCAGCGCGCGGAGGCCTTCACTCGTGACTTCGGGCCCGATGCCGTCTCCAGGCAGAACTAGGATGTCGAAGTTGGCCATCGATACTCTCCTTCACTCTCGGGTTCGGGCGGGGCCGAACGCCAGTGGCGCGGCGATTCTAACCCGGTGGACGCGCCGTGACAGGTGGCCCGTAGCGGGATCCGTCACGTCCGATCGTTCGGTCTAGATTGGAGCCCCGACCGGTGGAGAGCCGGACAAGCGAAGCCCCACAGGATCGCAGACTTACTTAATCAATGCTTCATGTGAGTGTGCCTTGAGCTCAGTAGACACAATATGGTGGAATAGAGCCGACGTACGGAAGTTTTGTGGTCTAGTTGTCTTTGGGGGGCAACTGCCTATTTTTTCGGGATTCCGTGCGCATTTGGATTGCTCATCTGCGCCGTAGACCGGCGCCTCTGGGGGCACAGCGCATCATCGTGCGACTTGCATGAGTCGCTCTCTCCGGCCGTGGGAGCAATCTGGGGAGAGACTTGGTGAATCAGAGTAACTTCTGTCCGGCGATAGGGGGATTGGGACTACTGATATCGAGCACGGCTTTCGCACAGTCGTCGGTGACGGACGCAGTTGCTCTGTCCGTCGTGGCGGACTCCGAGACTGGCGGAGTCATCGAGCACTGTGACGAGGTCATCGCGGAACGGGACTTCGCCGCGATCTTCGATTGTGGGGACGAGCTCTTCGAGAGTCGCTTCAATGCGATCGATGGTGTAGGGATCGAGGTTGGGGATGGAGGTCGCTTCACGCGCGTGCCACGCGCGGATCTCAGTGCGACCTTCGGCAGCAACATTCCGGCGCGTGAAACGGGCCCCAATGGAGAGGCCTGCAATCTGTGTCACTTCGACGGTGCGGACGCGGGAGATGGTGCCGGTCCCGGTGCGGTGCAGCACATTCGCGATCCACTGCATTCGGCCAACCCCGGGCAGTTCATCCAGCGCCAGGCACCGCACATCTTCGGCCCGGGCGCCGTTCAGTTGCTTGCGGAGGAGATGACCGCGGACCTGCAGGGGATCACCATGCGGACGCGGCAGCTCGCATGCGAGAGCGGAGGTGTCGAGACGGGTCCACTGGTCACGAAGGGTGTCTCCTTCGGGGTCGTGTCGGCGAGCTGCGCGCAGATCGATCTCTCGGGTATCGAGGGAATCGATCCAGATCTGGTGGTGAAGCCATTCGAGTGGAAGGGGGTAGAGACCACGCTGCGAAGCTTCTCGCGGGGCGCCTTCCACATGGAGCTCGGAATGCAGCCCGTCGAGCTGACGGGAGACGACGTCGACGGAGATTTCGATGGGGTGACAAACGAGATCTTCGTAGAGGATGTCTCCGCGATGGCGGTGTACCTCGCGGCCCAGCCGCGGCCAACGACCACTGTGGAGCTGGCCGATCTGAAGCTCCAGCTGAACCGCTTCGGTTTCTTCGGACGTCGGGCTGCTGCAGGTCTCGGGCTGCCGGATCTGACCGCGGAGCAGCGAGCGGCGATCGCGAACGGTGAGGCGCGCTTCTCCGAGATCGGCTGCGCCGGTTGTCACGTGCCGACCCTCGAGACCGAGGGCACGATCTTCAGTGAGCCGAGCCAGAACCCGAACTATCGGGATGTCGTGTTTCCCGCGGGGCAGGATCCCGTGGCGCGGGGCGTGGATCCCGCGAACCCGATCACATTCGACATCACACGGGATCAGCCCAACAACGTGATCATGGTCGGACGACGGGTGGTGAAGCGTCTCGGATCCTTCGATCGGACGTCGTCCGGGGGCGCTGCGGTGAACCTGTTCAGTGATCTCAAGCGCCACGATCTCGGCCCCGAAGTTGCGGAGCAGATCGACGCACCTCCGTGCAACTGCGGGGCTTCCGTCTTCCTGACCGAGACGCTCTGGGGCGTCGGGGGCACCGCGCCCTACCTGCACGACGGTCGTGCGACGACGTTGACTGAGGCGATCGCGCTGCATGGCGGGGAGGCTGCCGCCTCGCGGACCCACTTCCGGGGGCTCTCCTCGAGTGATCGTGCGGACGTCATCGCCTTCTTGAACAACCTGGTCCTGTTCTTCCCGCCGAGCGAATAGTAGAGCCGACGAGGAGGGACGGCTGGCGTCCTCGAAAGCTGGGTCGATTCTGCTCTTGCGAGCCGGATAGGCCCAGCTTCGCGACGTCCAGTCCCCTGCGAGGCTCAGTCGCCGAGGCTGAGTCAGATGCGTCAGCCGACAGCTGGAGCGCGGCTACGGCTTCGGGCTCAGCGAGCGTCCCGCGCCAGGCGTATTCCCGAGAATTGCCAGCGCTGGTGTGGGTAGAAGAAGTTCCGGTAGCTCGCGCGGACGTGTCCAGGGGGCGTCGCGCAGGACCCGCCTCGTAGCACGAACTGATTGCACATGAACTTGCCGTTGTACTCACCGACCGCACCGGTCGGCGCGACGAATCCCGGATACGCGTCATAGGCGCTGCGTGTCCACTCCCATGCATCTCCGAAGAGCTGGGCCGGATGCTCCACCGAGCTAGTGCTAGCCACGCCACTGGGCTCGATGATCCGATCGAGAAAGTTGCCGTGCAGAGGGACTCGTTGGGCGCACGCTTCCCATTCTGCTTCGTCGGGCAGCCGTGCGCCGAACCAGCGGGCAAAGGCGTCGGCTTCGAAGTAGCTCACGTGGATGACCGGGAGGTCTCGCCGCACGGGACGTGCCCCCGACAACGTGCGCTCCCACCACTCGCCATCGCGTCGCGACCAGTAGAGCGGAGCCTCGAGCCGTTCTCGCTGCACGAACGTCCACCCGTCCGAGAGCCAGAGATCTGGCCGCTCGTACCCTCCCGCTTCCATGAAGGCCAGGAATTCGCCGCTCGTGACGAGCCGTGACGAGAGCTCGCAGGCTCCCACCCAACGCTTGTGGCGGGGACGTTCGCAATCGAAGGCGAATCCAGTGGGTTCTGCGCCAATCTGGTAGAGATCTTCGCCCAGCGCATGCCAGACGATGGGCTTCGGAGTGGTGACCGCCGGGCCGGAGCCGGGTTGGTACGCTTCGTCCAGCGGATGTGTGCCGAGCGCGTGCTTGATGTCCGTGAGCAGCAGCTCTTGGTGCTGCTGCTCGTGCTGCAGCCCGAGCTCGAACAGATCGCGATCGCTAGCGGGCAGCCCGGCTAGGGATTCGGTGATGAAGCCCTGCATGGCGGTATCGACGTGATCGCGATAGGCCAGCACGCGCTCGAGGGTTGGGCGGGACAGCAGACCGCGGCGCGAGCGCGGATGCTGATCTCCGACCAGCTGATAATAGCTGTTGAACAGGACGCGGAAGGTCGGGTCGAAGGGCACGTAGTCCCGCACGCGCGGCTCGAGCAGGAAGGTCTCGAAGTACCAGCTGGTGTGCGCCAGGTGCCACTTCGCCGGACTCGCGTCCTCCATGGACTGGATCGCGCAGTCCTCGGGAGACAGCGGCTCGATCAGGCGCCGAGACAGCGCGCGGATCCGATCGAAGCGCTCCGACGGAGGCAGCGGTCTCTCCATGACGGAGCCGGGGGCGCCTGCAGGAGCAGTGAGGTCTACGGGTTCATCGGTCATGGAGCGTCAGAAGAGTAACGGCCGGCTTGGTTCCCCGACAAGCGATCCGGTATGTTACCGGCCGATTTCCGCCAACTGCAGACGAACGGCTGATCCCCATGACCCAGGAATCCGGCAGCAACGATCCCAAGATCCACTACGACTTCAAGGAAGTGGAGCCGCGCATCTACGCGAGCTGGCTCGAGCGCAAGGCCTTTCGGGCCGTGCCGGACGAGCGTGAAGACCGCTTCGTAGTGATGATGCCGCTGCCGAACGTCACCGGGGCGCTGCACATGGGCCACGCGATGGACAACGTGATGCAGGATCTGCTCACGCGTTGGCACCGGATGCGGGGTGCCAACGCGCTGTGGATGCCGGGCACGGATCATGCGGGCATCGCCACGCAGGCCGTCGTGGAGCGCCGTCTGCTCGAACTCGAGGGCAAGACGCGCAACGATATCGGTCGCGACGGTCTGATCGAGCGGATCTGGGCCTGGAAGGAGCAGTACCAGAAGCGCATCGTCGCTCAGCAGCGAGAGATGGGCTGTTCCTGCGATTGGGACCGTCAGCGCTTCACGATGGACGCGGTCTGCGCACGAGCCGTTCGGCACACGTTCTTCGCGCTGTTTCGCGACGGGCTCCTGTACCGCGGATCGCGCCTGGTGAACTGGGACTGTCATCTCCAGACGGCCGTCGCAGACGACGAGATCTTGCACGAGACGGTGGCCGGGTACTTCTGGCACCTGCGCTATCCCATCGTCGATCCTCGACCGGGGGAGCCAGCTGCCGTGACCGTCGCGACGACGCGGCCGGAGACGATGCTGGGCGATACCGCGGTGGCCTGTCACCCTGAGCCGGCTCGAGTGCTCCGGGAGCGAATCGCGGCGGTCGAGCAGCGCCTCGAGTCGGCACGCGCGCGAGAGCGCGAGCCGATCGAGGCCGAGCTCCAAGCTCTGAAGCTGCGACTCGAGACCCATCTGCCCACGCTCGAGGCCTTGGCTCGCATGGCTCACGACGGACGCATGGTGCGTCTACCGCTCATGGATCGTGAGATCCCCTTGATCGCCGATGTCTGGGCCAAGCCCGAGCTGGGCAGTGGCTGCGTAAAGATCACACCCGCCCACGATCCGAACGACTACGAGGTCTGGGGCAGACATTCGGACCGCATCGACCGGATCAACCTGCTCAATCCGGATGGCACGCTCAACGACAATGCGGGCGCCTATGCGGGACTCGAGCGCTTCGAAGCACGCGAGCGGGTGGTTGCCGATCTCGAAGCCAGCGGCTGCTTGGAGCAGGTCGAAGCGCGTGAGGTCGAGATCGGCCACTCCGATCGCTCGAAGACCCCGGTCGAGCCCTATCTGTCCACGCAGTGGTTCGTGCGGATGGGGGATCAGCCGGGCGGGGTGCTCTGTGGGCGCGGCACGGGCAACGAGTTCCGCACGGCTGGGCTCGCGCAGGCGGCGATCGACGCTGTGCGAGGGGAGTGGCGTTCACCCTCGGGGCGCAAGCTGACGTTTCATCCCGACCCGGTTCGTTACGGAAACACCTATGTGAATTGGCTCTCGGAGAAGCGCGACTGGTGCGTGAGCCGGCAGCTCTGGTGGGGACATCAGATTCCCATCTGGCGGATCGAGCTCGACCCTGCTCGGGTGCCCGCTCTGCTCGAGGGTCTCGGGGCGATCCTGAGACGTGAAGACGTCGTCGTTCGCGCGACTTCACCCGACGGCGGCCAGACTCTCCTCAGCGAGGGCGCCAGCTTGCCCGAGAGCTGGAGTGCCGAGTCCGTCGAGCTCCAGGTGTGCCCCCAGGACCTCCCTATCGACGAGGTCGTCGCGCCGCAGCTCGAGACGCTCGGCTTCGAGCGCGATCCCGACGTGCTCGATACCTGGTTCTCGAGTGGGCTCTGGCCGCACAGCACACTGGGATGGCCCGATCCCATGACGGCGCACATCGACCCGGGACAGGCTTCGCTCGCTCCGACGGGAGACGCACCGAGCAGCCTCGACTACTACTATCCGGGCTCCTGTCTGGTTACGGGTCGCGACATCATCACGCTCTGGGTGGCTCGCATGGTGCTGATGGGGCTCTACAACCTGGGAGATCTTCCGTTCACCGACTGCTTCATCCACGCGACGATCCTCGACGGAAACGGCGTGCGTATGAGCAAGAGCAAGGGGAATGGGATCGACCCGGTCGACATCATCGACCGCTACGGCGCCGACGCGATGCGCTACGTGATCTGTGAGCTGCAGACGGGGATGCAGGACGTGCGGCTTCCGGTCCAGGCCATCTCGCCCTTCACGGGCGAGGTGCTCGACCTGGCGAGCCTCGAGCACGGGACCAGCATCTTCAGCTACGTGTGTCCGCAGTCGAAGCGTGAGTTCGATGTGCTCGGCATGTCGCCGGAAATGCCTGCTGCGAAGCTCATCAGCGACCGCTTCGAGGTCGGCCGGGTGTTCTGCACCAAACTCTGGAACGCAGCTCGCTTTGCGTTCTTGAATCTCGGCCAGGGGCTCGAGTTTCGCGCGCTCGAGTCGGACGAGCTGGCCTTCGAGGACCGCTACATCCTGTCGCGACTCGGACGTGCCTGCGACGAGGTCGAGCGGCAGCTCGAAGGCTACAACCCAGCTGCGGCAGTCTCCGCAGCTCGAAGCTTCTTCTGGTCCGAGGTCTGCGACTGGTATCTCGAATGGATCAAGCCGCGGCTGCGCGATGAGGCCAAGGCGCACGTTGCGCGCCAGGTGCTCGCGGTGCTCCTGGATCACGTGCTGCGCCTGCTGCATCCGTTCGTTCCCTTCATCACCGAGGAGCTCTGGCAGCAGCTTGCCGTCTGTGCCCCGCTGCGTGGTGTGGACCACGAGATCCCGGCGGCCCCACTGCTCGTGCACGCGCGCTGGCCGCACGGACTCGAGCGTTGGCGCGATGACGCGCTCGAGCATCGCATCGAGTTCGTGAAGGATCTGGTCCGTGGCGTTCGCAGCGTGCGCAGCAAGTACGACGTGCCCCCGCGCCAGCAGATCGCCGCCTGCGTTCGCGCGCAAGCCGAGCAGGTGCAGCCGCTGCTCGGCCTCGAACCCCTGTTCTGCGAGCTCGCAGGGCTCTCGTCGCTGCAGATTTCCGAGGACTCCGAGCCGTCTGCGACGGCGGCTACCGCGGTGGTGGGGCCGATCGAGATCTATCTCGAGGGGGTGATCGACCTCGAAAAGGAGCGGGATCGACTCTCGCGCCAGCGAGAGCGGCTGGAGAAGCTCATCGACGCCGCGCGTCGCAAGCTCGAAAACGAGAAGTTCGTCTCACGCGCCCCAGCGCACGTGGTCGACGCCGAGAAGCAGCGGCTCGAGGAAGCGGAGATCGAGCTGGCTCGGGTGGCTGGCAGCCTCGACCGTATCTCGACGCTGTAGCGCCAGACTCGAGCTACTCCGATGCGCGTCGATGCGATGGGCATCGGCGCGGAGGGGCGGTCTCAGAGCCGTGTGCGGATCGCCCAGAGATCGGGAAAGAACGGCTCGAACAGGGTACTGCGAAGATAGGCCACCCCTGCAGAGCCACCCGTGCCCATGCGTTCTCCGATGGTCCGCTCGACCATCTTGACGTGACGGTAGCGCCATTCCTGGAAGCCCTCGTCGAAGTCGACCAGAAGCTCGCAGATCTGCGTGGTCGTGGGATCGCTCCGGTAGATTCTAATTAGGCTCACGTGGAACTCGGGACACGGGCGGAGGGGAGCCCGGATGTCGCGTTCGAGCAGGGTCGATGGAACCGTATGGCCGCTCTGCTCGAGGTACCGCAGGAAGGCGTCGAACACGGTCGGCGCGGAGAGGCGTCGTTCCATGCGATCGCGCTCGGGTGGCGCCGCGTCCTGGAAGGCCGTGCGGAGCGTATCCAGAGAGCACTTGCGCCCGCAGAGGAATTCGATCTCGCGAAACTGAGTGGACTGCATCCCACTCGACGATTCGAGCAGGCTGCGGAAGGAGCCGAAGCTGACTGGACTCATCGTCTCGAGGATGTCGACCTGGCCCACCAACGTCTTCAGGATGGTGCTGATCCTGCGCAGCCGCTGGAAGCTCTGAGTGTGATCGGCCGAAACCAGATGAGCGTACAGCAGATCGAGCTCGTGCAGCAGCTGCCGAAACCAGAGCTCGTAGACTTGGTGGATCGTGATGAAGAGGGGCTCGTCGTGTTCGACGGGGGAGGAGCGGGGGCACTGGAGCTGCAGCAGCGCTTCGAGCTGAAGGTAGGCTGCGTACGTCAGCCTAGCGATCTTCTGTGTCTCCGGACTCTGCCTCGATCGTGACGCTGCGACCTGCGCGTTCTTCTTCCATTCGTTTGCGGGCAGACTCCGCCAGCTCCGTCTCGGCGGTCCGAATCTTGAGATCGCGAATCAGCTGGAGGGCCTTGGCCTTCCGTTCCTCGGAGTCGGTCGGGGTCTTCGTGAAGTAGACGCGGCGATCGACCACCTGCTCGTAGCCGCCCTCGCCGACGACCGTGATCCGAATGATGTTCATTCCCTCGCGCAGTGGCGCATAGCCATCGAAGGTTCCATCAGGGAAGAGTCGGACGGCGCGCGCTTTCTGACTGCTCGAGAGATTGTCGATCTCGACCCGCGCGATCTTGGTCAGGCTCATGTGCGGAACGAAATCGGTCACTTCTCCCGGGCTCGCCACCAGTACCAGATCGCCCCCGCTCACGTGAGTGATCTCTTCGTATACGGTGCGGTTGGAGACCGCCTCTGGGCCGAGAGCGAACGCGTAGATGCGCACTCCGAGCTTCGCGGCGTCCATGGCAGAGCCGATCGCGAGCTTCTCGGCGTGACTCGGAGGGCTCGGCCAGGTGGGCGCTCCGTCCGAGAGCAAGATGACCGAGAGGTTGCGCCGGTCCTCCGGTTGTTCGGCGCGCGGCTGTCCCTCGAACTGGAAACGCGCCAGCTTGAGGGCGTTCTCGAAAGAGGTTCCCTTGAAGTCGGGCTCCAGAGGGAGATCGCGTAGCGCGTCGTACAGCACGCTGCGCGAGCTGCCGATTGGGGCGTGCACGCGCGCCCCGTTGGCGAACGACATGAGGCCCATTCGCGTCGTGTCGGAGTCGAGGCGCTCGATCAGCTTGCGGGCTGCTTCGATCTCGGCACGCAGGATCGTATCGCCCGGGTCGGTGGATTGGCGGTCGTACTCGAGGAAGAAGTCGAGCTCGGTCCGGGAGCGGCCGGTCACTCCGTCGCCGTCGATGTCTGCTCCAGACGCCTTCCACACGCTGGCAGAGCGGTCGATCGCGATCAACACATCGTGTCCACCGCGCAGCCCGGTTCCCGTCCATCCGCGCACCTCGAGCAGCCCGACCGGACCTTCGAGGCGGGTCTCTTCCTGGGCGGGCGTCTCGAGTTCTACCCAGACCTTCTCGGCCGCCAGCGCGAGCCCGGGTAAGACGCCGGTGCAGAGCACGAGCAGCATCTGCGCGAGGTGGAGCAGTGCGGGCGAGCGCGCCGGGCCCCTCGAAACGATGACATCGGGCGCGACGACAGCGGGCGCATCGAGACGATCGCCCCTAGCGTGGCTAGCGCGAATTCGCATTACATTGAAACTCCAGCGCGATCCCGCGTGGCTCGGTTTCGTCGACGACCCCGCTCATCTTCCGCTCCGGGTTCGGGTAGGTCAAGCGGATGTGTGCCGCGGTCTCGATTCTGGCGCACCTCGCGGCTTACCGTCCAGGCTCTCTCGGAGAATCGTCCGAAGAACTCAGCGAAGGCGCGTCTTCACGTCCTCTCCAACGAGTGTGATGTCGGACTCCGCGAGCTCGTCTACGTGCGCCTCGAGCGGCGACAGCTTCGAGAGCATTCGCCGCAGTACCTCCGCGCGGTCACGCCCGAGGCGGTCGAACTCGATACGGGCACCCTCCAGGTCGGGTTGACCCTGGACCGTTCCCTCGATGAGAAGCGGGCTCAGACCCTTGCCCAAGGGGAGCGCGACGATGACCGGGCACCCGCTGCTCAGCCGCTCGTGAGCGTCTACGCGGATTCCGCTCATCGACAGATCCTTGGCCATGATCACGAGAGGACGCTCGTCGTCGAGCGACATGAGGCACGCGACGCGCTGGCGATAGCGGTGGCGCCTGACCTCGCGACGATCGATCTCGATCTCGAGCTGCTCGCCCGGCTTTGGCTTCGCTGCAAGGGAATTGAGCTGGACGATCCGCGTCCCCTCTCCCTGCCCCACGACGATCTGGGCTAGCGTGGACTGCACGCCGGCGTCCTCGAAGCCGATGGCCACGTCGAAGCGGTGTCGGTCGCGGTCACGCAGGCTCGTTCGCAACACGACGCCTGGGTATGCGGTGGGTGCTGCAGGGTCGATCTCACTCGGTAGATAGATCGAGATCGCCGTCGTCACGCGGATGTCCTTCGACACCTGGATGCGACAGCTGTCATGGGATAGGTCACACAACTCGGCTTCGAATCGTTCACCGTTTGCCGAGCACTGTACGGTGCAGGCGCATGGGAGCCGGATTCGGGCTCGCCGTTCACCGGACTGGTGGATCAGCTGTCGGATCAAGGGGTGCACGATCCGCGCGTCGGGGCCGCCGGGTCCGATCTGCAGCAGGAAGTGCGCGCCGAGCTCGCGCAGGAACTCGCGCAAGCTCGAGAAGTCCTTCGGATGGACGCAGATCCAGGCGGGTCCTGGATCGTTTCCCATGTCGGGGATCAGGTGCGGGATCTCGAGCGCGCGGCGCCGGTTGGTGATCAGGAGGTCACGAGGTCGCGGGATCGGTGGAACGATCTCGGCTCCCGACTTCCAGGTGAGCTCGAGCCCGGCTTCGAACAGCAGTAGGCCGAGCGGGTTGAGTTCACCGTCGTCGAGGAGCAGAACTGTTGCATTAGACCGCATCTTCTTCGACCTTCGGAGTTTGGGACCTGGCGCTGTAGGTAGGTCGCGTATCCACGCCAAAGGTGGCGTGCTGCCCAGATTCGGCGTGGCTGTTGCGTTCCGGCTGCGCTGGGGATGAGTTTCGCCTGCGGACGGGTAGAGTATGCGTATGTCTGATGCACCTACCTTGCTGGTTCGCGACGTGCGCTTTCAGGCTCACGCAGGCGCGCCAGGGCACCCCGAGTGTCCTGAACGTCTGTCGGCGGTCGATCGAGCACTCGACCTGCGGCCGGAGCTCGGGGTGGCGATCGAGCCGCGTCTCGCTCTGGACGAAGAGATCGTCGCGATCCACGCGGCCCAGTACTACGACGCGCTCGGCCAGCTTGCTGGGAAGGCGACCCAGCTGGATGCGGATACATTCATGGCGCCCCGCTCGTTCGAGGTCGCCCGGCTCGCGGTCGGTGGGGCGTTGGAGCTGGCAGATCGGATCGTACGGGGTGAGGCGAGCCAGGGGTTCGCGCTGGTGCGGCCGCCTGGGCACCACGCCGAGCGTGGTCGGGCCATGGGATTCTGTCTGTTGAACCAGATCGCCATTGTCGCGGCGAATCTGCGCGCGCGCGCAGGATTGGAGCGCATCGCCATCGTCGATTGGGACGTGCACCATGGCAACGGCACGCAGCACGCCTTCGAAGCAGAGCGCGACGTTCTGTTCGTCTCCACGCATCAGTTTCCGTTCTACCCGGGCACCGGGGCGCTTTCGGAGCGTGGGACCGGAGCCGGGGAGGGGGCTACACTCAACCTGCCTCTGCCCGCCGGTTGCGGCGACGCGGAGTATCAGGCCGCGTTCTCCGAGGTGGTGGTGCCAGCGCTCGCCGACTTCAAGCCCGACATGATTCTGGTCTCCGCGGGCTTCGATGCGCATGCGCTCGACCCCTTGGCCTCGATGCAGGTCTCCACAGAGACCTACGCCACCCTCACGGCTTGCCTGCGTGAGGTGGCCGAAGCTCACTGCGGTGGACGGATGCTCTTCTTCCTCGAGGGCGGCTACCATCTCGAAGCGCTGCCTGCCTCGGTGATCGCCGTTCTCGAGCAGCTTGCTCGGCCCGGACTGCGGCACGAGCCGGCAGAGCGTACTCCCCTGGCTGCGCGGCTCATCGAGCTGTTCCGGGAAGCCCACGGCGGAAGCTGGCCCAGCCTGCGCCGGATCGTGCACTCAGGCTAGCCGTCGGGCTTGTCGACTGCGAAGTCGAGGGAACGCTGAAAGCGGATGATCTTGCTGTCGAAGCGAAGCTCCAGCGCGTAGAGTCCGACCTCTGCGGTTTCGGGCAGCCGGATGAAAGCGTCGACGACCCAGCGGCCGGGCTTCAGGTCGTAGCGCTCCTGCGTGTCGATCACGAGAGGCTGACCGCGATGCAGGATGCGCGTGTCGAACTTGCCCGTGACCACGCCCGTGGTGTGGAGCGGGCATAGCACGTACACCAGGCGGTGACCGAACTCCTCGCCGGGTTCGAGCCGGCGCGGGTACAGCTCTACCTGTTCGATCTTGAAGTACGGCAGCTCCTTGCTGTCGCAGGAATATTCCTCCCACACCTCCTCGGGGAACGCGCGCAAGCGCTCGCCAGGTTTGCGGAAGGGCCGACCGAGGTAGCTTAGGGTCGCCGAGCACGACAAGGTGAGAAGTCCCAACACTGCCGCACACACGCGCAGAGCTCTTATCTTCGCAGCACCCATTCTCCCGCCGCTTCCTCCTCGGGAGCATCCTCGGCGTCGGTCACCGGTTCGACGAATCGCTTTGGATGCGATCCTTCATCGGCAGTAGGGCGGGGCGGCTTTTGGCGTGGCGGCGATCGCCGGGGCGTTCTGCGGACGGGTGGCTTCGTCGCACTGGGGCGCGGTGATGCGGCTTGCGGCGCCGCTGGGGGCTTCTGGACACTCCCGGGGGGAGTCGTGTCTTGGGGGACCACTGCGCGCACGGCGGCGGTGTCGATCCAGGCTAGAGGTAGGTGGATTGGTCGGATTGCCCCCCCTTTCCCCTCGAGCGCGTTGCTTCTGGCTGCGAAGAGCGCTCGCTCCTCGCCCTGCGGTTCTTCGGATGTGCTGTTCTGTGGCAGTGGTCGTGGCGCGCCCATCGAGAGTGCGATCAGCGCGGCTGCCGTGGCCTGCGAGCAGGTCTTGAGCCTGGAGCGCCAACCTCTGGGCTCCACCGAGGCTCTGCGCTCAGAGGCTAGGCCGGTTCGTGCCGGCGTCTCGCGGGTTGCGCGCTGCTGTGGCGAGCATTCGGGGATGGTGGCGAGCTCCGAGATCTCCGCGGGCTGTTGCTCGACGGTCTCTGCGGGAAAGGTTGCTGGCTGCTCTTCTGGCGAGCGGGCGGCGGGCTCTTCGAGGTTGGCCGCGAGCTGCACGGTCGTCGGGAGCTCGGAGATGTCTGGAGCCGCCCCGTCGTCCGGGCTCGCTGCCTCCTGGATCTCGTCCGGTAGCTCCCAGACAGTGGTCTTCGGTGATGGCGGGGGATGAGGCGACTGCGAGGACATTGGTTCCGGGACGGCCTCGTCCACTTCTTGCGCGTCCAAAGCCGCCTGTACCGGGCTGGAGCGCTCCAGCATGGCGAAGGCTTCGTCGAGCGTTCGGTCGTGCGGGATCCCCGGAACGGAGGCGGTCCCGAGCGGCGAAATGCCCGTGCTGGTCTGGAGCACGAGGGCCGTGGCGCTCGACTCCGTAGCCTCGCCGGACTCCGTGGATGGTTCCTCGGAAAACTGACGTCTCCCCCATTCCAGCAGCATGGCTCCGAGATCGCTGGCGGTCAGCTCCAGCGACTCGAGCGTCGCTCGGAGCAGGGCATCTCGCAGCGCATCCGTAGATGGGAAACGATCCTTCGGGTCTTTCGCCATTCCCCGCAGGATCGCTTCCTCGATCGCGGCCGGAATCTCGGGGTCTATCTCGCGTGGGGGTGGAGGGGGCGATTCGATGTGCGACCGCATCACCTCGTACTCGATGTTGCCGTCGAAGGGCAGCTGATTCGTGAGCATCTCGTAGAGGACCACGCAGAGCGAGTAGATGTCCGAGCGAGCGTCGGTCTCGCGCCCCTGAACCTGCTCCGGCGACATGTACTGCGCTGTACCGACCGTGTTCCCGGCGCGTGTGACGCGCGATGTGCCGGCGCAACGGGCGATTCCGAAGTCCATCACCTTGAGCACCGAGCTCCGGTTCAGCATCAGGTTCGACGGCTTGACGTCACGATGGATCACCCCGTGTGTGTGGGCGCAGCCAATCCCGTCGAGGGCCTGTAGGAAGATCGCCAGTGCGACGGGAAGGGGGAGGGCTCCGTTGCTCGCGAGCAGGCGCGAGACGGTGCAGCCATCCACGAGCTCCATCACCATTGCGAGGGTGTCCCCCTCTCGGTGCAGGGCGTACAAGGTGGCGATGTTGGGGTGGTGCAACTGGGCGAGAGCGCGCGCCTCTGCACGGAAGCGCTGCACGAGCTCGGGCTGGGTGCCGAAGCCCGGGCGCAGGAACTTGATCGCGACCTCGCGATCGAGCATGGAGTCGGTTGCACGATAGACGTCGCCTACACCGCCGGAGCCGACCCGGGAGCCGATGACGTAGTCGCCCATCACGAGGCCATTCATGGCGCAACGACTCCTGCCGAGGCCCCGCACCCCCGGACTCTGGGCAGGGCGGCCGCGGAGATGCCCGCGTATCCCGCGATCCGGAGAGATGTGGCCGCATCCGCGTTCCTTGGCATGTACGCGTCATCGGCGGCCGCACGGGCTCGCTTGACGTAGCGCGGCGCGCTTGCGGCCACGGCGCGCGTGGGTTCCTGGAGTCTGCGCGCCAAGTGCGGGTGGAGGCGGGGGAAGACCAGGGAACCCAAGATCCTGCAGAAGCGCTCGGTGCGCCCGCCGCACGCACGCAGGTTTCCGCATTTGCGATGCCTGGCGCATGCTTCGCGCAAATTCGCTTGGCGAATACACTTGGCAGTGATTGTCGTCACATTTCCTAGCCAGGTCGTTCGCTAACGATGCGCGGGCACTGCCTCTCCGATGCCGGGGGGGACCACGAATGGCTGTGGATCGATTTCAGCCACCAGACTCATAGGGAGTGTTTACTCATGCTCAAGTCGTACAAAGCGTTTGCATCCGTACTGGCGGTGGCCGCCGGCGTCACACTGGCTTCTCAGGCTCTCGCGAGCGAGGTGATGGTCGGTGGGCAGGCGATGTACCCGACCAAGGACATCATCGACAACGCGGTGAACTCCGCGGATCACACCACCCTGGTGGCCGCCGTCAAGGCGGCCGGACTGGTCGAGACGCTCAAGGGCGAAGGACCCTTCACCGTCTTCGCGCCGACCAATGCAGCTTTCGACAAGCTGCCCGCGGGCACGGTCGAAGGCCTGCTCAAGCCGGAATCCAAGGAGAAGCTCACCACGATTCTCACCTACCACGTCGTCGCCGGAAAGTTCGACTCGGCAGCTGTCGCCGAGGCGATCAAGAAGGGCGGAGGCAAGGCGGAGCTGACGACCGTTGCAGGTGGCAAGCTCGTGGCGAGCCTGAACGGTCCCAAGAACGTGATTCTCACGGACGAGAATGGCAACACGGCCAACATCTCGACGTACGACGTCAACCAATCGAATGGCGTCATCCACGTGATCGACACCGTGGTGCTCCCAAAGTAGGGATCTCGCTGTCGCCGGCCCGCGGGACGTCTACCGCGGGCCGGCCCCG
The DNA here is from genome assembly GCA_003247575.1 of Pseudomonadota bacterium. Taxonomy (GTDB): domain Bacteria; phylum Myxococcota_A; class UBA9160; order SZUA-336; family SZUA-336; genus SZUA-336. The sequence goes on from QJZC01000062.1 coordinate 59,359, forward strand.
AATCCGAGGGTCCGAGTCAGAGCGAGTGTCCGCGTCAGAGTGCGGCGAGCACTGCCTCGGCGCTGCTCACGTCGAACTTTCCAGCCTCTTCGATCTGAAGAATCTTGACGACGCCATCGTCTGCGACGAGCGCGTAACGCTGCGAACGCAAGCCAAGACCGCCCTTGGTCAGGTCGAACGTCAGTCCGACCGCCTGAGTGAACGCGGCACTGCCGTCGGCTAGCAAGGTGACGTCGGCCAGTGCGTTCTGGTCCTTGCCCCAAGCTTCCATCACGAACGCATCATTGACCGATAGGCACGCGATCTCTGCGATGCCCTTGGCCTTGATCTCTTTGGCCTTGCTCACGAACCCGGGCAGATGTTGCGCCGAGCAGGTCGGGGTGAATGCGCCGGGCAGGGCGAAGAGCACGACCTTCCTGCCTGCGAAGAAGTCCTTGGTCGAGACATCTTTGACTCCATCCGCAGTGACGCTCTTTAGGGTGACGTCGGGAAGGGTATCTCCCAGCTTGATAGCCATCGGGTGTTCCTCCATGCATTTGGGCAGCCGCATCGGGCGGCCGCGCTCCTCGCGGCCCAGCGGCGGTGCGCGCACAATACCGCGTCCCTGACGGGAATGCCTCATCTCGCACGAGGATTCCCCCTTTCCCCCTGTGGACTGTCGGATCCCGGTGTACTCTCGCCTCCGCAGAGCGGGCCGTTCGCCAGGAGGATCGAGATGGAGCTCAAGTACGGATGCAATCCCCACCAGTCCTATGCGGCTGTCGAAGCGCTCGAGGGGGCTCGGATTCCGATCGAGGTACGTAACGGGCGACCTTCGATGATCAACCTGCTCGATGCGCTCAATGCATGGCAGCTCGTGCGCGAGGTGCGCACAGCACTGGGGCTTCCTGCAGCCGCGAGCTTCAAGCACGTGTCGCCGGCCGGTGCCGCGGTTGCGGTCCCGCTCGAGCCGGAGCTGGCTCGCCTGTACGAGGTGGAAGGGCGTGCGCTGTCTCCCTTGGCCACGGCCTACGTGCGCGCGCGGGGGGCCGACCCGAAGAGCTCGTTCGGCGACGTGGTCGCACTCTCGGATCGGGTGGACGTTGCGACGGCAGAATTCCTGAAGGGCGTCGTATCCGATGGAGTCGTGGCTCCCGGCTTCGATCCCGAAGCGCTCGAGATCCTGCGCGCCAAGAAGGGCGGTGGCTTCATCGTGCTCGAGGCGGACCCCGACTTCGAGCCGCCCGAGCTGGAAGCGCGCGAGGTGTTCGGTGTACGCCTCATTCAGACGCGCAACAATCGAGCGCTTACCTCCGCCGATCTCGACGATGTCGTATGCGGCGAGCTCACGGACTCGGCTCGTCGCGATCTGTTGCTCGGTCTCGTCACGCTCAAGTACACCCAGTCGAACTCGGTCGGATACGCTCTGGGTGGTCAGATGATCGGGATCGGAGCGGGCCAGCAGTCTCGGGTCGATTGCACGAAGCTCGCTGGAGCCAAGGCTGACGTGTGGCATCTGGGCCGGCATCCGAAGGTGTTGGGGCTGTGCTTCCGCAAGGCGGTCAAGAGGCAGGAGCGGATCAACTGGCGTGTGCGCTTCATCGAGGGCGATCTGACGCGGCTTGAGCATCAGGCCCTGGAGGCGGCTCTCGACGGTCCGCTGGAGCTGCTCGATCAGGCCGAGCGGCTTGCCTGGATCCAGTCCCTGTCGGGGGTGAGTCTGGTCTCGGATGGGTTTCTGCCGTTTCGGGACAACATCGATCATGCCGCGCGACATGGTGTGGGCTTCATTGCGCAGCCCGGCGGATCCTCACGCGACTCCGAGATCGAGAAGGCTTGCCGCGAGTACGGTATCGCGATGGTTCACACCGGAGTTCGCCTGTTCCATCACTAGCGGCGCAGCTGGTGCGGGTGTCTCAGCGCCCAACGAACCTCGGGGGGCGCTTCTCCAGGAACGCACGCACGCCTTCTCGGTAGTCTTCGCTCTCGAAGCATGTCTGGATTGCACGAGCGGCTGCCTTGCGATCGCGAGCGGCGTCCGGCTTCGCGATCTCGCGAGAGCAGAGCTTGACCGCCTGCACGGTGAGCGGCGCGTTGGCTGCGATGCCTTCCGCCGTCTTCAGCACGAACGCATCGAGCTCGTCCTTCGGCAGGACGCGGTTGATGAGCCCGAAGCGCAATGCATCCTCTGCTGGAAAACGTCTCGCGGTGAAGAAGATCTCTTTTGCGAACGAGGGGCCGATCAGCTGAGTCAGCGTCTCGATTCCTGCCATTCCGTATCCGAGTCCCAGGCGCGCGGCCGGGATTGCGAAGACGGCGTCCTCCGTCGCGTACCGGATATCCGCCGTGAGAGCGATCGCCACACCGCCTCCGACACAGAACCCGTGAATGGCTGCGATCACGGGCTTTCGGATTTTGGCGAGTGCATCGAACGCAGCTTGTCCGGCGACGTCGTAGTCGCGTGCCGCGCCACCGGTGCGTTGGCTCTCGAACTGGGAGATGTCCGCACCGGAGACGAACGCGACGTCGCCCGACCCGCGGAGCACGACCACACGGATATCGGGATCGTCGTCGAGGTCGGAGGTCGCCTGCGGAATCGCTGCCCACATTTCCGCCGAGATCGCGTTGCGTCGCTCCGGGTGGTCGAAGACGATCGTGCCGACTGCGCCCCGCTTTTCTACTCGTACCGTTCCGCCCATTACTGGCTCCTCCTCTGCGACCAGTCTATCGGAGCCGACCTCGTGCTGGTGGGCTTTGTGCTCCGGTGTCCGGGGCCCTCGGGCGCCCGCGTGGGCGATCCGCGGGCGCTATGTTTGCTGCATGCCTTCAGCTGAAGTAGTGATCGTAGGTGCGGGAGTCGTCGGCTGTGCCGCTGCCCGAGCTCTCGCCAAATGCGGACTGCGCGTGCGGGTGCTCGAGCGGGACCAGCCGGGGGCGCACGCATCCTCGGCCGCTGCGGGAATGCTCGCGCCCCTCGCAGAGTCAGAAGGCCGCGGTCCGCTCTTCGCACTCGGCAGCGCTGCGCTTGCCGAGTTTCCGGAGGTGGCGCAGGAGCTGGGTTCCGAGTCCGGAATCGACGTCGGCTGGGTGCAGCGAGGGCTTGTTCGCCTATACCGCAAGGACGCGCCGCCCGCGGAGCTTCCGGGCCGGGAGCCGGCAGCGAGACACTCGCTTCCACTCGGCATCGAACGCTGGGATGGGAGGCAGCTGCGGGAGCGGTTCCCCGGTGTGGCGCCGGAGTTCGAGTCCGCACACTTTTCGCCGTACGAGGGAGTCGTCGATCCAGTGCGCTTGACGCGAGCGTATCGGATTGCAGCCGAGCGGTTCGGAGCGATCTTCGAGTGCGACCAGGAGGTCACGGGACTGATCACGGACTCGGATCGCGTGACGGGTGTGCGCACGCGACAGGGGCCGCATTGGGCCGCGCACGTTCTCTGGTGCGGTGGGGCCTGGTCGGGGATGCTCGAGCTTCCGGGAGGGCACCTCCCCGTCGAGCCAGTCAAGGGCCAGATGCTGGAGCTCGAATCCTCCACCCTGCGCACTGGCCCGCTGATCTGGGATGATCGCACCTATCTCGTTCTGCGCGACGATGGGTTCGTGCGAGTCGGCGCGACCGTCGAGCGGGTTGGCTTCGACGTCGAGGTGAGGCTGGGGGGTGTTCGTGAGCTGGTCAACGCGGCGGTCTCTGTTTGGCCTCGCCTCGCCGAGGCGCGTCTGGTGCGTAGCTGGGCGGGTCTGCGCCCGGTCACACCGGATGGCCTCCCGCTCGTCGGGCCTTGTCCGGGTCTGCGCGGCATCAGCGTGGCCACCGGGCACGGGAGGCATGGGATCCTGCTATCGGCGATCACGGCGCGTAGAGTCCGCAGCTGCGTGCTTCGAGAGCCTACAGCGGGTCCCGAGCTGCCATGGGAGGCGCTCGATCCCGCACGCGTCGATCTCGCCTCTCTCCCCGGTGTGCGCAACTCCGGCTCGGATTCGTTCGGCTGAGTAGCGACCGATGCGGCCTCGGGTAATCTGAGCAGCCCATGAATGTGCGGATGGCTCTCTGGGTCGTAGGGATCGTCGTAGGCGCCGTTGCGCTTGCTCAGGTCCCGTGCGTGTTGCTAGCTCTCTTTCGAGGCGAGGCCTGGCTCCCGTTTGCCGCAGCCGTCCTGCTCGGCGCCTCCGTGTCCGTGCTCTCGGCGCTGATCGCACGTCGCGAGAGCAGCGTGCTGGATCACCGCTCGGCGTTCATCGCGGTCACGCTCGGCTGGCTGTCTGCGTGCATGCTCGGTGCGGCGCCGTTCGTTTGGCATCCCGCCGTGAAGTTGTCTCTACTCGATGCGTTCTTCGAGTCCGTCTCCGGCTTTACGACGACCGGCGCCACGGTGCTGTCTGGGCTCGATCGGTTGCCGCGTTCGCTGCTTCTCTGGCGCAGCTTGACGCATTGGCTCGGTGGCATGGGGATGGTGCTGCTCGGTATCGCGGTACTGCCGGTACTGGGAGTTGGCGGGATGCAGCTCTTCAAGGCGGAGAGCCCTGGCCCAACGAAGGACAAGCTGACCCCCAGGATCGCCGAGACGGCGAAGGTGCTCTGGCTGTTGTATCTCGGCCTGACTTTATCCGATGTCCTGTTGCTGATGGTCGGCGGGATGGAACTCTTCGATGCCGTCTGTCACGCGATGGCCACCGTATCCACAGGTGGTTTCTCGACCCACGATGCTTCGCTTGCGTACTACGACTCCGCGGCGATCACCCTGGTGACGGCTGTCTTTATGCTACTGGGCGGGTCCAGCTTCGTAGTTCTTCATCGTGGCTTGACCGGCGGACTGCATTGGGGAGGTAACGTCGAGCTTCGAACCTACGTCGGGATCTTCATCGCCGCATCCGCGCTGATTGCAATCGATCTGCGTCTGCACCAGTCCGGTGATTACGCGACCCTCGGCGTGGCGGCGGAGCACGCCATCTTTCAGACGGCGTCCATCCTGACGACGACGGGTTTCGTCACGCGCGATTTTGCGTTGTGGCCTTTTTTGTCGAGTTCGCTTTTGTTGGCCCTGTGCTTCGTCGGCGGTATGGCGGGATCGACTGGCGGAGGGATCAAGGTGATCCGCATCGTGCTGATGGTGAAGCTGGCGCTCTCTCAGTTCTTTCGGCTGGTGCATCCGCGCGGCGTGCTCAGCCTGAAGCTCGGCGACCGCACGATCGAGGACCAAATCGTGCTGAGCGTGCTGGGATTCATCGCAATGTGGTTCCTGCTGCTCGGGCTCGGGACGGTCTTGCTGGCACTGCTCGGCTCAGATCTCTTGACCGCCGGCAGCGCAGCGGCCGTGACGCTCGGCAACATAGGCCCAGGATTCGGTGGTGTGGGACCTTCCAATACTTTTGCGGGCTTCGATCCCGGCTCCAAGCTGCTGATGAGCGTGCTCATGCTGCTCGGCCGGCTCGAGGTCTTCGCCGTGCTCGTGATCTTCACTCCCGGATTCTGGCGCCAATAGGTGTTGAGAATTCGCGAAGTTCGAGGAAAGCACTTGCCGCGGTGGTTCTGACTGATTGACAATCGATCCGTGGACAATCTTGCACAGATGGTGGTGTTCGCGCGGGTCGTCGAGGAGGGCAGCTTCTCGGGAGCCGCGAAGGCATTGGGGTACTCGCGTGCGGCGGTGAGCAAGCAGATTGCAAGCCTCGAACGCGAGATCGGGGCTCAGCTTCTCAACCGCACGACCCGGCGCATGAGCCTGACCGAGATCGGGTCGGAGTTCTACGAGCGCTGCGCACGCATTGCGCACGAGGTCGTCGAGGCGGAGCGCATCGTTGCCGCCATGCGGGGCCATCCGGCCGGAGTGCTCCGGGTCGCGTGTCCGGTGGACTTCGGACGTAGTCACCTGGCGCCGCTGCTCCCACAGTTTCTGCGTGCGTACTCGGAGGTGCGGCTGCACCTACTCATGGATGACTACCAGGCGGACATCGTGAAGGACCGTTGTGACCTCGCGATTCGCATCACGCCCGGGCCACAAGAGCCGAGCCTGGTCGTCCGCAGGCTGGGGAGCTGCAGCACCTCGCTGGTCGCGGCACCTGACTACCTGCGCCAGGCGGGTGAACCCAAGTCCCTGCGAGATCTCGCGGATCACTCCTGTCTGATCTACACCAACGCCCGGACTCCGGAGCTCTGGCGTTTCCGTGGTGATCGCACGGTACGCGTCTCCGGACCGCTCGCAGCGAACAATGGGGCCGTGTTGTGCAGCTCGGCGGTCGCCGGACTCGGGATCGTTCAGCTCCCAGACTTCCTTACGGAGGAAGACGTGGCGGCTGGACGCCTGAAGCGCGTGCTCGAGGGGCATGAGCCCGAGGCCTATGGCGTCTATGCCCTTTACCCGCGGAACCAGATTCTGGCGCCGAAGGTGGTCGCCTTCGTGGATTTCCTGGCGGGAGCCTATGGGACCGGCGCCGCCGCATGACCCCGCGGGCCACTCTTTTTGTGGGTCTATGCCCTCGATGGGGTGCGCGGCGAGAAAGTCGCCAGGCGGACGCAACTCGTGAACATATTTGAGGAGTTTCAGTGGAAGATGTACGTGCATCGCGCATTGCGCGGCCCATCGATTCGGCTAGTCGAACTCTTTGGGACATGCCCTATACTTCCGCTTCGGCAGGGTCTAGCTCTGTGATCCGGGCCTGCCTCCGAAATCCGGGTCACACTTTTACGGCGCCTCGGCGCTCCGGGATTTACATTGGGTTCAAAGATTTACGTAGGCAATATTCCGTTTTCGAGTTCCGAAGAAGACCTCCGCAAGCTGTTCGAAGCACACGGGTCGGTCTCGTCGGTCTCGATCATCACTGACCGCGACACGGGGCGCCCCCGAGGATTTGCATTCGTCGAGATGAGCTCGAGCGACGAGGCGGCGGATGCCATTCGCGCACTCGACGGGACTGATCTGGGCGGACGCTCGCTGCGGGTGAACGAGGCTCAGGACAAGCGCCGAGACGGTGGTGGTGGTGGTGGTCCTCGTGGCGGCGGCGGCGGCGGCGGCGGACGCCGAGGCGGCTGGTAAGGTCCGCTTCCACTCCTCAGCCGAGTTCCGGACTTCGTCCCCCGCTCTCGCGTGACCTTTTCGCGTGGTCCTCGTGCGCGGTTTGGTCCTCGTGCGCGGTTGGATCGAAGCTCCCACCCATAGCTGAATAGAAGCCCGCCGGCTGACAGTGCTCAGCCGGACGGGGCTTCTGCGCCCGCTTAAGCTTCTCGCGGCTCAAGCTCCGGGTGGGCAAGTGCCGATCTTGCCCCCAGATCGCGAGGAGTACCCCCCCGGACTGTGGAAGATCCGATCTCGCTCGCCACGCGGCTGTCACGTCTGATGACCCGCAATGTGGCGCATATGGAGCTGCGTGACTCCGTCGAGTCTGCAGTCGAGCTCATGGCGCAGGCGAAAGTGTCCTGTGTGGTCGTGTGCAGAGAGATGCGTCCCAAGGGGATCCTGACGGAGCGAGACGTGACGATGATGTATACGTCCGCCTTGCCGCCCAGCTCGGATGTCTCCCTGGAGACGGTGATGTACTCCCCGATCGTGAGCCTTGCTGCCCAGGACTCGCTCGGATCCGTGCTCGACATCGTGCCCCGGCTGGCCAGTCGCCACGTTCCTGTCGTGGATGGTGCAGGCCGGCTGGTGGGCCTGCTCACCCAGACGGAGCTGTTGGCTGCCTACTGCGGAATCCTGCGCGGAGTGGCAGGGGCACCGCACTCTGGCGGCTAGCTAGGCGGGCGCGTCGTGTCCGGCCTCATCGGGTGTACGTGGACGTCTCGTTGTGGGTACGGAATCGAGATCCCGTTGGCATCGAATCCGCGCTTGATCCGCTCGAGCAGCTCGCAACGGGTCGCCCAGAAGTCCTTTCCGGCAACCCAGGGGCGTACGGCGATGTCCACGCTGCTCGCGCCCAGCTCGCAAACTCCGACGAAGGGTGCGGGCTCCTCGAGGATTCGCTCGTCTGCAGCGAGCGTGTCCAGAATCACCTGCTTGGCGCGGTCGAGGTCGTCACCGTATCCGATTCCGAAGACCAGATCGATGCGGCGCGTGGGGTTCGCCGAGAAGTTCGTGATGCATCCATTCGTGATCGAGGCGTTGGGTAGCACGATGCGCTTGTTGTCGGGGGTCTTGAGCTGCGTGGCGAACACCTGGATCTCTTCGACGGTACCGGCCACGCCCGCTGCTTCGACGAAGTCGTCTACCTTGAAGGGCCGGAACAGGATCAGCATGACTCCGGCGGCGAAATTGCTGAGTGAGCCCTGAAGGGCAAAGCCGATGGCAACACCCGCAGCAGCGAGAATGGCCGCAAAAGAGGTCGTGTTGACTCCCAGCTGGCCGAGCGCGGAGATGACCAGCAGGGTCATGAGGATCATGTAGCCGAGATTGGACGCGAAGCGCGCCAAGGTCGGATCCACGCGAGCGCGTTCCATGCCGCTGCGCAGGCCACGCATCAGCAAGCGTACCAGCACGTACCCGAGGACCAGGATCAGCACTGCGCTGATCAGCTGTGGAACGTACTCCGCCGCAGCAGATCGTATGATCTCGAGTGTCACCTTGAGTGCCTCCGATGGCAGTGGGTGCTCGTGCGAAGCTTAGCAGGTGGAATCCCGCGTGCGGCTCCGAGCCTCCGCCTGCCTCGTGGGAGGCGAGTTTCCGACGGTGAAGTGCGTGTTTATCCCTTCGCTGGGTGCGCGCTCAGCGAAGGCCTCGTGAGGTGGGGAGTTGCCGCCTGCGGGGCGGCGGTTGCGGTGACGGGGCGCTCAGGGGAGATCGAAGAGGACGAACTCGCAATTCGTGCACGCACGAATCCGAAGTCGTTGTTCCGACTCGATGCGCACACCATCGCCGCGATGCAGAGGGAGACCGTCGATGGTGAGCTCTCCCTCTGCAATCTGGAGCCAGGCCCGTCGATTCTCGTCCAGATCGTGCTCGAGCTCCGTCTGCGCCGTCAGCTGTGACGCGAAAACCCGCACGTCGTTGGTGATTTGCAGAGTGCCGCCCTCGCCATCGGGAGAAGCGATCGCCTGAAGCGCGTTCGTCCGGGTCTCCAATGGGAAGTTCTGGTGCTCATAGCTCGGAGAGGTCAGCTCGCAACCCGGTTTTGGCATGAGCCAGATCTGCAGGAACCGAACCGGCAGCTCGCTCGAGGGATTGAACTCGCTGTGCATCACTCCGGTGCCGGCGGTGAGTAGCTGAATCCGTTCGCGCGTGACCTCGCACGAGTTTCCCATGTCGTCGCTGTGGGCCAACGAGCCAGAGAGAACGTACGTAAGGATCTCTACGGCGCGATGAGGGTGGAGCGGAAACCCGGATGCGGGCTCCACGAAGTCGTCGTTGATCACACGTAGCGGACCGAACCCGAGGAACTCCGGATCGTAGTAGTCGCCGAAGGAAAAGGTGTGCCAGCTCTCCAGCCAGTCCCGCCGCGACAGCCCTCGATCTGTGGCCTTTCGAACGGTCAGCATGCGTGCGTCCCCATGCACTTCGTCTGCGCTGGGCACGTGTGCGGACTCGTGCCGCGAGGCTCGTCGTTCGCGCACGTGTTGCGTGTGCACCAGGAGCGCGGAATGTCGGAAAGCAATGGCTGCATGATGCGCGTGTCCCGTCTCATGACTCTGTGGATGAGTACCACAAGTGCCGGAAATGTGGGGAGGCATTGGGCGCAGAATTAATCCGATTCCCTCGCGTTTACGATTCTACGAGCGGATTTCGGCGAGGCACTGCCTGTGGAGTCGGAGGGCTGGAGGACGCGGTATGCGAGGTGACCTACATGTGCGCTCTGCGTACGTGTGTGCTCGGTGGAGCGGGACGCGCGCGGAGTCAATCAAGCAGTAGTGAGTCGATCGCTGCGGATAGGTGCTACAAGAAGCACACTGTGCGGAATGCGTACGAGGATCGATGTGGTGCTGCGCCCGCTAGAGGCGGGGGAACGCGCCGCGAAGACAACCGCGCGGGTCGCGTTTCCCTGGGGTGGGTGACGGGGCTTGAACCCGCGACATCCAGAACCACAATCTGGCGCTCTACCGACTGAGCTACACCCACCACATAGGAAAGCGAGGCATCGGGTCTCGAACCCTGGCATCCGCTGGCATCCGTGGGCACTCCTCGACGCATGGCAGGCCGTCGCGGAAAGGCCACTCGCTGGATACACGAGATCCACAGGAAACCCCGCGCCGACAGTCCATGTAGGGCCCCTGCAGGGGTGCCCACGAACGTGGCGCTCGCCCCCCAGCTCGGGAATCCACGAGATGGGTCCCGCTCGAGGGGCTGGCCCCGTTGGGGTTGGCCCCGCCTGGTGGTCCTGCGCCGGAGGCTCCGGTGCGGGCTACACGTGTCTTGCCGGTCAGGCTCCTGACCCGGGAGGCGAGAGCTTAGACCATTTGAATCGCCTGGGCACGCGGATTTTTGGGGGTGTGCCTGCGCCTTCCGCGGGTCCAGGGCTGCGCAGCGGGTGCCTCTGCGCGTTGACAGCCGCGTGGTCGTGTCAAGGATGCAGTCAACCCAACGCTGGGCCTGGTGAGAGGAGAGCAACGCGATGAACATGGATCGGTGGACACAGAAGAGCCAGGCAGCTCTGCAGGCTGCTCAGGCTCACGCGGTTCGGCGCGGCCATCAAGAGGTCGATAGCGAACATCTTCTGCTCGCGTTGCTCACCCAAGAGGACGGCCTAGCGCGGCGCCTACTCGAGAAGATGGACGTCTCCCCCAGTGCCGTCGAGCAGCGCATCGAAGCCGAGCTCGACCGGCGCCCCAAGGTCTCCGGTGGCGGCAGGGAGACCGGCAAGGTCTACGTCACGCAGGGGCTGCAGCAGGTCATCGTCGCAGCGGAGGATGCGGCCAAGCGGCTCAAAGATGACTACGTCTCGGTCGAACACTTCTTGATCGCACTGATCGCGAAAGCCAGCAGTTCCGCTCCCGGACGGATTCTCGCGGAGTTCGGAATTACCGAGGATCGCTTCCTGAAGGCGCTGAACGAGGTGAGAGGGCACCAACGGGTAACGAGCCCGGACCCGGAGAGCACCTACGAAGCGCTCGAGAAGTATGGGCGGGACCTCGTGAAGGCTGCTCGCGACGGCAAGCTCGATCCCGTGATCGGCCGTGACGAGGAGATTCTCCGAGTCATTCGCATCCTGTCGCGCAAGACGAAGAACAATCCCGTACTGATCGGTGAGCCCGGTGTCGGAAAGACGGCCATCGCCGAAGGGCTCGCGCAGCGCATCGTGCGTGGGGACGTGCCCGAAGGGCTCAAGGACCGCAAGGTCGTCGCGCTCGACATGGGCGCGCTGATCGCCGGTGCGAAGTATCGAGGCGAGTTCGAGGAACGACTCAAGGCGGTGCTCGGAGAGGTCAAGGAGAGCGAGGGCCAGATTCTGCTCTTCATCGACGAGCTGCACACCATCGTAGGAGCGGGAGCCGCCGAGGGGGCCATGGATGCGGGAAACCTGCTCAAGCCGATGCTCGCCCGCGGAGAGCTACACTGCATCGGTGCGACGACGCTCGACGAGTATCGCAAGCACATCGAGAAGGATGCTGCGCTCGAGCGCCGCTTTCAGCCGGTCACGGTCGATCCACCCGATGTTGCGGATACGGTATCGATCCTGCGCGGTCTGCGGGAGCGCTTCGAAGTTCACCACGGAGTCCGAATCAAGGACTCCGCACTGGTGTCCGCAGCGACCTTGTCGGATCGCTACATCTCGGATCGCTTCCTACCGGACAAGGCCATCGACCTGGTCGACGAAGCGTGCGCCACGATCCGTACCGAGATCGACTCGATGCCGACGCCGCTCGATCAAGCCACGCGGCGCGTGATGCAGCTCGAAATCGAAGAGGCAGCGCTCGCCCAGGAGTCCGACGCATCGGCGAAGCAGCGGCTGGAGAAGCTGCGCGCCGAGCTCGCCGAGACGCGCGAGCAGGCCACCAGTCTGCGGGCGCAGTGGGAGGCCGAGAAATCGGAACTGAGGCGCACTCAGGAGATTCGCGAGCGGATCGAGCAGGTTCGCTTGCAGCTCGAGAAGGCCGAGCGCGAGTACGACCTGAATCGCGCCGCCGAGCTACGGCATGGGGAGCTCCCTCGGCTCGAGCGCGAGCTCGAGGCGGAGACCCAGCGGCTGGATGATCGCGCGGGCGGCAAGCGTCTGCTCCGGGAGGAGGTCACCGACCAGGAGATCTCCGAGATCGTGGCCCGCTGGACCGGAATTCCGGTGCAGAGGCTCCAGGAGGCCGAGCGTGAGAAGCTCTTGCGACTGGATTCGGTGTTGCACGAGCGCGTCATCGGGCAGGACGAGCCCGTCCGCCTCGTCGCGGATGCGATCCTGCGTGCGCGCGCGGGCGTCCAGGATCCGAAGCGGCCGCTGGGCTCCTTCATCTTCCTCGGGCCGACCGGAGTGGGCAAGACCGAGCTGGCTCGGACCTTGGCGGCAGCCCTCTTCGACAGCGAAGAGAACGTGATTCGCATCGACATGAGCGAGTACATGGAGAGGCATGCCGTCTCGCGCCTGATCGGTGCTCCTCCGGGGTATGTCGGATTCGAGGAGGGGGGGCAGCTGACCGAAGCGGTACGCCGGCGTCCGTACGCCGTCGTGCTCTTCGACGAGATCGAGAAGGCTCACCACGACGTGTTCAACGTGCTGCTGCAGGTGTTGGACGATGGCCGCGTGACCGACTCGCACGGTCGCACGGTCAGCTTCAAGAACACCGTCATCATCATGACCAGCAACATCGGGTCGCCCCATCTACTCGACGGAGTGCGGGCCGACGGCGAGATCTCCGAGTCCGCCCGCGATCGAGTCATGGCCGAGATGCGCGGGCACTTCAGGCCCGAGTTCCTCAATCGCGTCGATGAGATCGTGCTTTTCAAGCCGCTGCGTCTCGACGAGATCGAGCAGATCGTCGAGCTGCTGGTCCAGCACCTACGCGAGCGACTCGCGGATCGCAAGATCGGGCTCGAGCTGTCCGAGGCCGCACGGAGCTTCATTGCTCGCGAGGGCTTCGATCCCGTCTACGGAGCCCGGCCGTTGCGGCGCTTCATTCAGCGCGAGGTCGAGACTCGAATCGCGCGCGCGATGCTGGCCGGAGATGCCGTCGATGGGAGCCTGATTCGTGCCGACCTCGTTGGCGGCCACTTGGAAGTCACCATCGAGCCGCCCGCGACGGAGCCTAGCTGAGAGCACGGTGCGCTTTCGCGGCAGGCGCATGCGCCGACGGGCGGCCGGTGCATTCGGGGCGTCGGCCGCCTCTCCGTGGTAGGCTAGTTCGCGCGATGAAGAAGTGGAAGCGACTCGGGCAGCGTGGTGCGCTGGTTCTGATCGGCCTCTCTCTGGCGGGTTACTCGCTCGGAATGGGCATCTACGCGGTCGCCTCAACACAACCGGGTGTGCCGAGCCAGCCCGCCAGCGCGGCCGAAGCCGAGGCGATCCTGGAGCGACTCGGAGTCTTGGACGCGTATCCGTTCGAGAACGGGTTCGTCACCACCGCACATGGTCGCATGCATTACGCCGAGTCCGGGTCCGGCGAAGGGGCGCCAGTGTTGCTCCTGCACGGGAATCCCACCTGGTCGTTCATGTATCGACATCTGCTGCGAGAGCTCTCCGATGACCAGAGGCTGATCGCGCCGGACCTGATCGGGTTCGGGCTGTCCGAGAAGCTCTCGACCCCCGAGGCCTACACCTTGGACGGACATGTGGCAGATGTGGTACAGCTCGTCCGCACGCTCGATCTGCGCGATCTCACGGTGATCGTCCAAGACTGGGGCGGTCCGATCGGAATGGGGCTGCTGCTCGAGACGCCGGAGCGGATCCGCGCCCTTGTGGTCATGAATACCTACGGCTTCGGGCCCCTTCTCTCCGAAGAGCCCCCGGGCTCGCAGCTTGCCCTGCGAGCGGTGCGAGCTCCGCTCATGGGGGAGCAGCTGGTGCAAGGTCTCGGCGTGCCGCAGCGGGTTCTGCTGCGTAGCTCCCTCAATCGCTCGGCAAGCCCAAAGGAAGCGAGAGAGGTCGGGTCCCCGGACGAACCCGCGGCGGCGGAGAGCAGGGATCCCGACCGCGTGCTGTCGGCCTACCTGGAGGTCCAGGGATCTTGGCGCGAGCGGGCGGGTGCGCTCGCATTTCCTCGCTGGCTGCCCGCGAGCCCGCAGGATGCCGCAGTCGCCCTCATGCAGCGCGCGAGAGCGCATCTGATCCGATCACCCCTGCCGATGCTCATCGTATGGGGGATGCAGGACCCGCTGCTGGGGCCTCCGGTGCTGGCAGAATGGCGCGCGGCCGTACCCGCGGCAGAGGTGTTGGAGCTTCCCCAAGTGGGACACCTCCCACCAGAGGAGGCGCCAGGCGAGGTCTCGGCGGCAGTACGCCGCTTCCTGCAGGCGTTGCCCCGGGTGCCGAGTCGTCTCGAGCTTAGACAAGCAGGGCTCCCCGCACGCTTGTGAGTCTGCCTCGGCCCAGGGCTCGAAAGCGGGACTCAGGCCTTGAACACCGAGTTCGCGAAGGCTTCGATCTCGTCCAGTGTGCTGGAGAGACGCTCGAGATAGGTCTGAACCTTGATGCCGCGAGAGCGCGAAATTCGCTCTTCGAGTGGTGCCGGCAGCTTAGCGACCCAGGCGCCAGTTTCATATGCGGGATCCTCGATGCAGAGGCCCGCGTCGCGAGCGATGTGGTCCGCGGCGAACACGATCGACGCCAGCAGTGCATTGCCCCCAGCCCGATCGGGATGAAGCTGGTGCCGGACTGCCTCCAGGATTGGGAGCGGGAAGTTCCAGTGAGCAAGCAGGCGCGATCCTACCTCGGCTTGGTCACAGCCGAACTCTTCTACGAGGCCCACCGCCAGCGGCAGTCCCTCTGAGCGGGCGCTCGAGAGTGCGGACTCGAAGCGCTTGGTGAAGAGAACGGACAGGAATCCCTCTCCGATCAGGTGGACGAGCGCAGCCAGATAGGCTTCCTCTGGGTCTGGGTAGCCCAGGTCCTTGGCGACCATGCGCCCGATCAGTGCGCTGCCGAGCGACTGGACCCAGAACGCGCGTAGCGAATAGGGGGGAGGTAGCGGAGGGAGCACCTCCATGACTGCCACCGCCAGTACGGCCGCTCTGATTTCCCGGGTGCCGAGGCGAAGCATTGCTGCGCGCAGTGACTCGGCGGGGCGATTCGATCCGTACAGGGCCGAGTTGGCGAGCTTGATGATGCGTCCGGCGAGGCTCTGGTCGAGCGCGATCATCTCGGCGATCTGGTCCAGGGCGACGTCGTCGTCTTCCAGCTTGCGCGCAACCCGGAGGGCAACGTCCGGGAGGGTCGGGAAGCGATCGATCTGTCGCAGGATGTCGTCGAGGGTGTGCACGTCGGGTCGGCCTCCAAGGGGTCGATCGACCGCGCGCGTGGGTTCCTTGACGAGGCGGCCTTCGCTGGCCCGCTCGCTTCTGCGGAGGGGGTGGGCAGCACACACGAGTGCGTTCGTAGGGGCTCGGAATTCCTCGCGATCCCCCGTACAATGACCAGTCTCGCCAATTGGGGGTTCACGATGTCGTGCATCAAACTCACCTTGGTCGGTCTGCTCTTCCTGGGGGCGTGTTCGTGGAGTGATTCCCGACCGTTCCTGCTCAACGGCGCTCGCCAGCCCATGCAGATCGAGTCGAAGCACAGTGACGGCCAGACATTGACCACCCTGCTGCAGCCCGGCATGCGGATCGGCCTGGGAATCGCAGGGGCTCCCGTCGAGCGTATCCAGGTGCGTAGCGGCTCGGAAGCCTCGGAGAACGAAGTCCAGCTCTCCCCCGATGAGGTCCGGAAGTGTATGGCCGCGAGGAGCTCGTGCCTGGGTTGGAAGGTGCAGCCAGACGGTAGCCTCGTCTGGCTGGCGCCCGGCGACCTGTAAATTCCTACGACTGCGAGTCTCGGGGTGGAGGGCCCCCCAAGGGGCTCCCCAAGGTGCGCAGGCTGATCCGGCGAACCGGTGGATCGACGTCTGGAATCGCCCGCGCCTCGAGCTCCAGGAGCGGAGTCCCCGGCGGTGCGGACTGGGGATGGCGCAGCGGGTCAGCGATCAGGATTCGCCGCTGCGGGTGAGCCAGTTCGGCCAGCTGGGCTCGTAGGCCGGTCTCGTAGAGAATATCCGCGGCCAGAAGGACGTCCCAGTCTTCGGGCAGGGATCCGGCCTCTGCGACATCGACCTGGTTGAGCTGCGCGTTCGCTCGAATCGCCGCGAGGGAAGCCGGGTCGAGATCGACGGCGGTCACCCGCTGGGCTCCCACGCGTGCCGCCGCGATCGCTGCGATGCCGGATCCACTGCCGAGATCGACGACTCGACGACCGCGAACCTCGTGTGGATGCGCTAGGAGATATCGAGCCAGGGCTTGTCCTGCGCCCCAGCAGAACGCCCAGTAGGGCGGTGCCGGCGTCTCTGCGAGATCTCGGCAGGCCGCCTCGAGGTCTACGCGACTCGAGAGCAACCAGAGTCGGATTCCGTTGCACAGAGGGATCTCCGTGGCTTCCAGCGGAAGGGAGCTCGCTGGTGGAGCTGGAGTGGGGAGCCGCTGCGAGCGAGGGGAAGGTTTCGAGCGAGGCGACGGTTCTGGGCGAGAGGCAGAGAACGAGCATGAAGCGGGTCGCATGTCCGGAGCTTACCCGATGTTGGGCGGTGTGCCGCGGCCTGCGCCGGTTCGCGGCCGGTCTATCTGCAATCCACCGGAACGCCAGCGGAATCCAGATCGCAGGAGTGGCGCGAGCACCCCGACATCTCTACTCGGGATGCCAATCCGAGGTATCCTGCGTGCTCAACGTTTCTCGCCGAGCGTTCGAGCAGTCTCAGTATCAGAACGCCACTGCCGGAATGCCGTAAAGGAGACCTCCCGCGCATGACTGTCTATCGCGATCCACAACGCTCAGGCCCCCGTCGATTGCTCCTTGGTTGCCTCGTGCTGGGTGCCAGCTTGAGCTTGTTCGCGTGTGCGCTGGAGGGGGGACGATCGAAGTCTCGCACCACTCGCGCGTCTGGACCCGCCGTCGCCGAGTTCAGTGATGCTGATTCGCTCGGCGTCCTGCGCCCGCAGGTCCTCGAGGCGTCGAAGCTGGCTCAGCTGCCGCTGGATGCGCGGCTCCCGCTCACGCCCGACGTACGTTCCGGCCAGCTCGCCAATGGCTTCCGCTTCTTCATCCGGCGCAGCACGGAGCCCGCCGGACGCGCCGAGCTCCGTTTCGTGATCGATGCCGGCTCGCTGATGGAGAACGAAGAAGAGCGAGGTCTCGCGCACTTCATGGAGCACATGCTGTTCAATGGAACACGGCGTTTCCCAGGGAAGAACGTGATGCTCACCCTGCAGGATCTCGGCACTTTCAACGCCTACACCGGCTACGACGACACCGTCTGCGTACTCAAAGTTCCCACCGAGAATCTCGCCAACCTCGCCGTGACCTTCGACATCATGCAGGACTGGGCTACCGGGGTGCTGCTCGATCCCGCCGAGATCAACGCCGAACGCGGGGTCATCATCGAGGAGCGCCGTATGCGCAACCTATCCGCCGGCGGACGGGCGGCCCAGACCGTCCGCGCGCTCTATCTGGATGGGTCTCGCTACGCGGAGCGCTCGCCGATCGGGCTCGTCGAGGTGATCAAGACGGTGCCGCGGGACACGCTCGAGAACTTCTATCGGACCTGGTACCGACCGGATCGGATGGCGGTGATCGCCGTCGGCGACTTCGATCCGGCGAAGGTCGAGGCGATGATTCTCGAGCGATTCTCTGGGCTTCAGAATCCACCCAAGGCGGTGTCGCGGCCGCCGTCCGAAGTCCCCGATCACGCGAAGCCGCTCTTCGCCGTGCTGACGGACTCCGAACAGCCGGTCACTGAGGTGACCGTCGGCTGGAAGCGGTTGGCTCCCGCACTGGTGACCGTGGGCAGCTACCGAGACTTCTTGATCTATCAGCTCTTCGATCGGATGCTTGCGTTCCGCCTGCTCGAGGCTGCGCAGAGTCCGGAAGCTCCGATGATCCAGCCGACCGTGGGCCGCTCGCTGTTCGTTCGCGAGCTCGAGGTCTGGAGTGCTGGGACTCTCGCGCGGGAGGGGCAGGCGCCAGAGGCGCTGGAGGCGCTGTTGGCCGAGGTCGAACGCGTGAGGCGGTTCGGGTTCGCGCGCGGTGAGTTCGCGCGCGCGAAGCAGGACATCGCGGCTTCGTACG
The DNA here is from genome assembly GCA_003247575.1 of Pseudomonadota bacterium. Lineage (GTDB taxonomy): Bacteria > Myxococcota_A > UBA9160 > SZUA-336 > SZUA-336 > SZUA-336. The sequence goes on from QJZC01000062.1 coordinate 77,491, forward strand.
AGCGAGCCGCTGCGGAGCAGGTCAATACGCCGTCGCTCAGTCTGGCCGATGAGCTCGTGCGGCATGTGACGACGGATGAACCGGTTCCGGGGATCGCGGCAGAGCAGGCGCTGGCTGCGCGCTTTCTTCCGACGATCACGCTCGACGACTTGAACCGCGAGGCGCGCCGACTGGGTCCGGAAAATCGTGTGGTCGTCGTCCGGAGTCCAGAGAAGGACGGGCTCGTGCCTCCCAAGGAGGCCGATCTCGCGGCTGCGATGGAGCGGGTTCGCAAGAGCGAGCTGACAGCGTACGAGGAGGAACAGACCGAAGCGGAGCTCCTGGCCGAGATTCCCGAGCCGGCCGAGATCGTCGAACGGCGCGAGATTCCCGAGATTGGCGCCGTGGAGATCGTGCTCGAGAACGGCGCGCGCGTGCTCTACAAGCAGACGGGCATTCGCGAGCAAGAGGTCCTGTTCGCCGCGAGCAGTCCCGGAGGAGCCTCGCTCGTCTCCGATGCAGACTATGCAGAGGCGAGCCTGGCACCGCGTGTGGCCGCCGAGGCAGGGGTGGGGCGATTCTCGCGCCTCGATCTGTTGAAGGTCCTCTCGGGTAGGGAGATCACGGTATTCCCATTGATCGATGACTACTTCGAGGGCCTCCAGGGTGAGGCGCGCACTGCCGATCTCACCTCGCTCTTTCAGCTCGTGCATCTCTACTTCACCGAGCCACGCGTCGATGCGTCGGCATTCGAACGCGTACGCGGCGAGTACGTCACTCGGCTCCAGAATCTGCAGGCGGTACCGGAGGCCGAGTTCGAGAAGGTGGTGAACGAGCTGCTCTACGGAGACACGATCCGAGCCGGCTTGCTACCGCTCGAGGAAGTGGAGAAGCTCGACTCCGACCGCCTCTTCTCGATCTTCCGCGAGCGCTTTTCGAACGCCGCCGATTTCTCCTTCTCGTTCGTGGGCAGCTTCGATCCTGCCGAGCTCGAGGATCTGGCGCGGCGCTATATCGGCACGTTGCCCGCTACGGCCGCGCGCGAGAACTTCGTCGATCATCTGAAGGATCCTCCGGATACGGTCGTGAGGCGAACCGTCGTACGTGGCAAGGAGAACCGCAGTCGCGTGCGCTTGCTCTTCGAGGGGTCGCTCGATCGCATCACGCCCCAGACGTACATGTTGGCGACCTTGCTCAAGCAGGCGCTGGGCGAGCTGCTGTCCTCGGAGCTGCGCGAAGCGCGTGGTGCGGTGTACGACGTGGCGACCGTGGTGAGCGTATTCGAGATCCCGAGCCCGAGCTACCGCGTGAGCGTGGACTTCACGACGGATCCTCAGCGCGTAGACGAGCTGATCGGGGCGGTCTTTGCCAACATCAAGACCTTGCGCGAGCGCGGGCCATCCGAACTGACGGTGGCTGTCGTGCGTGAGAGCGAGCGCCGCGATCGTGAGGAGTCGCTGGCCAGCAACGGCTTCTGGCTCGGAATTCTAGAGAGGATCGGGAAGCTTCCGAACTTCGATCCCGCCGAGGTGGCGGCGTTCGAGGCACAGTTCGGCCAGCTGACGGCCGGCGACGTGCGTGAGTTTGCGCAACGGGTGCTGAGTCCGAATCGCTATGTTCAGGTGGTGCTCGTACCCGAAAACGCACAGGGTGCGGCCGAGTGAGGCCACTCGGCTGAGCCCTGGAGTGCCGCGGTGTCTTCCTCTGCGGCGCTCACATCGGCACCTCCTCGAACGTCTCGAGCCTCGGGCCGCCCAGGTAGGTTCCCTTGGGAGCCTGCGCCTTCGCGTGGGCACGCCTGAAGTGGTCTGACTGCGTCCAAGCCTCGAAGGCCGCGCGGGATTCCCACACCGTGTGCGACGCATACAGGGTGTGGTCCGCCTCGCGGGGCCCGCGCAGTAGATGAAAGCTCTCGAATCCTGGGACCTCCGATAGGTAGGTCTCGCGGGTTCTCCAGAGCTCTTCGAAGCCCTCTTCGAATCCGAGTGCGATCTTGAATCGGTTCATAGCGATGAACATCTGGGTCTCCTGGTGCGCGAGGGGTGCGCCTGCGGGTAGAGCGAACGGCGATGCTGCCACAGGAGGTCCGAGTTGAGGAAGGCCCAGGAAACAGGGGCCTTAGTTGTTGAAATTGAAAATCGTTTTCATTAAAATCCTGGACGTTCCGTAGTTGAACGCCTCCAACCGCCGGCCCCGGAAGACATGTGTCCCCTTTGTCTTCCGGGGCCCTTGGCGCCAGAGCCGACGTGAGCTCTGCTCTACCCAGAGGTCTTCGGCGCAGCCTTCAAGACTTGAGCCTGAGCTGCCCAATGAAGTCGCGCTTGCCAACCGGAGCCCCCTTCATGCGAAGGATGTCGTACGCCGTAGTCGCATGAAAGAAGAAGTTCGGAATGGAGAACGAGAGCAGGAATCCTGCTCCTGTGAAGCGCAGCTCGTATGTTCCAATCCTGAACACCACCTCCCGTTCGGCTAGCGCTTCGACTTCGTCGCGCGAGACTCCCTCCAGTTCGGTCAGTGCATCGCTGACTCGCGCCTGAAGGGCCGCGTAGTCCGGTGTGCCCAGATCCGAGGGAGGGGCGAATTCGCCGCGCCGAGCTCCCTCCAGTGCCCCCAGTGAGTGGTGCGTGACGGAGACAATCTGGAACTGAAGTGGAGCCATATCCGGGTAGAGCCTCGTCGCGACGATCTCGGCCAGATCGGTGCCTTCTGCCTCGAAATGCTTGGCGGACTTGTCCAGAAAGCCGACGACGGCGCCCAAGGTCTGCAGGTAGCTTGCGATCGTCGCATCGTAGAGAGAGAGAGTCATGGAGTACGCATCCTCTTGGAAATTGGTTGTCCGCAGTCTGGCACATTCCGGGCGAGTCCATGCCGAATCTCGTTCGGGGTGGGCTCGGTAGGTCGGAGTCTCTGCTGGACTTGCTGGGTGCTCGAAGAGCTGTGGTAGTCGAAGGTTTTGATTATTCGATAGGGATAACTAGAATAAACAAGGCGCCAATATCGAATGCGATCGAATGCCGCGATGGGTACTTCGGGCGACACTGGGCATTGGTGCTGCTGGCTTTGCCAATTGAGCTTTCGAGATTGCTGTCGATCGGTTCGTGTTCGTGTCGCGCTGGGAGTCCGGGCGTCATCCTCTCGAAGTCGGGATGAGCCGGTGAAGACCCACGTGGTGCAGTTTAGGCGACGCTTTTTGGTGTGTTGAAGGGTCTTCATGTGCGGGGGCTTGTCAACGCGCTCGCAAAAACTGGCCAAGCTGCAAAAACGTGGGAGAAATCCGCGTAATTCTGTGGAACGATTCCTGTCTTCACGACAAGGAGTCGAGCGCTACGTGCCACCGCGTGCTCTTGCTCGGCTGGGCGCAGCCGTACTCCCACAGTCGTGCCAAACCCGAGGCGGCTAGTGGAGGAATGCATGATTCGTAAAAGAATTGGATGCTTGGTTCTCATTGGGCTGTTTGCGCCTGAACTCGCTCTCGCCCAGGACGATCGTGCGGAGCAGGAGGCACTGGTGCTGGACCTGCAACAACCTGCTGCAGGGAGGGCCGATCTCTCACCTGCGCCCAATCCCGGCGAAGGCCTCGCACTCGGCAGACCGGGTGGACCTCCTCGACCCGGCGTGGATCCTGGGATCGAGGGCCCGAACCATCCAGACATCGCGTCGCATGAACAGCTCGTACGCATGTTGAATCGAGGCGGTCCCGCACTCGACACGATACGTCGGCAAGGACTCTCGGTGTTCTCGACTCCCTTCAACGTGCTCGACGGGCTTGGTGACGGTCCCTTCGATCCCGGTGAGATCAACACACGCGCCTTCGGAATGAGGCCGACACTCCAGGGAAATGGACAATTCCTACGCGTCAATGGGCTCGATGCGCAGAGCTGCAACGAGTGCCACTCGGTCGTGAGCAATGCGACCTCGCCGCCCACACTGGGGCTCGCAGGCGTCGGGGGAATCGTAACGAACGCGATCATCATGCCGACCTTGATCGATGTGGCGGATTCGCTGGACGATCGCGTGGTCTTCCAACCCGGTCATGATCCTGAGCTTCCGCTCGAGTTCGATGGGGTCGCCGACTTCAATGGACGCTTCGCGAATCCTCCCTTCCTATTCGGTGGCGGCGGTGTCGAGCTGCTCGCCAAGGAGATGACGATCGATCTGCAGAATGCTCTCGCTCTCGCTCGCACATCTCCGCAAGGCACCAGCGTTCAGCTGACGACCCACGGTGTGGACTTCGGCTCCATCACTTCTCTCGGAAACGGAGATGTCGACCTGGGTGGCGTCGTGGGCGTGGGACCGGAGGACATCGATTCGGTCGCACCGGAGTCCGCCTTGGTCGTGCGTCCCTTCGGGAGGAAGGGAGAAAACTTCACGATGCGCGACTTCGATCGCGGCGCCATGCAGTTCCACTTCGGGATTCAGCCGGTCGAGGTCGTGGGTGCAGGGATCGATGCCGATGGGGACTTCCTGGCCGACGAGGTGACGGTGGGAGAGATGACGGCTCTGCATGTATTCGACGTAACCAACCCGCCTCCGTTCATTGCCGCGCTCGACCCGCAAGCGGTGCGCGGCTTCCTCAGCTTCCTGGATATCGGTTGTGCGGACTGCCACCGGCCCGTTCTTCGGACCCGCGGCCGGACCGTTCCGCTGGCTCATCCCGAAGTAGATACCGACCCCACTGCGAACGTGTACGCGAACATCAATCTGCTCAGCGCTGGCTTCGTGCCCGATCCCCTCGGGGGAGTCTTCGTGCCACTCTTCGCGGACCTGAAGCGGCACGACATGGGGGACCGTCTCGCAGAAAGCTTCGAGGTCGACGATCCCGCAGCGATCGGGAATCGGCGTTTCACTACGGCGCGCCTCTGGGGGATCGCGGACACCGCTCCATACCTGCACGATGGGCGTGCAACGACCTTGTTCGATGCGATCGAGTTCCATGGGGGCGAAGCTCAGGATGCGCGCGACCGCTTCGTGGCGCTTCCGGTGCAGACCCGACGAGCCTTGATTGCATTCCTGAAGACGCTCAAGACGCCGGAGCGCCCGAACGAGGAGCTCGTGTCGCCCTAGTGACCCTCTCTCACGGAAAGCGGGGAGTCGAGAGCTGGCCCGGTCGTCGCGCGCTCAAGATCGCGGCGGCCGGGCTCGCTCTCGCGGCCTGCAGTCCAGATGAGCCCGGGGACGTTGCGCGCGGTGGGCTCGCGCAGGGCGACACCGTGAGCGCCGAGCAGTCCTCCGCCGGGAGACGCACGTCACCCGATCGATTGCTGGAGCTTTCCGGAGTGTCGGTGCGGGACGCGCGGTCGCGCCCAGCTGAGCGCTCCAGCGACCCAAGCTCCCGCGACGCGAGTGCCACGTGTATCGAAGCCGCGAGTCGGGGCCGTTGGCGCGAGGTCACGAGCTGCTCGAATTCGGCCCCTCAGGTGCTGCAGGCGACCGGTTTGCATGGTCGTACTCTGCTGATGTACGCCGCGGCGAGTTCGGACCCCGAGCATACGGCGCGCCTGCTGCGTGCGGGAGCAGACGCGTCGGTCGCCGACGACTCGGGCAACACGGCTCTGTTCTTTCTGCCCGAGTCCGATGATCCGAGCAGTACGCGGTTGCTCCTTGCGGCAGGGGCCGACGTGAATGCGCGCAATTCGAGTGGGGCGACACCTCTGCTCGCTGCTGCAATGCTCGGATACGAGCAGATCGTCCATGCGCTTCTCGCTGCGGGAGCCAGCACGAACGTACGCGATCTCCGCGGTACGTCGCCGCTGGCTGCCGCGCTGCGGCGTGGCCACCTCGTATTGGCGGGTCGCCTCTACGACGAGACACAGTCTCTCCCTGACCAGCTCGGCGAGCTCGCAGCGCCAATCCTGACACGCGCAGCTGAGCTCGGCGAGCAAGCGAGCTTGCTCTGGATGCTCGAACGGCTGGAGTCAGAGAGCGACTGTGGCTCCCTGCTCTCGGCCGGCTTGTTCGCGGCGATATCGGCACGACAACAGGCGTCGACGCGCTTGCTTCTCGATGCACGACCGAGCTGTCGCAGCAGCTGTGATTCGGAAGGCTTGGGTCCGTTGCACCGCGCGGCGGCGATCGGATCTCCGACGATCGTCGCGACCTTGCTCGAGGACTCGGGGGCCGATCGCGTTGCCTGCGATCCATTCGAGCGAACCCCGCTACACCTTGCCGCTCAGGAGGGACATGCGGAGATCGTTCGCAGTCTGTTGGAGGTGGGTGCCAGTGTAGACGCCACGACCGAGGCCGGCATCACGCCTCTCATGTACGCCGCGAGGCGGGGAGAGGACGAAGCCGTTCGGATCCTACTTGCTGCCGGAGCGGAAGTAGGGCGCGAGAATCGCGCAGGACATACCCCGCTCGTCTTTGCGGTGGTGTATCGCCATGTGTCGGTCGTGCGAGCCCTGCTCGACGCCGGAGCTTCTCCCAGCGGCCGCTATCGCATCGAGGCTTTCGGAAGAATCACGCCCCTCGCGCTGGCGGCCGGTCGGGGTCATGCGGAGATTGCGCGCGCTCTGATCCATGCAGGTGCCGACCTCGAAGAGGTTTCCGATGTGCCCAACGTGGGGCGCCTGACTGCGCTCTTGCTGGCCGCTCGTCATCGTCATCGCGACCTCGTCCAGGAGCTGCTCGCTGCCGGGGCGAAGTCTGATGTGCTCGACCGCGAGGGCCGAAGCTACTCCGAGCTGCTCGTGCTCTCGGAGGAATGAGGCGCCGAAGGCCCACGTTGAGCAGCCTCCGGCGCCACCTTGCTACGCTAAGATCGGCAGCTAGCGCGAGCCAACGGGTGCCGTTTCTTCGGACTCGGCAGGTCCCACGTAGGCATCGCGAACGCCCTGCTTCACCTCGAGCGTCGCTCCGATGTCGAGATAGCGGTCGCCTTCCTTTGTATACGCGGGCCAGCTGACCAACCCCTCCACGCTGGGATCTCCTGTCGCCGCGAACTGTGCCCACAAACGCATGGTCTGGTCGGCGACCTTCTGGTCGAGTTCGTCCGGGCCGGGCTGGGTCGATTTGCAGCCGCTGCGATTTGCGAGGAAGAGGACCGTTGGAACGGACAGGCCCTCGGGTACATAGCCGAAGACATACGGGAGTTCGACTCCGTGGAAGGCGACGCACGACTGCTCCCTCCAACCACTCGGAAGATGCGAGAAGTTGTAGACGTACGTCTTCGATGATGCCGTTTGGCTCATCAGGCTGGCCAAGAGCGGAACGCCTTCCTCGAGCTCGCGACGCTCTCCCTCGTTCGCGCCCACGATCAGCGGAACGTCGTGCTGCTTTCCAGTCGAGAGGGTGTCGTGCACCGACTGCGGGAGGACCCAGCCATCGACAGTCAGATTGGCGCGATACCCGACCTCGGAATCTGCAGCCGCCTTGATGATCTCTTCCCAGCTGAGCGCGCGCAGTGCTTCGAGCACGTTCTCGCTATCGGTCAAACCAAGCTTCGCGACGATCTTCTCGCCGGCCTTCTCGGCTTCGGCCAACGTCGTCGTTCGAGCGGGCGACGCAGACGCGGAGCCACTCTCGACGATGGCCTTGTGGAACAGTCCCTTGGCCAGCGGAGAGCTGAGGAGCGACAAGGTCTTCGTGCCGCCACCGGATTCGCCGAAGATGAGCACGTTGTCCGGGTTACCGCCGAATACTGCGATGTTCCGCTTCACCCACTGTAGAGACGCGATCAGGTCCAGTGTTCCGTAGTTGCCCGATGCCGAGTGCTCCGACTCGGCGCTGAGCGCAGGGTGGGCCATGTAGCCGATGGGTCCGAGGCGGCTGTTCACTGTTACGACGACCAAGCCCTTCCGAGGCAGGGCCGTGTGGTTGTAGAGCAGGGAATTCCCGGTTCCGGTCGTGAGTCCACCTCCGTGAAAGAAGACCATGACGGGCAGTCTCTCCGTCGTGCTCTTTGCTGGTGTGACCACGTTCAGGTGTAGACAGTCCTCGCTGATTGCTCCTCCTGCTCCCATGGAAGAGAGAGAGCCCTGCGGAGCGCGGTCTGCCCAGGTCTTGGCATCGCGGATCCCGTTCCAAGGTGCAGCGGGTTGCGGAGGTCGCCAGCGCAGCTCTCCGAGCGGGGGCGCAGCATACGGAATCCCCTTGAAGGTCCGGACGACACTTCCATCTACCTCGAGGGCTTCGCCCGCCAGCTTGCCCTCGGTCGTCTGGACGACGTCAGTAATGGATGTGGCCTCGGCATTCTCGATGTCTGCGCTCGCACTCTCGATGGTCAGCAGAGCGAGGCCGCTCAGGGCCAGCGCAAGTCGAGATCGTCGGATGCTTGCTCGTTTCACTTGAGGCTCCTCTGGTTGGATTCTGGGCGAGGGAAGCGCTGGGCGGCTCGTCCCGGTCGGCGGCCCTCACCGCATGCGGCCCGGCTTGGAGTCGGGAATTCTCTTCTGAGTATGTGCTGCTTCTTTCGAGCTCGATGAGCCGGCGCACACCGAAGGGCTTCGGCACGAATGCTCGATCAGAGACTTGCTCTACTGGCCGAGGGTACTCGAAATGTCACGAGATGAGAATCAAACCCTGCGCGTCGGCCACCACTCAAGCGGTTCGATGCGACACGGCTTGGTGATGCAATTCCCCTGCATCCTCACCTGGGGGCAGCCGGCGCTCCCAGAGGTCTCCTAGGATCGTTCTCCAAGCGACGATTGAGCCACGCGATCAAGCCACGGATTGGAGAACGCATGATCCATCGAGTGAGAAACTGGTATGCAGGCCTGGCAGGTTTGACTGGCCTGATGGGGCTCGGAATGGTCCTGGCTGCGGCATTGGCGGCCTCACCGGTACTGTCCCAAGAAGCTGCGCCGGATCGCATACACGATGATGTGAGTGATATGGAGCTCGCCGAGCTCGGCTTTCATGGCTTCGGTCCCCAGGGCGGAGCGGTCTTCGTGATGACCTCATCGACCGACCCGGTTCGCGGGAACGAGGTTGCCATGTTCGATCGATCGCCGAACGGCGATCTGCAGCTCGTCGGGTTCTTCCCAACGGGCGACCTGGCGAATGCGCAGCCGCAGCTCGGAGCGGGACCGTCTCCCACCTCGATGTTCCTGGGACAGCCGGTACCCATCACGCTCGACTCCCACGCTTCGGTCGACTCACTCATCGTGTCGCGGAATCGCCGATGTCTGTTCTTGGTGAACGCGGGCAGCGGCTCGGTCTCGGCCTTTCGCATACGACCAGACGGTCTCGACCTCGCGAGTGTGGTGGACTCGCGGGGGGGAGCAAGCGCTGGGTTTCCCGTCAGCCTGAGCGAGTCTCGCGGCAGGTTGTACGTGCTCAACTCAGGGGACAGTGCGAGCCTCGCTGGCTTCGAGGTATTGCAGGGTTGCTCACTCGAGCCTGACCTCGCAGCTACGCGCAGCCTCGCAGGGATCGCAGACTCGGTGCTGATTCCTCGGCCGGTAGAGGTGCTCACGGCACCCGCACACGTTCTCTTCTCGCCAGCTGGCCGTCACCTCGCCGTTGCGATCAAGGGAGGAGATTTTCCGGGTGTTCCAGGGTTGCTTCCGTCGGGGAGGGTAGTGGTCTACCCCGTGCTCCAGACTGGGCGGCTGGGGACCCCGGTCGTTACGCCCTTCAGCTCGGCAGATGGACGCGGCGGACCCTTCGGGCTGTTCTTCACCTCGCCGACTACGCTCGTCGTCAGCCATAGCAATACGCAGACGATCGCGGCGTACCGCCTGATGGCCGATGACACCCTCGAGCTCGTCTCGGGCCCCTTTCGGACGGGCGCGTTGGCGCCGTGTTGGATCGACCGGCGCGGGCGCTATCTCTACGTCGTTAGCATCGGGGACGTCCCGGCAGTGGGTGCGATTCCGGATGGCGATGGCGTGATCGATGGATACACGGTCACACCCGATGGGGCCATGGAGGAGTTGGGGTTGCGTCTCTTCTACCCTGCTCCACCGCCCGGCCAGTCGGGGAATCATGGCATCGATCTGCGCATCATCGGCCGCTTTCTGTACTTCATTCAGCCTCGAACGGGGCGTATTGGGCGCTACACGATCGGGCTGGATGGCCAGCTCCTCGATCTGGCCCAGTTCGCGGGCTTGCGACCCTCGCCCGAGCCGTTTGCCGGCTTCAATCCGGGGATCGAGCAGTTCTTGGAGCGTTGCTTTCTACAACCGGAAGGAGATCGATCGCCTGAGTGCAGTCAGGGGAGCATTCAGGGAATCGCGGGATTCTGAGCCCTGGGAATCACGCGGGAGACTGCCGACCGACGTACCGCCTGGGATAGGAGGACTGGGTCGGGAGTGCTCAACTTTCGACTCGAGGTGTCGATAGTGCTCTCGGTCGCCAACACGGGCTTTCCAGAGGGACTGGAGGCTCGGGTGACCATCACCAGGCGGTCACGGCGAGTGGTCGCGAATCGAGTTGGGATCCTGCGGAGGTTCCGTAGGCCCTCGGAGTTGGACTCCTTCCTACTCCACGAACAGGCAAACCCGTAGTAATGCGGGGACGCAAAGCCAGTGCCCATGCACAGCCATGGGTCGAACGGTTGCCGAATGGGGTTGTACATGAAAAAAGCTGCCAGACTCGGGTCTGCGCATCATAGCTCTCTTGTGTGCAACGTGGATGCAGCGCCCTGCGCGCGCATCTGCCGCGGCGCCCGCGCATAGGAGAACCATGATGACTGCACCATCCTACCTTCTCAGAGCTGCTGCACTTTCCCTCGTCCTGCTGTCTGCGAACGCGCGGACTGCCCTGGCTCTCGACGTCTTCTACGAGTCGGATCCGACCGCGCTCGTCGGAGAGCTTCTCGGTGAGGCCATCGAGATTCGAAACGTGGAGCTCCAGGGAAGCACTGTTTCCGCTGGGACGTTTCGTGGCGGGCTCGATGCGATCGGCTTCGACGCAGGCGTGATTCTATCGACCGGGGATATCGCGAATGCCATCGGCCCGAACGTCTACGACGGAATTACACGTGTCAACGGTCTGAGCGGGGATGTCCAGCTCGATGCGCAGATTCCGGGGTATACGACGTACGATGCAACGGTCTTGTCGTTCGACTTCGTGGCTCCGAGCGATGTGATCTCGTTTCAGTACGTATTCAGCTCGGACGAGTACAACGAGTGGGTCAACTCATCCTTCAACGACACCTTCGGGTTCTTCCTCGACGGGGTCAACATCGCGAGGATTCCCGGAAGCGACGCGGTGGTCGCGATCAACACGATCAACAACGGAAATCCATTCGGTCAAAATGCCAGCAACCCGCAGTACTACCTGAACAACGATCTGACGGATGGGGGTGGGGACATTCCAACCGAGATGGATGGAATGACCGTCGTGCTGTCGGTCGAGGCCAAGGTGACGCCCGGCGCGACGCACAACATCAGGCTGGCGATCGCAGATGCAGGGGACATGATCCTGGACTCGAACGTATTCATCCGTGCGGACAGCTTCGTGAGCCTGCCCGCCGATGGAGACGACGACGGTGTATTCGACACTGACGACAACTGCGCGCATATTGCAAATCCCGACCAGGCCGATTCCGATGGCGATGGGATCGGTGATGCGTGCGACGTGTCGTCCCCGATTCCTGCGCTGAGCTTCGTCAAGATGACGGGAGGCGGGGCAGTTATGGGTTCCGGACCCGGCGACCGACATGCGGCGAATAGCTTCGGCTTCAATTTCATGCCGAAGCAGAACCACATGCAGGTGCACCTCGAGTACAACGATGGGAACCGAGGTAGGGCGAGCGAGGGCTCCAGTCCGCTCCAGATCAAGATGCGGGGAAACATCGATCAGCTCACCGCATTGGACCAGGGCAAGGGAGGCGTCGTCTTCGAGGGACCCTGTACCGTACGCACTCTGCTCGCTGGCAACGAGCGACAGTTGAACCTGTGCCGGGTGACCGCTGTCGATCACGGGAATCCCGGAATGGGCAAGGACGTGTTCCACCTCGAGGTGTATTCGGGCCCAAGCGCTGGCTACGATTCGGGTGAGCTAGTTCTCGTACGCGGGAACATCACCGCGCACTCCGGTTCCGTCGCACCTTCTGCATCTGCATCCTCGAAGGCGCAGAAGGGCAAGAAGAAGTAGCCTCGGATCCCGCAAAGGACGCATCGGCTCGAGGCTTCCTGCCTCGGGCCGATGCCCCTGCGCGACTCACCTGAACCGCCAAGCCTTGTGCACCTCCATCACCAGTAGGATCACGCTGGCGCTCAGAACCAGGCGAAGCCACTCGGTCGCGCTCAGCGGCTCGAGGTCCAGCAACGACTGCATGAACGGGTTGTAGGTGGCGAGGAGATGCACCGAGAGCGCCGCCACCGTCCCCATGAGAAGCAGCGGGTTCGAGAACGGGCTCAGAGCGAACATGGAACGCCTCTCGGAGCGCGAGTTGCCGATGTGAAAGATCTCGAATAGCACGAAGAGTTGCACCACGAGGCTCCGTGCGTCGTCGATCGAGTAGCCGCTCGCGAGAGCCCCAGCCCACCAGACGAGTCCGATGACGCCGAACACACCTCCTGCGATCAAGGTCCGTTCGATCATGAGCTTGTCGAAGACGGCTTCGCCCGTCGGACGCGGGGGACGACTCAGAACATCTGGCTCACCCGGCTCGAAAGCCAAGGTGACATCCTGCACGCCATTCGTGACCAGGTTCAGCCAGAGCAGCTGTGCGGCCGTAAAAGGTATGGGGAATCCGAGGGCGAGTGCGAGGGTCACGAGGATCAGCTCACCCAAGCCGGTCGAGATCAGCAGATAGGTGACCTTGCGTACGTTGTCGTAGGCGATGCGGCCTTCCTCGACGCCGGCGACGATCGAGGAGAAGTCGTCGTTGGTCAGGACGAGATCGGCTGCTTCTCGCGCTACATCCGTGCCCTGGCGGCCCATGGCCACGCCGAGGTCAGCTTGTCTCAATGCGGGTGCGTCGTTGACTCCGTCTCCGGTGACCGCCACTTGGTCGCCACAGCTCTGGAGGCTTCGGACCACGCGCAGCTTGTCCGCAGGCGCGGCTCGGGCGACGACCTTGATTCCAGGAATCTTGCGTGCGAGCTCCTCGTCCGTCAGGGCCGCGAGCTGCTCTCCCGTGAGCACGGGGGCGGGGTCCGCAGGCTCGCGTGCTTCATCTGCGGGCTCGTTCGAGTCAAGTAGTCCAACTCGCTGGGCCACGGCTTGTGCGGTGGTCGCATGGTCCCCCGTCACCATCACTACCCGAATGCCGGCGTGCCTGCATGCGCGCACCGACTCTTCGACTCCGGGGCGCGGCGGATCGGTCATCGCGATCAGCCCGAGAAAGGTGAGGCCGCTGGGCTCGTGTGGCGTAGCGCCGTGCGCGATCGGCACCTCGCGGAGCCCGTCCGCAACCGCGATCACCCGGTAGCCTCGCTCCATCAGCGCCTGCACGTGCGCGCCGATCTCAGCTGGGGCGAGCGCTTTGGGGGTGGCTGCGCCTGCGGAAAACTGTTTGTCACACATGGCGACCACCCGCTCGGGAGCGCCCTTCACGCAGGTGAGTCCTCGCTGTGCGTCTCGATGGAAGCTGGCTGCGTATCGGTATTCGGGCTCGAAGGGAATCGATCCGAGCCGCTCGTGTTGCTCCTCGAGGAGGACTGGATCCAGGCCCGCCTTGTGACATAGGGACAGCAGGGCAACATCGGTCGGGTCTCCCGACCATTCCCAGGCATCCGATGTACTGGGCTGGGCGCCCGAGGCCGGGGCTTTGCCGGCAGGCTCCGGACTGCGTCGTACCAGGCTTGCTTCGTTCGCGAGGCAGGCTGCCCGAATCGTGCGAAAGAGCTGTTGGTCTTCGGCGAGCAGGACAGGGCGCCCAGCGGCCGATACGTCACCGATCGGCGCATACCCGGTTCCGGAGGCTTCGTACTGCTGACCATCGAGGATGAGCTTCTCGACCGTCAGCTCGTTCTGCGTCAGGGTGCCCGTCTTGTCGCAGGCGATCACGCTGCAGCTGCCCAGCCCCTCTACCGCGGGGAGCTGACGGATGACGACCGATCGTTGAGCCATGCGGGAGACGGCGACGGCGAGTGCGACGGTCAGCGCAACAGGGAGTCCCTCGGGAATGGCCGAGACGGCGAGGGCCACGGTTCCGAGCAGCAGCTCTGCCCAAGCCTGCTGCCGTACGAGCCCGATCAGCAGCAGGACTCCCGCGAGTCCGAGGGTTGCGATCCCGATCACGTGCGCGAAACGCTGCATGCGACGCATGAGCGGCGTAGGTTCGCGCGGAATCGAGACCAACGCGCGGGCAATGCGCCCGACCTCGGTGTGCGCACCCGTGGCGACGACGAGCCCGATTGCGCGACCGGAAGCCACGAGACTGCCTGCGTAGACGAGATTCGTGCGGTCGGCGCTGGGTGTCTCGGCGTCGAGGATCGGTGCGCTCGACTTCTCGACAGCGAGCGACTCTCCGGTGAGGAACGACTGGTCGACCCTCAGTCCATTCGCTTCGACCAAACGTGCGTCTGCAGCGATGCGTGTCCCCGACTCCAGCAGGAGCAGATCGCCGGGAACCAGCAGCTCCCCATCCAGATCGACGGCGCGACCATCGCGGCGCACGCGAGCGTGCGAACGAATGAGTGTGCGCAATGCTTGCACCGCACTCTCGGCACGAAACTCGTTGTAAAACCCGATCGTCGCATTGATAGCGAGGACCAACGCGATGAAGATCGCGTCCGAGACCTCGCCCAAGGAGAGCGCGATTGCCGCGGCTGCGAGCAGGATGTAGATGAGCGGGCTGCGAAACTGCCGCAGCAGGATCTGGCGTGCAGAGACCTGCGGCGGGGGCGGAAGGCGGTTGTATCCGTATCGATCGAGCCGTTCTCCTGCCTGCGCCGTGGTCAACCCGCCGAGGGTGACGCCGAGCCAGCGGGCAACCTGGTCTGGGGGAGATGCATGGGCAGGAGTCCGGGTGTCGTCCGGGGGAACGACGTGCTCTGGGGTCGCGGGCATGGTTGCGGCTCCTCAAGCTTGCAAAGGACCGACTGGCGTCGCTCGCTCGCGGTCGAGAGACGCTGCTGCCTATAGTGAAGAGTCTACGCTATGCCCGTGGCGGAGAAGCGTACAGTTCTGGACTCGGAACGTCGGATCCAGAACACGCAGGGGCAGCCCTGGCAGGCATCAGCTCCCAGAGGGCGCGAGCTTCGCGAGTGTGCCCGCGACGAGTGCGAGTAGGGCATCCCGTCGGATCGGCTTCGTGGCGTAGTCGGAGCAGCCTGCGCCTAGACAACGTTCGCGCGTGCCGAGGAGAGCGTCCGCGGTTAGCGCGACGATCGGCCCCTCGTAGCCTGCTGTGCGCAGGCGAGCCGTTGCTTCGATGCCGTCCATCTCCGGCATCATGAGGTCCATCAGAATCAGGTCGAAGGGCTCGTGCTGCTCGAGGGCGGCGCGCCCCATCTCGACGGCGATCGCACCGTTTTCTGCCACCTCGATCGCGTATCCCGCTGACTTGAGCATCAAGGTGAACAGACGCTGGTTGTCGCGGCCGTCTTCGGCGAGCAGAATCCGAGCGCCGGGTCGATGTCGTCTGCTCGATGGAGCTAGATCTGAAGTATTCCGGGGAAGTTCTCGGGTCTCAGGCACGTCTTCTCCGTGGGATCGAGCCAGCAGCGGTGTGTCGCCAGCGTAGGGCGCACCGGTTGCGACTGCGCCAGCCACCAGGGACTGTGTCAGACGTAGCACGGCACCGCTGTGGGAGCGTATCGCAGTCACGACTCGCTGCGCGTCTTCTCGCTCTGCGAATGTAGATAGGGCGGTGGCGAGTCCCCTGAGTGCGAGCAGCGGCCGGTGTGCCTCGGTCGTAACGCCCAGCAGCAGGCTGAGGCTCGAAGCCGTGGCCCGTTCCGCCTGATCGCGCGCGCGTTCTAGCTGCTCGAACACCACGTCCTTGGTGGCCTCGAGCGCGAGTGAGAGCAGGAACCCGGCTCCGATAAAGCAGATGGCGGCGATCAGGTCGAGTAACAGCACGGACTGACGGCTGGGTATCCCTGCGCTGGTGTCGCCGACCGTGAGATATACGAGCCCGATCGTGCCGATCGCGGTCAGACCCCAGAGGCACGTGCCCAGGGCTCCGCAGAAGCTCAGGGCTACCATCGGCAGAAACGCAGACCATGCGCTTGCGTGGACGCTCCAGTCCCCGGCGGCGACATTCAGCGACACCATCGAAGCACAGGAGAGCGCGAGGACTCCCGTCCCGAATGCACGCACATGCCCTGTGCGGAGCGCGAGCAGTCCACCTGCTGCGATGGCGATGCTCAGTGCGAGCAGGCTGGCGCTCATCAGAGTCAGCTGTGTGCGCGGTAGCCCGTGCTGCGAGAGGTTGGGCGCAACGATGGAGAAGCCGAAGAAGAGCGCAGCCACGAAGACGCCCGCGGCGAGGACTGAGCTCGAGAGCGCCAACGTGAGTCCTTCGCGATCGATCGGGTGATGGCCTTCGCTTCTGCCCTCTCCGTCATCTGGCTTCGGGGCCCAGCTTGCGGCTGCGGTCACCCAGCGCGCGAGCAGCTTCGAGCCGAGCACCGTGCTGTGCTTCGCCTCGGGCGGGCTTTCGAGGACGGGAACCGTCGTAGCGGACACCGCTTGGGCTGCGAGTGGGTCCTTGCGCCCGCCGACTCGGGCTCTCTGAGTCACGTGAGCGGCTCCCGCGTGGTAGTAGATCTGGCGCAGTACGTCGTCTTCCACGGGGGGCTCGACGATCGTCGAGTCGACTCCCCGCTGTGCACAAAGCGCGGCGGCTCGGCCCGGATCCGCGCCAGTGAGTGCGAGGACAGGCCCTGCGAACCCGGCGCTGCGAATCGACTGTGCGACGCCTTGCGATCCCCCTGGCATCTCCAGCAGTTCGGCCGAGATCAGGGCGAGGTCGAAGGGGGCGCCCGCGGACTCGGCAGCTGCGAAGCTGAATGACACTTCAGAGTGTTCATGCGCGCGCTCGACGCTGCAATGCGCGCGCCGCAAAATCTCCGCGAGCGCTCCATGCCGTTCTGATTCTCGTTCGATCAACAGGATCTTGCAGGGCCGGCTGGCGGCGCGGGTGCGGCTGCGCCGCTCGTGCGCATGGGAATTCGGTGCACCGCTCTGGCCGGTCGGGCGCGGCGGCCGTGTCGGGAGCCGCGCTCGGAAGACGCTCCCGTGACCGGGAGTGCTGCTGGCGACCAGCTCCCCGTGCAGGCGCTCGACCAAGCAGCGTCCGAGCGCGAGTCCGAGCCCGCTGCCCCCGTAGCGTCGCGTCGAGGTGACATCTGCCTGCGTGAACGGCTCGAAGATCACGTCCAGGTCCTGTCGTGCGATCCCGATGCCCGTGTCGGTGACCTCGATCTCCACGTGGGGTTCGAGCTTTGGTCCAGGCTCTGCCATGCGCAGCCGTAGGGCCACCGTGCCGTGCTCGGTGAACTTGATCGCGTTGTCGAGCAGAATGTCGGTCAGCTGCGCAACGCGCCACGCGTCGGCTCGCATCAGGCCCGGCGTCAAGCCGACGCGATCGAAGCGGAGCTCGAGACCCTTCCGCTCGGCCTCGACTTGCTTCGAGCGCACGACTGCCGCCAGGAGCTTTTGCAGCGAGAAGGTCTGCAGGCGGAGCTTGAAGTCATGGGCTTCGACACGCGAGAGATCGACGAGGTTCTGAACTTGCTGGGACAGTTGACGTGCGTTGCGCTCGACCGTCTCGCATAGCGACCCGTGGCTTGGACTGGCGTCGGCGTGAGACGGCGCCACGTCCAGCAGGTCCAGCGCTCCGAGAATCGCGGACAGCGGAGTGCGCAGTTCGTGGCTCAGGTTGGCCAGTCGATGGCACTTGAGCGCAGCTGCCCGCTCGATCCGCTCGACTGCCCATGAGATTTCGGCGAGAGCGCGCTGCCGAGATCTTTCATAGCCCCAAGTTAGTGCGCACAGGCCGACGCTCAGCGACACCAGGTTGAGCAGCCGCAGCAACTCCTGGTCGGCGTTCGTGAGCGCGCTCTCGGGCACCCATTCCAACCTGTGCAAGACGAAGAGGACGATCAATGAGCCCGTGGTGAAGCACGCAAACAGGGCTCCGGCGCGGATACCGAAGGTACATACGGCCAGCATCGGAACCACTGCTAGCCAGAGAGTCCCGGTACTCAGGATTCCGCCGGTGCTCCAGATGAACCACAGAGAGCCGCAGACCGGAGGTAGAAACAGCCAGCTGGCGAGCAAGGTCGGTCCTTGAGCCCGGATGTAGGCTGCCGTCACGCTCGTCGCGAGAGTGATCAGGAGCAGGCTTCCGACGACGTAGGAAGCGGACGCGCGGGGCACCACGTACCAGTACAGGGGCGTCATCAGCGCTACCATGCCACTGATCAACGCAATGCTCGTGACGGCAGTCGTCACCTTCCGACCGAGCTCGATATCGACACATGGGCGCGTACTCAAGCGCCATCCCCCTCCAGCGCGCATACTGCTGCGAGCAGCTTCCGCCTTCGGTCATCGGCCTGTGCAGCGATTTCCTGCATTGGAACGGACGGTGCTACTTGGCGGGCCCGTCGTGCGGGAGAACCGCGTGGATGGGGTCGATCGGGTGAGGGGAGGGGGCCGCGGCGTGCGGTCCTTCGGGGCATCCGCCTCAGGCGCGCACCGTGGGATCGCGTTAGACTCAGTGGGACGCCGTTGCTCACTCACCCGTCTGACTTCGTGTGTACCTACTCTGCTCTTATTTGTGCGTGTGGCTCGGCTGGTCCGCTGTGCGTCATGATTATCGATGAGCATTCGGCAGCCGAGAGCTGTCGAGCGAATACGGGACGACCTCGCAGGCATCTGGGAGACCCGGAATGGTCGATGACGACTCGCGCAACTCTGCCCTTCCATCCCTACTGGTCGTGGATGACGATGCCCCGATCTGCAAGCTCCTGGTGCGCGGGCTGTCGCGTGGGTCCTCGTTCGAGGTGGAGAGTGTGTCGAGTGCGAGTGCTGCGCGAGAGCGAATGGCGGAGCGCTCCTTCGACGTGGTGATCACGGACATCGCCATGCCCGGTGAGGATGGAATCAGCCTGATGCACTGGGGGCGGGAGCATCATCCCACAGCCAGCTGGATCGTCCTGACGGGTCATGCGACCGTGAACGTCGCGGTGCGCGCACTGCAGCTGGGCGCGTTCGATTTCATCATGAAGCCGGTGCAGATGGCGACGTTGCGCAACGCCGTGGAGAACGCGTTCAACCAGCAACGGCTGCGATCGGAACGAGATCGCTTGCAGCTGGAGCTGGCGCAGCGCAACGAGCTGCTCCGGCTGCGCGTGGACGAGCTCGAGGAGGCCTGTGCCCGCCTGGATGAGCAAGCCGAGAGAATTCAGGCCGATCTGTGCAGAGCTGCGATGATTCAGCGAGCCCTGCTTCCGGAAGTGCCGCCCGATACACCGGGGATGAGCCTGCACGCACTCTACTGTCCGAGCCAGATCGTCGGGGGGGATCTCTACGATGCCGTGCGGCTGGATCGCAGGCATCTGGCGCTCTTGATTGCCGATGCGGCGGGCCATGGACTGAGTGCGGCGATGCTCGCCGTCTTGTTTCGGAGCCGGCTGCCGCTCAAGGACCCCGAGGTCGATCTACCCTGGCGTCCCAGTCAGGTTCTGGAGGCTGCCAATCAATGCCTACTGCGCGGCTCTACGGGGCCCGGGCTGTTCGTGACCGCAGCCTATTGTCTCGTGGATCTCGTCGAACGGAAGCTCTGGCTCGCGTCCGCGGGGCATCCGCCTCTCATTCTGCAGAGGAGCTCGGGTGAGTTCGCGCGACTGTTCCACACGGGGCCAGCACTCGGGCTCTATCCGGACGCGCGTTTCTCGAACCAGGAGATCCTGCTCGAGGACGAGGACCGGCTGTTGCTCTATACGGACGGGCTCTCCGATCGGCTCGCAGGCAAGGCGGGGGGCTCGAGCGACACGGTGATTCAGGCTCTCGAATCGGGCTCCGGTGTGGATTCTTCGAGCGACGAGATCGCGCAGCTCAAGCATTTGGCGCGCTTGGATACGCCCGACGCTGCGGCAGAAGCGCAGACCGATGACATTGCGATCGTCAGTCTCCGGGTGACCGCGCAAGGGTCGGAGTTCGACAATGGGGATGCACCGACAGGGCCCGCCACTGCGGTGCCCGAGCTCGATGGCGAGTGCGAGATCCTCGCTGGACGATGCGCCTCGAGGCTCATGGTGAGTATTCGAGGTCGTGCGACCTGGTCGCATAGCGCGGCCTTTCAGCATGCCTGCGCTGCGGCGCTAGACTCTGACCGCGATGTTCTGGTCGATCTCACCCTGTGCACCCAGCTCGACAGCACGCTTCTAGGCACCATCCACGAGCTCGCGATGCGGGCCGAGCGCGCGCATCTGGAGTTCCGTCTACAGGGGGTTACGCCTCCGATTCGCGCGCTGCTCGAGGAGCTCGGCATGAAGCCGATGCTCGACCACATCGTGTCCGTCACCTTGCCGCTGCCCACGGAGATGAATACCGTGAGTGGGACCGACCCCGACGCGAAGGCCCGCTGGCTGCGCATCCTGCGTGCGCACGAGGCGCTCGCGGCCCTGAACGAACGCAACCGCAAGCAGTTCGATCCTCTGGTCGAGATGCTCCGAAACGAGATTGCGCAGTCGCACCCGGACGAGACT
Organism: Pseudomonadota bacterium; assembly: GCA_003247575.1. Lineage (GTDB taxonomy): Bacteria > Myxococcota_A > UBA9160 > SZUA-336 > SZUA-336 > SZUA-336. The sequence continues at coordinate 98,025 of QJZC01000062.1, forward strand.
GGGGAGCCTTGACAGCCCGCTGGATGGGTCTGGATCGCACGTCGCCTTCACGAGCGCTCGCCGGAAGGATTGGCCGCGATCGACGCGGGCGCATCGGGGGTACTATTGGCCGCCTCGGTCAGGTGCGATCGGGCGAGGGCCTGCGAAGGCCAGAGCCGAGGGCCGTCGGTTCCCCGGATCAGAAGAAGGTCGGGCAGCCGCGGAGCTCGGGGACAGGGCCAATTCGGCGGCGCTCGCGAGGTGGCTCGAACCGCTGGCGCGCCCGGTAGGATTCGAACCTACGACCTACGGATTCGAAGTCCGGCGCTCTATCCAGCTGAGCTACGGGCGCGTAGGAAAAACGTGTGGCATCAAGCCTCCACGAG
>QJZC01000063.1 GCA_003247575.1 Pseudomonadota bacterium
CAGCGATGACGATTCCGATTCCGATCGGAAGTGCGAAGCGGAGCTCGGCACGTCAGCTCGCGCAGGAACGGGTTGCGCGCCGCGAACGCGCGCAGCGGGCGGCTGTGGTCGATCAGATCGACGCCGGGCTCGTGGGGGCGCATTCCCGCTGGACTCGAGCCTTCGACAAGACTCGGGTGTTCGAGCGTGAGCTCCTCCCTGCCGCACGCATGGCGGTCGAAACGACCTTGGCGGAGTTCAGTGTGGGTAGCGCAGATTTCGCGACCCTCTACCAGGCGGAGGTCGATCTACTCGATCTGGAACGTTCCCTGATTCGAGCAGCTATCCAGACGCACATCGAGGCCGCGGAGCTGGAGGCGCTCGCCGGAGTACGCCTCGAAGGGGGAGCACCATGAATCCCAACTCTCGTCAGCTACGAAGGACATCGTGGGAGGGCGCCATGCGCGCGAGTCGATTCTTCTGTGTGGGGGCGGTCGGGCTCTCGCTGTTGAGCCTCGGGTGTGGTGCAGGTGAGGAGCGAGCTGAGTCCCCGCGGTCTTCCTTGGTCGGCGAGAAGACGAGCTCGAGCGAGCAGCTCTACAGCTGCGCCATGCACCCCTTCGTGCTGGAGCACGAGCCCGGCACCTGTCCGATCTGCGGGATGGCGCTGACGCCGGTGAGTACGCCAGTAGAGGGAGCCGGCTCGGCTGCGGCCAGCGATGAGCCCCGTAAGATCAAGTACTGGGTCGCACCGATGGATCCGACATACATTCGCGACGAGCCCGGAAAGTCGCCGATGGGCATGGATCTGGTGCCCGTGTACGAGGGGGAAGCTTCTACCTCGGGGAATCCCAACGTGGTGGCCATCGATCCCGTGGTCGTGCAGAGCATGGGTGTGCGCACGCAGCGGCTCGAGCGGCAGACGGTGTTCCGCCACGTCCGGACCATCGGCGAGGTCGAGGTCGGAGAGGACCGGCTGTCGGTGGTGAATCTCCGCTTCTCAGGCTGGGCAGAGAAGGTGCACGTCGATCGGACGGGGGACCCCGTCGAGCAGGGACAGCCGCTATTCGACATCTACTCCCCGGAGCTCGTTTCAGCGCAAGAGGAGTACCTGCTGGCGCTCCGCGGGCAGGGACCGAAGAGTGAGCTCGCGCGCTCGGCGCGGCGCAAGCTGGAGCTCTTCGGACTCAGTGGTCCCGACGTCGAGGAGGTGGCGAAATCGAGGCGTGTGCGGCGCACACTTCCGATCCGTTCGCCTCGGGAAGGCTTCGTGCTGAACAAGAACGTGCTGGAGGGCGCGCGCATCGGGTCGGGAATGGATCTCTACCGCATCGGAGATCTCTCCCGCATCTGGGTGACCGCAGAGGTCTATGAGTTCGACGCTCCCTGGGTGGAGGTCGGTCAGCCTGCACAAATGGAGCTGGCCTACGAGGAGGGGCGCGTGCTCGAAGGGCGAGTCGCCTATATCTATCCGACTTTGAACGACATGAGCCGAACCCTACGGGTACGGCTGGAGTTCGAGAATCCAGATCTGCGACTGCGGCCCGGCATGTTCGCTACGGTCTACATCCAGTATCGCCGCGTGGATGACGTGCTAGCGGTGCCGACCGAGGCCGTGATGGATTCGGGAAGGCGCAAGCTCGTCTTCGTCGAAGTCGGGGATGGACGTTTCGAGCCGCGCGAGGTGGTACTGGGACTCACGGGAGATCGGCAGCTCACCGAGGTTCGCTCTGGCTTGCGTGAGGGCGAGCGCGTCGTGCTGAGCGGTCAGTTCCTGCTCGACTCCGAGAGCCAGCTCCAGGAAGCGATCCGGAAGATGATGGACGCAAGGCGCAGCATGCCGAGTGCAGCTGCGACTGAGGCCGAGCCCTCTGAGCTGTTTGCGTGTCCGATGCATCCCGACGAGATCGGACTCGAAGCCGGCCGCTGCACGGTCTGCGGTATGGATCTGGAGCGCGTCTCGGCGACTCCCGAGAATCTGGCGCGACTGCACCGCCACCATGCGCCGGCCGACCCTCTCGTCCCGGAGAAGTCGAGCGCGTCGGAGATGAAAGACGGCTCGGAAGCAGCGCCCGACGCAGCCTACAGCTGCCCCATGCACCCGGAGGTCCACTCTGCCGAACCAGGGCGCTGTCCGGTTTGTGGGATGTTCCTCGAGAAGCCGACCGCGCTGCCCGAGAACCAGCCATGATCGAGCGCATCATCGAAGGCAGTGTCCGCAACCGTGTCTTCGTCCTGATGATCGCCGGTGTCGTCGCAGTGATCGGGGTGTGGGCGCTCTACACGACGGCGATCGATGCGATCCCCGATCTCTCCGATGTTCAGGTCATCATCTACACCGAGGTCCCGGGGCAGTCGCCCCAGGTCGTAGAAGACCAGGTCACGTATCCACTTTCTACCGCGATGCTCTCGGTTCCCTACGCGCGTGACGTGCGCGGGTATTCGTTCTTCGGCTTCTCGATGGTGTACGTCATCTTCGAGGATGGGACGGACCTGTACTGGGCGCGCTCGCGCACACTCGAGTATCTGAACTTCGTGCAACGACGGCTACCGGCGGGCGTCACTCCGCAGCTGGGGCCGGACGCAACGGGAGTCGGCTGGGTCTACGAGTACGCGCTCACGGATGCGAGCCCGCGCAGCCGGGCTCTTCGCCGTGCCCTCGATCGCGATGGGTCCGGCGAAGTCGAAGAGAGAGAGCTGCCCGAACCCGCGGAGCAGAGCCTGGTGGGTGCGCGCGAGGTCTGTGGGGTCGAGTTCGGCAGCTGGTGTCTTTCTCGTCGCCTCGAAGGGGGCACGCAGGTTGCGGTCTACTCGGAGGCGCAGCTCGCCGAGTTGATCGAAGCGGGATCCCGCGGCCCGGAGGCTCCGGCCGCCTTCGCATCGGAATCCCTCGTCTTTCTCGTCGATGGATTCGATCGAGACGGAGATGGACGCCTCTCGCGGGTGGAGCTCGGCCGGGCTGCAAACTTCGGTGGAGTGGATCTGGCGCAGCTGCGATCTCTCCAGGATTGGTACCTGCGCTACGACCTGATGAGCTTGCGCGGAGTCTCCGAGGTCGCTTCGGCTGGTGGCTTCGTGCGCCAGTACCAGGTCGAGGTCGACCCGGAGAAGCTGCGCGCGTTCGGAGTGACTCTGTCCCAAGTTCGAAGTGCCATTCAGAGCTCGAATGTCGACACGGGGGGGCGGCTGATCGAGATGGCCGAGACGGAGTTCATGGTGCGGAGCCAGGGATACGTCACCTCCTTGGAGGATCTCGAGGTGGTGCCCGTGGCGGCCGATCCGATGACCCACACGCCCGTCTATCTGCGCCAGGTCGCGCGTGTCCAGATTGGGCCCGAGATGAGGCGGGGATCGATCGACCTCGACGGACGAGGCGAGGTCGTCGCGGGGATCGTGCTGCTGCGCTTCGGTGAAAACGCACTCGAAGTCATCGAGCGGGTCGAGGAACGGATCGCGGAGCTCAAGCGTGGCTTTCCCGAAGGTGTCGAGCTCCATGTTGCGTACGACCGCTCGCAGCTGATCCGCGCGGCGATCGCCACCCTACGCGAGAAGCTGATCGAGGAGATGCTCGCAGTCGCGCTGGTCTGCGCGCTGTTTCTACTGCACGCGCGTTCGGCTCTGGTCGCGATCGTGACCCTTCCCATGGGGGTCTTGATGGCATTCATCGCCATGCGCATGCTGGACATCAACGCCAACATCATGAGCCTCGGAGGAATCGCCATCGCGATCGGGGTCATGGTCGATGCATCCGTCGTGATGGTCGAGAACATGCACAAGCATCGCGAGCGTGACCCGGACAAATCGCAGGCCCAGGTGGTCATCGAGGCCTCGCGCGAGGTGGGGCCTGCACTCTTCTTCTCGCTCCTGATCATCACGGTCTCCTTCTTGCCGGTGTTCAGCCTGGAACAGCAAGAGGGGCGGCTCTTCAGCCCTCTGGCCTACACGAAAACCTTGTCGATGGCTGCGTCGTCGATCCTGGCGATCACCTTGATTCCCGTGCTCATGTTCTACCTCGTGCGCGGTCGGATCCGGCCCCAGAACACGAACCCGCTCAACCGAGTGCTGGAGCGGGCGTACGCGCCCCTCGTGAGGGCAGTGCTCCGGTATCCGTGGCGGACGCTCGCGGCATCGAGCGTCATGTGCCTGGTGACTGCGTACCCCTACCTGAAGCTTGGAAGCGAGTTCATGCCTCCACTGAACGAGGGGGATCTGCTGTACATGCCGACGACACCCCCGGGTCTCTCGATCACCAAGGCGCGTGAGCTCTTGCAGCAGACCGATCGGATGATCGCCAGCCACCCTCAGGTGCGTCAGGTGTTCGGCAAGATCGGGCGCGCGGATACCGCAACCGATCCAGCGCCGCTCTCGATGATCGAGACGACGATCCTGCTGACTCCGCGCGAGACATGGCCCCCTGGAAAGCGGATCGAGGACATCATGCGCGAGCTGGATGCGCGCGTTCGGCTTCCTGGACTCACCAACTCCTGGACGATGCCGATCAAGACGCGCATCGACATGCTCGCGACCGGGATCAAGACGCCCGTCGGAGTCAAGCTCATGGGCGACGATCTGGACACTCTGTCTCGGCTCGGAGTCGAGATCGAAGGTGTTCTCACGGCGGTCCAGGGGACCGCATCGGTCTACTCGGAGCGGTCCGTGGGCGGGAACTATCTGGACATCCGGATTCGGCGTCGCGATGCGGCCCGCTATGGTCTCAGGGTGGCCGACGTCCAGGGCGTCGTTCAGTCGGCGATTGGAGGCATGAATCTGGCCGAGACCGTCGAGGGGCTGGAGCGATACCCGATCAACGTTCGCTTTCCGCGTGAGCTCAGGAATGATCTACCGACCCTACGTAGCATTGCCGTGCCCACACCCATGGGACACACGATCCCGTTGGCACAGGTCGCGGACATCGGAGTGACCAAGGGCCCGCCGGCGATCAAGAGCGAGAACGCGCGTCGAACGTCCTGGATCTTCGTAGATCTCTCGACGAGCGATCTCGGGGGGTACGTGGAGCGTGCGAAGCGTGCCGTCGAAGCCCAGGTCAGGCTCCCTCCAGGGGTCTCGATCGTCTGGTCGGGTCAGTACGAGTACATGGAGCGAGCGCAGGCGCGTCTCACCGTGTTGATTCCCTTGACCCTCGTCATCATCGGGCTGCTGCTCTACGCACATCTCCAGAGTGGTTTCGAGACGGGACTCGTGATGCTCGGTACGATCCTGTTCGCGCCCATCGGGGGAATCTGGTTCCTGTATCTCGCGGACTTCAATTTCTCGGTCGCTGTGGGAGTGGGATTCATCGCGCTCCTGGGGCTCGCGGCAGAGACGGGAGTCGTGATGCTCGTCTACCTCGACGAAGCGTGCGAGCGCTTTCGGAGAGAAGGCCGGCTAGCGATCGCAGGCGGGCTCGAAGCGGCGATCTTCGAGGGGGCGGCTGATCGCCTACGTCCGAAGCTGATGACGGTGGGGACCACGTTGATCGGATTGCTCCCGATTCTGTTCGGGGACGAGACCGGAACTCGCGTGATGAAGCGGATTGCAGCACCGATGGTAGGCGGGCTGCTGTCTTCGACGGTCCTCACCTTGTTGGTGCTTCCAGCGATCTATCTACTCTGGAAGCGTTCGCGCGGCTCCATGTCCAGCGCCGCAGCTCCCGCGGTGAGCGGGGAGACCGGCTGAGACGAGCGGGCCGCGGGCGAAGCCCCGCGGCGCATCGAATGCGCCGCGGGGCTCGTTGCGAAGGCTTACTTCCCGCTCAGCGGGCCAACCACGTCACGCGCGAATTGCTCGAGTAGGGCTTCGTCCTGCCCTTGGATCACGATGTAGCTGATCCCGGTTGTCTCGCGGCGCTTTTCCAGCCGGTCGCGGATCTCGGCTGCCGATCCGGTCAAGAACAGCGGGCAGTCCGCGACCTCTTCCGGTGTCATGCCCGTGTTTCCGGCGAGCATGCCTCGAATCGGGGCGGGGTCATCCGTGATCTGGACCATGAACGAGAGGGAATTGAGCTCGATGTCATCCATGCTGCGTCCGGCGGCTTCGGCTCCCGCACGGACCCAGTCGATCTTCTGGGACACACGCTCGGGCACCGAGTCGGCGGCGGTCTGTCGCGTGACCCTCCCCTCGGGGAGCGCCGGATTGATTCCGACGATGTCGGCGTGGCGTCCCGCAATCCCGAGGATCTTCGGACCACCACCGCCAATCAGCACTTTCGGCCGCTGCCCCTCGGCGAGAGGTGCAGCGCGTGCGACGTCTCGGATGGTGTAGTGCTCTCCCTCGAAGCTCGTCTTCTCTTGGGTCCACATCGAGGTGATGATCTGAATGGCCTCCGCGAGCCGCGCGATCCGGACTCCAGGGCGGTCGAAGCGAAGGCCGGCCTCGTCGTAATCGCTCTGCATCCAGCCGGCTCCAAGCCCGAACTCGGAGCGGCCCTGCGAAAGCAGGTGCAGGGTCGCGGAGGACTTTGCATAGACGACGGGATGCCGGTAGTCGACGTCGTAGACCAATGCTCCCACGTTGAGCCGTTCGGTGACGGCGGCCGCTGCGGCGAGCGCCGTCATGGGATCCCATTGATTTCCAAAGTGGTCTGGCCAGAAGACCGTCGAGTAGCCCTGAGCTTCGAGCTGGCGGATACGTTCCACCCAGCGATCAGAAGGCAGATTTGAAAGTTGTACACCGAACCGAAACGGATGCGGCATCTGAGCTCCTTTCGTGAACGAGTCCGAGAGCCTAACACGGTCCCTGGAACCGCCGAGGCAGTGGGCCTCGGGTCGGACTGCGGGTCCTTCATGAAGGTGCCGGGGCAGGTCGAGTGCAGCGCCTGCGCGCGGGGTTCGGGTGCCACACTTCGGTTGCGGTCGAGTGACAGGTCGCCACTCTCGTTGTGCCTCCTCCTGCTGTCGAACAGAGCCGTGTGTAGGGTTCCCGGGCTGCTCGAGCTGCGTACACCATGGCACCCGGGCACTTTCGAGCGCAGTCCAGGAATACTCGAATCCGCGCAGCGGCGGCGCTGTGTTTCCCAGTCGATGACGTTCGAGGCATGATGGGACGCGAAATTGTCCTAAAATGTTCTGGGCGAATCCTGAACTAAACTAGAATAAGGGGGGCGTGAGTCGCTCCTGCTGCAGCCGCGTCGCAAATTCGTAGCAATACAATTGAAAGTCGCGCATACCTGATGGTGTGACCGAGGTGGAACTTGATCTACCGCTTTGATCGATACGAGCTGGACGATGAACTCTTCGAGTTGCGCGTCGATGGAGAGATCTTCCCGCTCGCTCGGAAGAGCTTCGATCTGTTGCGCTACTTGGTGATGAACTCCGATCGTGTCGTGACGAAGGAGGAGCTCTTCAAAGCCATCTGGGGTGGAGAACACGTCACCGAGTCGGTCCTCCCGGTAAACGTGCGTACGATCCGCAAGGCGCTCGGGGACGAGCGCTCCGAGCGCGTCCTGAAGACCGTTCGTGGCCGTGGATACCGGGTCGTCTGTCGGGTCGAGTGCCTGAACGAGCGGGCCGCGGCCGGGCCCGCGTCCCCTGTGCGCAACCGCTTCGTGGGACGCGAGGTGCTCCTATCCGAGCTCCTCGAAGACTATCGCGCTGCGTGCGCAGGAGAGGGGCGAGTCGTCCTGCTCTACGGGGATGCCGGGATCGGAAAGTCGCGCCTGATGGACGAGTTCGGGCGGCGCTGCCGAGAAGAGCGGGCGCTGGTGCATCATGCGGCCTGCCCGGACGACGTGGGCGCACCGCCGTTCTGGCCGGTGCTGCGCATGTTGAAGGACGGCTATGTGCAGCTCAGTTCGGACGCTTTCCGGCCGGACCTGGAGAAGAGTGGCTTCGACCTGGAGCGGGCCACCCAGAACCTACAGGAGTACTTGCAGCCGAGTCATGTGAGCCACGTCGATCCCGAGGCTGCGCGCTTCCAGCTGACGCAGGTGGTGTTGCGCATGCTAGAGCAGGTGAGCCAGATCGCGCCGATCGTGCTGCTCCTCGACGACGCACAGTCCATGGACGAAGGGACGGCCCGGCTGTGTGAGCAGGTCGTGCGCGAGATCCCACGCAATCGAGTGGTTGCAGTGATCTCGTACCGCGAGAGTGACCTGAGGCGTGGAAGCAATCTGGCGCGCTTTCTAGGCTTCGTATCGGGTCAGGACGGACTCAGGCAGATTCGCATGCGCGGGCTGCGTCCGGAAGAGGTGCGCGACTTCATCCGCGTCGAGAGTGATCTCGAAGCTCCCGACGAATGGGTCGAGTCGCTGTGCCAGCGCACAGAGGGCAACCCACTTTTTCTGCGTGAGACTCTGAGGTTGCTCATGTTGAACGGGAGGCTCGTCCCAGGCGAGTCGCCGGCGGCGCCCTTCGGTCTCGCGCAGGGAATCCGCGAGACCATCGGTCGCCGCCTGGATCTGCTCTCCGAAGAGTGCAATCAGGTCCTTCGCTGGGCGAGCGTCGTCGGACGACGCTTCTCGATTCCGATTCTCGATCAGGTCGGCGGGCCCTCGGGTCCGCGTCTGCTCGAGTTGCTGGCCGAGGCCGAGAACGCGCACGTCATCTCGAGCTCGCCGGGCTCCGATCATGGACCGCGATTGCCGCTCGGAGAGTTCGAGTTCTCGCACGCTCTCACGTGGGAGACGATCTATTCCGACCTGAGTAGCCCAGAGCGCGTATTGCGCCACCGAGCTGTGGCGCAGGCCATCGAGCGCCTCTACGGTGCAGCTTCGGGGGATCGTGTCTTCGAGCTCGCCCGGCACTTCTTCGAGGCCGCTCCGGGCGGCGACGTCGATCGAGCGGTGGACTACAGCCTGCGCGCCGCGCGCTACGCACAGCTGCGCTACGCAAACGATGACTCCGTGCGCCACTACGAGAACGCATTGCGCGCCGAAGAGCTGCGCGTTCCGCGCGACGATCTCCGTTACTGTTCCATCGTCCTCGGCTACGCCGACGCGCTATGGCGTGCGGCGAGGTATGAGCTATCGGAGCAGAGCTTCCTGCGTGCGGTCGAGCTTGCGCGCGCGCTGGGTCGACACGACCTGCTCGGATACGCAGTGCTGGGTATGGTGGGGTGGCCTCGTCTGAGTCACATCGGCGGATTGCAGCGGGGCGCGGGTGGGCCGCTGGCGACCGCGTGCGACCTGGCGCACGAGGCGCTTCAGGGTTTGGCGAATAGTGCCCCCTCGCTCAGCGCCCAGCTCATGGCCGTGCTCGTACGTATCGGGGACATGGAGTCCTACGAGGATCGCAACGAACTCGCCGATCGGGCGCTCGCGCTGGTCCGCGAGTCTGGCGACGATCGGGCTCTGTTCTACGTGCTCCTTGCGAAGCAATCGATCTTGCCGTTGCCAGAGCAGCTCCAGGAAGCCATCAAGCTGGCTTCGGAAGCCGTGCGCTTGGCGAAACAGCTACGGGGGCGCACGCGGATTCTATCGGCCTACGAAGCGCGAATCCCGCTGCTGCTCATGATCGGTGACATGGCTCTCGCGGACGCCGACATCGCCGCGGCGATCCGCATCTCGGAGCGGCTCGGCAGTCCGGCGCACCTGTATGCGGCGCGCCGTTTCGAGTTGGCGCGCGCGCTCGCGGATGGCCGCTTGAGCCGGTCGAGTGAGCTCGTGCGGGAGTTCGTGAAGCTCGGAAAGCGAGTCGGCGATGATGGTGCAGCCTGGGCTTCGCAGCTGTTGTCCTTCTGGATGCTCGCCGCGGGCAATCGCGCGTCCGTCGTGCGCAACGCATTCGAGAAGTTCTCACCCGGCCTGCTGGGCGAGGTCGAGGGAGATGCCGTTGCTGCGTATTTCTACACCTTGGCAGGCGACCAGAAGGCTGCTCGCGACCGCTTCGATCGTGTGGCTCGGGCGGGGTTCACCCGCCTGCGATCGAGCTCACCTGACTGGCTCTGGCATCTGTGCAGCCTGGCCGATGTCGCAGTCTTCCTGGGAGATCGCGAGCGAGGCATGGAGCTCTACGAGCTGATCGCGCCCTTTGCGCACATCAATGTGCTGAACAAGTTGTACGTCTACCGAGGTGCAGCTGCCGGGCCGCTCGCAGGACTGGCTCACTTGATCGGAAGGCGGGAGGAAGCGGTGGCGCTCGCCGAGAGTGCCATCTCGTTCAATCAGAGGATCGGAGCCCGTCACTCGGCCGTGTGGATTCGCTGCGTGCTGGCCTCGATCCTGAGTACCGGGCCGACCGTCGACCGACGGCGTGCCGAGGAGCTCTTCAAGGACGTGGAGCAGGAGGCCTCCGAGACGGGTCTGAGCCCGCTGGTCGCGAGCTTCCGGGCCTCTCTCGATCGAGTTCGCTGACCCCGGGATCCGCTTGTTCGAGGCGCTCTCGTCGGCCTCGCATGGGGTGAAGCGACGGGATTGGCCGTAGCCGCCCTGCGGCCCAGTTGGCGCGCCGAGCTGACGGGAAGCGAAGGTCAAGGTGAGGTGGGGTTCGGCTCTTCGTCGAGGAGCCCTTCTGCTTGGAAGCGTTGAATCAGCTTGAGCTGGAACGATTCCATGTTCTGCTGGGCCTTGGCTTGTCCGTAGGCCATCCCTTCGCGCATGATCAGTGGCATCGCGGCGATGGTCTTCGCACCGACGGGGCTGCGATAGAACTGGAGCAGGGCGCGCAGCTCCTCCTTGGCATAGTGCTTCGAGTAGATCTCAGCCTGGACTCGGACGATTTCCTGCTCGTTCCCGAATACCTCTCCGAAGAGCTCACGGGCGGTCTCTTGGATGATCGTGGCTTCGCGTGGCGAGATTTCTCGCCCCGATGCGCGCATCGACGTGAGCATCGTCTGGACGACGCCGTCGGCCATCTGCTTGCCGAGTTCGAGGGACCCGGTCGTTTCCAGGAGCTCCCGAATCAGACTCCGGTACTCGTCATCGACGGCAGCAGCCGGACTCGAGCTAGCGGCGGTGCCGTCTTCGGCTCGGGCAAGTTCAGGGCCCGCGAGCAGCGCCGCGGGCAGCGCCACGAGCGCGGCTAGACAGTGCGTCACGAGCCGCCGCCGGGAGCCGACGAGAGTTCGAGGGCGAAGGGTGAGGAGGGGCATCAGGGTCCTTTCGAGCTCGTTCGAGGGCAGAGGCTCCTTACGGCGCTCGGACTGCCTGGAATCGCGCAGCCGTCAGTCGTTGGCTGGAGCGACATCGTTGTCCAAGTATCGAACTAGCTTCTCGGTGAAATCCGCCACGGCGAATGGCTTCTTCACGTAGTCGTTCGCTCCGGCGCGCAGTGCAGCGTAGACGCGGTCGAGTCCGCCTTCGGTGGTGACCATGACGACCGGCAAGCTGTTGGCGCGGCTCTTGAGCACGCTCGTGATGGCACCGCGGACGACCTCGGCGGTTCGCTGCGCGCGTAGGTGGGTGACGAACTCGATCCCATCCATGTTGGGCATGGTGATGTCGCACAGCACCAGCTGGATGTCCTCGCGCTCGCCGACGAGATCGAGGGCCGCCTGACCGTCCGCCGCTTCGAGGAACTCGGGAGTGTCGATCCCGAGCTCGATCGTCGCTTGAGTCACCGTCTTCATGATCACGCGCCGCATGGTGGCGGAATCGTCCACGATCAGGATGGCCATCGAATGGTTCTCCGCCCGCCGGTCTAGGCTTCCGGGGAACGACGGGGCCCGCTGAGTCCGCTGACCAGGCGGATGGTCGTGTCGATCACTCCACGCGGTAGGAACGCCGTCGCGGCGAGTCCGGCGTGGGCATCCAGCCCGACCACGTAGCGTCGAGAGGGATAGCGGCTCTCGATGGCGCCGACGATCTTTCGCGCGACCGCATCGGGGGGTGGGCTGACTCGCATGATCCCGCGCAGGACCGCAGCTGCTCGTGCGTAGGCCGGTGCGTAGGGCGAGTCTCGGTGTCGCCGCTCGAGTGCTCGTTCCTGCGCGGCGTCGGCGATCCCCGTCTTGAAGAAGCCCGGTTCGACGATCGAAACGCGAACTCCGAAGCCCGCGACCTCGATTCGGAGCGTATCCGAGAGGGCTTCCAGTCCGAACTTGGAAGCGTGGTACCAGCCGTTCAGGGGCATCAGGGTGGCACGGCCCGCGATGGACGAGACCATGACGATGCGCCCCGCGCCGAGGCGTCGCATTCCGGGCAGCGCGCAGCTGCTCACGACGGCCGGAGCGATCAGGTTGACGTCGAGCTGGGCCTTGGCTCGTTCGGGGCTGACGTCCTCGACCGCGCCGAGCTCCGAATAGCCGGCATTATTGACCACGCCGTAGAAGTCCGGGAGCTCGGTGAAGGCGCGCTGGATGGCGGCGTGGTCGGAGACGTCGAGAATCACGGGACAGACCCTCTCGGAGACCCCATGCCGGCGTGCCGCTTCGGTCAGGACGGCTGCCTTCTTCTCGCTGCGTACGGTGCCCCACGTCTCCCAGCCGCGTTCGGCGAGTCGGAGCACGGTTTCGAGGCCGAATCCACTGTTTGCGCCGGTGACGAGTACCGGTCCGGGACGCTGCGTCATGCTGAGCTCCTTCGGTTGTGAGGACTCTCTGAGTAGGAGCGATCAGACGTTGAAGCGGAAGTGCATCACGTCTCCGTCGCGCACGACGTACTCCTTGCCTTCGAGACGTAGCAGACCTTTCTCCTTGGCGCCGGACTCACCGCTCGAGTCCACGAAATCTTGGTAGGCGATGACCTCGGCACGGATGAAGCCGCGCTCGAAGTCGGTGTGGATGACCGATGCTGCGCGTGGGGCCGTGAACCCCGCCGGAATGGTCCAAGCCCGCACCTCCTTCTCGCCTGCGGTGAAGTAGGTGATCAGGCCCAGTAGGCGATAGCCCGCGTGAATCATGCGATCCAGCCCCGAAGCATCGAGTCCCATCTCGGCCAGAAACTGCTGCTTCTCGTCGCCTGCGAGCTCTGCGATCTCCGACTCGATCTTGCCGCAGATCGTGACGAGCTCGGCACCCTGCGAGGCTGCGTGCTCGCGCACCTGAGCGACGGCTGGGTGTTGGCCCTCGAGGTCGTCCTCGGAGACGTTCGCGACGTAGAGCACGGGCTTGAGCGTGATCAAATGCAGATCGGCAACGGCCAGGATGTCTTCCCGCGAGACCTCGGCCGCCCGGGCGGGCTGGCCCGCGTCCAGTGCCTGCTGCAGCTTGGCCAGCACGCCGAGTTCGAAGTTCGCCTGCTTGTCGCCGCCCTTGGCCTGCTTCTGCGCGCGCAGGCTGCGCTTCTCGACGGTTTCGAGGTCCGCGAGGTTGAGCTCGGTCTGGATCACCTCGATGTCGCGCAGGGGGTCGATGCTGCCATCGACGTGAACCACGTTCTCGTCATCGAAGCAGCGCACGATGTGGGCGATCGCCTCGACCTGGCGTATGTGCCCGAGGAACTGGTTCCCTAGACCTTCGCCCTTGCTGGCTCCTCGAACTAGGCCGGCGATGTCCACGAATTCCATGCTCGTAGGCACGATGGCCTTCGGGTTCACGATGCTCGCCAGGCGGTCCAGACGCTCGTCGGGGACGGCCACGACTCCCACGTTGGGCTCGATCGTGCAGAACGGGTAGTTCGCCGATTCGGCCCCGGCCGACGTGATCGCGTTGAAGATGGTCGACTTGCCCACGTTGGGCAGGCCCACGATGCCACATTTGAAACCCATTGGTGCACCCATGCCGCGTGCGACGCGGCCTCGATTCGGGGGAACGCTCGGGGATCCTATACCGCGGGCGGCTCCGATTTACCACCGACGGGCTGGGGCCCCATCCAGCTGCCCGGCCGTCCAGCGGTCGTCTGCATCGATCGGGGAATCGAGGTCCACTCGTTCAGGCGAGGGCCCTGCGCGTAGCCTCGCAGATCTCGTCGAGCGCCTTCGCAAGTGCGTCGACGGACGGCCCAGCCGCGAGCACGCTGCGTCCGGCGCTCGGGAGTACGCGTCCTCGCGCAGGCGCGAAGCGCTGGGCGATGTCGGCCACCGTCCCGCCCTGAGCTCCCAGCCCGGGAGCCAGGATCAAGCTATGGGGCATGCGCTCGAGCAGCTCGGGCACCCCCGGAGCCGTGACTCCCACGACCGCACCCACTGGGCCCAGATTCTCATGGAGCCGAGTGGCGTTGCATGCGGTGATCTCGGCGGCGAGCGCCTCTGCCACGCTCTCGCCTCCAGGGAGTCGTGCACTCTGGAGCGCGCGCCCCTCGGGATTGGAAGACAGCACCACCGGAAACAGCGCTCCACCGGTCTCGCCCGCGCGCTCGACCAGCGGTGCGAGTGCCGCGAATCCGAGGTAGACGTGGACCGTGAGTGCATCTGCCCGCATTGGGCTGTCGGGACCCAGGAGCCCGTCCGCATACCCCTGGTTCGTCGAGCCGATGTCTCCCCGTTTGGCATCCAGGAGGGCGAGTGCTCCGTGGTTCTGGATCGCAGCGATGGTTCGCTGCAGGACGTCGAATCCGGAGGGCCCGAAGCGCTCGAAGTACGCCGACTGCGGCTTGATCACACTGGTGCGTGGAGCGGCCACTTCTACGACGCGCTCGCAGAAGAGCTCCAGGCCCGCAGTGCCTTCCGGCATTGCCCAAGCACGCAGCAGATTGGGGGTCGGGTCCAGGTTGAGACAGAAGGGGCCGCGCTCTCGAGCCAGGGCTCGAAAACGAGCGGAGAACGGGAGTGGTCCAGGCATATGCGGCGCAGGATATCATGCCTCGGTCTGGGCTCCTCCTGCGGGCGGGTCTGCGCAGTGTGCCAGGCGGCGTAGCGGCGCTTCCAGGCCCCTCGCCAGCTGCTCGCGCGCTTCGGAGCAGGCTGCCGGATCGTCGACCTCTCGCCGAATTCGGGCAAAGCACTTGTCGAGCGTGCGCCGGGTGTCCGCACTCAGCTGCTGGACCCGGCTCTCGCGGCCAGATAGCTCGACGGCGGTGCGACGTGCGTGGGGATGGTTCGCGACCTCGGCATGAAACATCAGGGCGCGATCCAGCACGATCCAGGCGAAGTTCGGGTCTCGGATCGGCCCGACGCGGAGCAGCTTCCCCGCTAGCGAGCTGCCCAGCACGCGCATACCGGCGAGCTGCTGCCAGGCGGCCAAGGTCGAGACGAGGCCGACCGCTCCTCCGATGGCCGCACCCGCCAGCAGGGAGGCTCCACCGGTCATCAGATCAATGCCCCCGCCCAGGATCGCTCCGCTCGCGGCCGCGCTGATCGCGAGCTGTGTGCGCGTAAGGCCGAGGCGGCTCCACGTCGAGGTGTCGAACAGATCCTCGTCCACGCGCGCGAAGTCGCCTTGGGCGACGCGCAGGTGCTCGTGCAGAAAGATGCGCCGAAGCTCGTCGTGCAGCCGCTTCTCGCGCCGGCGCAGCGCTGCGTAGAAGGTCTCGGTCAAGCCTTCGCGATAGGGGGTCGGGTCTTCCTCCGACCCGATGCGTCGCTCCTCGCGCGCCCGCAGCATGTCGACCAGGGTCTCCGCGATCAGTTCGGCAGCGGAGCGGACGCGCCGGGTGCGATCCTGGATCAGGATCAGGATCGCGTCGTCGAGGGCCGCCTTCCATGGGACGGAGATCTCTCGCAGGCCTCGCAGTAGATCGATGCGCGCATCGAAGTCTGCCTGGTGCGCATCGAATACGCGCACCAGGCTGAAGTATTGATCGAGTACCGACTGCCACTCTGCGCTGTGGTCTACCTGGCCGATGGGATTGATCAGAGCCATGCGTGGCTGCCCAGTCCAGCGCAGGATCTCGGTCTCGGCTTCGTAGGTGGGGCTGAACGGAACGGAGCTGTCGACGACATACAGGATCGCGGCTCCGTCCAGGATGGGACGCAGGAGCTCGCACTCTTGTGGGAAGCGCCCTCCGCCGGCGTGTTCGGCCACGAACCGCCGCACCACGGATGCGCGTTCGGCGGTGTTGGTCTCGTGTGCGCGCAGCCATGCCAGCACGTGGCGAGCTCGCTCGAATCCAGGAGTATCCACCAGCGTGTAGAGCGTACGATCACCGACTTGCATCGGGTACTCGCGATTTCGCTGTGTAGTTCCGGGACGCGCTTCGATCTGTACGCTCTCGTCCGCCGCGAGTGTCGAGACGATGCTCGACTTGCCGCGATTGACGCGCCCCACGACTGCGAAAACGGGCTGCGATCCGCTCATACGAGCGGACCCGGGACGAACCCGATGCGCAGCCAGGGGTCGCCAACGGAGCGCAGCGCCGCTTCCCACTGCCGAGCGTTGACTCGATCTCGTTCTGAGCCGCCAGCCTCGCTAGAAGGGACCTCGTCGCGAAACAGCAGAACCCAGAGGGCTTCCGCGTCGCCGCGCGCTCGGCGCAGCTCCCTGACGAAGTCGAGATAGTCTCCGACCGGAGGCTCCCAAGCTTCGACGATCAACACCGTGGCATAGCGATTCGACTTTTGCTGCTCCAGCTCTCGCAGTGCGTTCTCATCGCTCTCATAGTCCACGCCCCCGACGCGGACGAGATGTTGGATTTGGTAGCCGGCGCTCTCGAAACGGCGGCACAGGTGCGCGTCGGGTTCAGGGACGCCAGCCCAGCAGAGCACGTAGAGCGGGTCTTCGGGTGGCGGTGTGCCTTCGCTGAGCGGACCCTGGGAGGGTGCAGCCAACGGCTCCTCGGGCAGGTGTGCACGAGTGTCGACGGCTAGACGAGACAAGCGCGCCAGCAGGCGTTCCAGCTCGGCGTGAGCGCGTGGTGCGCGCGACAGCTCGCGACGCAAGCCGACCTGGGCCAGGCCGAGCAGCAGCACGCGCGGGATCAATCCATAAGTCGCAAGCGATACACAGAGAAAGGGCCACCACGCCCCCCAGGGTGGCCTGTCCGAGTCTGATCCGGGTGATGCATCACCGGGTTCGAGCGGGGGCCGCCGCACCGGTGGCTGGACTGCATAGCGTGGGGCTACGCTCGAATACTGAGTCGCCTCGACGGCGGCAGAGGAGGGGACGGCACTCGGCAGCCAGCTGCGCCAGGGCAGGGCGATTCCGCGCACGATCGCGTGAACCTCGCCCGCACCGAGTAGTCGGCTGCGCCAGCCGAACGCAGGATCATCGAGCGTGGGAATGGCGAAGAAGGCGGCGAGTGCCCCCAGGTTGAATCCGATGGCGAACGCCTGCGTCAGCGATGTCATCAGCCAGATCCGCAGCCGGCGATACAACCAGTCGAGCGCGCGCAGCTCCCCGAAGAGCTGCCGCCATTCCGCCTGCGGTCGGCCGCTCAGGCGTGCGAGTGCGCGCAGAGTGAGCCAGGGCAGGGTGCCCGAGATCGAGGTGAGCACGCGTCCCAGCCCCCGTAGGCCTGGGATTCGTTCTGCGCAGCGAAGCGAGCTGGCGAGCAGTCCGAAGATCGCGAGGAGCGCGAGTTGGATGCCGATGACTGCGGGCCAGAACACGGCCACATTGACCGGTGTGCCTGTCCCGTGGAGCAGCCAGCTACCGATCGTCAACGCGCCGCTGGTGGCACCGGCGAGGAGCAGACAGGTGCCAGCGAGCTCGATCAGCTCCGAGAACTGCGATCCCGCGGAGGTGAGCCCGGGCTGCTGGACGGAGTTGAGCCAGGCACGCAGAGCGATGCGCGGAGCCGGGCTTTTGGCAGCTCCAGGGGCGGTCTCTCCAGTCGCGCCTAGAGCGCTCGCGAGGTGCTGCGCGAGCGGCGTGTCGCGCGTGTCCAGATCCTCGACCGGTGTCTCTCGGTCGCGCTGCAGCGCGAGCTCGAGATCGATCAGCTCGGCCAGGGTGAAGCGAGGATCCGACACGGCGCGAGCGATTCCTTCCGAACTGGACACGTGGGGATCGTAGCGGTTCGAGCACGCGGCTGCGCCGCCGTTGCGGTTGCGTTCGCGAGTTCGCGTTGGATGAGGACTCAGCGCTGGATGAGGGCTCAGGGCTCGATGACGACTCGCTTCACGATCTGGTCCTCGTTGGGACGATACTCCTGGCCGGGAATGTCGTTGTCGCCGGTCGGAGTGTTCGCGATCCGCTCGACCTCGTCCATCCCCTCGACGACTTCGGCGAAGATCGTGTATTGCCCGTCCAGCTCCTCCGACCAGCGCTGGCCCTCCGGGCCGGTGTCTGCCACGATGATGAAGAACTGCGAGC
This sequence comes from Pseudomonadota bacterium, assembly GCA_003247575.1. Classification (GTDB taxonomy): domain Bacteria; phylum Myxococcota_A; class UBA9160; order SZUA-336; family SZUA-336; genus SZUA-336. Next base: position 17,983 of record QJZC01000063.1, read on the forward strand.
CGCCGGTATCCGGCTTTCGCGTATTGGCCATCGCGACCGCACCCCGCACGTGACTGAGATCGTTCGGTTCGTCCGCGATCGTATAGCCGGGGCCACCGTACCCGTCGTCCGCCATGAGATCGTTCTTCGAGTTCGGATCTCCCCCTTGGATCATGAACTGCGGGATCGCGAGATGGAACGTGGTCCCATCGTAGAAGCCCTCGCTCGCGAGCTTCTTGAAGTTGGTGACCGTCAGGGGCGCTTCGTCGGATCGCAGGCGGAGCCGGATGTTGCCACCCGAGGCCAGCTCGAGGGTCGCGAACTCTTCCTGCTGGGAGCAGCCTGCGAGGCCGTGGAGCAGGAGGCTGAGGCAGGCCAGTGCTCCCGCTACGCGCAGCCTGCGAAGTGTGGCTCGAGTGGAGGCGAACCCGCTTGGCCGCGGTCTCCCGGATTGTCTAGCTGTGGTTGGAGGAACGGATTGGGGCATGGATTGGATCTCCGCAGCCGTCGCAGGCGCAGGCAGTAGGACGAGCGAGCCGTGGGCGGGCCACAACGTACCATGCGATTTCGCGCGCGTGGTACCGTCCTGCGCGCGTAGGGACGTCCTGCGCAGGGAGGGATCTCTATGGAGCCGGCCATCGGAATCGCACGCCGCGCGCTAGCGATTGGACTGCTTTGGGCAGTCGCACTGCTTGGACCGAGTCTCTCCGCGCGGCGCGCGGAGTCTGCCAGCGCCGAGCCGCACTTCAGCCGCGGGGGCATGGTTGCGACGTCGGTGGGTCCTGCAGCCTACGTCGGGCGTGAGGTGCTCGCCAGAGGCGGCAATGCGATCGACGCGGCGGTGGCGACGGGCTTTGCCGCCGGTTGTGCTCACCACTTCAGTAGCGGCATCGGCGGCGGTGGCTTCCTGGTGCTCTACATTGCGCAGGAGCAGCGAAGCTACGTGCTCGATGCGCGCGAGACCGCGCCCGCCGCTGCCACCGCAGAGGCCTACCGGGACGCAGCGGGCCAGCCGGACCCCAGCGCGCTCAGGCGCGGAGGCAAGGCCGTTGCCGTTCCGGGGCTGGTTCAGGGCTTCGCCGAGGTGCACGCGCGATTCGGACGGCTGCCGTGGCCGGAGGTGATCGCACCCGCCGCGGAGTTGTGTCGGCGCGGTGTGCCGGTGAGCGCCTATCACCGGCAAATTCTAGAGATCATGCAGCCGCAGCTCGTGGCGGATTTTCCGGAGACGGCGCGCATTCAGCTCGATCAGGGTGCGGTTCCCGAGCTCGGTTGGCCGTTGGTACAAGAGGAGCTGGCGGATACCTACGACGCGATCGCCGAGCGCGGTGTCCGCGCGATGACCGAGGGACCGATCGCGGAGGCCATCGTGAGCGCGGTCCAGAAGGCTGGCGGAGTGCTCACTTTGGATGACCTGGCCGACTACCGCACGCGTTGGCGCGAGCCCGTGCGCGGCCGCTACCGCGGCTACGAGATCGTCACGATGCCCCCGCCGAGCTCGGGTGGAATTGCCCTGGTCCAGATGCTGGATACGCTCGAAGCCTTTCCGCTGAAGGAGCTGGGACTCAACTCGAGCGCAGCGTTGCACCTGCTGGCCGGGGCGATGCAGCAGGCCTTCGCCGACCGTGCGATCCACCTCGGTGATCCGGAGTTCCATCCCGTGCCGCAGACGTGGCTGCTGTCGGAGAGCTACGCGCGGCAGCGCAGCGAGGCACTGCGTCCGCCTCCCTTCTGGCTGCGTCCACCTTGGCGCTGGGGGAAGCCCAAGGTGTTGCATATCGAGCGGCCTTCGCGTCCCCCGGTGGACGACGCCGGGACCACACACGTCTCGGCGATGGACGTCGACGGGAACGCGGTCTCGCTGACGCAGACGGTCAATACGTTGTTCGGGTCGGGGATCACGGCGCCGGGCACGGGCATCGTGCTCAACAACGAGATGGACGACTTCGCCCTCGCCCCGAACACTCCCAACGCCTTCGAGCTACTCGGAGCGGAGGCCAACTCGATTGCGCCCGGCAAGCGTCCGCTCTCGAGCATGACTCCGACCCTGGTGCTCGACGGCAGCGACGTCCGCTGGGTTACGGGGAGCCCGATGGGTCCCTACATCATCACGACCGTGCTCCAGACTCTGGTCAATCTGATCGATTTCGAACTCGACGTGCAGGCGGCGTCGGCGACGCCGAGGATCCACCATCAGTGGCGGCCCGACGAGCTTCGCATGGAGCCGGAGCATCCGCGTGACGTGATCGAGCGACTCGAGTGGATGGGACACCCCGTTGTTCAGGGAACGCGCCACTTCGGAGCTTCTGCGACCTTGGAGCGCGATCCCGCGACCGGGATCTTCTTCGGAGCCCGCGACCCTCGGCGTGACGCCGGGGCCACAGGCCCAGTCAGGATCCCGAAGCCCTGATCGCGCCGCAGGTGCGAGGATTCTGGACGCCGTCTGGCCTTGGACCACTCTCTGCGCGAGCGCCGATCACTTCACGATGGCGACTACGGGCGTTTCGGTCTGAATGATGCGCCGCGCCACGCGCTGCACGTCGTCTCCGGTCACCGCCGAGATCTGGTTTGCGTAGTCGAGATAGTGGCGCGCACCCAGCCCGTACAGCTCGTCGAGAGCGAGCAGGCTCGCCTGTACCGAGTAGCGCTGCAGGGAGACCGCTTGGCTGCCGATCAGGTAGTTCCGCGCGCGGGCGAGCTCCGCTTCCTCGATGGGATCCTGCAGCAGGCGCTGGAGCTCCGCCTCGAGCCCCGAGAGTGACTCCTCGAGCTTCTCCGGAGCCGAAGCGATGTATACGCCCCAGCTGCCGGGATCCACGCCTTCGATCGTGAATGCCGCCGTGGTGTAGGCGAGGCTGCGGCGATCGCGCAGCTCGAGGAACAACCGACCTGCTTGGCCAGAGAGGACTTGGGTCAGCACGTCGAGTGCGGGACCGTCGGGGTCCGAGACCGAGATCCCGGGAAAGCCCACCACGACGTGAACCTGCTGTGTGTTGCCCTTCTCGATGGCCACCTCGCGGCGCTCATCCGGGATCCCCGGGGAGACGCGAGCGGGCAGCGTCGAGGCACCCTTCGGCTCCCACGCGCCGAGGTAGGTCGTCAGTGAGCGAATCAGCGCATCGGGCTCTACGTCGCCTACGATGGAGAGCACGGCGTTGCGCGGATCGACGTACGTATCGTAGTAACGCCGTAGCGACTCGGAATCGAAGGACTTCACGGTCTCTTCCGTGCCGAGGGTGCGCAAGCGATACGGGTGTTCTTCGTAGACCGCCTGTGCGAACAGCTCGAAGGCCTGCTGCGACAGGCTGTCCTCGCGTCGTTTGAGTGCGTTCAGGGTCTCGGCGCGAACCTGATCGATCTCGCCTGGATCGAAGCGTGGGCGCAGTAGCATGTCCGAGAACAGGTCGAGCCCGGTGTCGAGTGTGTCACTCAGGAAATCTGCCGAGATTCCGAAGCTGTTGCGACCGGAGAAGCCCGAGATCGAGCCCGCGATCCCCTCGACTTCGGTGGCGAACTCAGCCGCGCTCCGGCGTTCGGTACCTCGCTCGAGAGCCTCGGCTAGGAAGCTGGTGATGCCCTGCGAGTCTTCGGACTCGGCGAGTTGTCCGCCGAGCATGGCGATGCGCATGGATACGAGCTCGACTGCCGTGTTCCGGCGCACAATCACACGCAGCCCGTTCGGTAGGACGTAGCGCAGAATGCCGTCGCCGAGCTGCTCGGCCTTGGGGATCTCGGCGATGCCCGATGCATTGACGAGCGCGCCTGTGAGCGATTCTGCGGTGAGCTCCGGCCGCTCCGCTTCGGGAAGCAAGACCGACAGGGTGGCGCGCTCTGGGCGCAGATAACGCGCGGCGACGCGGCGCAGATCATCCGGCGTCGCATTGCGAATGCGTTCCAGGTACTCGGCTTCGCTCTCGACGCCGTCTCCAATGACCTCCCAGTAGCCGAGCTTGCGCGCTTGTCCTTCCATCGTCTCGCGCTCGTGAACCGTGCTCGCGAGGAAGTTCACGCGCGCGCGCTCGAGCTCGGCGATCGATGGGCCGAACGTGGCGAGACGCTCGATCTCTCGGCCGATGGCGGCGACCGCCTCTTCTACGCGATCGGGTTCGAGCTCTGCATCGACGAAGAAGAGGCCTCGATCCAAGGGTGTGTAGGAAGCTGCCGAGATCGAGTAGACGAGCTCCTGTCGGTCTTTCACTTCGCGGTACAGCCGGGAGGAGTCTCCCCCACCGAGTACCGACGAGAGCAGGTCGACGTACGCCGTGTCGGTATCGGAGATCCCCGTGATCAGATAGCCCATGCCAAGCAAGGTCTGCTCGAAGCGCGCGCGTTCCACGACCGCACGCGGGGCGATCGGGTCCGGCTCCGCCGCGCGCGCATGATCCAGGTTCCGGTTCGGCGCTGCGCCCGCGAAGGCTGTTTCGATGCGCCGGCGCATCTCGCCCGGCTCGAAGTCCCCCACGGCCACGAAGGTCATGTTGTTCGGCACGTACCAGCGCCGCAGAAAATCGAGCAGCTGGGGGCGGGTGAAGCTGCGTACGGATTCTGCGGTGCCGATGACCGGCAGACGGTAGGGGTGCTCACGGTAGGCGGCGGAGAAGAGGGCTTGCGAGAGTACGCGCTCAGGGGAGTCGAGTCCGCGACGGATCTCCTCGACGACGACCTCGGTCTCCTTGGCCAGTTCGTCGGGATCGAAGGTCGAGTTCTGAACCGCATCGGCGAGCACGTCGACTCCGGTCGCCACGTCTCGGCTTGCCATCGTGATGTGGTACACGGTCTGGTCGAAGGAGGTGTACGCGTTGATGTCGCCACCTGCGGCTTCCACCGTGCGCGCGATCTCGCCGACTGCGCGGCGCTCCGTTCCCTTGAACAGCATGTGCTCGAAGACGTGCGCCATGCCGGCTTCGGCGGGCTGTTCGTCCGCACTTCCCACGCGAACCCACACGTTGAGCGAGACCACGGGAGCCGAATGGTCTTCGACCAGGATCAGCTTGAGTCCGTTCTGCAAGGTCGTCCGCACCATTCCCTCCTTGATCTGCTGGTTCCTCGCGAGACTACCTGGAAGACCGGGCCAGCCGGTGCACGCCAAGGTTCCTAGGAGGCTGATCGTGCCGATTCCTCTTCCGAGCTTCCTCACGATCGCCCAAATCCCGTTCGCCATGCGTTTTGCTTCCCTCTCGTCCCTAGGGTTCGTCCGGTAGGATTCCTCAGATGAGTCTCGCCTTCGTTCGCCGGTGTTTCGCCGCACTCCGGACACTCCTGCAGCTTAGGATAGGGAGAGGGAGCCGCCAGACATCTTGCGAGACCTGGGAATCTACGTCCATCTACCCTTCTGTCCACACGTCTGTCCGTACTGCGACTTCGCGGTCGAGGCGGTCGGGCCGAGCCTCGGGGACGCGGCCGAGCGGAGCTACGTAGAGGCGCTGTCGCGCGAGCTCGAGCTGCTCGTGCTGCGCTTTCAGGAGCAGCTGGAAGGCCGCCGGCTCGAGACCTTGTACCTAGGCGGAGGGACGCCGTCGCTGCTGAGTCCGTCGGCGCTGGAGCGCATCGTGGACCTGATTCGAGAGCGCATTCCGGGCGATCCGAGCGAGGTCACGCTCGAGGTGAATCCGGGGCGCAGCGATACGCGCGCGGCGCGGCAGTGGCGAGGGCTCGGGATCGATCGTCTCTCGGTGGGTCTCCAGGCACTCGACGATGCGGCGTTGCGCCGCCTCGGGAGAGCGCACCGCGCCGAAGAAGGGCGACAGGGACTTGCGCGCTGTCTCGACGCCGGGTTCGAGAACCTCTCGGTGGACCTGATCTACGGCATTCCCGATCAGACGGAGACTCAGCTGCTCGCAGCCGTCGAGGAGCTGCTCGATCTTGGCATTCCTCATGTCTCTACCTATGCGCTGACCTTGGAGCCAGGCACTCCCTTCGGTCGCGCGGCTGCGGCCGGACGGCTCTCGGTCGTGTCCGAAGGGGTGGTGCGCCGACTCGGTCGTCGCGTGCGGGCACAGCTGGCAGCGGGCGGCGTCCTCCCGTATGAGATCTCCAGCGCTGCGCGTCCCGGCTTCGAGGCGCGACACAACTCGCGCTATTGGCAGCGACGCTGCGTGCTGGGGCTCGGTGTCTCTGCCGCCAGCCTGCTGTCCGAGCGGCGCTTCCAGAATCCGCGCCGGCGCTCCGCTTGGGAGTCCGCACTCGAGCGCGGTCAGCTACCGCTCGAGGACTACGAGCTGCTCGACCCAGTCGAGCAGCAGCGCGAGACGCTCGCGCTCGGGCTGCGTCAACTGCGCGGTATCTCGCGCAGCGCTTATGCGCGCCGTTTCGGCTGCCTCCCCGAGGACAGCTTCCCGACCGAGTTCGCCGAGCTCTTCGAGTTCGAGCTCCTCGAGCAAGCGTGGGGCCGGATTCGGCTCAGCGATCGGGGCGTGCAGCTTGCCGACGAGGTGTTCGGGCGCCTCATGCTGGCGCAGCCGTCCTCCACAACCGACGATCGGGCGTGAATGGACGTGACGAGATGCGCTACGATCGCGCCCCCGGCCTCCGGAGCCAGCTCGAACGCTTGCCAGAGGATTCAGCGTGCTTAGGCCGAGGGTGCAGGGAGAAGATCATGTCGGAGCCCAAGGGACCCAAGCTCGATATTCCGCGCGATCTCGAGGAGGAGCTCGCGGACGAGAGCGACAGTGAAGAGGAGTTCGAGGACGCCATCGAGGTCGATCTCGATGCGGGGTCGAGCCCAGCTGGGGCGACCGAGCCCGAGGTCGTGGTGCAGTCCGAGGGAGCTGCGGCCTCCGCCGAGGTCGGTCGGCTGCGCGCCGAGCTCGAGGAGCTCAAGGATCGCCACCTGCGAGCCGTCGCCGAACACCAGAACCAGCGTCGCCGTCTGATGAAGGAACAGCAGGATGCGATCAACTTTGCCAATGAGAATCTCATCAAGGACCTCTTGGGAACGGTCGATAACCTCGAGAGAGCGCTGAGTCACGCACAGACGAGTGAAGGGGAGACGGCAGTCGATCCGCAGAACCTGCTGGAGGGAGTAGAGCTGACCCTGAGGTCGCTCCTGAGTGTCTTGGAGCGATCGGGCGTGGAGGTCGTCGATGCGGGCGACACCAAGTTCGATCCGAGGCACCACGAAGCGATGCGTCAGGTGCCCACTCCCGATCTCGAGCCGGGTAGCGTCGCCGAGGTCTACCAGAAGGGGTATCTGCTGAGAGGCCGCCTGCTGCGTCCTGCACTCGTCGCTGTGGCAGCTCCGGATAGTGGAGAGTCGAACGCCGCCAGCTAGTCGCGTCGTCTCTTGCGTTTCGGGGCGCAGCCTCTGGGGCGAAGGCTCGGGCAGTCGTCGTGCGGGACGCGACTCGTCCGAGAAGGCGCGAGTAGACGCAGGCGGAGATGGGAAGAGTCGTCGGGATCGATCTGGGTACGACCAACAGCTGTGTTGGAATCATGGAGCGGGATGAGCCCGTCGTGATCGCCAACAGCGAGGGAAGTCGAACCACTCCGTCGATCGTCGCATTCACGAACGACGGGGAACGGCTCGTCGGTCAGATCGCGAAGCGCCAGGCGGTCACCAATCCGCACCAGACCGTTTTTGCAGTCAAGCGTCTGATTGGGCGTCGCTTCGAGGGCGACGCCGACGTCGAACGCTTTCGAGAGATCGCACCGTTCGAGATCTGTGCCTCGGAGAAGGGCGACGCCTGGATCCAGGTGGGTGGCCAGCAGCGCAGCCCAGAGGAGCTCTCGGCGGTCATCCTCAAGCGCCTCAAGGAGACTGCCCAGGACTACCTGGGTGAACCCGTCACGGATGCGGTGATCACCGTTCCTGCCTATTTCAACGACGCGCAGCGCCAGGCTACCAAGGATGCGGGCAAGATCGCTGGACTGAACGTCTTGCGGATCCTGAACGAGCCTACGGCTGCAGCGCTCGCCTATGGCCGACAGGCGGCGCAGGCTGGGGTGATCGCGGTCTTCGATCTCGGAGGTGGAACCTTCGACGTCTCGCTGCTGCGAATCAGCGAAGGGGTCTTCGAGGTGCTCGCGACGAATGGCGACACCTACCTCGGTGGCGAGGACTTCGACGAAGCACTCGTCAATCATCTCGCCAACGCGTTCCAGGAGGAGAATGGCATCGACCTGCGCGACGATGCCATGGCGCTACAACGGCTCAAGGAGGCGGCGGAGCGCGCGAAGCAAGAGCTGTCCTCGGGATCCGAGACCGACATCAATCTGCCCTTCATCGCTGCCAACGAGACCGGTCCCAAACACTTGGCGCACGCGCTCACGCGCGAGGAGCTCGAGCAGCTCGTGGCTCCGCTGATCGAGCGTCTCGAGGGGCCGTGTAGGGCGATTCTGAGCGACGCCAACCTCGAAGTCGGCGACGTCGATCAGGTGGTGTGTGTGGGCGGAATGACGCGCATGCCACGGGTGCAGGCCAAGGTCGAGGAGATTTTCGAACGGGCCCCCGACCGGGGAATCAATCCGGATGAGGCCGTTGCCGTCGGCGCTGCAGTGCAGGCCAGTGTGATGTCGGGCGGCGAGTCCGATGTGCTCCTACTGGACGTGACGCCGCTGTCTCTTGGCGTCGAGACACAGGGCGGCATCATGACGGCCATCATCCCGCGCAATACCACGGTTCCCACACGGCGTGCGCAGACGTTCTCGACGACCGAGGACAACCAGAATCTGGTGCGGATCCATGTGCTCCAGGGCGAACGCGAGATGGCGGCCGACAACGTGACCCTCGGTCGCTTCGAGCTGGTCGGGATTCCGCCGGCGCCGCGCGGCGTTCCCCAGATCGAGGTGACCTTCGACATCGATGGCGACGGAATCCTGAACGTATCCGCTCGCGACCTCGCGACGGGACAGGCCCAGAAGATCGAGATCTCGGCAAGTGGGGGGCTCAGCGAGGAGCAGGTGTCGGAGCTGCTCGAGGCGGCGGAAGCGAATGCCGCGGACGATGCGCTGCGGCGTGAACTCGCAGATCTACGCAACACTGGCGAGGGGCTGGTGTACTCGGTCGAGCAGACGATGAGCGAGTACTCCGAGCACCTCGAGGAGCAGGAGCAACGCGAGATGCAGGAGGCGGTCGCGCGTGCCCGCAAGGCGTTCGCGGGCTCGGACGCCGACGAGCTGCGAGCTGCGGTCGAAGATCTGCAGCAGCTGGCATACAGCATGACCGAGGCGGTCTTCGAGCGCTTGGAGAGCAGCTGAGCCGATCTGACGATCCACGCCTGGGGCATCCACCGCGCAGTCGCCGAGTCGCGACGAGATGCCCGGCGCGTCCCGAGGGCCAGGCGTCCATGGAGCAGGATTCCTCGCCAGGGCATTGACGGGCGGGGTCTCCGCCTTAGTCTGCTAGCCTGATTTTCCCCCGGCCGACCGGGGCGGCCCTAGGTGTGCCCCGAACGGGGTTCCCCGAACGGGGTCCGAGGAGTCCGGAGTGACGAAGCGGGACTACTACGAGGTGCTCGGTGTCGAGCGCGGCGCCTCGACTCAGGAGATCAAGAAGGCGTATCGGAAGCTCGCGAGGGAGTTTCATCCCGATCGTAATCCGAACAACCCCGCCGCCGAATCGCGCTTCAAGGAAGCGTCGGAGGCCTATGCGGTGCTCTCCGATGACTCCAAGAGGTCCTCATATGATCGTATGGGCCATGCTGCGTTCGGAGGCGGCGGAGGCGACCCTTTCGCCGGCTTCGATCCGTTCGAGAGCTTCGGAGACCTCTTCCAGGAGTTCTTCGGTGGCGACATTTTCGGACGGCGGCGTGGCGGGCGCGCAGGCCGCCGCGGTGCCGACCTCCGCTACGACCTCGAAATCGACTTTCTGGATGCGGCGCGCGGGACCGAGGAGACGATCCGTGTGCCGCGGCACCAGCCGTGCGAAACCTGTGAAGGTCTCGGTGGAGATCGCGAAACGTGCCCGCGATGCGAAGGGCACGGTCAGGTTCAGCTCCAGCAGGGCTTCTTCCGCATCGCGCGCACCTGCGATCGCTGTGCCGGGAGCGGTCAGAGCTTGAAGCGCGCGTGCGGGGATTGCCGCGGTCAGGGGCGGGTCGAGAGCGTGCACAAGCTTTCGGTGCGAATCCCCGCAGGCGTCGATACCGGCACGCGCTTGCGCCTCCGAGGCGAGGGAGAGGCCGGGCTGCAGGGGGGCGAGTCGGGCGACCTGTACGTCGTGGTCGTCGTCCGCGATCATCCCCTGTTCGTGCGGGAGGGAGCGGATATCGCCTGCGAGGTTCCCCTCTCGATCGCGCAGGCCACGCTGGGGGTCGAGATCGAAGTGCCAGGCCTCGAGGGGCGTCGAAAGGTCACTGTGGCTCCTGGCACGCAGTCTGGAGAGGTCGTGCGCCTGCGCGGCGAGGGCCTGCCACGTTTGAACGGCGGTGGAAGTGGAGATCAGCTCGTGCAGTTCTTCGTCGAGGTCCCGACCAAGCTGAGCGCCGAGCAGCGCGAGCTGATGGAGAAGTTCGCCGCCGTGTCGGGCGACGATGTGTCCCCACGGCGCAAGACCTTTCTCGACAAGCTCAAAGAGTTGCTCGATTGATGTCTGCGATCGCGGGTGTCGTTCCGAGAGCGTGCTTGGGGGTGCTGCTCCTGGCGGCGCTGGCGGTTTCAGGGTGTGTCGAGACACGTGTGATGCGAGGCGGGATCGCCATCCCGATCGATCAGGCGATCGACGCGGACCTGAAGTCCGCGCGGCGCGACCTCGCTGCAGGGCGCACCGCCGAGGCGCGACGTACTCTCGAAGCGTTTCTCGATGAGCTCGGCTCGAGTTCCCGCTCGAACGAAGCGCGCTTTCTGCTCGCTGGAATCTACCGCGACGTAGGTGAGCTCGAACAGGCGGCGCAGCTGTGGCGTCGCGTCGCCGAGCGCGAGCCGCTCAGTCGGCGTGGAGCCGAGTCCCGCCTGCGCGCGGCGGAGGTCTACCGTGATCTGGGCGATCCCGAGGTGGCCCTACGCCTGTTGCGGTCAGGTGACGTTCGGCGCCTGCCCGACGAGCTACAGGCCACCTATCACCGAACTGCGGCGGACGTGGCTCGCCTGGCGGGAGAGTTCTCGAGTGCGGTGATCGCGCTCGCCTATGCGCGGGCTGCCGAGACCTCGGAGCAGGAGCAGGGCCAGATCGATCTGGAGGTCGCCGAGCTGATCGAGGAACGGCTACGCGACGAAGAGCTGGAAGCGACCTTGCCGCGACTCCCCAGCGGACGTGTCTATCTGCGTACGGCCTTCGAGCTGGCGCGCCGGCAGATCGCGCGAGGAGACGCGCAGCTCGCACGTCAGACTCTCGCGGGGCTCCCGGAGGATCTGGATCAGTTCGATCGCGCGATCGTGCTGGGTCTGTTGGACCGAGCCGAGCGCGCTACGCAGTTCGACACCTTTCCGCTCGGCATTCAGGTTCCGCTCAGCGGCCGCTATTCGAGCTTCGGGCGTTCGGTTCTGCGCGGGATCACCCTGGGGCTCGGCCTGTTCGACCCGCAGCAGCCCGGCCGCTATCGACTGCTGGTGCGGGATACGCGCGGCGAGCCGCAGCAGGCGATCGCCGCGACCCGCGAGCTGGCACAAAGCGGCGCCCGACTGATCTTCGGTCCGATGCGATCGGTGGAAGCCGCGGCCTCGGCGCCAGTGGCACAGTCGTCCCGCGTTCCCCTGCTTTCGCTCGCCGTCCGGCCCGACCTGCCCTACCAGGGGTCCTACGTGTTCCGGATGGGAGTCACCGCGAGTGCGCAGGTCGACGCCTTGGTGGGCTTCGCCATGGGTGCGCTCGAGGCCCAGCGCTTTGCGATCCTGTATCCGCGCGACGATTACGGACGTGGATTCAAGAACCTTTTCTGGGACGAGGTGGAACGCCGCGGTGGACGCATCGTCGGTGTGGAATCGTACGAGCCCGGTGCCGTCGACATTCAGACCGAGGTCAAGAAGCTCGTTGGGTTGCAGTACCTGACGGATAGCGAGCGTCAGCGCATTCGACGTCGAGACCGCCTCGAGAGGAGGCGCGAAGAGAACGAAGCCGAGCTACGGACGCCCGAGCTCTCCAATCTACCGCCCTACGTGGACTTCGACGCGCTCTTCATTCCGGATGCCGCGGCTCAGGTCGGGGTCGTGCTGCCGCAGCTTCGCTTCTACGACGTCGCGGATGTCACCTTGCTCGGCCCCAGTGAATGGAACGATCCGGTGTTGCTCGAACTCGCGGCGAACGAAGCCGAGGGAGCCGTGTTCGTGGACACGTTCGACCCGCGCAGCGAGGATCCGAACGTTCAAGACTTCATCGCTCGCTACTTCGCCGCGTACGGTGAGGCGCCGGATGCGTATGCAGCTGAAGCCTTCGACGCCGCAGTTCTGCTGACTCGCTTGGTCGAGCGCGGTGCGCGATCGCCAGACGATCTGGCTCGCACGCTGATGACCTTCCCCGATGATTTGCCCGACTATCGTGGCGTTGCCGGCCTCGTCGGCTTCGACGAGGTCGGTGGATCGCAGCGTGAACTGTCCCTCCTGACTGTACGCCGCCGACGCATTCAAGCGTACGTTCCGGGCGCACCCGTCGCACGGCGGCGCTAGACCTCACTCGGTCGCTCCGTATCCGCGTCGCTGGCGCTCCCTGGCGAATCCAGCCGGGACCCTGTGTGCTGTCTCATCAAGATCGCTTGGCCGTGGGTCGATCAACTCGGTGTGCGCAGTGATGCGTACGAAAACAGCACGAGGCGAGCGTTCCGCAAGCTCGGCTTGGGCAAGGAGCGATCCTTGGATCAATCGACCCCCGATGGCGGCCTAGAAATTCCGCAGACGCTTCCTCTGCTTCCCATTCGCGATGCAGTCGTATTCCCGTCGATGATTCTGCCCCTGTTCGTGGGCCGGGACGTGTCGATCCAAGCGATCGAAGCCGCGCTACAAGGCGATCGGCTGGTCGCTCTGATCACGCAGCGGTGTCCCGAGGTCGAGGAGCCTCAACCCGAGGATCTCTTCGAGGTGGGTACCGTCGGGATGGTCATGCGCATGATCCGTCTTCCGGATGGGCGTCTCAAGGTGCTGGTGCAGGGTCTGTCAAAGCTGCGCGTGCGGCACGTGCTGCGCACGGAGCCCTATATCGAAGCGGAGGTCGAGGAGCTCGCAGCAGAGTCGGGAGCTGAGTGGAGTGTCGAGGCCGAAGCGCTCGTGCGCAGCGTGCGCGAGAAGGTCGAGGAGCTGCTACCGCTCAAGCAGCTTCCGCCAGAGATTCTATCGGTGACCTCGAGCGTCGACGATCCGTCACGTCTGGCGGATCTCGTCGCGTCGAATCTGCGACTGCGGATCGAAGAGGCACAAGAGGTTCTCGAGATCCTGGACCCGCTGGACCGCTTGCGGAAGATCGATTCGTTGCTTCGGCGCGAGCTGGCTGTGTCGAACATGCAAGCCGAGATCCTCACCCAGGCGCGAGAGGAGATGACCCGTTCACAGCGCGAAGCCTTCCTGCGCGAGCAGCTGCGCACGATCCAGGCCGAGCTCGGTGAGTCGGAAGAACGTGCAGGAGAAATCGAAGAGCTCCGCCACAAGATCGAGACGGTGGGGATGCCGGATGAGGCGCGCAAGGAGGCCGATCGCCAGCTCACCCGTCTCGAGCGCATGCACCCGGACTCCTCGGAGACTCAGGTCGTACGAACCTACTTGGAGTGGATGGTCGACCTTCCCTGGTCGGCCCGTTCGGACGATCAGCTCAATCTCGATCACGCGCGGGAAGTTCTGGAGCGAGACCATGCCTACCTGCACAAGGTCAAGGAGCGGATCCTTGAGTTTCTGGCCGTGCGAAAGCTGCGCGGCAGCGACATGGGCAAGGGTCCGATCCTGTGTCTGGTGGGCCCGCCTGGAGTGGGCAAGAGCTCCCTGGGCCGCGCGCTCGCTGGCGCGATGGGGCGCGAGTTTGTCAGCATGTCGCTCGGCGGTGTGCGCGATGAGGCCGAGATTCGGGGGCATCGGCGTACGTATGTGGGTGCGATGCCGGGCCGAATCATTCAGGCCATGCGCCAGGCGGGTACGATGAACCCGGTGTTCATGCTGGACGAGATCGACAAGCTGGGCGCGGACTACCGGGGCGATCCCGCGGCGGCCATGCTCGAGGTGTTGGATCCAGCGCAGAATGGGCACTTTCGCGATCACTATCTGAACGTGCCGTTCGACCTTTCGCAGGTGTTGTTCTTTGCGACCGCCAACTTGACGGATCCGATTCCGCGTGCGCTCTTCGACCGCATGGAAGTGATCCAGCTTCCCGGCTACACGCCAGAAGAGAAGGAGGTGATCGCGAGTCGCTATCTGGTCGCACGGCAGGTCAAGGAGTGCGGCCTCACCGACAAGGGAATCAAGATTTCGCGCGCGACCTTGCGCGAAGTGATCACGCGCTACACGCAGGAGTCTGGTGTCCGGAACCTCGAGCGCGAGATCGGTCGCATGCTGCGCAAGGTTGCGCGGCGCATCGCCGAGGGGGAAGCGGAGAGCGTATCGATCACGCTGCGCAATCTGCGTAGCTATCTAGGTCCTCCGCCCGTGCTCGATGAAGGTATTCCGCGTCGCAACGAGGTCGGCCTCGCGCGTGGCTTGGCCTGGACCGCGACCGGTGGAGAGGTACTCGTGATCGAGGCGTCGATGGTGCGCGGGCGCGGGCTCACGTTGACCGGCCATCTGGGCGACGTGATGCGCGAGTCGGGACAGGCGGCGATGTCGTATGTCCGCGGCCGCGCCGAACAGCTGGGAATCCAGCAATCCATTTCTCGGCACGAGATTCATGTTCACGTCCCGGCGGGCGCGACGCCCAAGGATGGACCGTCGGCCGGGGTGACGATGGCGACCGCCATCACCTCGCTACTGACCGGGATTCCGGTGCGCTCGAACGTGGCGATGACCGGCGAGGTCACTCTTCGCGGGCGCGTGCTCCCGGTCGGAGGGGTGCGCGAGAAGGCCCTGGCGGCGCTGCGGCGCGGCATCACGCGGGTGATCGTGCCCGAGGCCAACCGGCATGATCTCGACGAGATTCCACCCGAGCTGGCTCGGAAGATCGAGTTCCTGTTCGTCCGGAGCATGGACGAAGTGCTCGAGGTCGCATTGACCGAGCCGCTCGTACCTGGATCCGGTCGGCGTCCATCCCGACCGCGCCCCCACGCGAGCTCGTAGCGGCGCGCGTCCCTGACGAACGTCAGTGTCGCCGGCTGAGTCGGCGGGGCCGGTTTGGTGCTCGCGCTGGCACTCGACGTAGGTCGGGTCGGGCGCGATAGACTGGAGCCGTGAAGAGGCTCGATGTCTCCAGACTCGGCGAACTCGGATTGATCGAGGCGCTACGCCAGCGTGCGGGATCGGCTCGTGAAACGGGACTGGTGGGGATCGGAGACGACGCGGCCGTTCTGCGCCCGAGTCGAGCCGCGGACTGGGTGAGCAGTGTCGATGCGCTCATCGAGGACGTTCACTTTCGCTGGAGCACGAGCGACCCACGTTCACTCGGGTGCAAGGCACTCGAGGTCAACCTGTCGGATCTGGCCGCCATGGGAGCGCGCCCGCGAGGATTCCTGCTCTCGTGGGCGCTGCCCGCGGACGCACCCGCGGATGCGGTGGATGGGGTCGTCTCTGGCCTGCTCGCCGTAGCTCGCAAGGCGAGCTGTCCGTTGCTCGGTGGAGATACCGTGGCCGGGCCCTGCTGGATGCTCTCGATCACCGTCTTCGGTGAAGTGCCCCGTGGGCGCGCGCTGCTGCGCAGTGGTGCGCGCGTAGGTGACCGAATCCTCGTGACGGGGAGCCTCGGGGGGGCCGCACTCGGGTTGGCGTGGCTCGAGGGGAAGCGGAGCCGAGCTGTTCGCGGGGGTCGGGAACTCGAGCGGGAACTCCGGCCATTCGTCGGGCGCCAGCTGCGACCGAAGGCCCGGCTCGCGGAGGGGGTGTGCCTGGCGGAAACTGGATTCGTGACTGCTGCGATGGATCTCTCCGATGGTCTCGCGCTGGATCTCCAACGCTTGGCAGAGGCGAGTGGGGTAGGGGCGCGTGTGCTCCTCGATCGAATTCCACTCATGCGCGGCCTGCGGCGAGGGTGTTCCGCTCTGTCCCTCGATGCCGAGGGGCTTGCCCTGGCCGGGGGTGAGGACTACGAGCTTCTCTTCTGCGTCGAGCCGGATGCCCCGACCGCAGTGGAAATTTCGCGGCAGATCGGGTGCAAGGTGAGCGAGATCGGTGTGACCACCGCGGAGCCTGGAGTTTGCTACTGGCGCCGATCCGGGGCGGTTGTCCAGAGCTGGCGTGGCTACGAGCACTTCAAGCGGATCGGCTGCAAGTCCGACAAGTAGTTGAACTGCCCAGCAGAGGTCCGAGGAAGGCTTGCGTCTCGAATTCGGTAAAAAGTGCGCGCTCGGCTTCTTCTTTGTTGCCGCGCTTTCGCTCGGGCTACCGACGTTGCTCGAGAGCTTCGGCGTGAACGAGACGTTTGCCAAGTACTTGACCCTGGGCGTTGCGTTCTGTTGTGGATGGATGCTCGCAAACCAGATCACGCAGAACGTGCGCTTGCTGCGCGCCTGCACCGACCGCATCAGTCAGGGAGATCTCAAGCAGGGGGTCGAAGTCCCCGGTGGGCGGCACTTCCCCGATGAGACTGTCGATCTCGCCCGCTCGATCCAAGACATGGTCGAGAGCTTGTGCGAGCTGGTCGGACACATTCAGAAGGCCGCCGACCAGGTGAAGACCTCGTCTGAGGAGCTCTCGCTGTCGTCACAGGGTGTCAAGAAGACGAGCCAGGAGATCTCGGAGACGATGCAGCAGGTCGCGAAGGGAGCCGAGAGTCAGCAGTCCGACGTGACTCATAGTGCTGCTCATGTGCACGCGATCGCCGAAGCCATTCGGGCGAATGCCGACGCGGCCCGCGAGGCCTTCCGCTTTGCCGAAGATACGCATCAGCGCTCGACGGTCGGAGTCGATCTGTCCCGGCTCACGGTGAGCCAGATGGAGAGTCTCTTCGAGCGTGTGGACGAAGCCGCGCGCCAGGTCGTTCGTCTGGAAGAGAAGACGCGATCCGTGAACCGAATCGCGGAGGTCATCACGAGCATCGCCGAGAAGACCCATCTGCTATCACTGAATGCCTCGATCGAGGCGGCGCGTGCGGGCGATGCGGGACGCGGATTCTCCGCTGTTGCCGATGAGATCCGAAAGCTCGCCGAGGGTGCGGGGACTCAGGCGGAGCAGATCGGAGAGATCGTGGGGCAGCTCGAAGCAGAGTCTGGACGCATCTCTGGCTTGATGACGAGCATGGGGGAGGACGTGCGCGGAGGGCGGGAGGATCTCGACAGCATTCTGCGCGCGCTCGAACAGATTCAAACGGCGTCGCGCGAGGTGTCGCAGCGGTCCGGTGCGATCTTCGAGAAGGCAGAGGATACGGCTTCCGAGGCGAGCCGTATGGCCGAAGACATCGAGAGTATTGCCGGAGTTGCCAAGGGCAACGTGCGCGCTACGGACGACATGCGCAGGCTACTCTCCGTCCAAGCCGAAGAGATGGATGCGGTGGTGAATCAGGCGCGACGTCTCTTCGAGATGTCGGTGCGTCTCGGCGAGGTCGCAGGGAGGTTCCGCACCGGATGACGACTCCCAGCCTGAATCTCGCCGATTGGGCGAACGTAGCGAGGCCGCCCTCGACCTGGCTGGTATTTGCGGTCGGCCGCTACACGTACACGATCGAGCTCTCGGACGTTGCAGAGGTGCTCGCTGCTCGAGCCCTGCATCTCGTGCCCCTGATTGCGCGCGAGATTGGAGGGGTCCTGAACGTACGCGGTGAGCCGTTGCCAGTCGTCGATGGTGGTGCCGTCCTGCAGACGCGATCGACCGGCTCGACTCGACATGTTCTTGTTTTCGAGAACGACGACCGACGCATGGGGTTGCTCGTGGACTACGTGCTTCGGATCGACCGTGACTTTTCCCCCGATCGACTGGATGCGCACGAAGCACCTGACGATGATGGGGGATGCATCTCGATGTGGAGGCGGAGCCCTCAGGGTGGGGCGCTGGGCATTGTAGATACTGATTCACTACTCGCTCGCGCAGCGAATCTACTGTGCGGAGAGAACCTGGAAAGTAGGGAGGAGCCATGTCAAAACGCGTTCTGATCGCCGACGACGCGGCATATATGCGGGAGATGCTACGAGATATCCTGACGCAGGGCGGGTATACCGTGGTCGCGGAAGCTTCGGACGGCGATGAGGCGGTCGAGGCATTCGCGGAGCACACCCCGGACCTGGTCACGCTGGATATCGTGATGCCGCGCAAGAGTGGCCTCGAGGCATTGCGCGAGATCATGCAGCGAGATCCGGGGGCGTGTGTCGTCATGTGTAGCGCACTCGGGCAGGAAGCACTGGTCAAGGACATGCTCTCTGCTGGAGCCCGCGGATACCTGGTCAAGCCGTTCAAGCCCGACCAGGTGATCGAGGTCGTCGGAAAGGCCTTGGAGAAATCTGAATAGAGGTCGGAGCGCGTGGATCTCAACAAGTACCGCCAGCTCTTCGTCGACGAAGCGACGGATCATCTCGCTGAGATGGTGCGGGCTCTCTCCGTGCTCGAGTCCGAGAGCGGAGATCCGGCCGAAGCCGTGGATACACTGTTTCGGATGACGCATTCGATCAAGGGGATGGCGGCTTCTCTGGATTACTTGTCCGTGTCCACGCTTGCGCACAAGCTCGAGGACTGGCTGGAGCCGATGCGCAAAGCCGGGAGCGTGCCCGAGACGGCTTTCGGGCTGCTCTATGAATCGGTTCAGGCGATGGAGGAGATGGTCGCGGTCGTGGAGCGTACGGGGGATCCACCACCCCCACGTGACGATCTCATTCGGCGCATATTGGAGCCACCAATGCCCGCGCCGCGCGCTCAGGAGGTGCGCGAGAGCGCAAAAAAAACCAGGACGTGCGGAGCCATCCGCTCCCGCGTAGCGTCCGGGTCCGAACCGAGGCGGTCGACCGCTTTCTCGCTTCCGTAGGGGATCTCATGCAGCACCAAGCTCGACTCGAGAACTTGCAGCGTGAGCTTCCCTACTGGGATGGCAAACCAGAGTTCGACGAGGAACTCGAGGGCATGCAGCGTATCGTCCGTGACTTGAGGCGCCGCGCGCTCGATATTCGGACCACGCCCGTGCGGAGAGTGCTGGAGCGACTCCCACGGGTTGCGAGGGAGCTTGCAACCAGTCTTGGAAAGCAGGTTCGGGTCGAGATCGTCGGTGAGGAAGTCGAGGCAGACCGCGCGGTGCTGGACCACCTCGACGACCCGCTGCTGCACCTGGTCAGGAATGCCCTGGATCATGGCATCGAGCTGCCGGAGCGGCGCAAGGCGGCGGGCAAGGATCCGGTGGGTACGTTGAGGATTACTGCAGCCAGCGAAGGCGGCCGGTTGAGCCTGCGGCTCGAGGACGATGGCTGTGGGCTGGATGCCGAGCGCGTACGGCGGCGCGCGGTCGAGCGCGGCATGCCGTCGGAGGTCGCCGAGGATCTACCGATCGAGCGCTTGGGCGAGCTGCTCTTCGAAGCGGGAATGTCTACCCGGGACGAGGTCAGCGAGCTGTCCGGGCGCGGGGTCGGGCTGGACGCGGTACGTCGCAGCGTCGAGGCGCTGGGCGGCTCCGTCAGTGTGGTCTCCCCCGAGGGAGGGGGCATGGGCTTCCACCTCGACCTGCCCTCGATGGTGGCTCTCCAGCGGGTGCTGATCCTGCGCGTGTCCGGCCATCGCGTCGCCCTTCCCGTGACGCGACTAGACTGCGTGCTCGATGTACGCGACTCTGCGATCGAGCGAGCTGGCGACGAAGCCTTTCTGTTCTATCAAGACGAGCCCATCCCCGTGTTCGATCTCGCGAGGCACCTAGCGTTGCCCGTCAACGAGGATGATACCGCGGGCAATGTCGTGTTGCTCGATGCGCGCGGATTCCGCTTGGGGATGCGAGTCGATCGCGCTCAGGCGGATCAGGAGGTCTACGTACGCGAGGTGCCCGCGGCCCTGGCGGGCCTGAAACACCTGGGCGGAGTGGCGATTCTGTCGGACGGGGCACCGATCTTCTTGCTCGAGCTCGGTGCCCTCCTGGAGAACTTTATCTGATGGATAAGCGCGAACGATTCCTCGAGCTGATGGATCAGAGCTCGGAGCGTGCGCTGTGTGCTCTCGGATGCTTTCTGGGCTGTGATCTCGGTCCGCCGGAGCGAGCGCGAGAGTGGGATCTTCCAGCCCTGGAGTCCCTCAGGCCAAGCGCGACATCGCAGATCATTGCGCTGTTCGTCGACCTCGATGGGGCCATCGGCGGGCATCTGTTGCTGCTCGCGGATCGCGACCTTGCCTGCGAGTTGGTGGCCCCGCTGGTGAAGGCTCACATGGAGCCCGAGCGTGAGCTCTGGGCCTGTTCGGCGCTCCTCGAAGCCGGAAACGTCGTCTTCTCGGCGGCGGCGGGGGCGCTCGGAGATGCTGTGGGCGTGGTCGTGTTCCCGTCCATCCCCAGCCTCTACAGGGAGGCGGATCCCGCCTTTCGAGCTGCGGTAGGTGCTCCTTCCGGCGACGGCTTGGGCGTGTACGCTGTGGATGTCGTCGCCCGGCGTGATGAAGGAAGGCCGATCCGCATGAGCCTCCTCTGGGTGCCGACGCATTCGGACTGACCGCGCTATGCTACGCCCGTGAATCGGGATCGACTGGATGGTTTGCTAGCGCAGCTGGAGCGGGGTGAGATCGCGCGTTCGGAGTGCATCGAAGCGCTCGCCCGGCTCCCCTTTCGTGAGCTCACGCAAGCGCGCTTGGATACCCACCGGGCGACGCGGCAGGGCATCCCCGAAGTGGTTCTCGGGGAGGGGAAGTCGGCAGAGCAGATCATCGAGATCGCGGCTGCCCTGCGTGAGGAAGACTCGGACGTCCTGGTGACACGGGTATCGGTCGAGCAGGCGCGGGCCGTGCGCGTGGCGTTGCCCGAGCTTGTCTACGACGCGGATGCTCGCTTGCTCACGCTCCGCCACGGAATTCCGCCACCGGCCGGGCGCGGAGTGGTCCTGGTGGTGACGGCGGGCACCGCCGATCTTCCGGTGGCCCACGAGGCGGCCGGCACCGCGGAGTTCTTCGGCAACAAGGTAGAACGCCTCTCAGATGTGGGTGTGGCGGGTCTGCACCGACTGCTCGCGTCGATCGACCTGCTGCGGCGGGCGCACGTACTGATCGTCGTTGCAGGCATGGAGGGGGCGCTACCTTCCGTCGTCGCGGGCTTGGTGGAGCGACCCGTGATCGCGGTGCCTACGAGCATCGGTTACGGTGCGCATCTCCGAGGCGTCACCGCATTGCTGTCGATGCTCAACTCGTGCTCCCCGAACGTCGCGACAGTCAACATCGACAACGGTTTCGGAGCTGCCTACATGGCAACCTTGATCAACCGTGGCTAGGTCCAGGTCCAAGCTCAGGTCCAAGGATCCCGCCGGCCGCATCCTTCACCTCGACTGTTTCTCGGGCGTCTCCGGCAACATGTGGCTTGGCGCGCTGCTCGATCTCGGTGCCTCGGCGCGAGCCATTCGGGCAGCGCTCGCCGGACTCCGAATTCCGGGCCTCAAAATGAAGCTCGGGAAGGTCAAGCGGAAGGGGATCGCTGCAACGTACGTCTCGTTCGAAGGTCCTCGCTGGGATGCCAAGGCTCGCCACTACACGCGCATCCGAAAGCTCATCGAGGATGCCGACCTCGAGCAACACGTACGAGTGTCGAGCCTCGCCGCGTTCGAAGCACTCGCTCGAGTAGAGGCGCAAATTCATGGCGTCGATCTCGACCACGTTCACTTTCACGAGCTCGGATCGGTCGACACGTTGGGGGATATCGTTGGTGTGAATGCGGCTCTATGCGAACTCGACGTCGCTCGTGTGAGCAGCTCCCCACTCGCGCTCGGATCGGGCACCGTGAAGACCGAGCACGGTATCCTCCCACTGCCAGCCCCTGCGACACTGGCGCTCTTGCGAGGCGTTCCGACGTACTCTGCACCCGTGGACTGGGAAACGGTGACACCGACGGGCGCTGCGCTGCTCGCCACGTTGGTCGATGACTTCGGGCCCATGCCGGCACTGCGGCCAGATGCCCAGGGATTCGGCGCTGGCAATGACCGAGAAGGTCCGATGCCGAACGTGGTGCGTGCGGTGCTGAGCGAGCCACTCATGTCGGTGGGGCGTGACTCGGTCGTCGTGCTCGAGACGAATCTCGACGACATGTCTCCGGAAGCGCTGCCGTTCTTAATCGAGCGGTTGCTGGAAGCGGGCGCTCTGGATGCTTCGTTCTCTCCACTGGCGATGAAGAAGGGGCGGCCCGGGCACCTGCTGCGCGTGATCGCCCGCCCACGAGATCGGGACGCCCTCTCGTGCCAGATACTGGCGGAGTCGACGGCGCTCGGAGTTCGTCAGCTCGAGATGGCGCGCATTCTTCTCGATAGAGAGTCACGTTTGGTAGAGACGCCCTTCGGGCGTATTCGCGTGAAGGTCGCGCGCAGTCCGACGGGTCAGGCGCGCGCGGCCCCGGAGTTCGAGTCCTGTGCGCGGTCCGCGCGCAAGCACGGAGTGCCGTTGCTCGATGTCTATCGAGCCGCCGAGCGTGCTGCGGAGTCGCTCACGTGAACGCGCTCTCGAGCGCACCGTTCGAGCTCGGGCCCGTGGGAGGAGAAGGTCCGGCGCTGCTCTGCTTGCACGGATTGACGGGAACTCCGTACGAGGTTCGGCCGCCGGAGCGTCTGGTCGAGGAGCATCGGTTTGCCTGTCTGGGACCTCTGCTGCCGGGGCATGGCACCAGCCCGGAGCAGCTTGCGCGGACCTCTCGACAGGCCTGGATCGAGTCCGCTCTCGATGCCTACGTGCGCCTCGCAGCGACGCACTCTCGCGTGTACGTTCTGGGCCTCTCCCTCGGCGGGGTTCTGGCCCTACGCATCGCCCAGGAGCGCGCTGCTGCGGGAATTCTCTTGCTGGCCGCACCGATAGACCTGGGCTGTTGGTATCGAGTTGCCGTTCCGCTGCTGGCACGCTTCAAGTCCCAGGTCCCCAAGACGCCGGCGATCGTGGATCCAGTTGCGCGCGACGCGCATCCCGGCTATCGATGCATGCCGCTCCCGGCAGTCGTCGAGCTCATCCGGCTGCAAGCCGAGGTGGAGTCGAGGCTGCAATGCGTTCGGAGTCCATTGCGCTTGCTCTACAGCAAGAGCGATCCTACGGTCTCCGTGCGCGACGCAGGCCGGATCCTGAAAGGGGCGGCTTCTGCAGAGGGAAGAGTGGACTACCTAGCGCGCTCGGGTCACGTCATTACTGTGGACGTCGAACGAACGCAAGTGGAGGACTGGATCGTAGGCAGGTTGCTCGAGTTCGAGCAGCCGTATCGTTGACGATCAAAACCGGTGCGCCTTAGGATCTGGCGTTCGATCGCCCGGCCAGTGTTTGGTATCGCCGGATCGCAGAGGGGCTCGTCCGAACTCAACTGCGGTTTCAACTCGTGAGAGTCGTGACTCGCTTCACGCGGATCCCGTCGTGGGTATGTGTGAGCGGGCCCGCGCCTCGCACGATCGGTTCTCGAAGCGAAGATTGGGCGAGGGAAAGGAAGACATGGCAGAACTGCCTGCAGCAGGAGTCAAGCGGCTGTTGACGAAGAACGGAGGTGAGTTGCGAACTTCGACCCCCGCCGTTCAACTGGTCGTCGAAGCCGCCGAGGAATACATCGCGCGACTGGCGCAAGAAGCCAGTGCGATTGCGCAGAAGGAGCGACGCAAGACCATCATGGACGGCGACATCCGAAAGGCTCGAGAGATCGTCGGCTGATCGAACGTCGCTCCGACAGCGGCCAGAAGTAGGGGCCGGGTGGGACCGGGAGGCTCGGTGCTCCTGGAATCTCCACTCAGTGAGGCTCTCTACTCTGGAAAGGAAAAAGCCCCCGAGACGATCGAGTCTCGGGGGCTTTTCAGATGAGGTGCGCCGCGATGCGCAGAGCATCGGAGCACCGAGGCGGGGGTACTTACATCATTCCCCCCATACCTCCCATTCCTCCCGGAGGTGCCGCAGGCCCGCCGGCATCCTTGTCCTCGGGCTTCTCAGCGATCATTGCGTCGGTGGTGAGTAGCAAGCCAGAGACGCTCGCCGCGTTCTGGACTGCCGTGCGAACCACCTTGGCCGGATCGATCACGCCCGCCTTGATCAAGTCTTCGAAAGTCTCGGTTGCAGCGTTGTAGCCGAGGGCGCCCTTCGAGTTCTTGACCTTGTCGACGATGATCGAGCCTTCCTGGCCGGCATTCGTCGCGATCATGCGTAGCGGCTCCTCGATCGCACGGCGCACGATGTTGATGCCCGCCTGCTGCTCTTCATTGTCGGCTTTGACCTTGTCCAGGCCTCCCTGTGCGCGGAGCAGTGCCACGCCCCCGCCGGGAACGATGCCCTCTTCTGCAGCAGCGCGCGTCGCGTGAAGAGCATCTTCGACCCGGGCCTTCTTCTCCTTCATCTCGCTCTCGGTCGCTGCGCCGACCTTGACGACTGCTACGCCGCCCGCGAGCTTGGCCAGTCGCTCCTGGAGCTTCTCGCGATCGTAGTCGGAGGTCGTGTTGTCGATCTGGTTGCGGATCTCCTGACAACGACCGTCGATCTCCTGCTTCTTGCCGGCACCGTTGATGATCGTCGTGTTGTCCTTGTCGATGGATACACGCTCCGCGTTGCCGAGATCGTTGATGGTGACGTTCTCGAGCTTGAGGCCGAGCTCCTCGGAGATGACCTGGCCGCCGGTGAGGATCGCCATGTCTTGGAGCATGGCCTTGCGCCGATCGCCGAAGCCCGGTGCCTTGACCGCAGCCACGTTCAGAGTGCCGCGCACCTTGTTGACGACGAGGGTGGCCAGCGCCTCGCCTTCGATGTCTTCGGCAACGATCAGCAGCGGACGGCCCATCTTGGCGACCTGCTCGAGCACCGGGAGAAGATCCTTCATGTTGGAGATCTTCTTCTCATGGAGCAGCAGCATCGGGCTCTCGAGCGAGACCTCCATGCGCTCCGGATCGGTGACGAAGTAGGGCGACAGATAACCGCGATCGAACTGCATGCCCTCGACCACCTCGAGTGTGGTGTCGAGTGTCTTGTTCTCTTCGACGGTGATGACGCCCTCGCGTCCTACCTTCTCGAACGCATCCGCGAGGATGTTGCCAATTTCCTGGTCGTTGTTCGCGCTGATGGTTCCGACCTGCGCGATCTCCGACTTGTCCTTGGTTGGCTTGGACAGGTTGCTGAGCTCATCGCAGATCGCAAGGCAAGCCTTGTCGATGCCGCGCTTCAGCTCGATCGGGCTGTGTCCCGCGGCGACCATCTTCAGTCCCTCACGGAAGATGGCTTGAGCCAGAACCGTTGCCGTGGTGGTGCCGTCGCCGGCTACGTCCGAGGTCTTGGAAGCAACTTCCTTGACCATCTGGGCGCCCATGTTTTCGAACTTGTCCTCGAGCTCGATTTCCTTTGCAACCGTGACGCCGTCCTTGGTCACGACGGGCGAACCGAAGCTCTTCTCTACGATGACGTTGCGTCCCTTGGGGCCCAGCGTGACCTTGACGGCATCTGCCATCGCATTCACCCCACGCAGGATCGCATCCGAAGCTTGTTGATCGTACTTGATGATCTTGGCGCTCATGGGAGCTACTCCCCTCTACTCTTCGTGAAAGCTTACTATTTGCCGATGACCGCGAGGATGTCGTCCTCGCGCAGAATCACGTACTCCTCACCGTCGAGCGTTACCTCGGATCCTGCGTACTTGCCGAACAAGACGCGATCTCCAACAGCAACGTCCAGGGCGACGAGCTGGCCGTTGTCCAGCACTTTTCCCTTGCCGACTGCAACAACGGATCCCTGCTGAGGCTTCTCCTTGGCAGAGTCGGGGATGATGATGCCCCCCGCTGTCTTTTCTTCCTCTTCGCTGCGTTGGACCAAGAGGCGGTCCTGAAGTGGTCGAATCTTCATCCGATCGATCTCCCATGGGCTCGCGCCCTGCGCGTCAGGGGGCGGCCGAACCTAGTCCCTATGTCTCGTGATCTGCCTCGGAGCGCAGAGGACGACCTTGCTCCAGAAGAGCTCCGCCGAGGCCATCGTCGTGCGCCGCAATCGATCCTGACCCGAGGTTGAGACACTACACCTACCTGCCGACCTGGCATTTGTGGCATTCCGACGCGCCCACCTGCATCCCTGGAGAAGAGCGCGCATTGACGGGCCCGCAGTCTAAGTCGGACAGCTTCCGTGTCAACTCGCCGGTGCGCGACCGCTCAGGGGCTCGCTGCGGCCCAGCGAGCGGATTCTCTGGAGCTGCCGCCGTGAGTCGTCGAAGGGGCCTCGCCCGAGCCCGCGCTCCAGTGCGATGCGGGCTGCATCCGGGCGGTCCAGGCGCAGCAGGAGTTCACCCGCGAAGGTCGCGATCTGCCGGCGGCGGCGCGGGATGGCTCGCTCCGCACGCGAGAGCGTCGCCCTGAGGTCGCCGGGAGCGCCTCGGAGAGCGTGGACCCGGGCGAGATCGAGATAGCAGGAGGCTGAGATCGGGTCGCTCTCCAGTGCGCGCTCGAGCTGCTCCGCGGCGAGCTCGAATTGTTGGTTCGTCACTGCTAGCCGGGCCGAGCGCTGTAGAAGCTGCGCCTGCATTGCCGCCTGAATACTGCCTGGAGGCGCGGCGCGGGACTTCGCCCCGTCCTCCTCGGCGTGGAGGCGCTCGGGCCGGTAGCCGGGTGCCGCCAGTAGGACGCCGACACCGTCCTGATAGAGCGTGCGCCAGGGGCGCGGCAGCGCGCGCAGTGCCCGGGCGAGGGCGTCGTCGGGCAGCAGCGCGACCTCGACCTGATGGCGCTCTAGGATCGTCTCGTAGCCGGGCTCTCGCTGCGTGACCGCCCGGAACTCACGCAGCAAAGCCTCGTCGTAGACGGTATTCGCGCGTCCGTCGATGAAGACCCGCGCCTGCGGGGCGTGCAGCATGATGAATCCACCCCAGGAGTAGTGGTTGAATACGCGTGGTCTTCCGTCGAAGCGTGCCAGCTCGCGAGCGGCCGCGGCCGGAAAGAGATCTCGCTGAGTCGATCGACCGAGCGGATCGGGGAACAGGCGCACGCCCGCCCAGAGGGCAGCCACGGCAGCCGTCAACGCGGCCAGAGCGCCGAGCTCCAGCAGCGGTTTCCGGGTCCGAGCCAAGGGTCGGCCTAGAGCGTCTAGGCAGGCCTTTGCGAAGACCGCCACCAGTGGTGCTGCAGTGACCGCGAAGAGCGGAATGAAGCGCCGCGAGGTCGTGGCCATGCAGAGGGTGATGATCGCGAGAATCAGCAGGAATGCGCCGGTGCGTACGCGCGCGATCACGCCTCCGATCACTGCTGCGGTGGCCAGTAGCCAGAAGCGGGTCTGGAACGTGAGCAGGATTCCCAGTCCGCGTACATCGAGCTCGTCCCAGCCCAGTCCTGGGGGGCGCCACTCGTTGAGTGTGCGGTACGGGTTCTCCTGAGCGCCGGGAAGATAGGAGAGGGGATACACGAAGATGTGGTATCCCCACGGGTTGAGACCGGCACAGAGGACGGCTAGGCCGACCCCGATCCACAGACGCCGGAGGTTCCGAGGCACTGTGGACGCGCGCGGTCGAACGCTCTCGACTACGCAGTGTAAGCCGATCGCTGCGAGGCCGAACGTGAATCCCGCGTGCAGATTGGCCCAGACTGCGATCAGCGCCGGCCATGTCCAGGCCGCCCACGTGCTTGCGCGTGTGATCAGGAACAGCTGCAAGAGCAGAAGTGTCAGCAGGTGCGGGCGTATGTCCAGGAACCAGTGCGTAGTTCCGGCGACCGCCCAGAGCGTCAAGCTGGCCGCGATCCCGCTCGAGCATGCTTGTCTGCAGCGTATGTAGACCAGGCCGAAGATTGCACACAGCAGCGAGACGTGCGCCAACCAGAGCCAGGTCGGGTTCGCACGGAAGAGCGGCCAGCTGGCCAGATCCCACAGCCACTCGTGGTTCAGCCACTCCCGCCCCTCGAAAGTAAAGGAGAAATGGTCGCAGCACGGCAGCGCGGAAACTGCCCACATGGCGCGACCGGCTGCGAGGTGCCACCATAGATCCGACCCCGCTACGTCCGGATGGAACCAAGCCGCGGCACCACCCAGCGCCACCGCGCCGAAGAGATAGCCTTTGACTTTCGCTGTATTTTCGGGCATGCTCAGACCTGCCATATGTCCTCGCGTCACGGCATGTGCCCGTCTAGCCAGCTTCGAGCTTCTCCGCTCCGAGCTGTCGTGCTCCGGGTTTCCCTGTCTCGAAGTCGTGCTCGCCGGGGAGTCCTCGTCGGTCGAAGCTGCGGAGGCTTCACTAGCTGCGGGGGCTTCACTGATTGGAGCTTCACCAATCGAAGGGGTGGGATCGAAAGGCGTGCTGGCTCGGGCAGAGACTCGTCGGCCGCAGTGTCACTGTGTGTCCATCAGTGCGGCAGGCTCATCGGTCACCTCGTCGATGAAGGGCGCTCGCGCGAATGTTTCGGGAGGTTTCTCCCCGAACGCATGCGAGCAGTCGAGAATCGGGAGCGTGCCGTATGCTTCGGGAAGTCCCGGACTGAGCTGGAGCCTGGCAGCGGTGAGCGTTACGCGTGTGTTTGCACCATCGTGTGTAAATCGCTCTGGCGGCGTGATGTTCGGGCCTGCGAGTGAATCGGGGCGACCTTCGGCCGTGAAATCGGAGTGTTCGAGGATCTACTGGAAGTTCGGGAGCCGAGAAGTGGAGCGCCACGCGTGCGCGCACTGGAGGGAGGCGCTGTGCATCTGACGAAGCGGCAGAAGGAAATCTACGACTTCATTCGGGAGTACCTCGAAGCCGAGGGATACGCGCCGAGTCTGGAAGAGATCGGAGCTCGATTCCAGCTCTCCTCTGTCGCGACCGTGCACAAGCACGTCCAGAATCTGGTAGAGAAGGGGTTGCTCCGAAAGGCGTGGAACCGGAGCCGCTCGATCGAAGTGGTCGAGGAGCAGGGCTCCCAAGCAATCGAGGTGCCCTTGCTCGGGCAAGTCGCCGCTGGCATGCCGATCGAGGCTGTCAGTACCGACGATACGATCTCGGTACCCGCCGAGATGATCGGGCGCCGCAAGTGCTATGCGCTTCGTGTCAGTGGGGACTCGATGATCGAAGACCACATCGTGGATGGCGACATCGTGCTGCTCGAGCCCCGCAAGGAGCCCCGCGAGGGTGAGACGGTCGTTGCTCTGGTGCGACATCAAGATGTCACCCTGAAGCGCTACTACCAGAATGGAGCCATGGTTCGCCTGGCGCCTGCGAACTCCGATCTGAAGCCCATGGAATTCCCCGCGGAGGACGTCGAGTTCCAGGGCGTCGTCATCGGTTTGCTGCGAAACTACTGATCGAGCGTGGCGCGTGCGCCCTCTAGCCTTGGGCAGTCGATTGCGGTAGAAGGTGCAGGTGTCGTTCAACTCTCTGGGTCCTTCGGCGCTGCCGTCAGCGCGTTTGGCTCGTCGGGCAACCTTCTCCAGTTCCCATCGGCTTTGGCGAGACGACTGGAGCCCGGAAAAGAATGCCTCGGTTTATGGCTGCGCGGCGAGCTCGTGGTCCCATGGGCACAACTATGAGCTAGAGGTCTGCATTGCGGGGCCGATCGATTCGGTCACCGGGATGCTGGTGGACCTCAAGTGGTTGAAGCAGGTGATTGCTCGCGAGGTCGAGGCGCGCTTCGACCACCGGGACCTGAACGAAGACACGCCGTACTTCGCGTCGGTCCCTCCTACCGCGGAGCACTTTGGCCAGGTCATCTTCGGCTTGCTCGAGGCGGCCCTCGGTAGGGAGCTCTTGGATGTGGTGCGCCTTCGCCCGACGGGGGCGCTGGAGGTCGAGGTCGGGTCTGTGGTTCGTGTTCGTCGAAAGTATGGCTTCAGCGCGGCGCACGTGCTGGCTCGTGCAGAGTGGGATCAGGCCCGAAACGAGGCCACCTACGGGAAGTGCGCCAATCCTGCCGGTCACGGGCACAACTACGTGCTCGAGGTGGTCTTGAAGGGTCAGCCGGACCCAGTCTCGGGTAGGCTGATCCCGCTGCACCAGCTGGATCGCATCGTCGAGGGCCGCGTGCTGTCCAGGTTGGACCATCGTTTCCTCAACCGGGAAGTCGTAGAGTTTCAGCAACGGGTTCCCACTGCGGAGAACATCGCGCGCTTCGCATGGGAGGCGCTGTGCGACGCCGTAGCGCCGGCGAAGCTGGACAGTGTTCGACTGATCGAGACCGAGAACAACTCTGTGGAGTATTGCGCCGGAGAGCGGGAGAGATGAGCCGAGTAGAAGAATTGGTGGAAGAACTGCTCAAGCAGATCGGTGAGGACCCCTCGCGAGAGGGCTTGCTCCGCACGCCCCATCGCGTATCCCAGGCGCTGGACTTCTTTACCGTGGGGTACCGAGCCGACCCACTCGAGGTCCTGAACCAGGCGGTCTTCAATGAGGACTGCAATGAGATGGTCCTCCTCAAAGATATTGATTTTTACAGTTTATGTGAACATCATATGCTTCCGTTTTTCGGGCGCGCACACGTGGCCTATGTCCCCGATGGCAAGATCGTCGGCTTGTCCAAGCTTCCCCGAATCGTCGATCTGATCTCTCGACGATTGCAGGTGCAAGAGCGCTTGACGAATGAGATTGCGAATGCTCTGGATCGGGTGTTGGCGCCCAAGGGTGTCGCAGTCGTGATGGAAGGGCAGCATCTATGCATGCAGATGCGTGGGGTCCAGAAGCAGAACACCTATGCAATCACGAGTGCGATGTTGGGTGAGTTCGAATCCGATCCGAAGACCCGAGCCGAGTTCCTGCAGTTGATCCGCCACAATAGGATGTAGGGCAAGACGTGAATCCTACTCGTCCCTGGCGCGTCGGAATCCTCCGGAACTGGATCTGCGTGCGAGGATGCCTGGGGAGCGACGCGCGGGCCGGTGGAGCTAAATATCCGAAATTGCAACGCTTTTTGGCGAGCGAAAGATGTTGACAGCCCTGCTAAAGTCCCGTAGGGTCCGGGCCGAAAAGATGAACTGCGAGAGCTGTATCGCAGTTGCCCCCCTCGTTGAGCAAGTCAATCATTCGGACGAGTCAACAGGTGGTTAGGTTAGCGACACGGTGCCTTCGGTTCCTTGAGGGGAGGCTGGGTGCAGGGACGCCACTTTCGCGTGTTCCCGTCTTGCGCGCATCGGCTCCGTTCCAGCCGGAACGAGCTCTATGCGGTCAAGGATGGGACTTCGCGCTGAGGGCGTCAGCGGTTAGAGGCGCGGCGATTCCCGCCCGCTCAGCCGGTTTGTATCGAGCCCAGCTGAACTCCTCGGCGCGAATTCGCGTCCAAGGAGAAGGTTCATGTCGCGTGGTAGCTCGGACCAGAGCGGGTGTTCGGTGTCTCTCGGAGCCTCGAAGGCCGGCGAATCGCGGCGCGCACAGTTTTCGAGGAAACGAATGGATCGGTGCCGGCATCCAAGGGGTTCGGGTGAGAGCGCTCGGAGTCTCCGGTGTTGGGGGATTCGCGGGGCGTTCTGCGTGCGGTCGCTTTGGCCGCGAATCAACCACGGCCTAGCTGAGTTTGATCGGTGAATGCGTAATCGAAGCCGCAACGTGAGCCGTATAACTGTGGGGGGACGGTGAGCATGGCTTGGAACGAGCAAGAATCTGAGATTTCAGGGGGCGCGGAGATTGATGAGTCCCTGGAGCTCGATGAGGCCTTGGCTCCGAAGGTGAGCACAGAAAGGTCGTGGACGGAGAAGAGCATGGTCGACCCTGAACATTCGAATGTCGATCCTGAAGAGGAAGTAGCGCGGAATCGTAATACGCTGCTGTCGTATTTCAACGATATCGCAAGCATCCCGACTCTGACCAAGGAGGAGGAGGTGATGCTCGCGAAGGAGATGGAGTCGGCTACGTTCGAAATGCGCGCCGGAATCCTCTCGGTTCCGCTCACGTGGCGTCGGGCCGTCGCCCACTGGCGTGGTCTCCAATCCGAGAACCGTGTCACGGCCAAGATGTCGGAGGCCTACGGCTCGGGTACGCCCGATGGCGAGGAGCGCGGGGAGAAGCTCGACAAGGCTTTGGCCGAGGTCGAGGCCCTGCTCGGAAAGTACGACGCGGTCAGTGGTGCAGGGAGCCAGGACGCGATTCAAGCGGAGCTGAAGGGGTTCGAAGAGGGTATCCAGAACGCGCTGCGAGATGCGGACCTGTCGATGCAGATCTTCGAGGGAATTCGCCGGAACCTTCGGTCGGAGCGTGATCAAATGCTCAAGCGCCACCGGAAGCTTCGCTCCCTCAGCTCTCCGAAGCGAGCGCCCCGCAGCGACCGTGGTCGTGTGGATCGCGATCGCGATCTCAAGGTTCTCGAGCAGGAGATTCGTGAGATCGAAGAGCGGGTCGGACTGAGCTGTCCAGAGTTCATCGCGATCATGGACAAGGTGGATCTCGCCTATGACCGGCTGATGTTCCACAAGAACAAGTTCGTCCAGCACAACCTGAAGCTCGTGATCGCGATCGCCAAGGACTATCGGAACATGGGGATCGCCTTTCAGGACTTGATTCAGGAAGGCAATCTGGGGCTGATCCGTGCCGTGGAGAAGTTCGACTACCGGCGTGGCCACAAGTTCTCTACGTACGCGTTGTGGTGGATCCGGCAGGCGTTGATCCGGGCGATCCAGAATCAGTCGCGAACGATCCGGATCCCGAGCCACATGCACGATACCCTGCTCAAGTTCTATCGGACGGAGAAGAGTCTGCACACCCGTCTGGGGCGCGAGCCGAATACTGCCGAGCTGGCGAAGGAGCTCAAGCTTACCGTCGAGCAGACGGAGCGGCTCCAGAAGATGACGCGCGAGCCGGTCTCGCTCGAGACTCAGGTCAAGGGAACGGATTCGAAGGTTCTGAAGGACTTTGTCAAGGATCCGGGGACGGTATCGCCTCTCGACGGGCTGGATCGCTATCGCCTGGAGCAAGCGACCGAGGACTCGATTGCCCAGCTGAACGAGCGCGAGCGGAACATTCTGCGTTGGCGCTTCGGGATGAAGGGCGAGCAGGATCACACGCTCGAAGAGATCGGCGAGAAGCTGGGTCTGTCGCGCGAGCGGGTGCGGCAGCTCGAGGCCCGCGCCATCGAGAAGCTGCGAAACTCGGCCAGCCAGCGGAAGCTGGAGTCGTTCGCCGAGTAGTGATCCCGATCGGGTAGTGAGCCCCATTGGGTAGTGAGCCCCATCGAACGGCCTGGGATGCCAGTGTGTCCCAGGCCGTCTTCTTTGGGAGAAATCCCGCCGGCTAGTCGGGAGTGGGACGTAGGGGCTCGGGCCGTCGCACACCGTCGGTGATCACGGCTTGGGGGATGCGGTTGAGCGTGCTGAACTGGAGAAAGCGCCGCATCTCGGCCGTCGCGCGCTCGGCAGTCCAGCCCTGCCTCTGAGTTCGGTAGAGCGCCAGCATGTAGCCGGTGCGATCCACGCCGTTGCGGCAGTGCACGAGCAGGGGGTAGTTGGTCGGGTCGTCGAGGATCGACAGGAAGCGATCGACCTCGGCCTGTGAAGGCGGCCGACTGGCGGACAGGTCGAAAGAGTACAGCCGCAGGCTGTGGTCGGTAGCGAAGCGGCTCTCGAAGCCTGCGGTACGACCGCGCAGGTTGACGAGGGTTCGGATCTTCGGGCTTCGAACCAGCCACTCCAGGAACGCGGGGGAGGGTTGGGCAGAGCGATAGATCTGGCCCTCCTCGATCGTTCCGAAGTTGTAGAGCAAGCGGGCACAGCCCGAGGTCGCGACCAAGACGGCGATCAGACAGATCGTCGCCGAGACGCTCCGTCCGAGCCCTCGAGTCGGCAGCGAGCCCCTAGCGACGGTAGAGCGCTTCGCTCGAGATCCGAATCGTTCCGGATTCGTTGGCTTTCTTGCGGCTCTGTTCATAGATCTGCCTCATCACTTCCTGGCGTCCGAGGCTCGTCAGACGGAGTTGCGCGGCATCCAGCTGCTCGTCGAGCTTGTCGGCTCCTGGGGCCTTGCGCTCGAGCAGCGAGACCACGTAGGCCCCATCCGGAGCGTCGAGCGGCTCCGGCACCAGGGGAGCCTCTGGCGTCAGGGTGAGCGCCCGCTCGCGGAGTCCAGGAAGCGCGGGCAGTCCAGGAACGCGCGTGGCCGGGATGGCGAACTCGGGCGTCGAAGTGAAGGTCAGCTCGAACTCCTTGGCTAGCTCTTCGAGGCTCTCGCCGGCGAGTGCTCGAGTGATCAGCTGCTGTGCGCGCGCCTGAGCGCGCGTGAGCGCTTGATCCGTGACCCAGAGTTGCTTGCCTAGGCCCTCGCGGACGTCTTCGAGGCTCTGGTCGACCTCTTCCAATCTCTCCTCGAAGCGCAGTACGTGTAGCCCTCGATCGGTCTCGATCGGTCCCTTGAGGTCACCCGGGGACGCATCGAAGATGGCTTCTTCCAGGGCCGGATCGAGCCTGCCTCGCGGGAAGAATCCGAGATCGCCGCCGGCATTCGCCGTGCCGGCATCCTCGGATAGCTCGGCCGCCACGGTGCTGAAGTCCTCCCCCGCCTCGAGCCGTTCGAGTACCTGCTTCGCCTTCTCACCCGCGTCGTCGCCGGTGAGCAGGATCTGCCGAGCGCGAACTTGCTCGCGACGTTGGAACTCGGCTCGCCGCCGCTCGTACTCGGTGCGGATACGCTCGTCGGATGCTGCGAGGAAGTTGCGCAGCTCTTCCTCACCCGGCTCGAGTCCCGCCTCGAAGCTCGCGGTTGGGACTCGGACGTAGCCGAGTCGCAACGTGGTCTGATCCCGCTCGATGCGGGCGCGCGCGGCTTCCGTGGAGACGCGCACGGGACGTGCCAGGTACTGCTGCAGCTTTCCGATCAGGAGATCCCGCCGCACGAGCTCCATATAGTCGCGCTCCTCGGGCAACCGATTCGCCCGGAGAAGGCTTCGAAACAGGTTGGGGTCGCAGCGGCCGTCCTCACGCTGGAACGTCGGATTCGAGCAGATCTGGTCGCGCAGCTCGGCATCGCTGACCACGAGCCCGAGCTTCTCGGCCTCCTGCGCAAGCAGGTAGCGCTGGATCATCTCCTCGAAGACCTGGCCGTCGATCAGGTCGCGAACCGTCTTCGCCGGGACTCCCTGATCGCGCAGGCGCTGCTCGTCCTCGCGGCGCGACGCACGCAGGAATTCGAACAGGCGCGGGTTCAGCTCTTCGCCGTTCACCTCGCCGATGGAGTTCAGACTGCCAATCTGGCTCTGAGGGCCGAAGAACACGGCGAACGCCGCGATGATGCCCAGTAGGGTCAGGTTTCGGATCCAGATTCCAATCGAACGCTTCATGGCAGTGGAGCTCCAGCCGGGAAATTGAGCAAATGACGGAATTGTCGCGCTTGCGAGGGCGCGAATTCGGCATCTTAGAATAGCGCCTCGGGCCCGCGACCTCCGCTCGCAGGGCTGGCCACGCTACGGGCCGGTCAGAAGGAAGGCAAGAGCAAAATCAAGGGTTTTCGAGGAGATTGCGGCTTGCGGCGGGCTTCAGGTGCCCGGTAGAATAATGTTCGGCTTCCGATCGCATTCTGGTAAATGTTTTGGGCGGCTTTCATTGGGTCACTGTTGGGGTTTGGCGGTGCTCGGGTTGCGGCGGCTTCGGCCATGATTCTGGCCCGGTTGGACGGCCTCCTGCAGTCGGTCTGCGAGCAGGATGGCGGTTCCGGTCGTGTCGAAGCGACCTCCGATCGGCTCGCGCGCCTTGGACTCTGGCATCCATTGTCGGCAGTCGAGTAGGCGTGGATGCGCAGTGGGCGGTGTAGTCGGTATCCTTTACGCAAGAGTGCGGATAACGGACTTTAGAGATTTGCGTCGATTTCAATCATCCTAGAAGGGCTGAGCGAAGGCCTGGAAGACGTTCGGGTTCGATCCATGCGGGTCACAGTGCGCGCGAGAGCAGCGGGGTTTGGACCTCGAAGCGCGGTTTCGATGCGCCCGCAATGCAGCCGGCTGGGCTCCGAGGGGGGCAGTGGCTAATGGGGCGAGACTCATGAACGTAAGAGAGCGAGCATTGGAATGCTAGATCGTGTGCTGGGCCTATTCTCGAGCGACCTGGCGATAGACCTCGGGACGGCAAATACCCTCGTCTATACCAAGGGGCGTGGCATCGTGACGAGCGAGCCCTCCGTCGTGGCGGTCCAAACCGACAGCCGTGGTGTGGACCGTGTGCGTGCCGTCGGCAAGGAGGCCAAGAGCATGCTCGGGCGAACCCCGGGGACGATCCGAGCCGTCCGGCCACTCAAGGATGGCGTGATCGCTGACTTCGAGATCGCCGAGGCTCTGCTGCGCTACTTCATCACACGCGCCCATAATCGCTCCAGCCTGATCCGGCCGCGCATCGTGATCGCCGTCCCGTCGGGAATCACCGAGGTGGAGAAGAGGGCGGTGCGTGAGTCTGCGCTGTCGGCGAGTGCGCGCGAGGTCTACCTGATCGACGAGCCGATGGCTGCCGCCATCGGTGCGGGCCTGCCGATCACCGAGCCTTCCGGCAACATGATCATCGACATCGGCGGGGGGACCACCGAGGTCGCGATCATCTCGCTGGCCGGCATCGTGTACGCAAACAGTGTGCGCGTCGGTGGCGACAAGATGGACGAAGCGATCCTGAACTACGTCAAGCGCAAGTTCAATCTGCTGGTCGGCGAGCGTACGGCGGAGCGGGTGAAGATCGAGATCGGGTCCGCCTATCCTGCCGACGAGCCGCGCTCGATGGCGATCAAGGGGCGGGACCTCGTAGCGGGCGTTCCG
This sequence comes from Pseudomonadota bacterium, assembly GCA_003247575.1. GTDB lineage: Bacteria > Myxococcota_A > UBA9160 > SZUA-336 > SZUA-336 > SZUA-336. The sequence continues at coordinate 54,684 of QJZC01000063.1, forward strand.
AAGACGATCGAGATCAATACCGAGGATGTGCGCGAGGCTCTCCTCGAGCCGGTCAATGCAATCGTCGAAGCTGCGAAGATTGCCCTCGAGCGCACGCCCCCAGAGCTCGCCGCAGATATCGCCGACAAGGGCATCGTGTTGACGGGAGGCGGCGGATTGCTCGCAAATCTCGATGTCCTCTTACGTGAAGAGACCGGATTGCCGATCATGTTGGCGGAGGATCCTTTCACCGCGGTGGTGATGGGCTGTGGGCGCTGCCTGGACGAACTCGATCTCTTGAGAGATGTCACGCTCAAGGGGTGAAAAAGGGGGACTCGAAGCTTGAGCGATCTGCTCGGACGCTTTCGCTATCCCTTGACATACTTGGTACTGGCGCTGGCTTCGGTGCTCAGCCTCGTCTCGCGGGATGCCATGGTGAAGACCGGCCCCGCGTCGCAGCTGTTTCTGGAGGTCACGGTGCCGATTCAAGAGATGGTCGCCCTGCCGGTGCGCGAGCTGCGGTCGGTATGGGACAGCTACGTCTCCCTGGTCGGTGTTCGACAGAGCCGTGACAAGATCCTGAGCGAGGTCGCCCAGCTGCGCGCCGAGAATCTCGAGCTCAAGGAGGCGCTCGTCGCCAGCGAGCGCTTTCAGCGCTTCGGTGACTTCCGTGAAGACCACGATCTGCCGCTGCTACCCGCGACGGTAAGCGCCGAGGACCTGTCGCCCTGGTTCAAGTCGATCACGATCGACCAGGGGGCCGCCGATGGAGTCGAGCCTGGCATGCCCGTGATCACTGACGAGGGGGTGGTCGGAGTGGTGTCCGGCACCTCGCCGCGCTTCTCTCGCGTGCTCCTGATGATCGATCCTCAGAGCCAGATCGACACCTACACGCAGCGCTCGCGTGCCCGCGGCTCGGCTCGCGGCGGTGCCGATGGAAGCTGTAGCCTCCAGTACGTGTTGCGCGAATCCGACATCCGCGAAGGCGATGACCTGCTCACCTCAGGGCTCGATGGCATCTACCCAAAGGGACTGCGCATCGGCAAGGTCGCGAAGGTGGAAAAGGAGCAGTACGGCTTGTTTCAGCGAGTCGAGGTCGAGCCCGCGGTCGACTTCTACGCGCTCGAGGAGGTTTTCGTGTTGCTCGAGCGGCGCGAGCTACCCGGCCCAGGGCAGTTCTCGTCCGAGAACGACGAACTCTGGGCGGTGGAGCCGCAGCCGGATCCAGCGGACACGGATGCCGCCGCCGAGTCTGACCTCGAGGAGCCTTCTGGGTGAAGGGCTACTTCCAGCTGATCGGCCTCGGTCTCGCCATGGTGGCCGTACAGGGGCTCGTGCTGGAGAGCATCTCGGAGAGCTTCTACCCGGACTTGGTCCTGGTGTTTGCGCTCGCGATGGGCCTCCGTACGCGCGGGATCAGCGGCCTGCTTCTCGCCTTCGGGGCGGGCTTCTTGGTCGATGTGGGATCGGCTCATGCTTATCCCGGGCTCTACGCTCTACTGCGCGGCACCGCCTGTGCTGCGACTCGCCTTTTCGATCGGGCGCTCTACCTGCGTTCGGGTGGGCCCTGGGTGCTCTACGTCGGCGCGTACGTATTCGCCGATGGCATTCTGCTAGGACTGCTGCTCCAGATCTTCACGCCTGAATCGGCGATTTCGTTTGGAGAGATTCTGTGGCGGACTCCGTTCGTCGCGCTGCTCACGGCGCTGTGCGCTGCGCCGATCCTGGGCTGGATCCGGCGCTTCGACTCGGTCGGTGGACATGAGACGGGCTGGGGATTGCTGGGGTCGAGGGTGTAATGAGGGATCCGTTGGGCGGAGGTGGCTCTTCTGGAGCCGATTCGGGCATCGAGCGTCGGATTCTCGGCACCGTTCTGGCGATCATCTCGGTCTGGCTGATGCTCGGAGCGCGCCTGTTCTACCTGCAGGTGGTCGAGGGCGATCGCTACCGCGTGTCCGCTCAGAAGAACAGCGTGCGCACGCACCGCGTGTATGCCTCGCGCGGAATGATTCTCGATCGGAACGGCGAGATCCTCGTGGATTCTCGTCCCGCATTCGATGTGCGCTTGGTCCCCGACCAAGCGCAGGACATCGATCGTACGCTCAATCGATTGGCTTCGCTGCTTGGGACCGAGCGCCAGGAGCTCGAGGAGCGCGTCGGTAGGCCGCGAGGACGCTTCCGCTTTCAGCCGATGCTGGTTGCCCACGACATCGACTACGCGGCTGCTGCGCGCGTCGGGGCGCGCCTCTGGGCCTTGCCCGGGGTGATCACGCGCGCGGATCCAGTGCGCTCATATCGATACGACGGGAGTGCCGCCCACCTCCTCGGAATGCTGGGCGAGATCGGCGAACGCGAGCTCAAGAGCAAGAACTTCCAGGGATATCGTCGCGGCGACATCATTGGCAAGGATGGCATCGAGCGCTTGCTGGATCGTCAGCTGCGCGGCCGCGACGGCGGGCGAAACGTGCTCGTGGACGCGCACGGGCGAGAGCTCGAGGTGCTCTCGGAGATCTCGCCTCAGCCCGGGGTGAACGTCGTCTTGACGATCGACCACCGGCTGCAGCGAGTCGCCGAGGAGCAGCTGGAGCTCTCGGGCCACAATGGCGCCGTCGTGGCGCTCGATCCACGCAATGGCGAGGTGCTCGCTCTCGCGAGCCGTCCGGCCTACGACCCGAACCGCTTTGCGCGCGGTATCGCTTCGAGTGAGTGGCAGGGGCTGGTCAAGGATCCGAACAAGCCGCTGCACGACCGCGCTCTGACTGGACAGTTCCCACCCGGCTCCACCTACAAGGTCATCCCCGCGTTGGCTGGGCTGGAGGCGGGTGTGATCACTCCCGAGACGACGATCCGTTGCGGTGGGTCGTATCGGCTCGGCAGAGGGCGCTATCGATGCTGGAAGCGCGGCGGCCACGGCCCCATGAACGTGCACTCCGCACTCGTGCAGTCTTGCGACGTCTTCTTCTACAAGGTGGCGGAGATGCTCGAGCGCGAGCGACGTGGGGTCGATGAGCTGGCCTATTACGCCCGCGCCTTCGGGCTGGGGAGCCGCTCCGGAATCGCCGCACTGCGAGAGACAGAGGGACTCGTGCCCACGCGCGCCTGGAAGGAGCGCCGCTTTCGCGAGAAGTGGCAGATGGGTGAGACCATCTCCGTCGCGATCGGACAGGGATTCAATCTCTGGACTCCCATGCAGCTCGCACTCACGTACGGAGCCATCGGAAACGGCGGGATGCGCTACCGACCGATGCTGGTCAAGCGCCTAGAGAGTCCGTTCGGCGAGCTGGTCGAGGAGCGCCTACCCGAAGAGCTGGCCACCGTCCCGATCAAGCGCGAGTCGCTCGAGGTCGTGCGCAAGGCGCTGCGCGGTGTCGTGCACGAGCCGCGGGGGACCGGAGGGCGCATGCGGGGGCTGGCCGGCGGGGTCGAAGCTGCAGGCAAGACCGGGACGGCGCAGGTCGTCGGAATGGGCAAGGAGTACGTCAAGTCCGAGGATCTACCGGAGCAGTTTCGCGATCATGCCTGGTTCGCGACCTTCGTTCCGGCGCAGGACCCCCGCATCGTCGTGGCTGTGCTCGTGGAGCACGGTGGACACGGAGGTTCGGCGGCTGCGCCGCTGGCCCGGGCGGTCGTCGACGAGTTTCTGTCGCATCAGCCCGATCTCGTGCCGCCGCCGGAGCCGGACTTGGGTCCCACTCCGCCCCCGCGCAAGCCCCGTTCCAAGCCGCCGACGGAAGCGGACTCCACGCCGCCCCAGGTGGCCGCGGTCGGCTCGTCCGAGCGCCCCTCTCCCAACCGGAGGTCTCAGAACTAGCTCATGCCGGGAATCGACCGAAGGCTGCTGCAGAACTTCGAGTGGGTGCTGCCGATGCTTGGGTTCGCCCTGGCCGGCATGGGTGTGATCAACCTGGTTTCGGCGGATAGCAGCGGAGATGGGGGCCTGTCGCCAGCAGCACTGCGTCAGCTCTTCTGGCTCGGAGTCGGCTCGCTGGCCCTGCTCACGGTGCTGGTGCCGGACTATCGGCGGCTGGATCGCGCCACGCCGTTCGTCTACGTGGTCGGCGTCCTGTTGTTGGTCGCGGTGCTCCTGATCGGCCCAGTGATCAATGGGTCGCAGCGCTGGCTGCTCGTCGGTCCGTTGAGACTGCAGCCTTCCGAGCTCTTCAAGCTGATCATCGTGCTCGCCTTTGCACGTCTGTTGTCGCGGCGTCAGTCCTCGCGCCCAATCGGGCTGGTCGATCTGGCTGTGCCGGCTCTGGTCGCGGCTGCCCCCGCCGTCCTCATCCTGAGGCAACCCGATCTGGGGACGGCCCTGCTCGTGGTGCTCTGTGGCGCGTCGTTGGTTCTCGTGGCGCCGATCCGCCTGAAGACCGTGGCGATTCTCGGTGTGACGGGGCTGGTGGGAGCCAGCCTGGCCTGGCAGTTCTATCTGCACGACTACCAAAAGGAGCGGGTGTTCGTCTTCCTGAATCCCGAGCGCGACCCCTTGGGGAGTGCCTACCACGCCATCCAGAGTCAGATCGCGGTCGGTTCGGGGGGCGTCTTTGGCAAGGGGTGGTTGCAGGGCTCGCAGACGCAGCTCGACTTCCTGCCCGAGCAACAGACTGACTTTGCCTTCTCGGTGCTGGGCGAGGAGTGGGGCTTCTTCGGTGCCGCCTTCGTCCTGACGGTCTACGTCGCGATGATGGTGCGCGGATTGATGATCGCGCGCGCGTCGAAGGATGCGTTCGGGACCTATCTGACGGTCGGGCTCGTGAGCATCTTCTTCTGGATGGGTACGATCAATGTCGGCATGGTGCTCGGTGTCGTTCCCGTCGTCGGTGTGCCGCTGCCGCTGGTGTCCTACGGTGGATCCTCGATGGTCACCTGTATGGTGGCGATCGGCCTGATGATGAATGTCTCGATGCGGCGCTATCTGTTCTGACGCGCGATCAGCTCATGAAGGCCCGGGACCCACGAGCGGGTCCCTGGGACTTCCGCGCCGGCCTCAGTCGGCCAGCAGGCGTTGGATGCTGCTCTCGATCTTTGCTTGTGGCTGATCGCCGAGCATGGATTCGCGGACCTGTCCGTTCTTCATGAACAGCATGGTGGGCATTGCGCGCACGCTGAACTGCTGAGCCAGCTCTGGGCTCGTATCCGTGTCGACCTTCACGACCTTGAGCTTGCCCTCATAGGTCTCAGCGAGCGCCTTCAGCTTCGGCGCGAGACGCCGACACGGGCCGCACCAGGTCGCCCAGAAGTCGACGAGAACGGGGATCTCCGACTTGAGGACCTCGCTCTCGAAGTCATTGGGCGTAACGTCAAGAATCTGTGTCACTGGGGTGCTCCTCTCGCTTGCGGGCGTTCGCAAATAGCAGACGCCGCTCCAGGTCGCTGTCTAGGATGACGAGCCGGACCTTGAAGTTTCCCGTGCGCGCCAGCGCCGCGGCAGAACGATACCCGAGAGCCGGTGTAGGTGCGACAACCAGGACCGCCGAGGCCTCGAGGGAGGGAGGTGCCGGGCTGCCGCGCGTGGGAATTTCCCAGCGCACCGAGCGACTGGACTCCGGTCCCTCGGGGGTGTCCTGCGCGACCACCTCGATCAAGGTGCAGTCCCGGGCCACTTCGGTCGCCGTGTACAGGTCGATCACAGCGAAGCGGGCTGGCGGTCCTTGGCAGCCGAGGAGCAGCAGACCCGCGGCCAGCAGGAGCCGGCGTCGCAGGAGCCGAAGGTGGGTCCCAGTGGGTGGCATCGCGACCCCGAGAATAACCGAAGCCGCCCCCACGCGACGTGGCTCTTGCTGCTTGTGCCCGGGAGCGAGACACTGGGAGCCTCATGACGCGAATTCTGATCGAGGAAGGAGACCTGACCGAGGCGCCGGTGGACGCCATCGTCAACGCGGCGAACACCGAGCTCTTGCTGGGAAGCGGTGTGGCGGGTGCGATCCGCGAGCGCGGCGGACCAGATATACAGCGTGAGTGTAATGATCTGGGTCCAATTCCGCTCGGCGAGGTCGCTGTCACGGGTGCCGGGAAGCTGCCGTTCCGGTCCGTTCTTCACGCCGCCGCCATGAATCCAGGTGGCGAGGTCAGTGAGCAGAGCCTGCGTGCGGTCGTCACCGGGGTGCTCGAAGCCGCCGAGCGCCTGCAGCTCACGAGCATCGCGTTTCCGGCCATCGGGACCGGGGTGGGCGGATTCCCGTTGAGGCGCTGCGCCGAGGTCATGCTGGAAGAGGTCGAGCGTCACCTCTCCGCCCGCTCCGCTTCGGGGACGTCTACGAGCCTGGCAGAGATCCACTTCGTCCTGTTCGGCGAGCCTGCCTACCGAGTCTTCGAACAGGTTCGCGACGCGGAGCGGATCCGAGCGCAGCTGGCCCGTATGCAGAAGAAGCAGCAAGGAGCGTAGGTTGACCGAGTTCTTACATCTGCTTGCCTGCGCTCTCTACTCGATCGCGGCCCTACTGGGCCTCAGGCGGCGCGAATGGCCCGAGGCGGCGCGCTGGGTCAACGTGTTGCTCACCCTGGGTGTCGTGGGTCAGGGGGCCGGCTTCGTCGCGCTCCACGCGCGCGATCCGCTCGTCCCGCTGGAAAGCTTTCCAGCGGCGCTCTCCTTGATTGGGTGGCTGATCCCTACCTCCTATCTATACGCGCTACGCGTGGCCTCCGTGGGCGGTGTCGGTCACTGGGTCGGGTGTGTTGCTGCGAGTATCACCTTGATCGCTCTGATCGGGCTCGTGCAGTATCAAGGTGATCCAGCGGCCGCCGAGATTCCCGGAGGAAGCTGGTCGCACGCGCACGTCCTACTGTCGACTCTGGGCTTCAGCTTGCTGGCGCTCACCAGCCTGGCTGGCCTGGCGTACCTTGCAAAGCGCACGGCGCTCAAGCGAAACCAGACCGCACGCTTCGGCCTGCCCTCGCTCGAGAGCCTGGACCGTATGGAACACGTCACGCTCGGGCTCGGCTTCTCCTTGCTCAGTCTCGGTGTGCTGACTGGCTTCGTCTGGGGCCAGAGCCGCGGGCTGAGCCCGTGGACGCAGCACAGTCGCTGGCTCATCATCGCCTGGGCGGTCTACTTGGTCCCAATCGGGATGCGGATCGTGCGTCACCAGCACGGCGATCGGCCGGCGCGAGTGGTCGTCGCAGGCTTCGGTTTCCTGGCGTTCTCGTACATCGGAATACGACTGTTGGGGATGACGGCGTGAATCTGATCCTGATCGGCTTGAACCACCGAACCGCGCCCGTGGACGTTCGCGAGCGCTACGCCCTCTCCGAGGACCGCGCCTTCACGCTGAACGAGAAGCTCGTCTTGCATGCGAGCCTGGTGGAAGGAGTGGTGATCTCCACCTGCAATCGTACGGAGATCATCGCGGTCGCGGATGGCGCCGAGAAGGGAGAGGAGGCTCTGTTCCAGACGTTCGATGCGCTGGTTCCGGGTAATCGGGCCGCGCGGGAGCACTTCTACGTTCACCGCAATCGCGCTGCGGTAGAGCACCTGTTCCGCGTGGCCGCGAGCCTCGACTCCATGGTGCTGGGCGAGACCCAGATCCTCGGTCAGGTAAAGCGCGCCTACGCTCTTGCGGCACAGGCAGGCTCCTGCGGTGCGATCCTGAATCGGCTGTTCCATCGAGCCTTTCGGGCTGCCAAACGCGTGCGCGCGGAGACCGGGCTGGGGGCGACGTCGATCTCGCTCGCTCGCGTGGGCGTGCAGCTCGCGGCCGAGATCTTCGAGACGCTGGCCGACAAGCGACTCGCGCTCGTCGGGGCGGGTGAGATCGCCGAAGCCTCACTCCACGCCTTCCACGAATCCGGGCTGCGCAGCATCGTCGTGTTGAACCGTACGCCGGAGGCGGCTGCGCGGCTCGCCGCGCCGTACGACGCCCAGGCTGCGTCCCTCTCGCGACTGGACTCGGAGCTCGCCGCGGCCGACATCGTCGTGTCCTCGGTCACGGTAGACCGCCCGGTGATTTCGACTGGCCAGATCCAACGCACCATCGCCCAACGACATCAGCGCTCGCTGTTGATCATCGATCTCGGTCTGCCGCGCAACGTGGATCCGGCGTGCAAGCAGATCGACGACGCATACCTCTACGACGTGGACGATTTGGAGGAGGTGGCTCAGCGCGGGCGCGACCGCCGAAGAGAGGCGATGGTGCCGGCCGAAGCGATTCTCGCGCTGGAGCTGGAGCAGTTCGAGCGCTGGCAAGCCGGACTGCGGGCGGTACCAACCATTCGGAACCTCGTGGCGCGCACGCGCGAGATTGCGCGCCGGGAGGCACAGCGCACCCTCGTACGCATGCCCGACACTTCCGACGAGACGCGCGACGCGCTCGAGCGCATGGCAGACGCGATCGTTGCGAAGCTGCTGCATCGTCCGCTAGATCAACTCCGCAACGAAGCTGCGGACCAGGGACCGGCCTACTACGCGGAAGCGATCCGAGAGATCTTTGGGCTGGAGGAGGATGAGGAGTGACGCTCTTACGGATCGGAACGCGTGGTAGCGAGCTGGCGCTCGTGCAGTCGGAGAGGATCGCGCAGCAACTGCGTGATCTCGGCCACGAGATCGAGATCGTAAAGATCCAGACATCTGGGGATCGCAGTCAGGAGACGATGCGTCCCGACGGAGGCAAGGCGGCCTGGATCCACGAGATCGAGCAGGCCCTCCAGGAGGGCAGCGTCGATCTGGCCGTGCACAGCGCAAAGGATCTCCCCACCGAGCTCGCCGAGGGCACCACCATTGCGGCCTACCCGCATCGTGAGGATCCCCGTGACTGCTTCATCGGAGCCCCTGGCCGGCGCTTCACTGCGCTTCCCCCAGGCGCTCGTGTGGGCACCAGCAGCATGCGGCGGAGCGCCTTGCTGCGTGCGCTCCGGCCCGAGCTCGAGGTCGTTCCCGTGCGGGGGAACGTGAAGACCCGCATTCAGAAGATCGAGACCCTTTCCCTCGACGGAGTGATCCTTGCCTCGGCCGGATTGATCCGGCTCGGGCTCGAGGACCGGATTCTCGATCCGCTGGATCAGGAGCGCTACGTGCCCGCAGGCGGGCAGGGGGCCCTGGCGGTTCAGGTTCGCATCGATGATGAGCCGGTCGTCAAGAGCGTCTCGCAGCTCGAGGAGCCCACCGTTGCGGCGCAGGTGCGTGCGGAGCGCGCGCTCCTGGCCGAACTCGGGGGCGATTGCCGCACGCCGATCGGAGTGCACGCGTCGCTTCAGGGCGTCCGGTTGATGCTGAGAGCGCTGATCCTGTCACCCGCGGGAACCGAGCGGATCGAAGGCTCCGCCGAGGGGGATACGGATGCGCCGGAGACGCTCGGTGTGACCCTGGGTCGTGAGCTGTTGCAGCGCGGAGCGGGGCGGCTGATCGAGACGGCCGGGTGACAGGTCGGGTCGTGCTCGTCGGGGCGGGGCCTGGCGATCCCGATCTCTTGACCGTCCGAGCGATGCGCGAGCTCGAGCGCGCCGAGGTGCTGCTCTACGATGCGTTGATTCCCGACTCGATTCTGAGCCTCGCCAACCCGAACGCCGAGTGTGTCGATGTCGGCAAGCGTGGCGATGGAACGCGAGGCATCTCCCAGGAGAAGATCGGCGAGCTTCTGGTCGCCTACGCCAGGCGCGGGGACTACGTAGTGCGCTTGAAGGGAGGCGACCCGTTCGTCTTCGGTCGCGGCGGCGAGGAAGCGAGTCTGCTCGCTGAGGCAGGGATACCTTTCGAGGTCGTCCCTGCGGTCAGCTCGGCACTCGCGGTCCCCGCGTATGCCGGCATTCCCGTGACCGATCGCCGCTGGTCCTCGTCGTTCACGGTCGTGACGGGGCATCGCGGCAAGGAGGTTCAGGACGAGCGAATCGACTGGGAAGGGCTCGCGCGCAGTTCCGAGACCCTGGTCGTGTTGATGGGTACCGCTTGGATCGAGGACATCACGGCACGTGTGATTCGGGGTGGGCGCAGCGCGAGCACTCCTGCGGCTGTGATTTCACACGGGACGACAGGGCGCCAGCAAACCGTGCGCGCGACCTTGGGAGAGCTTGCGCAGGCTGCCCGTACAGCGGACATCGGCGCGCCTGCGGTGATTCTGATCGGGCGTGTAGCCGAGCTGCAGGAGTCGTTGGCTTGGTATGAGCGGCGCCCGCTGTTTGGGTGCCGAGTGTTGATGCTCGGTGCCGCCTCGGGCGAGAGCCGAAGTGCGCACACGCGCCTGGCGGCTCGGGGCGCGATTCCCCGGCACGTTCCGCTGCTCGAGTTCGCGCTGCCGGCTGCCGCCGAGAGAGTGCTCGAGCGCACCATGAGCCGCTGCCACGAGTTCGATTGGCTACTGCTCACCTCCGCGACCACCGTGGACTTTCTGGAGCGCTGCGGATTTGTTCCACCGCCCGAGACCGTGGCCTCTGCTGGGGTTCCGCGTGCGGGTCCCCGCGTCGCCTGCATCGGCGAGGCAACCGCCCGGCGGGCGCGACAGGCGGGATGGTCGGTCGCCCGGGTCCCGGCGGGGCAGGCAGGCCCCGAGGCACTCGCCAAAGCGTTGGGAGACGTCCGCGGGGTCCGAATCCTCATTCCTCGCTCCGAACAGGCGAGCGACTTCCTCCCCGGGGAGCTCGCGCGGCTGGGTGCGAAGGTCGAGTGCGTGACCGCCTACGTGAATCGCATGCCCGACACCGCGCCAGACGCGTTCGCGGCGGCCTGGTCCGACGGGATCGACGCAGTGCTGCTGAGCAGTCCCTCATGTCTCGAGCGCTGGATCGAGCTACGCGGGGCCGAGGAGGTGCGTGAGGCCGCGAGTAGGATTCCGTGCCTCGCGATCGGCGCTACGACCGCGAAGGCCTGTGAGGCGCAGGGGATGCGCGTCGCGGCGGTCGCTCGCGAGACCAGCCTGCACGGCTTGGTCGAGAGATTGGAAGAATACTTCAGGGACCTAGGAGGTGCGAAATGAGCTTCCCACGTACGCGCCTGCGGCGTCTTCGCACGGGGCGCGCCATGCGCCAGCTGACTCAGGAAACGCGCGTTACTCCCGCAGATCTGATCTATCCTTTGTTTTGCCTACCCGGGAGTGGGGTGCGGGATCCGGTCGCGTCGATGCCTGGCGTGGTCCGGCTGTCGATCGACCAGCTCGCCGATGAGGCCAAAGAGATCGCGGATCTGGGTGTCGCCGGTGTCATTCTGTTCGGGATTCCCGCCGCCAAGGATTCACGTGGCAGTGGGGCATACGCGGACGACGGCGTGGTGCAGCGCGGCTTGGAGGCGATTGCAAAGGCGGCTCCGGACCTGATTCGCATCGCTGACGTGTGTCTGTGTGAGTACACGGATCATGGGCATTGCGGGGTGCTCGAGCACGGCGACGTGAACAACGACGAGACGCTTCCGCTGCTGGCCCAGTCGTCCGTGTCGCTCGCGCGTGCGGGCGCCGACGTGGTCGCTCCGAGTGACATGATGGACGGACGGGTCGGCGCAATTCGGACTGCGCTCGACTCAGCAGGATTTGAGCGTTGTCCAATTCTCTCATACGCTGCCAAGTACGCCTCGGCCTTCTATGGGCCGTTCCGAGATGCGGCGGAGTCGACCCCGAGCGAAGGGGATCGGCGCTCGTACCAGATGGACCCACCCAACGGGCGCGAGGCCATGCTCGAGATGGCTGCGGACCTCGAGGAGGGTGCCGACATGCTGATGGTGAAGCCCGCGATGCCCTACCTCGACATCCTGCGGCGCGCGCGCGAGCGCTTCGACGTTCCCCTCTTCGCGTATCAGGTGTCGGGTGAGTTCAGCATGCTCCACGCTGCTGCCGAACGCGGCTGGATCGATCTCGAGCGAGGCGTCGAGGAGAGCTTGATCGGAATCCGACGGGCCGGGGCAGATCGCATCATCACGTACTTCGCGAAGGAATACGCCCGACGTGGAGCCCGCTGATACGGAGTACAAGGTAGTCGAGACCTCTGTCGTCACCGACGAGGAGCTCGAGCGAATCTTGAACCAAACGGTGCAGCAGGGGTGGTTGTTCGATGGGATTCAGTTTGCCATGGGAGGAGCGTCGAAGCGTCCGGCGATGGCCTTCGTGGTGTTCTCGCGCACACGCGCCAACTGACTCGCGCGGTCGCCGGCCACGAAGCCCTCGCGCGGTATCGCTGTGGCTGTGCCTGCATCTCTTTGGCCTGGCAAATCTCGGGCTGGGGTGCGCGGTGCGGCCGAGCCCGGTGGCGCCGGAGCCCCATCTGCCGATGGTTGCGGTCGAGCGGCCGAGACGGCCAGACGTCGCCATTGGTCTCGCGCCGTTCGGCGATCTGCGCTCGGAGCTGAGTCTCGATCCCCAGCGCCCGCCACTGGGTCCTGCTTGGTTGGGGATCGTGCGCGAGGGCGAGAACTCGACCGGAGCAGGGTCGTTCCTGCGGGATGTTTCTTCGGCCGCCCGAGAGGATGCCGCGCGCACCCTGCGCTACTCGCAGCTGTTCCGTGAGGTGCGGCTCGTCGACTCCGCCACTGTGCCAGAGGGGCTCGACTTCGTGCTCACAGGCGACATCGAGGAGCTGGTGGGATTCCAGTTTCAGAGGACGGCGCTGGGATTGTTCTCGGTGGCGGGGTATCAGTCGCGGCTGGATCCGCCGATTGGTACCGCGCGGGTGCGCTTCCGTCTGATCGGACCCGCGGGCGAGATCTGGAGCCAGCGAATCGAGACACGTGTCCAGACCGAGGGCATCAGCATGGAGCAGGTTGCCCTCGATGCGTTGGCTGCCACGAACGAACGGCTCGCGATCGCGTTGTTCCAGATGTGGTCAGAGTCCGCCCAAGAGGCGCCGCGTCGCGTGCCGGTTCGCGTGCTCGATGCGTGCGGGCTCGGGGGGCGCCGCGCGCGTCAGCTCGTCGACGACGCTGGAGAAATCTTCACGCGTGAGGTTCGAGTCGCGTTTCGGCCAAGCATCGAGACCTGGCTCGCTCCAGAGCAGGGGGGGGCCGGTGCTCTCCTCGATGCCGCCGAGGAGCTTTCCCCGCCCGAGGGTGGATTCATTCTCGTACTCGCACCGCGCGATCGCGGTCCGCTGCCGCCCTTACGCCGCGAGCGCTCGGGGCTGGCGCGGCAGCTCGGACGCCACGCGGTCGTGATCTGCTCCGGGGTCGAGCCGCAGATCGTCACCGTGGCGCACGAGATTGCTCATCTATTTGGTGCCGTCCACTCCCCGGATCGCGGCTCGATCATGCATGCGATCGCGTTCTTCGAGGCGCGCTTCTTCGACCCGGCGAACCGCCGCATCCTCGCGAGTTCCCGTGATCGGCCCTTCGGCGAGCCCCTGCCTGCGGATCTTGTGCGCCGGCTGCGAGCCGCGTATTCCGAGGGGGCAGCCCAGGATGAGATCGCCCCAGCCGTGCTCCAGGCCGCGTTGCGCGCGCTCCCGTGAGGCCAGAGCGTCTGCGGGAAATTTTCTCTGCACCCGTTGGAGCGCAGCGAGCTACCCTCGGGGCGCTTCAGTCGGAATGGAGGAAGGACTGCTGAATCTGACAGTGGCGGACATCATGAGCCGCAAGGTGATCTCGATATCGAGCGACGATACGCTCGATATCGTGAAGGAGATTATGGAGCTCGGAAGCGTGCGCCATCTGCCCGTCGTGCGTCGAGGTGAGCTGGTCGGCGTCGTCTCTCAGCGGGATCTCCTCAAGGCTTCGCTATCCACCGTCATGGGCCTTGCGATCGAGGAGCAGCGCCGCTTCCTGGAGGGCGTCAGCATCGCTCAGGTCATGTCCTCCCCTCCCATCTCGATCTCGCCCAGTGCGGGAGTGCGGGAGGCGGCGCGCATGATGGCAGAGCGCAAGATCGGATGCCTCACGGTGGTCGACGGGTCGGCACTCGTCGGGATCGTCACCGAGACCGACGTGCTTGCATGCTTCGCGAGCCAGGGCTAGCAGGAGGATCGGGTGCGCCTCGGCGAGCTGGCGGAGAGACTGCAGCTCGAGGTCGATGGAGATCCCGACTTCGAGGTGACTGGGCTTGCGGGTCTGGAGGATGCAGGTCCGAGCGATCTGAGCTTCCTGTCCGAAGCATCGTATCTGAAGTCGTTGGCTGCTTCGCATGCCGGCGCGGTATTGGCTCCGCGTGGTCTCGAGGTCGGTCGGCCTTGCATACGTTCCCTGGCTCCGTACGCCGACTTCGGTCGCGCGGTGCCCCTCTTCTTTTCAGCTCCGCCCGCGCCCGAAGGGATCCACGCTACTGCGGTCATCGGCGACCGCGTCGAACTGGGCGACGAGGTGGCGATCGGGGCCTACTGCGTGATCGGCGACGGCGCTCGCATCGGAGCGCGTACTCGGCTGTACCCGCACGTCGTGCTCTACCCAGGAGTGCGGATCGGCGACGATTGCGAGCTCCATTCCGGAGCGCATCTGCGCTCGGGTGTGCGCATCGGCGCGCGCGTGGTCGTGTGCAACGGTGCCGTGGTCGGCTCCGACGGCTTCGGCTTCGCGACCGATGCGAACGGACGCCGGGTTCGCATCCCGCATCGATGCGGGGTGGACATCGGGGACGACGTCGAGATCGGCGCCAACACGACGATCGACTCCGCCCATCCCGGGCATGCACGACTCGGCTTCCCCGAGGCGCGCACGCGTATTGCGAACGGAGTGAAGATCGACAATCAAGTCCAGATCGGACACGGCTGTAGCATCGGTGAGGGGAGTGCGCTGTGTGCGCAGGTCGGCCTCGCGGGCAGTACGGTGCTCGGCCGCGGAGTCTTCATGGCGGGGCAGTCGGCCGCCAAGGGGCACATCCACATCGGTGACGGGAGTCTGATCGGTGGAGCTACCTCGGTCACCTCGTCGGTCCCGCCTGGAGCGCAGATTCTGGGTGTGCCCCCCGGTCTCGAGCGGCGCCGCTGGGCCCGCATCGTCGCGGCGTGGAAGCGGCTTCCCGACCTGCTCGTGCGTGTGCGCGAGCTGGAACGCCGCATGGGCCCTGACCGTTGAGTCTCGATGAGGGCGATCCGAACGATCTCAACTGCTCGCTGGCAGAGCTCCGCGCTCGCTATCGCGAGATGACTCCCTCGGAAGAGGTTCTCGCGCGTCTGGCTCGCGACCCGCGCGCCGGTGTGCGCGCTCTGGTGCGGCAGCTCGCCCGTCGCGCGGAGCGCGCTACGGCCGAGCAACGGCGAGTCGAGGCTCTCTACGCGAGGGAGCGGTCGTTGGCACCCGCTCCCGGGGCTCACATCGCGGGCGTGGACGAGGTTGGGATGGGCCCGCTGGCGGGTCCCGTCGTGGCGGCGGCGGTAGTGCTCGCGCCCGAGTCACGGCTCGAGCAGCTCGACGATTCCAAGCGCCTGCGTCCGGAGACGCGCCGGTGCCTCGTGGCTGCGATTCGCAAGGCGGCCATCGCGTATGCCATCGGTGTGGCGACACGTGCGGAGATCGATCGGATCAACATCCACCAGGCGGGGCTGCTCGCGATGCAGCGCGCCGTCGCCAGGCTCGACTGTGTTCCCGACCTGGTGGCTGTGGACGGGCGCGGCACGCCTGAGCTCGGCGGTCGCCGGGTAACCTGCATCATCGGTGGCGATCGCCAGGTCGCGTGCATCGCAGCGGCCTCGGTGCTCGCCAAGGAATTCCGCGACGCGTGGATGGTTCGACTCGACCGGAAGCTTCCCGGCTATGGATTCGCGCGTCACATGGGGTACGGAACGCCGGAGCACCTGGAGGCTCTTGCTCGGCTCGGGCCCAGCTCCGAGCACCGACGGTCGTTCGCTCCCGTGCGAGAGGCAGCTGGCCGGCACAACGGAGGGCACCTGTGCCACACGTAGTTCTCACAGGAAAGGTGGATCTGCTGGGATACGCGCGCGCCTTCGAGCCGCTGATCGTTCGGCAGGGTCGCGATGTGCTGCGAGCCGACAAGCTCTATGTCGAAGGGCCGGGGCGTGCGCTCTTGCTCGAGGCTCTGGCGGTGGAATCGGGTCGCAAGCTCTCCTTCTACATCAAGGCGTCTGGCTACGACGGGCAGAGTGTGACCGTGCGCATCGACCCGCTCACGCATCCCGAGCGCAGCGAAGGGGTGAAGCAGCTGGTGGCCTGTGTTGCAGCCGACATCTTGCGCAAGAATCCGGAGGCACGGATCGAGACGACCAACCTCGTGTTACCATCCGCAGGCTCTGATACGAGCCCGAAGTCAGGAGAACAAGCATGAAAATCGCTGAAGACGTCACCCAGCTGATTGGGAATACCCCGCTCGTGCGGCTCTCGCGGGTCGTCGCTGGAGCTCGCGGCGAGATCCTGGGCAAGCTCGAGGCCGCAAACCCGGCGAATAGCGTCAAGGACCGCATTGGATTCGCAATGATCGATGCGGCCGAGAAGGCGAAGCAGATCACTCCAGGGAAGAGCGTGCTCGTCGAGCCTACATCGGGGAATACAGGGATTGCATTGGCCATGGTGGCCGCGGCGCGCGGCTACGATCTGATTCTCACGATGCCGGACACCATGTCGCGGGAACGCCGAGCGGTCCTGCGTGCCTACGGAGCCCGCCTCGTTCTGACTCCGGGCGCCGACGGCATGCCAGGGGCGATCAAGCGGGCGGAAGAGATCGCCGCCGACACGCCGCACAGCTTCATGCCTCAGCAGTTCGACAATCCCGCCAACCCAGAGATTCACCGTAAGACGACTGCCGAGGAGATCTGGCGCGACACGGATGGAAACGTCGACTACCTGATCTCGGGTGTTGGGACGGGCGGCACTCTGACGGGCGTCGGGAGCGTGCTCAAGCAGCGGAATCCGAGCTTCCGGGTGGTGGCCGTCGAACCCACCGAGAGCCCCATTCTGTCGGGGGGAAAGCCCGGCAAACACAAGATCCAGGGGATCGGGGCGGGTTTCGTTCCGTCCGTACTGGATAGCAAGCTGATCGACGAAGTCGTCACCGTCTCCAGCGAGGAAGCCATCGCGATGGCGCGGCGGCTCGCGAGCGAAGAAGGCCTGCTCTCGGGGATCTCTTCGGGTGCCGCGGTGCAGGCGGCACTCCAAGTAGCAAGCCGCCCAGAGGCCGAAGGGAAGCGTCTGGTCGTTATCCTGCCAAGCTTCGGCGAGCGCTATCTGACGACCGCGCTCTTCGAACACTTGCAGTATGATGGGAGTGATGAGCTGTAGAAGCCCCGCTAGCGGCCGCGCGGTCATGCCCTTGTGGCTGGCGCCGGCAAGTTCCGAGGCGCCAAGGGCATTTGGTTGACAACCTCGGGGGCACGCGCTGTACTTCCCGGCACTCAGCCAGGAACGTGGTTCCCCCGCTTTGGAAGTGGAGCCGTTCAGGACGCAATCCGCTCAGTCCACACGCTCCGGCGTAGGGACGCCAGCGCGGAGAGCAGGTTCGGGTAGGTCATTCTAGGGCTTCCGGTGAGATCTCGTTCGAGTGCCCGGAGCCCCGCATTGCTCGGTCTTGCGCGATGAGGCCGAGTTGCGAGCGGCCGGGGTCGCTCTGGAGGAATCGATGGAAGCTTTGGGTTCGAGAGAGGGCACGCTCGAGGCGCGGATCACTGCGATTATCGGTGAGCAACTGGGGGTCGAGACCTCCACCTTGGCCCCCGAAGCCAACCTGCTCGACGATCTGGGTGCCGACTCGCTCGATGTCGTTGAGCTCGTAATGGCACTAGAGGAAGAATTCCAGATCGAAGTTCCGGACGATCACGTCGAGAACATCCGAACCATCGGTGATGTGGTTCAGTACATGGCGACGCGCGTCGAACAAGTGGCTTGAGCGTCGTCATCAGTGGAACGGGGGCAGCCGTTCCTCAGGAGAAGCTGACCAACGCCGACCTCGCGGAGCTGGTGGATACGAGTGACGAGTGGATCGTTACTCGCACCGGAATTCGAGAACGCGGAAAGCTGCCCTTGGGTCAGGCTACGAGCGACCTTGCGACCGAGGCCGCCGCGCAGGCGCTGATCTCCGCTGGAATGTCGGCGGACGACGTTGATTTGATCGTGGTGTGTACCTGCACGCCCGATATGACCATGCCTTCGACGGCCGCGCTGGTACAGCGCAACCTCGGAATCAAGGCGACGATCCCGTGCTATGACCTGAACTCCGCCTGTGCCGGTTTCGTGGTTGGACTCGAGGTCGTTCACGATCAGCTGCTGGCGGGGCGCTATCGTCGTGCGCTGCTGATCGGCGCCGATACGATGACTCGGCTGATGGACTACGAAGATCGCACGACCTGCGTACTCTTCGGCGACGCCGCAGGTGCGATCGTGATGGAGCGCGACGATGAGCCGAGCGGACACCGGGGGATCGTGGCCACGACGATTCAGGCCGACGGGAGACTCTGGGATCTGATCCAGGTTCCTGGTGGTGGATCGCTCAAACCGCCTTCTCCCTACATGTTCACCCAGCGCGAGCACTACCTACGCATGAACGGCCGTCAGACGTTCAAGTTCGCCGTGCAGGCCATGGAGCAGGTGTCGCGCGATACCGTCGAGCGAGCTGGCTGGAAGCTCAGCGATGTCGATCACGTGGTCGTCCATCAGGCCAATCTGCGCATCATCGATGCGGTAGCAGAACGCCTGGGTCTCGGGCGGGAGACGGTACCGATCAATGTCGCCCGCATGGGGAACACGTCCGCCGCGTCGATCCCCGTGCTGCTCGACGAGTGTCACCGTGAGGGGCGCATCCACGCGGGCGACCGCGTCCTGTGCGTAGGGTTCGGATCCGGTCTTTCCTGGGGAGCGGCCGCCCTGGTCTGGTGAGAGGGCTCCGCTCGGGTGACCGGCTGCCTCGCGACGCGTGTTGCGGCGAATCAGCGGAAGCGCCGGATCCGCTCCAGGTAGTCGCTCGGCAGCCCCCAGTGGGCTCCCCAGCGTAGCATCCGATTCAGGTAGATCTCCGACGGCGTGAAGTTGCGCTTCTCGCGCACACTGTAGGACGTGACCGTGTGCAAACGACCGAGATCGTCCCTCACCTCGAAGAGCTGCCGGTTGTACCCCGACTCGAACACGTCGAGCAGCATCAGGTCCGACTCCGCCAGCGCGTAGACGAATCCCCATACTTGCGTCTCCGAGTCTGCCACGACGTCCGCTGCGCCACCCTGCCAGCGCATCGAGTAGTGGGTGAAGTCCAGGCGGTGGTAGTCCAGGCACGCCCGGAAGCCCGGTGTCGACGAGGGACAGCGGAGGCGCATCTGGTCGGCATCCAGGTTGGAGCCGTAGGCGAAGTAAAGCTTTTTCGGCACGGATCGAGTACTCGGCAACTGGGTCGCTGGGTGCTCAGAGCATCGCGCGCCGCCGAATTGGGGGCAAGCGTCCAATGCGCGGGCTTTTGGCGCGCTTGTGCCCTGCTGACGCCTCGTGCTACATGGCCGGAGTGGCAGAATTTCTCATCTTCGACGCAAGCTCGAGCTTGTATCGGGCCTTTCATGCGCTGCCCGAGTTTTTCACTGCGACGGGTGTCCCGACCAACGCCGCGCTCGGTTTCACCCGCATGCTGCGCAAGCTGTTGCGCGAGCGGGCTCCCACCTATGCGGCGGTCGCCTGGGACAGCCCAAAGCCGCGCAGACGCGACGAGCTCTTCCCGCAGTACAAAGCCAAGCGCGATGTGACCGACGAGAACCTGCGGGCCCAGTTTCCCTACGCAAGGCGCATCGTCGAAGCCCACCGACTGGCATCGTTCGAGTATGCCGGCGAAGAGGCAGATGACGTCATCGCGACCTTGGCCAAGCGCGCAGCCGAAGCGGGGCTCGATGTGGTGATCGTCTCGACCGACAAGGATCTGATGCAGCTGGTCGGCGATCACATCCGGCTGCTCGATGCGCAGCGTGATCGACTATACGGGCCCGCGGAGGTCGAGGCCCGCTTCGGCGTGCCGCCCACGCAGATGCTCGATTTCCGGGCGCTCACGGGGGATGCATCCGACAACATTCCGGGTGTGAGAGGAATCGGTGACAAGGGTGCGGCTCAGCTGCTCACGCAGTTCGGCTCGCTAGACAAGCTGATCGAGCGCGTGGACGAGATCCAGCAGTCGCGCTCTCGGAAGGCGCTTTCTCAGGGGATCGAGTCGGCCCGTTTGTCGAAGCAACTGTCTCGACTGCGCGACGACCTCCCGCTCTCGTTCGAGCTCGAAGAGCTCAGGGTGGCGGCACCCGATACCTCAGTACTCCTTTCGCTATGCGAGGAGCTCGAGTTCCGCCAGCTGCTGAGCGAGCTTGGCGGCGAGATGTCCCCCGAGGCGCCATCCGGTGCCGACCGGATCGAGGTCGCCGTCGATCGCCCCGCGGTGGTGGACCTGTCGGAACTGGTCCGCGAGCTCAGGAGCGCGGAGCGCATCGGTGTGGCGATGGTTCTGGCACCGCCTCTGCTGGAGTCTCCTGGGGCGGCGGAACGACTCGAGCTCGTGGGCCTCGCGCTCTGCTCGCGCCCACAGAGGGCTGCGTATCTGGATCTGCACGAGCTGGGCCGCGAGCAGGCTCTGGAGGCCCTGGCGCCACTTCTGGCGTCGCCTGACGTATCTTGGGTCGGACATTCCCTGAAGGCGTTCCACGTTGCCCTGCAGCGCCTCGGCATCCCTCTCGCGGGGCGTTTGGCCGACGTCTCCGTGGCGGCGTACCTCGTCGATCCCTCTGATCAGGTCGATCGCATGGAGGCCCTCTCCGCAAAGTATCTCGGACGCTCGGTTCCGGCCGACGAGGACGTTTTCGGCAAGGGAGCCAAGCGTGTGGTGGTGCAGTCCCTCTCCTCGGAGACCCTGGCCAGCTTCTGCGCCGGGCGTGCAGCGCTCGCCCTCGAGCTCGAGTCCGCGATCGAGCGCGAGCTCGGTACCCAGGCGCAGCGAGCGCTGCTAGAGGAGCTCGAGCAACCTCTTACGCGCGTGCTCGCGCACATGGAAGAAGCGGGCGTACGCGTCGATCGAGAGGCTCTCGACCTGCTCTCTGTGGAGCTCTCGGCCCAGCTCGAGAAACTCGAGGTCGAGATTCATGCACTCGCCGGCGAGAGCTTCAACATCGCGTCGACCAAGCAGCTGCAGCGCATCTTGTTCGAGAAGCTGAAGCTGCCGCCGAGCAAGCGCACCAAGACCGGATTCTCGACCGATGAGTCGGTCTTGGAGGAGCTGGCGCTACGCTTCGATCTCCCCCAGCGGATCCTCGAGTTCCGGCGCCTGTCGAAGCTGAAGAGCACCTACGTAGACGCACTTCCGAAGCTGATCGATCCACGAACCGGTCGGATCCATTGCCAGTTCAATCAGACCGTCGCCGCCACGGGGCGACTGTCGAGCTCCAATCCGAACCTCCAGAACATCCCGATCCGTACGCCGCAGGGTCAGCGGATCCGTGAGGCCTTCATTCCCCGAGAGGGGTATCTTCTGCTCGCGGCCGACTACAGCCAGATCGAGCTGCGGATTCTCGCGCACCTGTCCGAGGACCCCGCATTGGTCGAAGCCTTTCAGCGCGGAGAGGACATTCACCAAGACACGGCCGCTCGAGTCTTCGGAATCTCGTTGGCTGATGTGACGGCCGAGCAGCGCGCGGCGATGAAGGCGGTCAATTTCGGCATTCTGTACGGATCGTCCGCGTTCGGGCTGGCGCGGCAGCTCGGAGTGTCCCAGTCCGTCGCAGCAGGACACATCGACGCCTATTTTTCGCGTTATCCGCAGGTACGCAGCTTTCTCGACGCCACGATCGAACGAGCTCGTGAGCTGGGCTACGCGGAGACACTCGCGGGCCGGCGCCGCTATCTTCCCGATCTGCATGCCAAGAATCGGGCCCGCCGGGCGGCGGCGGAGCGGATGGCGACGAATTCGGTCATCCAGGGAACTGCCGCCGATCTGATCAAGCAGGCGATGGTACGGCTGGATGTCGAGCTTCGACGGGATCTGGGCGACGCGGTTGCGTTGATTCTGCAGGTGCACGACGAGCTGGTCTTCGAGGTGACGCCCGAGCAGCTGGAGGTGGTGGCGCGTCAGGTGGCAGATCGCATGCAGAACGTCGCCGAGCTGCGGGTTCCGCTGATCGTACATCTGGGGCACGGAGGCTCGTGGCGTGAGGCTCACTAGTTTCCGCCTCGAGACCTCGGGCGCCGAATATCGGTGAGGCATCCCCCGTCGAAGTTCGCTGATGGGAAAGGAGACCCGAGTTCTGAGCTCGAGGAGCCTCAGGACTCCACTCGACCTCCCGCCGACGCTCGAGTTCAGGCCGACGTTCGATCTCAGGCTGAAGCTCGATCTCAGGCCAAAGGGGAGGGCTCCGTACCGCACACCGAGAATCCAGCGAATCGCGCGGGGGACTCGGCTGGGGGCGGTGGGAGGTTGCGAGGCAACCGAGCGGATCGCGGCGACTCCGATCCCGACACCGATCTGGCAGGGGAGGGACGCGGTGCGGATCCGGACGATGTGGCCACGGCAGGTAGGAATGACCCGGAGGAAGACATGAGAGCGCTCGCGATCGACGCGGACGGGCTCGACATCGCCGGAAACGAGGTCACCACGCGCCCTGCGGATCCAGTGGCGCTCGAACAGCTTGCTGACCCTGCCCTGGTCGAGCTGGCACGACGCGGCGATCACGGCGCCTTCTCGACGCTGGTGCGTCGCTATTCGGAGCGAGCCTTCCGGGTGGCCTACCGCGTCGTGCGCGATCCGAACGAGGCTGAGGAAATCGTCCAGGAAGGTTTCATCAAGGCGTATCGCGCACTCGAGAACTTCGAGTCGCGGTCGTCGTTCTATACCTGGCTCTATCGCATCGTCGTGAATCTGGCGCTGGATCGTCGCCGACGCGAGGTGCGCGCGCCTAGCGTCGAGTGGGACGACACGGTGGCGCCGCGGGTGGACCCGCGGGCGGCTCAGCCCGACTCTGGTGATCCAGAGTTGGCCTCCAGGCGCCGAGAAGTGCGAGAATGGGTCGCCCAGGGGGTCCAGACCCTACCGGATGGCCAACGCGAAGTGCTGCTCTTGCGCGAGGTCGAGGGCCTGTCGTACGAAGAGATCGCTGAGCACATGCAGATCTCGAAGGGCACGGTGATGAGCCGTCTCCACTATGCTCGAAAGAAGATGCTGGCCTTTCTGGCCGACAAAGGGATTGTGCCGGAGGACGTGGAATGAACGATAGGCGGCAGCGGACGCTCGAGGCGTACCGTGATGGACGCCTTTCCCCGCGAAAGCGAGCACGCGTTCGCGAATGGCTCGTGCATGACGAGGAATGCCGCGACCACGTGGAGCGTGGTGAGCTTCTGAGTGAGTTGATTCGGGAGTCCTGGAGCGAAGGGCCTACGGCCCCCTCGCCGGAGCGGCTCCTGGCGGCGATTCGCCCTGCGATGCGGCAGGTCGATCGCGAGCGCGCAGAACGCTCCCTTGGGGCGCGGATTCGTGCTGCTCTGGGATCATCTCTGGGCGTATGGCTCGGAGGGGAGGCCGGGCCGGCGATGGACGAACTCTCGCTGGCCTCCGTAGGCAGCGGTTCTTTCGGCCCGCGCTTGCGCGTGCTCGAGTTGCTGTCGGGCCTCTCGGTGGCGGCGGCTTCGGTGTGTGCAGCCGTTCTCTTCGGCGGGGCGCCTTCGGAGGTCCGCTACGAGGCGCAACATCTGGTCGCGCTGCCCACGGACCCCATCTTCCTGAGCGATGTGGATCAACCGAGTTCTGTGTATGACCTCGCCGAAGGAGATTCGCCGCTCATGGTCTACGAGCGTGATGGTGCAACGGTGATCTACGTCGGTGAAGAGCCGGCTCCCGATGACCTATCTCTCGGGATCGAGCTCGAGGACTGGGCGTGATGGATCGGGGTCTCGTTCGTCGCCTATCCGTGAGTGCGATCATGTCGCTTTCCTGGCTAGCGGCTCCTCCCGAGGTGGTGCAGGCGCAATCCGCATTTCCCCTACCGGATGAGCAGCAGGTGGGTGAGCAGCAGGTCGAGTTCCGAGTCAATGTCTGTCTGGCTTCCAAGGAAGAGGGCCGGGTGGATCCGGAATGCGAGTCCATGCAGAAGCAGCTACCGGTTCGCTTCGGAACGCTCGTCCTGAAGCAGCGCCAGGAGTTTGGTCTGGCCTTTGGCGAGCGCCGTGAGGTGGGACTCCCGTCCGGGGCGCAGCTCGTCTTCGCTCCAATCTCCATTGCGAGCGACAAGCTTCGGATGCACGTGCTGATGCGGGGTGTGGTGAATACGCGCGTCCAGCTCGGCAGCGGTCGTTCGATGATCCTGGCCGGAGTTCCCTACGAGCGGGGCAACCTGATCGTGGAGCTGAGGCCGACGTTCGTGACTCCGCCAGCTCCGCAGAGCCCAATGGCGCTGCAGGAAGCTCCGCCCGCGCGCCGGCGTACCCCGCTGCCAGAAGTGCGACGAGTCGGTGCGACGGGCCGCTCGCCCAACGTGCGCTAGCCCGCACGCCGCGTAGGCCCACGAGGGTCTCCGGCCGTGGGCAGGGTGTCCGCTGGGGGAGACCCACACGCCGGGCGCAGGATCTACCTTGCGTGCAATCGGCGGCTGCCCCCGCGCTCGTGGATTCTGCTCGCTATGCTAGGGCCCGCTTGGATCCGCCCCCGCGCTGATCGCGCTTCGGGCGAAGTACCCAACCCCAGTTTCGAAGGAACCTAGACATGACAGAACCCGTTCGCGTCGCCATCACCGGTGCCGCTGGCAACATCGGCTATGCCCTGAGCTTTCGAATTGCAGCCGGAGACCTCCTCGGGCCCGATCAGCCCGTCATCCTGCAGCTTCTCGAGATTCCGCCCGCGCTGGGGGCGCTCGAGGGCGTGGTGATGGAGCTCAACGACAGCGCCTTTCCGCTGCTGAAGGGCGTGGTCGCGACCGCTGACCTCGACGAGGGATTCGACGGCACCAATGTGGCCCTGCTGGTCGGAGCCCGGCCGCGCGGGCCCGGCATGGAGCGAAAGGACCTGCTCGGAGAGAATGGCAAGATCTTTGCTCCGCAGGGGCAAGCGATCGCGCGAAAGGCGGCGCGCGACGTCAAGGTGTTGGTCGTGGGAAACCCGGCGAATACGAACTGTCTGATTGCAGCTAGCAATGCTGCCGGATTGAATCCCCGTCAATTCACTGCGATGACGCGTCTCGACCACAATCGCGCGATCAGTCAACTGGCCGAGAAGACTGGCTCTCACAGCACGAACATCCGCCACATGACGATCTGGGGAAACCACTCTGCGACACAGTATCCCGACCTACGCAACGCGACCGTCGCCGGGAAGCCTGCACCCGAGCTGGTCGATCAGGCATGGGTCGGTGACACGTTCATTCCGAAGGTGCAGCAGCGCGGCGCAGAGATCATCAAGGCGCGGGGGGCCTCTTCGGCTGCTTCGGCCGCCTCGGCTGCCATCGACCACGTTCGCACCTGGATACGGGGGACGCCGGAAGGGGATTGGGTCAGCATGGCGGTTCCGTCGGACGGCAGCTATGGGATCGAGCCCGGCGTGGTGTACTCGTTTCCGTGCATCTGCCGCAACGGCGATTACGAGATCATCAAGGATCTCGAGATCGACGACTTCAGCCGCGGCAAGATGGACGCGACGGACAAGGAGCTCCGCGAAGAGCGGGCAGCGGTCGAGCCCCTGCTCGGGTAGGGTGCGACTCGCCCCAGGGAGACTCGATCGTGTCTCTCTGGGGCGAGTTGGCATAGCTCCGCGCCTGTCCTTTGGAAGCAGTACACTAGGGGCATGACGACATCCTTGGAGCCCTGCGCATGACGGACGATCAGCGCGTGGAGATCGATCTGGGAGATCGGGACAAGCGGCTGTACGACCAGCTGCGAGCTCGCCTCGTCAAGCCGCAGGAGCCGGGACAACGCAGCAGAGTTCAGGACCTGATCCTGTTGATTCCGGACCTCGCTGTCCTGTTGGCGCGGCTCGCCAAGGAACCACGCGTGCCCCGGGGAGGTAAGATCATCGCAGCTCTCGCGCTGGGATATGTGGCATCGCCGATCGATCTGATTCCCGAGGTTCTCGGGCCCATTGGTTTTCTGGATGATGCCTTGGTGCTCGCGGCGGCCCTCTCGCGCATGGTGAACTACGTGCACCCGGACGTGCTGCGTTCGCACTGGTCGGGGAATGGAGACGTGCTCGAGGTGCTGCAGCGGCTATCGGAGTGGGCAGAGAACCTGCTTGTGAAGAGCCTACCGGCGCCCCTTAGAAGGCTACTGCCTCCGATCTGAGCCCCGAGCCCGGCCCCCTATCGCGAGCCCCGATCGCGCCCGGTCTCGCTTGGCGCTCGCGCGATCCGCTGACCGGCTAGCGATCGAGCAGTGCGATTCTCTCCGATGCTTCGAACTCGACGCGGACAGCCAGGTAGTCGTCCTTGGTGAACACCTTGAACTCCGTGTCCCCGCGTCGTCGCCAGTAGATCGGCTCACCGGGGAGGCGGTTGCGATCGTAGTGTACCGCCTTGAGATTCCGGACCAGTACCTTCTGCGTCTCCGTGTATTCGAAGTCTTCGACCACGCGCACGAAATCTGGGAACCACTTGCGGTCCATGTTCCCACCAGAAACCTGAGACTCACACCAGGTGAAGAACCCTTTGGGATCGAAGCTCGCCCCGGGGCGTAGCTTCACTGCCGTCATGACCAATTCGTCCGAGACGGCGCAGGGTACACCGTAGGCGACGGCGAGAGCGATATCGGGGTACTCGCTCAGGATGCGACCCACCTGTCCGGCCGAGAAGTTCTCGCCGTCCTTGCGGATCCAATCTGCGGTGCGCCCGTCGAAGTACAGGAAGCGCTGTTCCCCGCGCAGGACGATGTGGCCGAGATCGCCGGAGTGGTACACACCGTCGCGGTACTTGTCGCGATCCGCCTGGTCGTTCTTGAAGTACCCCTGGAACAAGGAGGTGTTCTCGGCGACGCGGCAGATTTCTCCAACTGCCTCGTCGTAGTTCAGGATGTGCCCCTCCGCGTCGAGCTCTGCAGGCGGACACTCCTCTCCGCACTCGTTCAGGATCTTGACTGCAGGGTCGCGCACCTCACCGACCGAGCCTCTCGGGTCACCCTTGCGTCTGGAAGCGCTGATCGCCGCCTCGGTCGATCCGTAAAGCTCGAACATGTCCTCGAGACCGAAGTAGCGCATCATGCGATCGATGTCTGGGGGTGCCGCTCCATTGCCCACTGCGTAGCGCAGCTTGACCTCGGGACTCTCGGCCACCTCGCGCTGGATGCGTGCCACGTCACCGCCGAACTCGCGCTCGATCGCGGCCAGCACGTAGTGCACGGGCTCACCTACGTAGTTCCAGTAGGTGATGCCATAGCTGCGGATGTCTCCCAAGAAGCGGCTGGCGCTGAAACGCTCGCGCAGCCCGATCGCGCCGCCTACGTGGAAGGCCGGCATCATGCCCACGAACATCGCATTCGAGTGGAAAAGCGGCATGCAGATGTAGCAGCGGTCGTCCTGGTCGAGTTCCATGTTGCCGCTCACGAACGCACCCATCAGCAACAGCTTCTGGTGATTGTTGTTGATCCCCTTGGGGAGTCCGGTCGTGCCCGAGGTGTAGATCACCATCAGATTGTCCGAGGGCTCCACCTCGATCTTGGGGGCGTCTCGCTCGGACTCCGCTGGACCCACCTCGCTCTCGAGGCAGCGACGCAGATCCGCACCGGGCGAGATCTCTCCACCCTGAGTGGGCAGAACCAGAATCTGCTCGGGCGCGATGTGGGTCAGCTGGTCGCGCACCCGCTCGACCTCTGGCAGAAAACGCTCGTCGACGACCAGGATGCGCGCTTCAGAGTGGTTCAGGACCCCTGCCAGCACATCGCCACGCAGGCCGGTATTGATGCCGAACAAGGTCAGCTTGGCGTATGCGCAACCGCCGAACAGCGACACGAGTTCGAGATGGTTCTCGAGCATCATCGCAACGTGGCCCGGGTGCCTGTCGTCGACGGGCCCCAAGCGCTTCAATAGAAAGTGGGCCATTCGGACCGATTCGTTTCGCAGATCCCGGTAGGTCCAGCTGCGATCGTCGTGAAGCGCAAAAATGCGGTCGGCGAAGGCAGGATGCTTGCCGCGTGCTTCGATCTGCGCGCCGACTGTGAAAGCAGCATTGATCTGAGCCGGCAGCGGGCTGGGGCTTGGGGCGGGAGTGGTGGACTGCTCGGACTCAGACGGCACGGATCGACTCCTTGTAAGCGCACCGGCGTCCGGATTGCGATACCGGAGATTCTGATTCCGGATCGAGGAAGCGGTGCACGGTGGGGGGGCAAGTTGTTCGGAGCCCGCATGGTAGCAGACCGTCGGGGTCGGGCGGGCCCGGGAAGTGGAGGGGCGACGGCCGGAGAGTTTCAGTCCCCGCTGGGGGAGGGCAGCGGGGAGCGCTCCTGAAAGCGAAAAGAAAGCGAATCTCCGGATATGTCGACGAAGACCCGACCCCCCTTGAAAAGGCTTCCGAACAGGAGCTCGTCAGCGATTCGGTCCTTGAGCTCCGTCTGGATCACGCGAGCGAGCGGGCGTGCCCCGAACAGCGGGTCGAAGCCGCGGGTCGCCAGCCAATCGAGGGCCGCAGCAGAGAGCTCGATGCCGACCCTGCGCTCGGCGAGCTGCGTCTCGACCTCGCGGATGAACTTGGCCACGACCCGCTCCATGACGTCGTGGGTCAGCTGGCGGAAGGTCACGATCTCGTCGAGCCGGTTTCGGAACTCTGGGCTGAAGAGCCGCTCGACGTCCTTGCGCCCGTCGCCGGCAACACCTCGCCCAATACCGATCGCACGCCCGGTCATCGACCGTGCACCTACGTTGGAAGTCATGATCAGGGTGACGTGCCGGAAGTCTGCCTCGCGGCCGTGATTGTCGGTCAGGGTCGCGTGGTCCATGACCTGAAGCAGGATGTCGAAGAGATCGGGGTGAGCCTTCTCGATCTCGTCCAGCAGCAGCACGCAGTGCGGTGTCTTGCGGATCCGATCGACGAGAATTCCACCTTCGTCGTACCCGACGTAGCCCGGCGGAGCTCCGATCAGCCGCGCGACCGTATGCTTCTCCATGTACTCGCTCATGTCGAAGCGCAGGAACTCCACTCCGAGGGTAGCAGCGAGCTGCTTGGCGAGTTCGGTCTTCCCCACGCCGGTCGGTCCCATGAACAGGAACGAGCCGATGGGCTTGTCCTTCCCTCCGAGGCCAGCTCGCGCGCGCTTGACGGCGCGCACCACGGTTGCGATCGCCTCCTCTTGGCCGAAGACGACAGCGTGCAAATCGTCGCCGAGCTGTTCCAGGCGATTGCGCTCCTGGCTCGACGCCGAGCGCAGGGGAATCTTCGCCATGCGGGCGATGACGGCCTCGACGTCGCGTACTCCAGCGGTCTTGCGACGCGCTCCCTTGCGCAGCCGAACGGCCGCTCCGGTCTCGTCCATGACGTCGATCGCCTTGTCGGGCAGGTAGCGATCCGAGAGGTGCTTTGCAGAGAGCTCGACCGCCGCACGCAATGCGGGCTGGGTGTAGTGCACCTTGTGGTGCGCCTCGTAGCGTGGTGCCAGGCCTTCGAGAATCCGAACTGCCTCGTCGGCCGATGGCTCGTCGATCTCGATCCGCTGGAAGCGACGCGCGAGTGCGCGGTCCTTCTCGAAGTGCCGATACTCCTGGTAGGTGGTCGCGCCCATGCAGCGCAGCTCGCCCGACTGCAGCAGCGGCTTCAGCATGTTGGAGGCATCCACGGTTGCGCCCTGAGCACCGCCCGCGCCCAGGACGGTGTGGATCTCATCGATGAAGACGATCGGATTCGTGCGCGCCTGGATCGCCTCGATGAACGCCTTGAAGCGAGCTTCGAAGTCACCGCGATACTTGGTTCCAGCCAGCATTGCGCCGAGGTCGACGGAGAAGATCTCGGCGTTCGCCAAGTCTTCGGGAATGTCGCCGTCTGCGATGAGCTGTGCGAGCCCCTCCGCGATCGCGGTCTTGCCCACGCCGCTCTCTCCGACGAAGATCGGATTGTTCTTGCGCCGACGAGCCAGCACGTGGATGGTTCGATCCAGCTCGAGTTTGCGACCGATCAATGGGTCGAGCTTTCCCTCGCGCGCCCACTCCGTCAGGTTCCTCGAGAAAGCGGCGAGTGGGTCCGCGACGGCCTCGCCGCCTTCATCTCCGACGGTCTCTCGCGCGCCGGGGCCCGGGTCGCCAGAATCTCCCGCAGGTGACCCGCTCTTGGTGATTCCGTGAGAGATGTACCGGAGTACATCCAGTCGCGTGACTCCCCGCATGCGTAGCAAGGCGACCGCCTGCGAGTCGGGTTCCTGGAAGATGGCTGCGAGCACGTCTCCGGCATCGACTTCTTCCTTCTCGGAGCTCTCCGCGTGATGCAGGGCTGCCTCGATCACGCGTCCGAAGGCGAGAGTCTGCTCGGTTTGCACGCGTTCGCCTTCCGGGATCTTGTCGATCGCGTCCTCGAAGAAGCGCAAGAGCTCCTGCTTGAGCGCCTCGGTGCGCACGCCCACGTTGCGAAGAATCTCCGCGCCGCGTTCGTCGTGTAGCAGCGCGTAGAGCAGATGCTCGACCGTCAGATAGGCGTGGCGCCGAGTCATCGCCTCGCGCATTGCACTCTCGAGTGTGATGCGAAATTCGCGGTTGATGCGGCTCATTCCTTCTCGACTCCCGCGCGCAAGGGGTAGCCGCGCTCCTCCGCGAGCTGGTGAACGCGGGTCACCTTCGTCTCCGCAATCTCGAGGATGTAGACACCGGCGATCCCCTTCCCCCCACGATGGATTCGCAACATGATCTGTGTCGCCTCCGTGGGTGGCTTCCCGAAGACCTGTTCGAGCACGGCGACTACGAATTCCATCGGAGTATAGTCGTCGTTGTAGAGAACCACCTTCCAGCGTTCGGGCCGTTTGACCTCTGCTCGGTCCTTGAGGCCGACATCGCCTTCGCGATCCGATTCCGAACTGGGGGGGCGAGGGGTGCCCGCGGCGCAGACCGTCGGCGCAGGGCGGTTGCCACCCATGCGGTATGCCCGCGTCAGGTCGCTGGCCCGCCTACCTGCAAGCGGAGTGGACGGCGCGGAGGAACCGCCTCCCGCCGCGGAGACCGCGCGAATCGTCAGAGCAGGGCGATAGGGCAGGGGCAGCATAGGGCGTAAGCATAGGAGCCTTGTGAGCAGGCGCAAAGGCGCGGCCTCCGGCGGCGCGAAGTGGCATGCATCCGGGCTAGAATCCCGTCTCATGGCGGAGCTAGAGCTGCTCGATGGAGTGCACCAGGTCGACCCGGTGGAATGGAATGCGCTGGTGGGTACGGGCTCGCCGTTCCTGGAGTGGGAGTGGCTGGCCTCGCTCGAGCAGGCGGGCGTACTGGAACCCGAGCGCGGGTGGATCTCCAAGCCGATCGTCGTCCGGGATCAGGGCGAGCTGGTGGCTGCCTGTCCAGCGTACCTGAAGCTCAACAGCGAGGGCGAGTTCGTCTTCGACTGGCACTGGGCTGATGCTGCAGAGCGCGCGGGGATTGCGTACTACCCGAAGTTGCTCGTCGGGGTTCCGTTCACGCCGGTGGCTGGGCAGCGCGTGCTCGTGCGGCCAGGCGAGCGGCGCGCGTCCTGGGTACGCGTCGTGGGGGACGCCCTGCGTCAGCTCTGCGACGACAATGGGCTGTCGAGTGTGCATGTCAACTTCTGCCAGGAGGACGAGATCGAGCCCCTGCGCGCAGCCGGATTCGACCTGCGCATCGGGGTCCAGTACCAGTGGCGCAATCGAGAGTACGCGACATTCGAAGACTACCTGATGCAGTTTCGCAGCAAACGGCGCAACCAGATGCGCCGCGAGCTACGCGGGATCGACGCCGCTGGCATCCACATCGACACGTTGGTGGGAGATGCCATCGAAGACGACCACATTCCGGCGATCTATCGCTTCTATCTCGCGACCTTGGACAAGAAATACTATGGCCGGCAGTATCTGAATGCCGCGTTCTTCCAGCTGATCGCGGAGCGATTCCGCCATCGCCTGTGCTTCGTGCTGGCGCGAAGACAGGAGCGCTTCGTCGCAGGGACCTTCAATGTCCAGAAGGAGGGGGTGCTGTACGGGCGCTATTGGGGAGCCGATCGCGAGATTCGGAACCTGCACTTCGGAGTCGCATACTACGCTGCGGTCGACCACTGCATCCGCAGTGGATTCACGCGCTTCGAACCCGGAGCGGGTGGAGAGTTCAAGCGTACGCGTGGCTTCGAAGCGACTCCGACCTGGTCCATGCACTACGTCCGCGATGGACGTCTGGAGCGTGCGATCGCGCGCTTCCTGGAGCAAGAGCGCACGGAGGTTCAGCAGGCGCTCCAGTGGTATGAAGAGCACAGTGCACTCAAGCCGCGAGTCGAGCTCGGATCCTGATGTGCTGCGTCCGAGTCGAGCGGCGTCTCGGAGCCGTCTTGCGGGGTTACTCGAGGTGATCCAACAGCAGCATCGCTTCGGAACGGGTGAGCGTGTCTTTCTTGGCGAGGCTCTGGATGACGGCCTGGGTCTCCGCTGGATTCGGTAGCGCGCTCGCTGCTGTCTCCTTGGGAATGGGCAGCTCCTGACTGACGATCTCGAGGCGGCGGTTGCTCCAACCCATGGCATTGATGGGCTTGCTGGCGGCTTCGAGGTTGGACGCGATCACGGATCCGCCGCGCAACGCGAAGGCACGCTCATAGTTGGCCGCGATATGGGCTCGGCCGAGCTTGCGGCGTAGCTGATGCAGCTGATTCTGGCTGCGCGTGAGAACCACGATGACTGCCGGCTGCCGCTCTCGCGTCGGATCGAGCTCGCCGATCCACTCCTTGGCCTCCGACGCGGCGGCGCCGAGGGGCAGCGCGCCACTTCGCTCGGCGAGGTAGCCTGCGATCCCGAGGAAGACGGCTGCATTCAACCCCAGGAACCACATCTGCGTCGAGCTTCCCATCGCTTGCCCCCCACCCACTTAGCTGTTCTTGATGTGCGAGCCTCGAGCCATCGTGCGTCCCGTCGGAGACGGCTAGCCGCTTCTCGACTCCGTGCTTTCGCGGCGGTACGGACCGAGCTCGAGCTGCTCGTAGACCGAGTTGAGCGCAGCTCGACGCCGGCTCATGAAGTTGCTCTGCGGATAGACCCGCGTTGCGCGCGTCGTGATCAGCTCTGCGCTCGGCTGTCCCGCCTCGGTCCGCGGTCTCCAGCCAGCGTAGAACCAGAGCACGCGCACGGTCTGATCGCCCCCGTACTGCTCTAGGAACTCGCGAGCCGACAGCTGCTCGACTCCATAGCGCTCGAGCAGTGCGGCGGTGGCTTCGACCCAGCGCTCACAGTGGTTGGGTCGGCCGAGCCCAGGTTGATCGAGTTGCGCGAGGAGGCGATCGAGGTCCTGGCAAGGGACGCGCACCTCGGTGCGAGTGACGAAGACGTCGCGCTCGGGGGAAGCGAACAGCAACTCCGAGCTGACGGTCAGGCGCGCCCTCGCGTTCTGCGACGAGTCGACCAGAGGTTCGAGTGGGCCGAGATTCGTTACGAGTGCCTCGCGCGTGGCGCGATCGGCCCTTGTGCGTAGCTGCTCGACGAGTGGGCTTGCTGATTCGGAGCTTCGAGCCTGGCCGGTAGCCCGCGGCTTGACGACGAGTCGCGGTCCGCGCTCTGGTGTCCTCGCGTGGGTGGCAAAGCTCGAAGCCAGCGGAAACGCGCGCCGAATGGCCACCGCGTTCGCGACCACACCGAGCGCAAGTAGGGTGCAGGACAGCCCCGCCATGATTCCCAGTGGACGTAGCATGCGATCTCCGCCTTTCTCGTAGTTATGAGTCGGCGCGCGGCGGGATACTCTAAAGTGCGTTCCTACGTCGGAGTGGCGGATCGAATGACTCTAGGCTGCGCCTTCTGCGCGCTGTTCCGGCGGTTCAGCGCGACGCGTCTCGGTGGGCGGAAGCTCTGGACTTCGTGCGGCTTCGCGGTCAGCGATGTCGGGGGCGGGAGCGGTGGGCGGTTCCTGAAGCGGATCTGCTTGCGCGAGCCGGTGCTGAACTGCTCCGGCGAATGCTTCTGCGCGCTCCAAGCTTCGTGTTGCGGCGCCGAGCTGGCGTCGCGCCCGTTCGAGCTGACCGATCAGCTGATCGGTGTCCGTCTGGAGCAAGCCGAGCTGCTGCCAGAGCTCCCCCGCTCGCTCCTGCAGCGCGACCGCCCGCAAGCCGAGTCGGATCGAGCTCAGTAGCGCGCCCAGATTCGCGGGACCTGCCAAGGTCACCGAGCTCTCCTGATGAAGCGAGCTCAAGAGGTCGGGAATGCGCGCGATCTCGGCGTACAGGCTCTCGGTGGGGACGAACAGGACGCCGAAGTCGGTCGTCTCCGGCGGAGCGATGTACTTGCTGGCAATTCGACGCGCCTCGCCGCGAACGCGCGCCGCGAGCTGACGCGTTGCCTGGGCCTCGGCCGCGCCATCCCCACGCTCGCGGGCTGCGAGTAGCCGCAGGTAGTCTTCGAGCGGGAACTTGGAGTCGATCGGGAGGTGGAAGGTCGCTCCTTCGGCGGAGCGCAAGCGCAGCGCGGCGTCGACGCGCTCTTGGCTACCCGCACGCAGCGCGAGCTGGAGGTCGTACTGATCCGGTGCGAGAAAGTCGCCGAGAAGCTGCTCCAGCTGCGCTTCCCCCCAGGCTCCGCGGCGCTTGACGTTTCCCAGGGTCCGCTGGAGCTCGCTCCAACCGCTCGCCATCCCCTGTAGCTCGCCCACGCCGCGTTGAAGCTGGGTGAGATGCTGGGATACGTTCTGGCGTAGGTCTCGCAGATGGTCGTTCTGCAGTTGGGCCAGGTCGCCCGTACGCATCATCACGGCTTCTGCGATGTCCTGGCTGGCGCGTTCGAGCTGCTCGTTCTGTGCTCGCAGACCGCGCACGAGTCGCAGCAGGAGCCACAGAGAGCCGATCGCGAGCACACCCACCAGCGCGGCAACCATTCCGGCCATCAAGCCCCAGAAGGCGACAGGATGCGCCTCGAAAGCGCGGATCCCCTCCTGGAGCAGCTCTCCAAAGTCCCCCACCGTGTCTCCCTGGGCTTCTGGGTCCCACGTCTACCGGTGTGCTCACCCGGAAGCGAATGTGTAGCGAAATCAGGGATCTTGCGCCGAAGTCCTGCGCCGAAGAGAGGCGCGCGGGATCGCGCATCCCGGTGACGGGGGTCACAGCCGCGATCGCTCCGGGGATCCGAAATATGGGGGCAAAGATGAGGGGTGCGAAAGGATGATGACCAGTACTCAAGTGATGCTCGTGATCGCCGTAATCCTCGGACTCGCTTCCACGATGATGGGCTTTCCCTGATCGAGCGGCAGGCTCGGGGAGCTACGGAGCCTCCCGGGATAGAAACTCGATGTCCCCATAGAAGGCGGTGGCAGATTCGCCCGTGTTGTCTGTATCCGTCATGAGAGCGACTCCTTCGACTCGGGGCGGATCTTCACCGAATGCGCGTACGTAGTCGGAGTACACGTCCCGCTCTTCCTCGATCCACTCGCCCACGCGCGTGCGGCCGCTCTCGACTGCGATCATCTTGACGAAGCTTCCCGCGAAGGGGTTGTCGTAGATGCCGTCCTGGGGGGCGTTGCTCGCCCAGATGTAGTTGATCGCGCCGATGGGAAGGTCGCCCAGGATCGCGCGCGCCGCGGTGTACTTCGCCTTCTTGAAGAAGCCGACGCGGTCCGGCTCGTACTTGAACGCGATGTAGATGCGTGCGGGATAGTCGTCGCCTGACTTCTGGCTGACGTCCCCCCGCTCGAGCACGCCTCCGACCTTCCAACGCCAGCGCAGGATCGGATACCGCTTCAGGTCGAGGTCGACTCGCCGGGTGAAGCCAGAAGCGGAAGCGTTTGCGTCAGCCCGTACGACCCAGCGGCCTTCCTCCTCTACGAAGCTGTACCGGGTATGAGCCGGGATCTTCTCGAATTCGAGCGGCTCCCACTCCTGCGGGAGCTGACCGCCTGCGGAGGAGAAGGCGCCCACGATCTGCCGCTCGCGATTGGTCGGGCTGAGCCCCGACCCGGCGGGGGCAGCGGCCGCGGGGGTGGCTTCGACCAGCAGCTCTCCAGCGGCGACCTTCGAGCTCTCGGCGGGCTTCTCGTCCGGTAGGTCTGGATCTCCCCCCGCGCGGGCCGCGGACGGCGGCAGCGTCCAAGCGAGCAAGCATGCCGCGGCGACCCCACCCATCCCGGACTTCACGCAGCTGGATCGCCTTCGACGGCGGGAGGATCTCTCAGTTGCGAGGCTCGGCTGGAGCGGTTCGCAGGCTTGGCGGGACGGGCGGGAGTGAGTGGGCATGGGGGTCTCCGTTCGAGTGATGCCGCTTCGCCGTGCGGCTTGGGATCGAGCTTCAGGCGAAGGCCGAGCCAGGCGGAGCAGGGTCCAGACTGGCCTTCAAGTGCTGCGATCGTCCGCGCAGCTTGCGGAACGCCGCCAGCAATGAGTCTACGTCCTCTGACGGTCCCAGAAAGAGGTGGTGTGGCAGCCAGATCGCCTCTTCGTAGGCGGCATGTGCTGCGATCGGGTATCGGTTCGGGGTCTCCCGCTGGCGTTCATACGCGGGATTCGTTCGTGGATCCGCCGCGAAGAGTGGATCGTCGTGGATGGGCACATAGAAGCGACCCGAACAGGGAACGCCCTCGGCTTCGAGTGCCTCCACGAATCGATCTCGCGGAACCCCTTCGAAGGCGGCAGCGTCGTAGCGCAGCACGAGCTGGTAGTACGTCGGGGTCGAACGTGGGTCCACGGGCGGCATCGAGATCCCTGGGATCTCGGCCAGACCCTGCGCGAAGCGTTCGACGGCCCTGCGGCGCCGCTCGTGCTGCTCGGGCAGCCTTTCCAGTTGCGCGCATAGGACAGCTGCTTGCCATTCCGTGATTCGCAGGTTGTGTCCCAGCAGGGGCTCGACACCGGCGGTGCTCGGGGTGTCGCGGCGTCCACAGTTCACCAGCGCTTCGAGCCGTGCCGCGAAGATGTCGGAATCGGTCGTCACCGCGCCTCCCTCTCCCGCGGTGAGCAACTTCGAAGACTGCATCGAGAAGCAGCCGAGATCTCCGAGCGATCCCGCGCAGCGACCGCGCCAGCGCATTCCATGCGCATGGGCGCAGTCCTCGACGAGTGCAAGTCCGCGAGCGGCGCAGATCTCCTGTAGGCGGTCCATGTCGGCCATCGCGCTTGCCAGGTGCACCGCGACCACGGCTTCCGTGCGGGGGGAGAACGCGGCCTCGACTGCGCGCGGGTCGAGGCAATACGAATCGGGCAGGACGTCGACGAAGACGGGCTGAGCGCCTGCGGCCACGATGCCTCCGGCGGTCCCCACGAAGCTATAGGCCGTGGTGATCACCTCGGCTCCGCGCGAGATGCGCGCAGCCTGGAGGGCCAGGGTGATCGCGAAGGTCCCATTGGCGCAGGCCGTGGCGGAGTGCGTGCCGATGTAGTCGGCGAACGCACGGTTGAATGTGCGCGCGTGTGTGTTCGGGCTCGGGAAGCCCCCCCACTCGCCGCCCTCGAGCACACGCAGGAGGGCCTCCCGCTCGGGCTCTCCGAACTCGGGCCAGCGCGCCCAGGGGGTGGTGCGCACCGGCGGGCCGCCCAGGATGGCGAGCTCGTCCACGTGTCCTCCGATCTTGGATCTCCCGCGCTGCAGGGTATCAAAGCCAGTGGAATCAGCCGTCGCTGCGCTCGGCTACTCCCGGATTGCGCGTGGCCGATCCCACTCGGCCTGAGTCCGCGAGCAACCTCTGGCGATCGAGCATCGTGCAGGGCGTGCAACACGCCGACCTGCGGGACTTCTCGGCCGCGAGGTAACCCGAGATGTCGGCAGGCGGGTCGAACGAGATCGATGCTCTGCGACTCGGAGGAGCCCTATGAACCTTTCGCTGCAGATCCCTGACACTTCGGACGCCTGCAATGAATCTGGCCAGGACGATGGTCTGGCCGAGCTGGCACGGCGGATCGTCAGCCGCCTGAGCTCGCGTACTCAGCGCCAAGACGAGCTGCTCGGCGAGGCCTTTCTCACGTGCGAACGACTGAGGCGAGGTCGTCCTGACGAGTTCGAGAGTGCCGCCGCGCGCGGAGAGCTCGAGAGCTGGTGTATTCCCCACGTGCGGCGCGCACTGCGTCACTCGGGGCTCGACATCGAGCGTGTGGAGCGTCCTCGCGGGGGGTGGCTCGGGGCGTACGTGGGCCCGGACGCGCGCGAGGTCGGAGCCGAGACCGAGTACAGCGGATGCGACGAAGCTGCGCTCGATACCAGCCAGCTCGCGCTCCGAAAGGCGCTCGCTCGGGCGCAAGCAGAGGGGAACGGGACGCTCTTGCGCAACCTGGGTTGGTACCGCGAGCGCCTCGAGCACAGGTCCTACGAGGCGATCGCGAACTCGGCCGGGCGTGTCCCGGCGACCATTCGAACGGGAGTCGCTCGGGCTCGGAAGTTCGTGCTGCGCATCGTGCACGAGCTGGAGCACGAGCAGCCGGCTCCTCTCTCGGCGGATGCGCCGGCCGAGATCGAGCCATTGCGGCAGCTCTGGAAGGATCAGCAGCTCGACGTGCTCGAACGCGAGCTAGCGCGCACCGAGAGCGAGTTCGGGAGCGATCCCCACTGGCTGAATCTGCGCGCGCTCGCGAGCGCAGACCGCGGTGACCGCGCCGCTGCCCACCGCTACTACGAGCGTGCCCTGATCCAGGCGGACGGCGCCCCCGTGCGCGCGCGGATCCTGAACAACCTGGCCAATCTGAGGGACGACGAGGGAGCCCTGGACGAGGCCCGAATACTCTGGATGCGGGCGCATCAGCTCGCCCCTACAGCAGCCACTCCGGTGCTGAACCTGCTCGCGGCTGCATCCGTGAGCCAGGATTATGCGAGCGCGCAGCACTTCGTCTCGCTGCTCGGCGAGCTGTTGAGCTGCGGTCGGATGCGCGAGCAGGAGCGGGCCTATGCGCACCGCAGGCTGCGGGAGAACCCGCGCTTCGGCTGGCTGCGCGAGACCGAGGCCTGGAGACTGGGACCGGCTCGCTGGTTGCGCGCAGCTTCTGACGACCGTGCTCGCAATGCTGCCGTTCGAGGTGGGGGGATGCGTCGAGGTGCGGCGGCACTCGCCATCGTGTGCTTCTCGTTGCTCGGGGCACTGGCGACCCCGCTGGCGGCTGCGGCCAGCATCAACCACCCTGCCGTGCGCGTTCTGGACGGCCCCTCCCTTGACCGATCGCCGGGCGAGGAGCTCGTCGGGATCGAGGCGGCCGCGAGCGCTTCCAAGCGCGGTGGCGACTCCATGGGGTCGCCCTCCGATCGCGGCGGATCCAGCCGAGGTTGAGCGGCTGCCCAACGCGGCGCTGACGCGCCGGGACAGCGCGTTTGATGCAGCCTGGCGGCAGCAGGCGGCAGCGTCGGTGAATGCACTCATGTGTCCGTAGGCGACAGCCGAAGGGACCCGCATGCATCCGTACACGGGGAGCGGCGGACGTTCCGGCGACCTCCATCCGTGGACCACCGGCGACCTAGGCGTCGCACTCCGGAGGTGGACGCTTCGATGGGCGAGTCCCAACGACTTCGCGAGATAGAGTTCGAGCTGGCCCTGACGAGTCAGCTGGAGTTGGCGTACGGACTCCGCGTACGCTCCCATACTGACCTGTTGGATCGTCGCCGTGCTGGCTATACCACGCTGCACTTCGGCTACCAGTATCCCAAGGCCCCCCGCCGCAGAACGCGCGTCAAAGTGGGGATCGAGGGGCGCAGACGTCCGAGCTACCGATTCGAGGTGGATCTGGCGGACTCCGAGCAGGTGGAAAGCGCCGCTTCGGACTGCGAAAGCCTGGCGCTGGCCATACGGGAGCACCTCGCCGAGCATCCCGACGTTGCAGCACCGGATCCCCCGGCCGGGCCGCGCCGCCGCGAAGAGGACTGATCCGGCCAGATTCTCGGGTGCCGGCTCTGCTCTCTGTGCAAGCAGTGTGCATCCCCAGTAGAATGGCCCCACATTGGGCCAGTTCTAGACCGGGGAAACAGTGATGGCAAAACGGGTTCGAGGCCGGACGAAGAGCCGTGCCCGCAAGAAGCGAGCGGGAAGCGGGTCCCGTTCGTATGTGTGGGGGGGGCTGGCCCTCGCGCTCGCAGTGGGCGGCTACCTGGGGTCGATGACCCTGGTGGAGTCTCCGGTCAGCTATTCGAGCATCGAGGAGCACGTCAAGTACGGTTCCACCGGCTCGGAACGCCGGATCGGCGTGCCGTACGCGGTCGTCCGGGCGCTCCCGGAGTTGTGCGAAGACTATCTCCCAGCGACCGCCCGCGGAGCTGCACAGGGCTACTCGTCGCTCGGGCTGATCGAGGAGCGTGGGCACGATCTACCGGTGGGCTTCTCTCGACGCCGCGTCCGCGGGATGGATCTGGTCGGGCTGAACTGTGGGCTATGCCACGTCGGCCAAGTACAGGAGTCCGCGACGAGTGAGGCGCGCACGTTCGTTGGGATGCCCGCCAACACGGTCGACTTGGGCTCGCTCGATCGCTTCGTGCGCAAGTGTGTGTCCGATTCCCGCTTCAACCTGGACAACGTGCTCGAGGTGCTCGAGGCGGAAGGGGTCGAGATCGGCTGGCTGGAACGAGTGCGGCTCCAGCTGGGTGAGTTCGAGCGGAGTCGGGAGCGCCTGCTTCGTTTGGTGGACCAGCTTCGCTTTCTTCAGGAGGTGCCCGAGGCGGGGCCCGGCAGGGTGGATACCGTCAATGCGACCAAGGTCTTGCTGAGTCTGGACTCTGGAGCACGTCAGGATCGGGAAGTTGCAAGCGTCGACTTCGCAGCCATCTGGCAACAAGGGAAGAAGGCGCGCATGAACCTGTACTGGGATGGGAGCAACGACTCGATGCAAGAGCGACACCTGCTGGGTGCGATCCATACGGGCGCCGTCGGTACCGCCGACATCCCTCAGGTGATGCGCGTGCGGAATCTCTTCGAGGCGGAGCAGCCCCCCGAGTACCCGTTTCCGGTTCGGGAGGAGCGGCTCCCGCGCGGAAGACAGGTTTACGAGCAGTATTGCTCCGAATGCCATGGACGTGATGGGCGCGACCTCTCTGGCGGCCAGGTCGGGAAGGTGACGCCGCTCGGGCAGATCGGGACCGACTCAGGGAGGCTCGATGCCTACACGGAGACCGTGTCGGAGGCTCAGCGAACCCTGTCCCCGGACGGCCAAGTCAGCTTCCGGCGTTTCAAGCCGACGGCGGGATACGCGAATATCCCCTTGGACGGTCTCTGGCTTCGTGCCCCCTATCTGCACAACGGTTCCGTCCCCTCGTTGCGCGACCTACTCGAGCCCTCGGAGCGACGGCCGAGACGCTTCTACCGCGGCAGTCGGCGCTACGACCCGCGGCGAGTCGGATTCGTGTCGAGCGAGCCGGAGCAGGACGGGCGCCCACTCTTCGATTATGATACGACCCAGCTGGGCAACAGCAATCGAGGACACGAGGGCGAGCGTTATGGCACCGAGCTCTCGAGCGTCGACAAGGACTCTCTGATCGAGTACCTGAAGCGGTTCTAGCTGGACCGCTCTAGCTGCCGTGTGCTCCCTCGCTCGTCGGATGCCCTCGTCCAGATGGTGGACCTGGCGCCGGAGCGGCGGCTGCGCGCTGGCTCGGTTGGCCGGCGCTCGTCCGCGTCATCACCGTGATCCGTAGAAGTTTTAGGAGACAGTCATGCGTCACCCTCGCGATTTCTTCAGTCCCCTGGCGATCGGAGCCCCGTCCCCGGTCCGCGAGATTCCCTTCAAGCCGTCGCGGATGATTCACTTCTTCGATCCGAGCAATCCCCGCATGGCGGCCAAGATTCCCGAGATCGTAAAGCAAGTGGACATCTTGCTGGGGAATCTCGAGGACGCGATCGAGGCTGGAAACAAGGTCGCAGCGCGCGAGGGGCTCGTGAAGATCGCTCGGGATACCGATTTCGGGGAGACCCCGCTCTGGACGCGGGTCAACAGCCTGGACAGTCCCTGGTTCCTGGACGACCTCCTGCGTCTCGTGGGCGAGATCGGGGACAAGCTCGAGGTCATCATGGTGCCGAAGGTCACTGGGCCCTGGGATATCCACTACGTGGATCAGCTTCTGGCGCAGTTGGAGGCCAAGCACGGGTTGTCGCGTCCGCTGTTGGTCCACGCGATCCTCGAGACAGCCGAGGGAGTGAAGAACGTCGAGGAGATCGCGGCGGCCAGTCCGCGCATGCAAGGGATCAGCCTCGGACCTGCCGACCTGGCAGCCTCGAGGCGAATGAAGACGACTCGGGTCGGGGGCGGGCATCCCGACTACGTGGTTCGCGATGACATGGACGAGGCGAACCCCAAGACCGAGCGGCCGAGTCACCTGCAGGATCTGTGGCACTACACGACCGCGAAGATGGTCGATGCTTGCGGGGCGGCCGGGATTCTTCCGTTCTATGGACCGTTTGGTCATATCGCCGACGATCAGGCGTGCGAGGACCAGTTCCGCAATGCGTTCCTGATGGGCTGCGTCGGTGCGTGGTCTTTGCACCCGAAGCAGATTGCGATTGCCAAGCGGGTGTTCAGCCCTCCGGTCAAGGACGTGAAGTTCGCCCTGCGAGTCCTCGAGGAGATGGGAGACGGCACGGGCACCGTCATGATCGACGGGCGGATGCAGGACGATGCGACGGTCAAGCAGTGCCGCGTGATCGTTGACCTTGCCCGCATGCTCGCGGTCAAGGACTCCGATCTGGCAGCGGCCTACGGTCTCTGAACCCGGTTTCAAGCGCTCGGGGCGCCGCTTCGCAGGGGCCTTCGGGCGCAACCCGGAGAAGATTGGGGGAGGGCTTCCGCGCGGCGTGCGCGGAAGCCCTCTTTCGTTTGGGTGGATCCAGAGCTGCCTCTGCGCACTTGCCCGCCCTTTCTTGGTGGTCTTGCTCGGTCATCTTTGGCTGAAAATATGCCTCTGCGAGGCATTGAACTCAGATCAAGCGTCGATTTCTGGAGATTTGGGCAGATAGCTTCGTGTCAGGTAGGATCCGCATATAGAATTGGCTCTTCTGGAGGCGCTTTTGGGCC
>QJZC01000004.1 GCA_003247575.1 Pseudomonadota bacterium
TTGGGAGTCCGCGACCAGGCCCGGCCGCCGAAACGCCAGAGCCCCTCACGAAGACTCGTGACCTAGTCGGGCTAGAAGCCAGACCCTGTTCCCGCTTCAGGTGCGCCGTTGCGCGCTTCCAGCAGCGCCTTCAGTTCGCGTAACTTGCGCTTGGTGCGCTCGACGTTGGCTGGCCCCATCCTGAGGAGCTGGCGCTGGGCTGGAGCCAGTGCCTCCAGCTCGGGATCCTCGTACGCGTAGGTCTTGGCGCGCGGGATCAGAGCCGGCGCCCGGTCGAGCTCGGGAACTGCGAGCAGGACATCGAGGGCGGCTCGGAAGGTGTCGTCGAAATCCTCGCCCGGATATCCGAGCTCGGCATATGCCTGGTCGAACAACGGCTCGAGCCGAGT
This sequence comes from Pseudomonadota bacterium, assembly GCA_003247575.1. Classification (GTDB taxonomy): domain Bacteria; phylum Myxococcota_A; class UBA9160; order SZUA-336; family SZUA-336; genus SZUA-336. The sequence continues at coordinate 390 of QJZC01000004.1, forward strand.
GTAGACGCGCACCAACGCGGAGGCGTCGAGAGCGCTCAAGGCATCGACGAGCGGTGTATAGCGTGCATAGCTCGCCGGGTCGATCCGCAGATAGAGCAAGTCGCCCCTGACCTTGAACTGGCCCTTTGGAGCCAAGTATTCGAAGCGCTGCTGTGGGCTACGCCCTTCGGCGACCTCGAGAGCGGCAGTTACGAAAGTCTGGATCAGGTCGGGCTGGTTGAGTACGCGCTTTGCAAGTGGGTGGCTATCGAGCGGAGCGGCGAAGTCCCTCAGGATCGCATCGCTCTCGGATAGCTGGGGTAGCTCGATCGAGCGCTCGGGCTCGAGCACCGAGGGAGCTGGCTCGAGCCTGTCGAGCGCTGCTTCCCTGGAAGTGCCGACATCGTTCTTGGACTCGGGAGTCGGAGCGAGCGCGGGGGGTGGCCTGCGCGCCGCCACGTCGGGGTTCTCCTGGTGCGAGGCGAGCAACTCATCGAGCTGCGGGGGCGGCCACGGGGCCTGCCCCAGATAGACCAAGGTACCGTACCCTGCTGCTGCGACGAGCAGAAGCAGAGCAATACGCTTGAGCCACCGGGCTCCGGCCCGACTATTTCCAGACCTGCGGTTGCCCACCTCGAGAGACTACCATTTCTATGCGGGCGCGCGATGGGCGCGCGTGGCTCGAAGAGCTTCGACTACGGATCTGCCTCTGTTCTACAAGTGTGTAGCTTCTGTTCGATCGGGCGTGTGGGCGGCTGCTCAGCAGATTTCGCGTAAGATCTCGGGTAGAAACACTCACGTAGGCGGGGGTACGAGCTCGTCGTGCTTCCAGCCAAGTCCCCACGCTGCATAGTGGAGGCCGGCTTCACGCAGGGCGACTTCCGCCTCGGCTCCTCGGCCGAGCTCGCGCAGGTAGGTCCCCCTGCGTTCCTGGATCAGGGCCTCGTAGTGTAGATGCTGCTGCTCGCGTGCCGCTCTGGCCGCGGCTTCGTAGAGCTCCAGTGAAGGGTCCACGCGCTGTTCGCTGCGCGCCAGCTCGGCGCGCAAGAGGAGCTCCATGTGGAGGCAGTCGGGGGCATTTTGTGCCCAGGTGCGAAGGCGCGACTGGCAGCCGCGGGCAATTGTCACGGCCTGATGTGCAGAGGGGACCAGGGGCGCGTCCATTCGGGCCAGTACACAGAGCCCCCGACACAAGGTGAAGTCGGCCATTTCCGCGGTTCGGGGGCCCTCGACGTGAATCCGGTGTGCGAGCTCCTCCGAGAGCTCGGAGCCCGCCGCGTAGTCCCCGATGAAGGTCAGCGCCACTACCCAGTGCGCAGCAGCGTGTGGATTGTCTGTACTCGCGATCTCGAGCAGGCGAGCGGAGTCGAGTGTGGCTTTGCGCTCGGTAGGCAGGGCGGCCGCGTCAGCGAGTGGTTCTGCGCCCAGCTCCTCTCCTAAGAGTAGACGGTACGCTTCGATGGGGTGTGCCAGCGAATCGCGAAGCCACGGCTCCCGGAGCTGATCGTACACAATATCGAGTGTTTCGAGCAACGCCGTGAGCTCAGTGCCGACGAGCGCGGTGTAGGTCGCACGTGCGTAGCAGCACGCCTCGACGGTCTCCGTGTCTCCGAGCTCGTACGCCTGCTTTGCGATCCGATCGAGCCCATCCAGCAGGCTGCGACGTGGATGTAGCCAGGGCAGCACACTGACGTACAGGATCGTGTGTGCTCGTACGTCGAGCATCGGGAGGGGGGAGCGCTCCATCCACTCCATGGCCATGTCGATGAGACGACTCACTCCCCACATAGGGTCGAACGCGGCCACTCGATAGGCGATGTAGCGGACGAGGGCGAAGGTCGCGTACGGCTGGCCCGAATCCTCGAGCAACCCGCGTAGGCGGAACGCGCTCGCCAGGCACATCCAACCATTGCTGATCCCCGCTAGAGTCTCGGCGCCTGCCTCGATCAGGCACGTGACAGGATCCGGTGCAGCCTGACCAGTTTCTGTGTATTTCGGCTCGGCGTCTGCCCGACTTTCCGATCCAGGCCGAGATCCGGCTGCTCTCTTCCTCGCGAGCCAATCCGTCCAGCAGACATGGAGCAGCACACGCGCGCGCGAAGGGGCCAGTGGCCATCGTATCGAGAGCTTCTGTAGGCCGGTCAGGGCCAGCTTCGCCGCTCGGGGGCGGTTCTGCTCTGCCACCCGCGCGAGCGTGATCTGTCTTGCAAGGACTCGAGCGGCGGCTTCTTTGGACAACGGCTTGGATTCGACCTGCGTGAGTAGTTCCGTGCACGCGGGGAAGTCTCGCGCATGAAAGGCAGCCTCGATCTCCAGCCAGAAGCTCTCGAATGCGAGCCCGGGTCGCAGGTGCCAGTCGTCCTGTCGCAGTGAAGCGCGCGCCCGAGACAGGTATGCGCGAGCACTAGACGCGTCTCCGGCTCGGAGCGTCTGAATTCCCGCTGCGCGGTTCACTTCTCTCAGTAGCTCCTCCTCCTTCAGTGACAGCAAGGTCTGCGCGTGGTTCCAGTGCCAGGCGACCGCGAACAGCGAGTCGAGCTCGTCGAGATTCTGGTGTCCCGCCAAGAGCCAGCGACCGATGCGGTAGTGGATCTGGCGCGACGTCTCGGAGGAGATCCGCAGACTCGAAGCCTGCCGGACCGTGGGATCGGATAGCCGATAGCCTCGATCGGATACGTCGAGGATTCGGCGCACGTGTAGCTCGTGTAGCAGCGCGGGAACGCGTGGCAAACGGAGGCCCGCAAGATCGGCGATCAGCTCGGGATCGATCGCGCCGGTGAGGTGACTGGCAAGGGCCACGATCTCGAGTGCCTCCTGCGGAAGGTTCTCGAGGCGGTGGGCGGTGAGCAGGGGTCTTCCCTTCGCGGCAGCGAGCGACTCGATGCGTTCGGGGCTCCACGTCCAGCCCGTGTCTGCGCGGTGCCGTAGCTCCCCCGCCTCGGATAGAAAGAACAAAAGCTCGTGGATCAACCGGGGTTGGCCAGCGGTCTGCCACTGCGTCGCGCGCGCAAGGTCTCGCACGCGTTCTTCCGGGAGATCGAGACGAGCGCCGAGGAGTCGAGAGATGTCTTGCGGGTCGAGGGGGCGTACGGAGAGCTCAGAGATCGCCATCGAGCCGTCCTGAGATGTACTGCGTAGCTCGCTCAGCAGCAGCCGTTCCCGCTCCGAGTCGGTGGCCAGTGACAGAACCACCACCAGGCTACACGGGCTCGCTGATTTCAAGATGCGCCGCAGCAGATAAAGGCTCCCCGAGTCTGCGTAGGTGAGATGGTCGAAGCAAAGGACGAGCGGAGCGTTAGGCCGTGCGATCGCCCGGATGAGGTGGTGGATGGCCGTTCCCAAGCGGGTTCGGCTCTCCTCGGGACCCAGCACGCCCAGCGGAGATTTCGTTCGTACGAGCGTGGATAGCTCAGGCAAGAACTCGGTGAGTACGCCGCCGAGCTCTCCGAGCTCTGCCTGCAGTGCTCGCGACGTGTCGCTCTGGTTGCTTGCGTCGGACATCGAGCTCTCGTGGTTGCCGTCGCTCCCGAGGGACACGGCCAGGAGTTGCGCGACGAGCCGTTGGAGGCAGTCTCTGATTCCCGCGTAGGGCTCGGCTTCGCGCTCGGGCTCGAATGAGGTGCGCACGAGATGGCCGCCGGCTCGCACGGTGTCGGCGCGGAGCGACGGACCCAGCGCAGATTTTCCGCTGCCGCTGGGACCGCGGACGAGTACGAGCTGAGGTTCACCGTGAAGAGCGCGCGCTAGAGCGGCACTCAGCTCAGTGAGCTGGGGTTCGCGCCCGTACAGGTGGTCGTCGATTCTCGGAAGCTCATCGATCGGCTCGCGCGGGTCCGTGTCCGTGTCCGTGCCCGTGTCGTTGGAGCCGGCTCTGGGCGATCCGCAGATGACCTTGCGGCAGCTCTCCAGATCTGCGAGTACGTCCGCCGCGGATGCGTAACGATGCTCCGGGCGGCGTTCGATCAAACGCATGATCAGCCGAGACAGGGACACCGGGATCTCGGAACGAGCGTCGGCTACGGAACGCGTGCGCCTCGAGAGCTGCGCGTAGATCCTCTCTCGCGGTTCGCCCTCGCCGAACGGGGGGGTGCCGGTCAGGGCTCGATACAGGATTGCCCCGAGTGCGTACAGATCGCTGCGGATGTCCGCGTGCCCATCCAGCAGGCCACTCGCTTCGGGAGCCCCATACGCCTGCGAGCGTGAGTCCGGTCGAGCCTTCCGGGCCGCACGCCCCCGAGGGGCCAGGGCGCCCGGTTCGAATGCGTGTCCGAACCCGACCAGGGCGAGGGTGTGCGTCCCCGGGTTGACCAGAACGTGAGTCGGGCTGAGCGAAGCGTGAATGATCCCGGATGTGTGTACGCCGACGAGCGCATCGGTGAGCTCGATCGCCAGCTCCAGGATCTCGACGGTAGACGGCGCGGTTTCGTCGGCCCAGCGGTCGAGGGGGACGCCGGGCATGAGCTCGAGGGCCAGATACGTGAAGCCGTCTGCGTTTCCTCGCTCCAGCGCTCGCGGAATGCGACGGTCGCGGAGGCGGTGCAGCAGCTGGAACTCCGTGTCGAGCCAGTACGCGGGATCGCTGTCGGCTAGGCACCATCGGACCAGGACGTGTTCTTCCGTGTCCTCCCGGATGGCCAGGTGAAGACGCTCATCGCTCTTGCACGAGAGAGCTCGGACCAGGGTGTATCCGGGTGGGTGGAACATCTGGAGTCTCTCGAGCCTGCATCGGCAGGAGAGACAGCTGGGTGAAGCACCTCGGGGGCTCCGAAGTCAGGCTCACTCCGCGCCTTCGAGCCCGGGAGCTACAGGGCTACATGCGTCGTGCCTCGGGTTTGGAAGTGGCTGCACGCAGCACCGTCCAGTAGCCGTTGGCGACGCAGGCATCGTCGAGGACGCCACGCTCCCCGAGGAGTCGGTGCAGACGGGGCAGCTTGTCGTGGGGCACCGTCATCATCAGGTGATGCTCGAGGTGGTAGTTGACGAAGTTGGGTGCGATGAGCAGGCGCTCCCACCAACTCGCGAGAGTCGTGCGGGTCTGTCCAAGGGGGTCGGATGCATTCGGGGTGAGCGCATGCTCCGCGATCGAGCGGATGCGCATGCACACCCGGTACGTGGTCAGCCAAGCGCCGATCCAGAGCAGATAGAGCATGGGGTGGCCGGCTACCGCCAAGCCCGCCAGCAAGATGGCGTTGGTGAGCGCGACCGACCTGAGCGTCTTCCAACGGCCCAGAGTGCCCATCGGTCGCCTGGCTGCGCGGAGATCGCGGCGCAGCACCGAGCGGGCTTGTTTGATGCCGGTGCGGCCGGACAGGTCGCGCCCGAGCTTGCGCAGGAAGCTGCTACGCGTGATCGGAAAGCGAGCCACCAAGTGGAGGTCGGGATCCCCGCTGGTGCCCGTCTTGGCGTGGTGGAGGAGGTGGTAGGGGCGATAGCCGTCGAGATCGGCCCAGATCGGGTAGCCAGCCAGCCAGCGTCCGACCCGGTCGTTCCAGCGTCGATCCGGGAGCAAGGTGCGATGCGCCGCTTCGTGCATCAGGATGGCGAGACCGAGCTGGCGCGCACCGATGACGACCAAGGCCACCAGGACGCTCGAGATTCCCGGCAGCGCGGCAACGAGCGCGAAGCTCGCGAAGATCAGTCCCCAGTTGACTGCGAGCGAACGAATTGCGGGCAAGCGGTCGACCTGCAAGAGCGCTCTGCGCTCTTCATTCGAGAGAGCGTCCAGCCAGCGCGCTTGGGGTCGGTTGGAGCGCGTGTGGGGTAGGCTGGCCGCGGGTGGGGGCTCCGCGCGTCGAGGTTCGGAGCCGGCCTCCGGGGGGGCCGCGGCTACGGCTGAAGCGCGCCGCGGCTTCGTCATCGTCGAGGCTTCCCTTGCGGGCAACTCACGGCTCTCTGGCTCCCTTCGTCGTCCGCATGTTACGCGGAAGTCTGTAGGAATGCATCCGCGCCTCGGATGTCGTCTGCGTCGGGGGGCGCTCGGCGGTAAGGGTTCTGGTGACGTGGGTGGCGGGCGGCGTCGGCCACTTGCGAAAGGCGAAAATATAGCGAAAATGGCATCGTGTCCAAGCCTACCTACGTCGAGCTAGGGATCCAGAGCGCGTTCAGCTTTCTGGAAGGAGGCGCACTCCCCGAAGACCTGGTGGCGCGCGCAGCTGATCGTGGACATGGGGTGCTCGCGCTCAGTGACGTCGATGGGGTCTACGGTATTCCTCGCTTCCATCGCGCGGCAGTGTCGCAAGGGGTACGTGCAATCGTGGGCGCGCGAATCCATCTGGCGGCGGAAGAAGCGGACTCGGCGATGTTGCATCGGAACGCCACAGCGCGTTCCTGGCGACATCGTCAACGGACGGGGCGAGCGTCGGACGATCGGGGGGATTCGCCGCGCGCACCCGCGGGGGCCCCGCCTTCTCGCGGCCGTGTCACGTTGTTGGTGAAGTCGGCGCTCGGGTACCGCAATTTGTGTCGCCTGTTGACCCTGGGGCATGCGGAGCATCCCAAGCCCCATGCTCGCGTGCGATTGGATCAGCTGCGCGAGCACGCGCAAGGACTGATCGCCTTGGTGCGTTTACCGGCGCTCGTCGCACCGCTGCGCGAGATGTTTCCTGGCGAGATCTATGGGGAGCTCTGGAGGCTGCTCGACCCCGACGAAGAGCGCCTCAACCGCGTGCTGTTGGCCACGGGGGTGCCTCCGCTGGCGACGGGTGCGGTGCTCTACGCCAAGCCAGAGGATCGGCGTCATGTCGACGCCTTTACGTGTCTACGTCACAAGCTGGCCCTCGATGCAGCTGGCCGGCGTTTGCTGCCGAATGCCGAGCGTCACGTGAAGGCTCCCGACGAAATGTGTGCGCGCTTCGGTGACCTGCCCGAAGCGCTCAGTAATACGCTGCGCGTCTCCGAGCGCTGCGAATTCTCGCTCGAGCATCTCGGCTATCGGTTTCCCGACTTTCCGCTCGGCCCCGGCGAGACGGCCGCTGCGAAGCTCCGGCAGCTGTCCGAGCAAGGATTGCGCGATCGATTCGGCCCGCGGATTTCGCAGCGTGTCTCGAAGCAGCTTGCTCACGAGCTCGCGGTCATTCGTCGGCTCGAGCTCGAAGGGTACTTCCTCATTGTTTGGGACATCGTCTGTGCCTGCAGAGAGAAAGGGATTCTGGTGCAGGGGCGAGGCTCTGCAGCGAACAGCCTGGTCTGCTACGCGCTCGGGATCACCGCGATCGATCCGATTCGCTACGAGCTGCTCTTCGAGCGCTTTCTCTCCGAGGAGCGCGGAGAGTGGCCCGACATCGATTTGGATCTGCCGTCGGGTGATCGCAGGGAAGAGATCTTGCAGTACGTCTACGCGCGCTATGGTCCCCATGGTGCTGGGATGACGGCGAACGTCATCACGTATCGACCGCGGAGTGCTGTGCGTGAAATGGGCAAGGTGCTCGGGTTCTCCGAGCCTCAGCTGGGACGGCTCGCGAGCATGCTGTCGCGCTTCGAGTACGTGGAAGAAGACGCCGGCGACGAGATCGTTCGTCGCGCTACGGAATCGGGAATGTCGCTGCGGGCTGCGCGCGTACGCCATCTACTGGATCTGGTTTGCCGCATCCAGCATCTTCCGCGGCACCTGAGCCAGCATTCGGGGGGCATGATCGTGGCACAGGGGCGTCTCGACGAAGTCGTTCCACTCGAGCCCGCACGCATGCCCGGACGTTCGGTCATTCAGTGGGACAAAGAGGACTGTGCAGATCTGGGTATCATCAAGATCGATCTCCTCGGTCTCGGGATGATGGCCGTTTTGCAGGACGTCATCCCCTTGATTCGAACGCATGACCACGTCGAGATCGATCTCGCACAGCTCCCCGCGGATGACCCCCTGACGTATTCCATGCTGCAGAAGGCCGATACCGTCGGAGTCTTTCAGGTCGAGAGTCGCGCTCAGATGGCGACCTTGCCGCGCATGAAGCCCGCGTGCTTCTACGATCTGGTCGTCGAGGTAGCGATCATTCGCCCCGGGCCGATCGTCGGTGAGATGGTGCAGCCCTACCTACGCCGTCGGTCGAGCGAGGAACCTGTGACCTATCCGCATCCCGATCTCGAGCCGATCCTCGCGCGAACCTTGGGTGTGCCCTTGTTTCAGGAGCAGCTGCTGCGGGTGGCCATGGTGATTGCAGGCTTCAGTGGTGGTGAAGCCGAAGAGCTGCGCCGCGCCATGGGGTTCAAACGCTCCGTGGAGCGAATGCGTGCCGTGGTTCAGCAGCTCCAGCGTGGGATGACGGCGCGCGGGATCGATCCTGCGGTACAAGAGGAGCTGATCAAGCAGATCCGCTCCTTCGCCCTGTACGGGTTTCCCGAGAGTCATGCGGCCAGCTTCGCCCTGTTGGCCTACGCCTCGGCGTATCTGCGTGCGCACCATCCAGCGTGCTTCTTGGTCGCCATGCTGAACAATGCTCCGCTCGGGTTCTACAGCCCTGCGACGTTGGTGCACGATGCGCAGCGGCATGGAGTACGGGTGCTTCCCATCGATGTGCAGCGAAGCGAGGTCGCTGCCACGGTCGATCCCGATGGTGCGGTGCGAATCGGTTTGGAGTATGTCACCGGACTACGTAGGTCGGCTGCGGAGCGCATAGCGCGCGGGCGTCCCTATGGCTCGCTGGCCGACCTGGCACGCCGCGCGCAGCTAGGGCGTGAGGAGCTCGAGAAGCTGGCCGAGGTGGGAGCCTGCCAGTCTCTGGGGCTCGAGCGCCGTGCTGCACTCTGGCAAGTGGCTGCTCTGCGTGGGGACCTCTTGGCCGAGGTGCGCTCGGAGGGCGCATCTCCTCTGCCCGAGATGGGGGCGCTAGAGGAGACGCTCGCGGACTACCGAGGCTCGGGTCTGACCGTGGCTGCGCACTTGATGCACCATTTTCGGTCTCGGCTGGAAGCTCGCGGCGCGTTGACGGCGCGCGCGCTCGCGCAGGTTCCGGATGGCCACTGGGTGCGGGTTGCCGGGGCTGTGATCGTTCGCCAGCGGCCGGGAACCGCCAAGGGCTTCCTGTTCCTGACGCTCGAAGACGAGACGGGGATGGCCAATGTCGTGGTGGTCCCCAAGCTCTTCGCGCGCTTCCGGCACGTCCTGTTGGGATCGGGCCTGATCTGGGTCGAAGGCCCGTTGCAAAACGTACAGGGAGTGATTCATGTGCGTGGACGTCGTTTTCGCGAGCTCGAATTCGGCCGGGAGCCGCTGCCCCCATCTTATGACTTTCGCTGAGGTTCCATCTGCGCGATCCTGATCGAGTTCCTTCGGTCTACCCCCGAGGCGCGGAGGATCGTCCGGCGCCAGCCTATGAGTGAGTACAGTCCAGATTCCGTGATGAACGAAGCCTTTGGCCTCCTGGAAGCGGGGCAGGCTGCACTGTGGCTCGAACTCTACGCTGCCTTTCCCGAGGAGACGCGCACGGAGTTTCCGGACGTAGTCCACCAGATGCTCGATCGGGAGGATGCGATCCCCACCGCGACCCTCGTGGCGCCGCTCTACGGTGAGGAGTCGGACCCTTCGGTGCGCGAGCACTTCATCCAGATGCTCGCGTTCGAGTCCTGTATCGAGAGCGCGCAAGTGCTGCAGCTGTGGAAGGGCCTAGCCCCCACGCGACGCGAGAGACGCGCGATTCGCGCTGCTCTCGCGCAGCTCGGCCGTAGGGGCATCGAGATCCCTTCGGGCGAGGAGCGCGCATGGGAGTCGCAGATCTCCGCCCGCATGTCCAGCGCCGATGGAATGGGCTCGTACCGCATCGTGATCGAGTTTCGGATCGGCCGCTCCTCGGTGTTTCTCGCCTTTGCGATCAATGTGGATGCAGGGCTCCGCGAGGCCGAGCGCATGGGAGCCGATGCAGCCGAGTTCTTGATGAGATTCGGCGAAGACTACGGACTTGCGGATGCCGAGGTGTCTCCGTCCATGGCAGCCCTCACCGTGCGTCAGGCGGTGCGCTGTTCCCGGTCACTCGGGCGGGAGCTGCCAGAAGGGTGGAGCGACGCCTCCGCGTGGCTCGACAAGATCCCGAGCGCCACGATCCTCACGAATGGTTCCGAAAGCGCGGAGAGTGAGGTGCAGCGCCCGCGCGTCCCATCCGCGGCAATCGAGATGAAGCCGCAGGAGCCCAAGGCTGAACGCGTGCGTCTCACCACGCGTCAGCTCGCCCTGCGACGAGAGTTCGAGACCTGGTTCCTGCCCCCGGTCGCCGAGCTTCGGCGGCGCGCGGACGCCTATCTGACCGAGATGGGTGGGCGCCGAACGGGAACGTACGCGAATCGTACCGGGCTTCTGCAGATCGTGTCCGAGTACGTGATCCGTCCCGCGTACCGCGAGCGTCTGGTGGCGATGCTGCGCCATCAAGCCGAGCTCTATCTCTTGCGCGGAGACGTGCCCGCGATGCGAGCCGCGCGTCGTAGCATCGATGAGGTCGAGCTCGGCCAGGTCGGGCGGGGCTTCTTGAAAGTCTTCGCAGAGCGCAGCCTCGAATGCCTGTCGGACGAGCTGTCCCGTTCGGACCCGCTGCCGCCCGACGAGCGCAGGCCGGCGTGGGTCGAGGCGCTGCGACCCCTGGAGCCTCCCCGCCGCCGGGACGTCGTCCGCGCGGACTTCGCGGTGCTGCTGGATCACGTGTTGGCCACGGAGCTCGATTTGGTGCCGCTGGTGCAGCGACCGACGGAGTCGCAGCTGATCGAGGTGATCACCAACTGCGCTGACGCGGTGGTCGAACGTCTCGAGCTGCGGGCGCGAGCCGCGCGCAGTTCCAGGACGATCCTGACGCAGCAGGACGCACGCCTGCTGGCGAGTGAGTTCACCCGCTTGTTGCGTCTCCGGACAGCTCTCGGACGTGGCGATACGGCCGCGATCGGGCGTGTGCTGGCCGAGCGTACGCGCGCATTCGCGAATCAGGCGTGTGGGCAGTATTGCACGCACGCATGCCCGGCCGCCCTCGATGCCTGTGGGGAAGCCCTGTACGACATCGAGGGGCATCCTGCGCGACTCTCGGGGGACACCTTCGACCCTGCGCTGGCGCTCGACGCGGTGGGGCCTCGTACGAAGTCCGCACTGCCTGGCGCGTTGCTCGATGAGCTGCGCCGCCTCGAGCGCGCCTGCCGGGTCGTCGGTCTCCACACGAGCGACCTAGCGCAATCTTTCGCCCGGTGGGAGCGTCGCTTCGCGATCTCGGAGGGTCTCCAACCCTGGAGTGAGCTGGGACGAGAGGCGGCGCACGATCTCTGTACCGCCTTGCGTGCTGCTCTCGAGCGTCTGCCGCGGCTGTCCCCCTCGTCGGATCCGGAGACCCGCTCCGCATGGGAGGCCTTCGCGTCCGTTTATCCGGTTCTTCCGGTAGAGCTCGTGAGCCGCATGATCGCACGCAGCGAGCGCTCGACCGATGTGCTCGCGGTCCTGCTCGGGGCCGCGGAGGGCTTCGAACGCCGCGCCTTGCCGCTGGCCGAGGTGAGGCCCGCACTGGAGAGGCTATGGAACGCGACCCCGCGCCCCGAGCTTCATGGCAGGACCCCCAACCAGGTGGAGGACTCGGGCCGCTGAAGCACGCTGCCGGCGCCCCCATCGGGGGTATGCCATGCTGTGCGGATGGCCGTGCTGGCATTTCTCTTCATCGCGATTCCAGCTCTGGAGCTGGCGCTCCTGATCGAGGTGGGATCGCGCATCGGTACGCTGCCCACCTTTCTGCTGATCGTTGCGACGGGAGTCGCAGGTGCAGCGCTTGCGCGGGCGCAGGGCTTGGGGGTATTGGCACGGATCCAACGAGAGCTCGCAGAAGGCCGCGCGCCTGCGACCGCTCTGGTCGATGCGGCGATCGTGTTGGTATCGGCGGCGCTGCTCTTGACCCCTGGACTGCTGACCGATCTGGTGGGGCTCGCAGGCCTGATTCCGCCCGTGCGGGCGATCCTGCGTCGTCTGGGTTGGAAGTACGTCGAGCACGCGATCGCCACGCGGCGAATCCATGTGCAGACCTTCTCCTCGCAGACGGGAGTCGGTGGACCTCGTGCAGCGGGGAGCGCGCGAGACGGCGAGATCCTCGAGCCAGACTACGTCGCCGTGCCCGAGACGGATCCACCCGAGGCGGATCTGCGGGAGCCCGACACCCGCGGGGCGGGACCCGCAGCCGAGGGCGCCCGTGCGAGTGGTTCTCGGGGTACGGCTTCGAGACAGGCCGGAGGAGAGGAATTCGAGCGGAGGCCTCTCGATGATCTCGATGACGGGGGATCCCGGTCACGGGCGCCTGGTCGTCTGCAGCGGGGTCCGCGCGGCTCGCGATCGGCTCGCGACTGAAGTCGTCGCCCAGCTGGATGTGGCACAGGGTGAGGGTGTGCTCGCACGACCCGCGGCACTCGCCCGGCCAGTCTGGGTGTTGGTCCCTTCGCGCGCCCTGCGCCAGCAGCTGCTCGCGGATTGGGTCCAGCAGACGCGCCGGCCGCTCCTGGGACTGCGCGTGGAGACATTCGCGGCTGCGGCTGCCGAGGTCCTGCGACGTTCGGGGATCGATCTCGCACCTGCCGACGCGCTGTTCCCGGTTCTGATCCAGCGAGCGTTGTCGCTGCAAACGGATTTGGCTCATGACGTCGGCCGACTGCGCGCACGCGCTTCGATCGTGGCCGCCTCGGTCGCCGATCTGCTGGATGCCGGGTTGGAGGACTCGAGCGCAGAGGCCTGCGAGGAAGCGCTCTCCGGTCTGCAAGGGGAGCCCGCGCGCCGTGCTCGCGGAGTCGTGCGCGTGGCGCTTCAGGTACGAAGATGGCTAGGTGCGTTGGGATGGGCCCGGCCGGGAGATCGCCTCGACCGAGCCGGCCGTATGCTCGACCAGTTCGGTGCGGAGGTCCTGCCCGCCTCTCGGGTGTGGATCTACGGAGTGGTCGATGCGACAGGGAGGCTCTACGACTTCCTGGATGCCGTCGTCCGGACGCACGACGCACGCATCATCGTCGATGCCCCCCCCGATCCGATGCGCTCAGGGCAGCTGCTCACGGACTATGTCGAGAGCTTCGTGGTGCGGATGGGAGGGACCCTTTCGAAGCGGGCGCAGCCGGCGGGCGAGATCCCCGATCCGAGCGCGAGCGGAGTGCTCTCGTCACGAGCAGACTCCGCGCTCCCGCCCGCGCGAGACGCGCGCATCGAGGGGATCTGCGCAGCAGGAGCCGAGGGCGAGGTGCGAGCGGTCGCTGCGCGTGTGCGAGCGCAGCTGGACGCGGGGTGCGCACCAGAGTCGATCGCGGTGGTGGCGCGCAACCTGGAGAGCTACTCGGTGCCCCTGCGGACGCACTTCGGGCGGCTCGGAATTCCGTTCTCCGGCCTGGATCTTGCGGGTCCATCGGACCCCGCGGGCATGCGCACGCTCGTCGTGCCCGAGCTGATCCGGCGGGGGCCGGAGACGCCGCTCGATCGTTGGCTCGATGCGCTCGGGTACATCGAGGAGCTCGGGTCGGCGGAGCGCCCCGAGCCTCGACGCAACCCGCTGCGTCGAGACCTGGCGACCGCGTTCCATGCGCTCGGGCTGGGACGACTCCGCGACCTGGCCGAGCTGGATCTAGGCGAGCGCCTCGGCGAGCGCAGCGTTCTGCGCCTTCCGGGGCCTGCTCGCCAGTTTGCGCCGCTCGATCCGGGCGCGGACGCGTTGGACTTCGAGGAGGCGGATGGTCTCATGGACTCCGATCGGCCTCCCGCTGCTCACGTCACGCGCGCGCAGCTCGAGCTGGCGCGCCTGCGCGCCGCACGCTTGCTGCGTTGCTTCGAGATCTGGGGCTCGGTGCGCAGCGCAGCAGACCACGCACGGCTGCTGCAGCGGTTGCTGAGTGAGGAGCTCGGCCATGACGAGGCGGTTCCCGGCTTCGATCGTCTGTCCGAAGCGATCGAGCTGCTGTTCGCGTGGCTACCCGAAGACTTCGAACTCGATCGGGTGGAGCTCGCGGACGCACTCGAGCAACAGCTGCGTGCGCGCGCGGCTACGGCGTTCGGTGGTGTGGGCGGCGGAGTGCAGATTCTCGAGGTGACCGCGGCGCGAGCGCTCGCATGGGAGTCGCTGTTCGTCCTCGGCCTCAATCGCAACGTGTTCCCGCGAGTCGTGAGCGAGGATCCTCTACTGCCCGATTCCTTGCGCCGAGCTCTGCTATCCGTACTGCCGGAGCTACCCATCAAGGCGCGCGGTCACGTCGAGGAGGAGCATCTCTTCGCGCAGCTGCTCTCGGCGAGCGCGAGGGTCACGCTCGCCTACCAGAACGTATCGGACGACGGAGATGAGCGACCTGCCTCGGTGCTGCTGCGCCGCTACCAGCTTGCTCATCCAGGCTTCCGAGCCGAGGTCTTCGAGCCGCCGCTCTCGCTGCGCTCGGAGCTTGCGACTCGCCCAGCCTTCGAGCATGCGGTGCGTGCGGCTCTGCACGCGTCTGGCCAAGAAGCGGAGCTGGTCTTGCGTCTGATGCTAGAGGACGAGCCGAACTACGCTGTGGGTGCCGCTGGCGCGCTGCTCGGAAGCACGGAGCTCGCGTCGGCACGATCCGCCGTGGTTGCCGCCTTGGACACTCCACCGCATCGTGCCGTCGACTTCGGAGGGTTCTTGGGGAGAGTCGGCGAATTCTCCTCGCCGCGAGAGGTCGTTGCGATCACTACACTCGAAGGTGTAGCGCGCTGCCCTTGGCAGACGTTCCTGCGCAAGGTGCTGCGCTTGCAAGCTCCCCCTGATGCGCTCGATGTGTTGCCGGCCCTCGATCCGCGTTGGGTAGGAATCGCGGTGCACGCGACCTTCGAGCTGATCGTCGCGCGCGCCGCCAGCGGATCGTCGCACAGGCGCGCTCCGACCTTTGCGGTCGCTTGGCCGTCAGCGGACGAACGAGGCGCGATCATCCTCGAGGCCTGTCGCCGCACCCTGATCGACGCGGGCATCGCTTTCACCGGACTGATGCGTGCCCTCGCAGCGCTGGTGCAGCCGCAGGTCGAGTCCGCGCATGCGCTGCTGTGGCCACAGGATGGTAGCGCCCTCGAAGTCTACGGCGCAGAGGTCCCGGGTAGCTTCGGCATCGAGCGGTCGGATCAGAGCGCACGCCAAATTCACTTCCGCGCAGATCTCGCAGTGGTCCAGGCTGGACGCCGCCGTTGGATCGACCTCAAGACGGGCAGGCCGCTCTCGACCGCGGCCAAGCCGGACACGCGCCGCAAGCACCTGCTGCAGTCCGTCGCCAAGGGCACGCACCTGCAGGCCCTCGCCTATGCATCTGCGGCCGCGCCAAGCGAGGATGGGCCCGATGGAACGCAGACACAGGGTGCGTACGTATTTCTGGCTCCGGAGCTTCCGCGCGAGCATGCGCTCTGGGTCATGGACCTGGACGACGACGAGCTCCGCCGGACCTTCGAGCGGACCACCCGCGCGCTCGCCGGCGCTTGGGAGTCCGGATGCTTCTTCCCGCGCTTGATCGAGCCCGATCGCGATCAAGCGCCGACTGCATGCGGGTACTGCGAGGTGGCGGAGGCCTGTCACCAGGGGGACTCCGGAGCGCGGCTCCGACTGCGCGAGGTGACCAAGCGCGCTACCGAGCGTGCCTTCCTCGACGTCTGGCAGCTCCCGCACGGTCGTTGGTAGCGCGAGCGGAGCCACATGAGCGGATCGAGCAGGATCTCTCCCACCCCCCACCGAAGCGAGCTTGCGGAGTCCGATGCGTTCGCACGCCGGCTGGCCCAGACCGAATTCGAGCAGCCGCTCGTGCTCGAGGCGGGAGCGGGTACAGGCAAGACGCACACCTTGGTCGCGCGCATCGTCGCCTGGATGCTCGGCCTGGGCTGGGCTCGGGCGAGCGCACATTGCGGAGACGATGCACGGCCCGAGCGAATCGCCGCTCGCGTCGTCGAGCGCATCGTGGCGCTCACGTTCACGGAGGCCGCTGCCTCCGAGATGTGTACGCGCGTGGCGGCGACGCTCGCCATGCTCGCGGACGGCCGTCTTCCGCAGGGGATCGAGCGGGACTCGCTGCCCTCCGAGGTAGCCGAGCGTAGCGCGCGGGCGCGCGCGTTGTTGGCGCAGAGCGATCGTCTGGGTGCTCGGACCCTACATTCGTACTCTCGTCATTTGCTGTCGGAACGTCCGCTCGAGGCTGGGCTGGTTCCTGGATTCGAGATCGACGCTGACGGGAGCCTGCAACGTGCGGTCGTGCGCGAGCTGATCGAGAGTCGTCTGCCGGTCTGGTACGGGGAGCCCGGAGACGAGCACGCGCTCGCGCTCGCTCGGCGTGGGATCGCGGCGCGCGAGCTCGAGGGCGCCCTGCTGACCCTGCTCGCGGCGGGTGCCGCGCCTCGAGACCTCGAACGCGACGCGTTCTCGCCGGAGGCGCTCGCATCGCTCTGGTCCACGGGCATTGAGCGTATGGAGTGCGTGTACGCAGCCGGTCTGGATCGCCTATCCGCGGCTAGAGGAAAGCGCACGCGCGAGCTGGTCTCGGCGCTCGATCGGCTGCGGCAGATCCTCGAGCAGCCTCCGCCGATGGCTCCGGCTCTGGCACAGGTCGCGGAGCGGATCCGAGAGCTGTTCGATGACTCGCAGTTGGGCCGTCTGGCCGAGTGGTCGCGAGCGAGGTTCAATCAGGGAGAGTCCGAGCTGATCGAGCACGATGCGGAGAGCTTGGCGCAGCAGTGTCGTGCGCTTCGCAGCTGGATCGCACATGTGGCTTCGCTCGATCCCGACTCGTTCGAGCCGGCCCGCGCGCTCCTCTCCCCGCTCCTCGGTGACGCGACGGACGAGCTCGTCGCGCGCGGAGTGCAAACCTACTCCGGCTTGATTCGAGATGCGGTCGAGCTCCTCGAGCATCCGGAGATTGCCACTCAGGTGCGCGCGCAGATCGACCAGTTGTTGGTGGACGAGTTTCAGGATACCGACGCATTACAGTGTCGAATGCTCCGCTGTCTGGCGCTGGACCCACGCCTGGGCCCGCGCCCCGGCCTGTTCCTGGTGGGTGATCCGAAGCAGTCGATCTACGGCTGGCGTCAGGCCGATCTGGCAGCGTACGAGGGCTTCGTCAGCGAGGTGATCGCAGCCGGCGGAGCGAAGCAACGCCTCTCGCTCAACTTTCGCTCGCTGCCGGCAATCCTCGACGAGGTCGAGACGGCGATCGCACCGGTGATGCGCTACGAGCGGGGTGTCCAGCCAGGCTTCGAGCCGTTGATTGCGCACCGAGTCGCGGCCGAAGATTCATCACAAGCCGCCTCTGAGAGAGAGTCTTCGCGTGGCTGTGTCGAGTACTGGATCCCATGCGAGATGGATGCAAACGATGCACGCCCCGTGCAGACGTCGCGGGAACGAGCGATCCAGCTGGAAGCGCGCGCCGTCGCCTTGGACATGTGCCGGCAGCACGCCGAGTGTGGGGTCGCATGGGGGCGCATGGCGCTGCTGCTGCGTGCGCGCACGGATCAGGAGGCGTTTCTGGCCGCGCTGCGTGAGCATGCCGTCCCGTTCGAGGTACAGGGCGATCGCGGCTACTATCGGCGACGTGAAGTCATCGAGGCGGCTGCATGGGTCCGTTGTATCGTGGATGCGCGCGACTCGGTCGCTCTGGTTGCCTGGCTGCGCTCGTCTCCGGTCGGCGTGCCCGATTCCGCGCTGCTCCCCCTTTGGAAGATGGGTCTCCCCGAGCGGCTCGCCGAGCTCTCGCGGCCGGATCCTGTTCGGCTCGCGGCGCTGTTTGCCGACATTCGCGCTTGCGGCCGCGCTGTTCCCGCCAGCGCAGCCCTCGACCCTGTGCTCGCGCAGGCCTGGCCGGCCACGTTGTGTGCGGCCGTCGAGACGCTCGCGCGACTACGCGAATCGTTCGAGACCGAGCCGGCCGACCACTTCGTCGAGAAGCTGCGCACCTTGTCCTTGCTGGAAGTGAGCGAGGGCCGGCGCTATCTCGGTGCGTATCGGGTGGCGAATCTGGATCGGTACTTCCGGACTCTCGTGCGCGATCTCGGTGCTGGCACGGGCGACGTGGCGCACGTCTTGAGGCGTCTGCGGCAGCGCGTTCGCGATGCCGAGGAAGCCGAGGAGAGTCGAATCGCCGAGTCTCAGCGCGACGCGGTGTCCGTTCTGACGATTCATCAAGCGAAGGGCCTGGACTTCGATCACGTCTATCTGGCGCAGCTCTACAAGGGCAGTCGCCGTGCGGACGTCCCGAGTGTCGCGGCCATACGCATTGGGGACGTGCTCGAGTACGTGTTGTTTCGCGCACCTACACCCGGCTGGTTCCACAGCGCGGAACGCGCCCTCGCCGTCGAGCGCGCGGAGCAGGTTCGTACGTTCTATGTCGCGCTGACGCGGGCGCGCGATCGCCTGGTGCTCTCCGGAGTGGGCCCGGTGGGTGTGCGCGGCGGCGGACCCTCGGCGCATGCTGCGAGCTACGCGGATCTACTGGCGACGCGCGCGCGCGGGCTCCCGAGCCTCGACGAACTCGCGGCGCAGGATCCTGCTGCCGAGACCGTCTGGGACGATGTGCGCTGGTGTTTTCTGGCGCGGCGTGTTCTCGCCAGCAAACCCACGAGCGGCGCAGGGCCCACGCTCACATCTCCAGCCGAGCAGGCTCGCCGCGATCTCCCGCGACTGCGCGAGTTGCGGGCGAGTGCCCAGCGTCGTTCGGCCCGCGCCTTGGGGGCGCCGGTCACGCAAGCTCGACTGTCGGAGCCGACTTTCGCCGACCTTCGCAGTGGGAAGCGGCGCGGCAGTGGCCTGAGTGCCTTCGGCGCGCGCGCGCTCGGTAGCATCGTGCACGGTCTGCTCGAAGAGCTCGATCTCGCGGCCGAGGTGGATGCAATCGATGCGGGGCTCGAGCGCGGGCTCCGGGCTCACGCGCGGGCGGATGAACGCGAGGATGTGAGGCAGGCAGTGGTGGAGTTCTGGCACCGTTTCCAGCAGGGCCCGCTGCGCGCTCGCCTGCGCGAGCTTGCGAGTTGCGTGGTGGCGCGCGAGCTACCCTTCGTGATGCCCGTTGCGAACGACCTTCGGAGCGAGGATGCGCCGCTCTACTACAACTCGGGGACCATCGACCTGGTGTACCGCGATCTCGGCCTCGGGACTCTGGTGGTGGTCGACTTCAAGACGGAGTCGGCTCATGGCGAGGGCGAAGCTTCGAAGTCGGAAGGTCCGCGGTCTGCCGCGATCCGTCAGGTCCAGGCGTACATGATCGCGCTGCGAGATGGGTTGCGGCTCGATCCGCCGCCTCGTGGCGAGCTGTGGTATCTCGCGACGGGACAGATCGTCGAAGTCAGCTGACGACCTTTGCCACCGTGCGCAGCAGCTGCTCGGGGTCGAAGGGCTTGACGATCCATCCGGTCGCGCCCGCCGCCTTGCCGCGCTGCTTCTGCTCGGCGCTCGAGTCCGTCGTCAGCACCAGGATCGGCGTGAACTTGTAGGCGGGCAGGGTGCGCAGCTCGCCTACCAGAGTGATCCCATCCATGCGCGGCATGTTGATGTCGGTGATCACCAGATCGAATGACTCGGCCGCCGCGATCTCGAGCGCCTCCACGCCATCTTCCGCACAGCGGGGCTGGTGGCCGCCACTCTCGAGTGTGTATTGAACCATCTCACGCATCGACTTGGAGTCGTCGACACAAAGTATGCGGGCCATCCCCACCCACTCCCGTCGTTAGCGAACGAAGTGCTTTCGTGCGGCTGAACTTCTAGGGGTCTCTTCGGCTGCTACAGGGTGGTCTTGAACTCTAACTCGCCCGGTGCGGAGAAGAGGCGCTCTGCTGGGCCGGTGATCTAGGCTGGCGCCTGCGGGTATTGCACAGGCGTGCCAGCGGTGGCCAGCATGTGCACGGGCGGATCAGCGGGGAAAGAGTGCGTTCCGCGCGAGAGCCTCCTGCCAAGGCGGCTGCGAGCGCACCTTGCAACGCGGAGTGCCGTCCCCTGTACGGTTCTCCGCGGACAGAGCCGATAGCGAGGCCATGCCTGCAGTCCCGTCGTCATCTTCACCGGAGTGCGAAGCAGAGACGTGCGCCAATCTGGACTCCACCCGTTCGGGCGGTTCTGATCGGGTGGGAGGCTCTGAGCTGGCGTACGAATCTCGTCCGGAGTCGCTGATGGATGTGATCGGCGCGATCAGTCGCTTCTCCTGTGTGGAGATTGGCGAGGTCAGTCGGATGTCGGTCGGGCTGCGCAAGCTACTCGCCGACGCGGTGGTCACCATGCGTGAGAGCTTTCACGGGATGCGCGAGGGTGCGGAGGGCCAAGCTGCGCTCGTCGAGCAGATGGTGGGGGAGCTTGCGACCGACACCGAGGATCTCGTCAGGCGGGAGCGCGGCTTTCAGCACTTCGCAGCAGAGCTCGATGAGGTGTTGAGGGGCCTGGTCGACCGGCTCGAGCTGATGGGAGCCACCAGCTGTCGCATGACCGCACTCGCCCATCGCGGCTTCGCGTACGTCGAGGAGATCAGCCAGATTGCGAAGCGCGTCGGGGATATCGCCGACCAGACGCGTTGGCTGTCCCTGAACGCGCGTATCGAGGCCGCTCACGCGGGCGATGCGGGCTCGGGCTTCGAGGTCGTGGCTACCGAGGTCAAGAATCTGGCGAACGATGCCGCCGATGCGGCACAACGCATCTCCGACGCGGTCGACGAGGCGAAGAAGGTTTCCGAGCAGATGTCGCATCGCTCTGCCGAGGTGGCGCTCGGCGAGGCTCGCGGCGCACTCGAGGCCGGGGAGCGTGTCGGCGAGATCATGCGCGAGGTGAGCGAGCTCAATGGCCGCGCCATGCACGCCTTCGAGCAGATCTCACAGCTCGCGCAGAAGCTCAAGCGTGATGCCGCGCGGGCGGTGATGAGCCTGCAGTTCGAGGACATCGCGCGCCAGCAGCTCGAATTCGTGGAGGCGACCCTGAGTCGCGTGACCGACGTTCTCACGGTCCTCGACTGCGCTTGTCGTGAATCGGACGGGAGTTCGACGGACTCCGCGCGCCTGGCCGCCGATCTACGCGGCGTCCTCGAGCGCACTCGCGGGAGCGAGATTCGCAATGTCGCGCACCAGACCGACGTAAGCGGCGGCGGGGGCTGCGACTTCTTCTAGCAGCCGCGGCGCAGCCGGGTAGCATTCGAAGGGCAGGGCCGGTGGCACGGTCGAGCACGTGCGCAGATCGAGATCCGTCGTTCCAAGGAGGCTGGAGCGGCACAGATCCGAAAGCCGATCTCAGCGGGTAGCTGGAGGCGCGGGCCCGTGGGCGGCGGACGGCCTGGCGGGTCCGTACTCGTCGGCCTGCTCGCCGAGCGTGCGCCTGCGGTACACTGCGCAGCCTATGGATCTGGAGCTTCTCGATCTCTCGCAGCTGCGCCAGCGCCGTGGCGAGAAGTGGCGCCGATATCCGGAAGATGTGCTGCCCGCCTGGGTGGCCGACATGGATTTCGGCCTCGCCGCCCCCTTGCGCGAGTGCCTCCGCAGAGCCGTCGAGCTCTCGGACGTCGGCTACCCGCAGTATGCCTCGGATCACGGCGTGCAAGCGGTGCTGGCAGCGCGCATGCAGCGACTCTACGGGTGGCGCATCGAAGCCGAGAGAGTCGAGGTTCTGAGCGATGTGGTTCAGGGTCTGTACCTCGGGCTGATTGCCTTTTCCGGTCCCGGAGACGGCGTCATTACTCCGCTGCCCGTATATCCTCCGTTTCTGAGCGCTGTGGGCGAACTCGGGCGGAAGCGGGTCCCACTGCACCTCGTGCCGGGAAAGGATCGCTTCGAACTCGACTTCGACCGGCTCGAGGCCGCGCTCGATCCGTCGCCGAAGGTGCTGATGCTCTGCCATCCGCACAATCCAACAGGGCGCGTGCTGGAGCGTTCGGAGCTCGAGCGTCTGGCAGAGCTGACCCTGCGCCATGGCTGGGTCGTGCTGTCCGACGAGATTCACGCCGACCTCTGTTACACGCCGCATACGCACGTGCCGTTCGCATGTCTCTCGCCCGAGGTCGAGGCGCGCACGATCACGCTCACGTCGGCGAGCAAGGCGTTCAATTTGGCTGGCCTGCGCTGTGCCGTAGCGGTCTTCGGCAGTGCCGAGCTGCAGCGTGACTTCCAAGCGCAGATCGGCCGGCACACGCGTGGTGGGCTCGGAATTCTCGGACTGGAGACGACGCGGGTCGCGTGGACCGAGTGCGACGCCTGGCTTGCCGAGCTGCGGAGCTACTTGCGGGGCAACCGGGATGCCGTCGCCGACTTCCTCGCGAGTCGTTGGCCCGACGTGAGTCATCATCCCCCGGAGGCAACCTATCTGGCTTGGCTCGATTGTCGGGAGCTGGACCTGCCCGAGGGTGCCTATCGATTCTTTCTGCGTCGCGCCAAGGTCGCGCTTTCTCCCGGAGAAGCGTATGGGGCCGAGGGCACTGGCTATGTGCGGCTCAACTTCGCGACGTCGCGTCGAGTGCTACACGAAATACTGGAGCGGATGGATTCCGCGCTCGAGCGACTCTGATCGCTCGACCGCAGAGGAGGGAAGACGATGGGAGAAATGTCGCTCGAGGAGGTCCAGGCCCAGCTCGTCGCGCCTGGCTCGGCCTTCGAGATCGAAGAGGTCGAGATCCGCGGGATTCGAACGAAGACGTGGAAGAATGCGATTCCCACCTTGCGTGCGCTCACCGAGAACATGCGGGGATACGCAGACCGGATCTTCCTTGTGTACGAGGACGAGCGGGTCACCTACGCGCAAGCCTACGCCCGCATTGCCGCGTTGGCGCACTATCTGCGGGCCCAGCTCGGGGTTGCGCCAGGTGATCGCGTCGCCATCGCCATGCGCAACTACCTCGAATGGCCGATCGCGTTCTATGCGGTGACGTCGATCGGAGCCATTGCGGTGCCGATCAATGCATGGTGGAAGGGAGATGAGATCGAGTACGGACTCGCGGATTCCGGCGCAGCGGTGCTGATCGCCGACCACGAGCGAGCGGAGCTCTTGGAGCCGCACTACCCGAAGCTCGAGCTGCGCGGTGTGCTGGTGGCGCGGCCCGCGAGTGCTCTGCGACCCGGGTTCGTCGATCTCGCGCAGGCGATGTCGAGTGCCACACCCGCGTTGCAGCTGCCGGAGGCGGACGTCACTCCCGATATGGATGCGACGATCTTCTACACGTCTGGTACCACCGGGAATCCCAAGGGTGCGCTCGGAACCCATCGCAACCTGCTGACGAACGTAATCAGTGCGGCGTACTCCCAGGCGCGCGCTCAGATGCGTCGAGAGGGGACCGCTCCCGACCTGACACAGGAGCGTCCCCAGCGTTCCATACTGGTGTCCGTGCCCTTCTTCCACGTGACCGGAAGCCACTCCGTGCTGGCCGCGAATACAGCTGGTGGGAACAAGCTGGTGCTCATGCATCGTTGGAATCCCGAGCGGGCGCTCGAGCTGATCGAGCGGGAGCGGGTGAACCAGTTCGGCGGCGTACCGTCGATGGTGTGGCAGGTGCTCGAGTCTCCCGACTTTCACAAGCGTGATACCTCGAGTATCGCCGTCGTTGGTTACGGCGGCGCTCCCGCATCGCCCGAGCTCGTTCGGCGTATCAACGAGTCGTTTCGAACCGCGACGCCGAGCAATGGCTACGGTATGACGGAGACCTCCGCGATCAGCACCGTGAACAATGGGCTCGACTACGTACGCAAGCCCGACAGCATCGGCACGCCCGTAGCGGTCGTCGACGTCAAGGTGGTGGACGAGTCAGGCAACGTCCTTCCGTGCGGCGAGGTTGGCGAGCTGTGCATTCGCGGCCCCAACATCGTGCGGGGCTACTGGAACAAGCCCGAAGCGACGGCAGCGACCTTCCGCGATGGATGGTGTCACTCTGGGGACGTCGCGAGGATAGACGAAGAGGGCTTCGTCTATATCGTGGACCGCGCCAAAGACATGTTGATTCGCGGTGGCGAGAACATCTACTGCGTCGAGGTCGAGGACGTCCTCTACAGTCACCCCGCGATCATGGATGCCGCCGTCGTGGGCATTCCGCACCCGGTCCTCGGGGAGGAGGTGGGGGCGGTGGTTCAGGTCGTCCCCGGTGCCCGCGTGAGTGAGCGCGAGCTCCGAGACTTCGTCGCGGAGCGCTTGGCGCGCTTCAAGGTGCCCGTGCGGATCGACCTGAGGATGGAGCCGCTCCCTCGCAATGCCAACGGCAAGATCTTGAAGCGGGAGCTGCGCGAGAGCATGATCGCGACGACCTGAGGGGGACGTGCATGCTCCCATTCTGCTTCCGCTTCGGCCGGCGGTCTGACTATGATGCTTTGGGTCAGGTTTCTATCCCGGAGAGACCTAAGGGAAACTAACAGAGCCAAGTGCGGGTCGAGCAGACGGCTCGGGGTCCGAGCCGTGTCCTTCATCGGGTCTAGCTTGATTATGTTGAGGTTGAATTTATGCAAGGTGGATGGATTTGATCTATCGCTTTGATGAGTTCGAGCTCGACGGGCATCACTACGAGCTGCGTTGTCGAGGTGAGGTGCGGCCCCTGCCGCGGAAGGGGTTCGATCTTCTCCGCTATCTGTTGTCCCAGGCTGGGCGTGTGGTCAGCAAGGAGGAGATCTTCGAGCAGATCTGGCCTTCGCTCGCTGTCAGCGAAAACGTGCTGCCCGTGACGATCCGGACGATCCGCCGCGTCCTGCGGGACGAGGGCGGAGTGCTTTTGCGCACCGTGAGGGGGCGCGGCTACTCGATCGTGTGTCCCGTAACCGAAGAGAGTCCCGAGCGCGCCCAAGCGGGACCGGAGCCCGCGCCTGAGCGCGGTTTCGTAGGGCGCGAAGCGCTCATGCAAGACCTCGAAGCGCAGTTCCGCGCTGCGCAGGCCGGCGAGGGACGCATCCTCTTGATCCACGGTGATGCCGGGGTCGGGAAGAGCCGCGTCCTGGACGAGCTAGTGCACCTACTGCGCCCACGCACGCGGCTGATCTTGAGGACGCGTTGCAGCTCCGAGCCGGGAGTTCCCCCGTATTGGCCTTTGAGCCAGGCTCTCGAGCAGGCTCAGGGCCTCTTCGAGCCGCCTCCGGGCAGCGGTGAGCCCTCCGATGGAGGCGCGGGGAGCGCGCATGCGGCCGGGGGGACCTACGCGAGTCTGGTCGAACTCCTCGATCCCGAACTGAATCGCGGGGTGCCGCCAGCGGAGGTTCGATTCAGGTTCTCGCGCACGGTGATTCGCTATCTCCAGGAGCTCGGATCGTCGGCTCCGGTCGCGATTCTGCTCGACGATCTGCACGAGGCCGATCTCGACACGCTCCATGTCGTCGAATCCGTAGTGCGCGAGATCGCTGGCGTGCCCGTGCTCATCGCCGCGAGCTACCGACAAGGTGGGAGTCGCCGCGGCGGCGAGCGTTCCTACCTGTTGGCCCGAATCGCGCAGGCTACGAATGCGCACCAGATTCGCCTCGTGGGCTTCGATGAACGCGAGATCGCGCAGTTCATCCAGCAGGAGGCGGGCGTCGAGCCGCGTGCCGAGTTGGTGGCGGCCTTGCGCGAGAAGACGGAAGGCAATCCCTTCTTCCTGCGAGAGACGGTGCGATGGCTACTCGAGGAGGGTGGCATCGACGAGAACTGCAACCTCGCGGAGCTCGGACTGCCCGCGACTGTGCGAGACGTCACTCTGCGCCGTCTCGACGTGTTGTCCGAAGAGTGTCGCTTGCTGCTCAGCTGGGCGTCGGTCATCGGAAGTACCTTCACGATTCCGGTGCTGGAGCAGGTGACCGAGATGTCGAGTGATACCATTCTGCTTCAGCTAGGGGACGCCGAGAACGCGCGTATCATTTCGAGCCGTGACCCGAGCGGCCCGCCCCGTCCTCCTGGTGAGTACGGGTTTGCGCACGCTCTGACCGCAGAGGCGCTCTACCAGGAGATCTCGGCTCCAGAGCGCGTGCGGCGTCATCGTCGCGTAGCCATTGCCCTCGAGGTGGTGAGTGGCCGCTCGATCACGGAGAGAGTGGGCGAGCTCGCGCACCACTTCTTCCAGGCCGCGCCAGCAGGTGAGGTCGACCGTGCTGGATATTATGCGATCCAGGCGGCGGAACGTGCGCTCGAGATGTTTGCCTACGACGACGCTGTCACCCAGTTCCGCAATCTGCTCACGATCGAGGAGATGCGTGTGCCGCGAGATGACGTGCGCTACTGCAATGGCCTCCTCCGGTTGGGAGATGCACTGTCACGCACCGGTCGCTACGCGGACTCCGAGCAGACCTTCCTGCGGGCTGCGGAGCTTGCGAGCCACCTGGATTCTGCGGAGCTGTATGCCCGAGCGGCACTGGGGGTCGCGGGCGATCCGTTCCGACGCGTTGGCCCCGAGTTCAAGGAGGATCCGGCACGCCCTTCGGCGCGCGAGCTCCTGGAACGCGCAGTGGAGTGGATGGCGGAGGGGAGTCTCGAAGTGCGCGCGCGCACTTGTGCCGCGTTGGCGCGACGCATGGTCGGGTCTGGCACCCGCGCCGAAGAGCTCGCACAGCGCGCGGTAGAGCTGGCTCGTGACGCGGATAGTCGCACGGCCTTGTTCGACGCGCTGATGGCGCAGCTCACGGTCCTGGTGGGACCCGAGCACACGGAGGCCCGCCTCCTCCTGGCGGACGAGGGTGTGCAGCTCGCGAAGTCACTGGATGCAAAGCCGCTGCTGGCGCAGGCCTACGCGGCTCGAATTTCGCTGCTCATCGCCATAGGGGATATGGACGCCGCCGATCGTGATATTGCAGCTTTCGTTGCGCTAGCGAAGCGCCTGCGCGTGTCGCGCTACATGTACGACGCGCTTCGATTTCGTGTATGCCGTGCCGTGGGGAGCGGCAGATTCGAAGAGGGCCGCCAGCTGACGAATCGACTGCTGGAGCTGGGTCGCGAAGTCGGCGATCCCGCGGCGGGTTGGATCGCCGGCTCGAATGGGATGGCGATGCTCAGCTTCGTGGAGAGAAAGCGCGAGATTCTGCGCGCTGCAGCCGAGTCCATCGCCTCGCAAGAGCATATGGAGGGGCCTACGGCTGATACGTTCGCCGCGTACTTCGCGATGAGCTCGGGCGACAAGCAAGTGGCTCGAGCGAGGTTGGAGCGAGTGGCCGCTGATGGGTTCGCGCACTACCCGAAGACGGAGGACTGGCTCTGGAATCTCTCGCTCTTGGCGGACGTATGCGTGAGCCTGAGAGACGTGAAGCGCTCCGAGCAGCTGTATGAGCTACTGCTCCCTTACGCGCACCTGAACGTCGTGAACCGGCTGTCCAACTATCGAGGCTCGCTAGCCAGTGTCCTCGGCCGGCTTGCACTCATTCTGGGGGACCGAGAAGCTGCGAAGGCCCACATGCAGGCTGCGATCGAATTCAATCGCAAGCTCGGCGCGTCGGTCACGGTGCTCGTGAACCGATTTTTCTATGCGGTGGCACTCCGACTGGGAGCGCCTGCAGAGCGTGCTGAAGCGCGGACGATCTTCAAGGAGGTTCTCGCCGAGGCGCCGCGCTACGGAGTGCTTCCATTCATCGAGAGGATGCGGCGAGAGGCCGGTGTCGCGTTCTGAAACGGGGTGGCTGATCACTCTGCTCGAGGTCGGCCGCGCGTCGTCGTACCCCGAGATCCGCCGTACGCCTACACCCGTTGCTCGTGTGCAGTCGCCTCCGCTTGCTGTGCGCTGAGCTGGATCGCCCGCTCCGTCCTATATCGATGCGGAGTCTCGTTATACCAGCGTTTGAAGGCGCGATGAAATGCCGCGACCTCAGCGAACCCGAGCAGTTGGGCGACCTCGGCAACACTGAGCCCATCCTCGACCAGATATCGCGTGGCCAGACTTCGTCGAAGCTCGTCCAAGAGCGCGCGAAAGCCAGTGCCTTCCTGGTCGAGGCGCCGGCTCAGGGTCCGACGACTCATGCGCAGACGTGCGGCGACCGTGTCGGCACAGACGCGACCCTCGCGAATCTGCTCCGATAGGATCCGTTGAACGCGATGAGAGAAGCTCGGCTGGGAGCGTAGGGTGCTGACCTCGCGGTCTGCCCAGCGCCTCAGCAGGTCGTGTAGGCGCGGATCGGCCGTGGGTTGAGGTACGTCCAAGAGCTCGGATGGGATCGCGAAGCCGTCGAACCGGGAGCAGAAGACCAGATTGCAGTCGCCGAAGGTCTTGCGGTACTCCGAGAGATCGGCCGGTGCGGAGTGTCGGAACGAAACGCTGATGCTGGGGTGAATCGGTTGGCGCCACCAGTGTCGAATGACTTCGAAGAGAAGTGCGCTCTTGAACTCCGTCGCGACTCGGTTCAACGGGACGCCGCTGTCGAAGCAGACATGGGTAGTCTCCCCCTGGTCGCTCAGCTTGAAGCTGCAGGCGTCGCTGATCAGGCGGACGTATTCCGACAGTACCTGGAAGCCGTGGCGAACACTCCGCGAGGAGAACGCCAGATACTCGAGCAAGTCGTAGTCTCCGCGCTTGACCTCGCGAGCAGCTCGTAGCCCCAAGGTGAGGTCTCCCGTCGCCTGCTGTGCCTGGTCCAAAAAGTGAATCGCCGTGGAGATCGAGATACGCTGTTCCGGCTGGACGCCCTCGAACTCTTCGAGCAAGTATGCGGGGGCTCGAGCCTCTCGCTTGAGCAGCGAGATGAACGGCGCGAGAACGCGCATGGATACGCATGTTTCTGACATGGAGCAGGACCTCCTCGGTTCGGTCGCAGGCAGGGCACGTCCGCTTCGAACCCTGTGCGACCGCCGAGCAGTGCGATCGCCGACCACGGACGCGCCGGCCATCTGACACCGGACGAGGCGTCGACCGGACGCGTCGTTGGAGTCTAGATGACATGCTGCAAGTCGAGCCTATCAGCTATCCACCTTCGAGCGGGGCTCGCTACTGCAATACGCAGCATCTTTTCATCTACTGAATGGGGCCGGAATATTGAGGATTTGCGGGTATTTATGGGGTTTTCATCGAAACCTCATCGATTCGGTGTGTAAGTCGCATCAACGGGTCCAGGGCGCGACACCGGCGTCGTACACGGAAGCCAGCCACACTGGGTGCTGTTCAAAGGTAGCTGCGTGTTGGGGCCCACGACGGGTCTGTCCGTACTGACGGCCGCTGGCTGGCTTCGGCTCGAGTTGCGCTCACCTTGCTTGGTAGAGGGTAAACCCGCGCTCACTGCGGGCCGATAGAACCCGCAGAATGGCGGAAACGTCGCGCACTTGGCCCGTTCTCTGGGACCGTTTTCACAAAGCCGAGGGACGGGTTCATCTTACCGGCTACGAGGCGGTCGTTCGGCTGATGCTCGACCACGTGCGGCTCGAACGCAGGGCAGGGCGACGTGTAGCCGCGCTCTACTCTGGCTGTCCTGGTAGCTCGATGGACGCGCTCGTCGATCTACTCGATGCGCTCGAGCCCTTGCTCACGGATCATGATACGCGCTTCGTTCCTGCGCTGGACGAGGCCCTGGCAGCGGAAGCGATCGTCGGCACTCAGGCGCTGGATCTATTTCCGCACTCGCACCACGACGGCGTGCTCGGTGCGTGGATCGGGTCGGCCTCTGGGCTGGAACGCGCCCTGAGTGTCGTGCGGCGCGCCAGCTATCAGGGAGTGTCGCGCTTCGGGGGTGCGCTCGTACTCGTGGGCGACGATCCATCCGGGGCGAGCACGGGGATGCCGACCTACTCCGAGAGTGCGCTCGCTCACGCCTTCGTACCGGTCTTCTATCCCGCGGACGCTGCGGAGATCCTGAGCTTGGGACGTCACGCATTGGCGATCTCTCGCTTTGCTGGAACCTGGGTCTCGCTCAAGCTCGTGCGCGACGTCGTGGCTGGCGGCATGATCGTGACACTCGAACGGAATCCGTTCGAGCCTCAGCTTCCGAAGCTCGAATTCGCGGGACGAGCATTCGAGAAGCGCCTCGAGCCCTCGCTGCGGCGCGCCGCGATCCGCCGCAGCGAGCATGAGTTGGTCTATGAGCGCCTCGAGGCGGTCCAGAGATACGCCGATCTGAATGAGCTGAATCCAGTCGAGCATCGTCATGCGCGCGATCGCCTCGGGATCGTCGCCAGCGGTCGCCTGTATCGGGAGCTCCAGAGCGCCTTCGAGCTGTTGGGCCTCGATGCGGCGGCGCTCGGAAAGCTGGGGATTCGGGTTCTGCGTCTGCAGCTGCTCTATCCCATCCCCAAGCGTCGTCTGCGTGAATTTGCCGAGGGGCTCAGCGAAGTCATCGTGCTCGATGATCGACGCGGGTTCATCGAGGATCAGATTCGGATCGGACTGTGCGATCTGACTTCGCCGCCGCGCGTGCTGGGCCAGCGCGATCGCCGTGGGGCACCCTGGCTTGCTCGTCATGCCGAGGTCACTGCGGAGTCGCTCGCGCTCGATTTGGGGCCCTACCTGGCGCGGCAGTACGCGCCTTCGGGAAGCGACCTGCCGGTCCTTCAGCGGCTTCACAAGAAGGTCGATCCAGAGACGGGAGAGGCGCGCATCGTTCCCGTTCAGGGACCCGACGTGGTGCGGGATGCCCTCGTGAGCCGCATCGCGGAGCTCGGAATCGCGCGCCATCGCCTGCCGAGCGCGTGGAGCGTGTCGGAGGCGTGTTCACGCGCCGAAGAAAGCAGTGCCGCCTGCCCATCGGGGGAGATGGGGCCCCTCTCCGAAGAGGTGTATGGCGTCGGATCGGTGTCGAGCTGGATCGGGCTTGCTCCCTACATCCACACGCGGCATCGCTTCGTGCGGCTGCCACGAACCCTGCCCTGGCACAGATCACGGCTCGTGATCCAGGCAGCGATCGATGCGGGGGTCACCGTGACCTACGTGTTGCAGCTGCATTCGATCTCCGGGGGGCGTGACGAACGTCGCGCAGGAAAACCCGTCGGCGACGCAAGCGCCGTTGCGAGCGAGAGACGCTGTCGGCCATCGCGTGCCGATTGCATCCGCGCACTCCTCGCCGAGGGGGTCGCGCACGTAGTCGCTCGGATTCACGACCCAGCGATCGATGCATTGGCCGAGCGAGATCCGAGAGTCGAGGTCGTGCGCACGCAGAACATCGAGCAGATGCAGCAGCGGTTGGCCGCTCAGTCTGGGGTCAGCCTGTGGATCGAGCAGGAGCCGGCGGATTCCCTCACCGAGCTGCAGCGGCGCGTGCCCGTTTGGGCCTTCCCCCCGGAATCGTTCGGGCCGAGCTGGTCAGAGCTGTTCGACATCGAGGGGGAGTGGGCTCCTGGGCCGGCGTATCGAGAGCTCGAACAGCTCGTCCTGGATGAGCCTGATCTCCCGACGGAGGGTGCGAGGCGCGTTCAGCTGTGCGCTTCCGGTCCTTCTGCGGAACGCATCATCGACGTCATCGTGCGAGCGGCCGAGATCGAGGGGCTTCATGCTGTGCATCTGGCCTGCCCGCACGGGCCTCAGCCCGCTGCGTCCGACTGGGCCAGCTGTATCCTGAGCTCTACACCGATCCCGGGATCCGCGCGGGTCGTGCTCGAAGGGGCGAGCTGCGTGTTCGCATCGAGCTTCGAGCTCCCGCCCAGCGCCTCAGGTGATCGCGTACTGTCACCGGAGAGGTCGCTGGTGCTTCTGCACCGGCCAGCAGCTCCGGATCGGATCGTCGGCACCCGGAGCTCCGCGACGGACGTGCAACACAGCTGGGATGCGCGTTGCCGGGAGCTCCAGGTGATAGACGCGCGCGAGCTCTGTCGCAGCGTGCTCGGGGCACCGCAGCACCATCCGATGGTGCTCCTTGGGATGGCTGCCCAGCGGGGTAGGCTGCCCTTTGCAAGTGCTGGGCTCGAGTGTGCGATTCGCGACCGCGAGTCCGATCTGGAAGGGAGCCTGCTGGCCCTGCGGCTGGGCCGGGCCGTTGTCGCGGCCCCCGAGGTCGTGGAGAGATGGATGCGCGCGGCGCTGGATCATGACAGTGCCCACTCTCTCCGGACGGCCTCCGCGTCTGCGGGCCGCCCCGATGATCCACATGCGATTCTCGAGCGAGCGTTGGCGCCTTTCACGGATCGACGAGTGGCCACCGGTGCGCTGGAAGCGCTGTCCAGGCAGGCCCGCGAGCTGGCGGACTACCAGGACCTTGCCTACGCCACCCGGTTCGCGTCCGTCGTCGAGGTTCTACTCGCTTCAGAGGCCCGAAGTTCGGAGCTTCGCCAGCCTCTGCTCTCGGTTCGAGCTGCCGACGTCTTGGCTGAGCTGATGCTGACCCCGGACTTCTACGAATCTGCTCGGCAGCGTCTGCGGGGGAGGTATCGGCTCTGGCTCGAAGGGCGCTCGAAGCGCCTCAGGCTCCGCCACCGCCTACGATCCGCGCTCTGGCCTACGCTCCAGCGAACAAAGTCCGCGTGGGAGGGCGCCGGAAGCCCGCTGCCCACCGCCGAGATCTCCGTCTCAGCACGCTGGGGGGATTGGCTGCTGGCGGTCGTCGTTTCCGCACGTCGGCTGCGCAACTCGGTGCTCGACCCTGCGCGACTGAGTCCGCGGGTCAGGTTGCTGCGCGCACGGCGCGAGTTCGGGGTCGCGTGTCTGGGACGTCTCGGTGAGCTGTGGGCGCGGAGATCCTCCGAGGGGATCGAGAGCGACAACGTGGTCGGGTTCTGCATCGAACAGCTCCACCATCTGGCGGCGCTCGATCCGAGTGAGGTGGACTCAGTCCGCCGCATCGAGGCGCGCATCGAGACCCGCCTGGAAGGCGAGCGCGAATGAGGTCTACTTCATCCGAGCTCGCATGAGGTGGATCCCCGAGTCTGCGGGGAACACGCGTTTCTCAAAAAACGAGAATCGCCGCCACGAGACTCCGTGGCGGCGATTCAGTCAGTCTTCTGCGAGTCAGTGGAGCGCGAGGCGTGCGAGATCGGTCCGAGCTTGCACGCGGCGCGGCATTCAGGCTAGAGCTACTCGGCGGAGTCCGCAGCCTTCTTCGTGTCGATGAACTTGACCCACTGGCTGCCCTTCTTGCGAGTGTCGTCGAACTTCTGTGCTCGAACGAACTCCTTCCGAGCAGTGTCCAGCTTGCCGAGGTTGAAGAGCGCGATTCCACGCAGGAAGTGCGTTTCGCCACGGCTCTTCAGCTTGCCTCGCTTGACGCCTGAGTCGATCGCCTCGATGGCGTCGTTCCAGCGCTCGCCATCGATGTGCACCTTGGCCAATCGAACGAAGAGCTCGCCATCGGACGAGAGCTTCGCGGCTTCGGTGAGCGGCTGGATGCTCTTGTCGAACTCACGTGCCTGTAGCCAGGCATCTGCGAGCAGCTCCCAGTTCCTCTCGGACTTTTCCATGCGGCCGGCCGCGATCTCCGTCTCGATGAGTTTCGCACCCTTGAAGGGGATCTCGAGAAAGAGGTACGTCTCCGCAAGGCGACGGAGGTCCGTGTTGCTGGTGAGGAAGCCCTGCTTGTAAGCCAGCTCCTGGGCTACGAGTGCGCCCTTGTCATCCTTGAGCTCCGAGTAGACGGCTGCCAGCTGCTTCCAGTAGGAGGCCTTCGGGAACCGAAGAGCCATCGACTCGAGCAGAGGTGCAGCCTTCTTGTACGCCTTCTTGTCGATGTAGAGCGCGACCGCCAGATTCATCCAGCTCTCTTCTGGATCGGGCCGAGTGGCGAGCGCCTTCTCGATCAGCTCGAGCGAACGGCCGAACTTCTCGGCCTGATAGTAGGTGCTCGAGATCGCGTAGAACTGGGTTCCGGTGGGACTCTCAGCGCCTTGCAGCCAGGTTTCGAAGGTGCGGATGCTCTCGGGGAGCTTCTCCAGGGCTCGGTACATCTGGGCGACGTTGAACTGGAAGTCCAGGGTCTGCCCGGGGCTCAGCTGGCCCGTCGCGATTGCCTTCTCGAAGAACGAGATTGCCTTGTCGTACTTTTCCTGGGCGCTGTAGGCATACCCGAACATCTGGTACGTGACGGCGGTCTCGTAACCATTCAGGCTCTCGACGTCGATCGCCTGGAGGCACTTGAGGGCCTCGTTCGTCTTGTCCTCGGCCAGCATCTCCTGGCACGGCAGGATCTTCTTGTAGGTGTTCGGGCGCATGACCTGAGCCTTGCGCGTCTCTGGCGGCGGTCGCTGCCCTTCCTTCTGAGCGTTGGCGGCGGACAGAGGCAGGAGGACGCAGAGCCCTCCGACCCACACGAACCGAAGCAATGCGAAACCGCGTGTCGATGTTCTCATCACCTTAGTCTCCTAGGTCGCTCAGCCGCGCTCTTCGCCCGCGATCTTGAAGGTCAGCACGACCTGCACACCGGTGCGTGCGACCGGAACCCCATCGACCACCTTGGGCTTGTACTTCCAGCGCTCGACCGCCCGAATCGCTGCGCGATTGAAGATCGAGGAGGGCTCGGAGTCGATCACCTGCGGATCGATCACCGCGCCGGTTTCCGACACCGTGAACTCGAGCTGGACCCAGCCCTCGATTCCGCGCGAGAGCGCGCGTGGCGGATAGCGCGGCTCGATGCGGACCAGGGGAACCTCTTCGCCGTCGCTGGGAGGGCCACCGAGGCTTGGACCACCCACGAGGCTCACCTGCGAGACCATCACGCCCAGGTTGGTCATACCCTGATTGGTGGGCTTCGGGACGTTGCTCAGGTCGATCTCCGGCGGCTCGGGTGGCTGCTCGTTCTCGACCTTGTCCGGGAGCTTGCGCTCGCGGACCTGGGTCTGCGTGTCCTGGATGGTGCGCGAGAACTCGACGATGGTCGTTTCGACCTTCTTCAGCTCGCGATCACCGGAGTTGGCGATGAGCGACTGCATCGTGAAGAAGAGGCCGACCGTGATCGAGAAGCCCGCCAGACCGGTGATTGCATAGCGACCTGTCATAGGTTCCCCTCGAGGGCGGAGATCGCAACTTCCTTTACGCCCGCCTGCTTGGCTTGATCGAATACCTTTACGAAGACTCCGTTCTTGGACCGGCGATCGGCCTGGATCACGACCGACGCCTCCGGCGTCTCGCTGAGTAGACGCTCGACGTTGGAGCGCACCTGATCCGGCTCGATCCGCCGCTTCTGGACCCAGACCTCGCCGGTCTGACTGATCGCGATCAAGATGTTTCCTCGAGGCTTCGGGATGCTCTTGGCTGCGACCGGGCGATCGATCTGGATGCCCGCCTCCTTGACGAACGAAGCGGTGACGATGAAGAAGATCAGCATGATGAACACGACGTCCAGCATGGGCGTCACGTTCACCTCCGACTCCTCGTCGGCCGCTGCGGATTGTCGTGTGCGTATGCTCATGTTGGGCTCACTTCTGCACGAGGAGGTCTGCCGTCCGCTGGGTCTCGGATCGCGCGCGCTGGAGTAGGGACACGCTCGGGTAGAACCCGGAGATGGCTGCGACCATGCCGGCCATGGTGGGAATGGTCGCCTTGGTGACGCCCGACGCCATGGCTCGAGCGCTTCCGCTCCCTGTGATGGCCATGATGTCGAACACCTCGATCATGCCGGTCACGGTGCCGAGCAGGCCGAGCAGCGGACAGACGGCCACCAGGGTATTGATCGTCCCCAGTGAGCGGCTGAGCTTCTCGTTCACCTCGGCGATCAGCTTGCGCCGAATACACGAGGCGTGCCAGGAGCGGGTGTCGTCGCGCGAGGTCCACTCTTCGACGACCCGCTGGACCTCCTTTGGATGCCCCGTGCGCATGTACCAGTATCGCTCCAGCAGCAGGGTCCACATCATGAACAGGACCACTCCGATCCAGTTGAGGATGGGACCGCCGGCTACGCGGAAGTCCTGAATCGCGATCCAGGCTTCAGACAGACTTACCAGCACCGCTCGACTCCCTCTCGGCGCGCTGGGCGATCATGCCCGCCGCCTGCTCCTCGAGAATCTGAACCAGCGACTTGCTCCGGTCCCGGAGGAAGCTGTGTGCGAGCACCATCGGGATGGCCACGATCAGACCCTGTGTCGTGGTGACCAGAGCCGTGGAGATGCCGCCTGCCATCAGCTTGGGATCACCGGTACCGAACAGGGTGATCTGCTGGAACGTAACGATCATACCGGTAACCGTGCCGAGGAGTCCCAGCAGGGGGGCGATGACCGACAGCACCTTCAGTGTGCTGAGGCCACGCTCAAGCGACGGAACCTCCTTGATGATGATCTCGTCCAGCTTGAGCTCGAGCGTCTCGACGTCGACGTCCTTGTTCTGCTCGTAGATCGCCATCACCCGGCCCAACGGGTTGTTCATGTTGGGCGAGTTCGACTTCATCTGGCTGCGCATCTTGCTCCCGGTAGTAGAGAGGGCGAGCAGCCTGAACAGCAGGATCAGGGTTCCGAAGGCACCGAGTCCGATGATCACGTAGCCGACCAAGCCGCCCTGGTCTACGCGCTCCATGAAGTCTGGAGCGGAAACCAGCAGGCCCAGGATCGTGCCGCGCGACGGATCGACCGACATGCGCACGACCTCTCCCGGGGCTGCAGACAGGATGGTGGATGCCGCAGCCGTGTGGCGCGAAGGCGGCTGCCGCTCGAGTTCGGCCAGGGTCTCGGTGTCGGGCTTCCAGACCAGGAACTTGTCGTCGGCAACCGCGCTGAAGGGGCCGACGCGCACCACGGGGAGTGTCTCCGCGGTGCCGTCCGTGCGAACCACCGCGGCTTCGAACTTGCTGACCTGGCCCGTGTAGGCCATTTCGCCGAGCAGGGTCTCCCAGAGGAGCTTGAGCTCGGAAACCTTGGGCAGGCTCTGCGCCGCAGCCATCTTGTCCATCTCTTCGATGCGACCCGGGTACTCGGCCGAGGTCATCGAACCGCGCAGCTTCTCGCGCGTGTCACCGGCCACCTGGCGGAAGACCCCGAAGAGCTCGCCCAAGTTCCCCTGCCGCTCCGTCAACCGTGCCTCGAGCTCGGTGAGTGCCTGCTCGTTCTCACGGAAGGTCGTCTCGAGGGCGGTCGTCGCGGCCTCTTGACGCGCGCGCTCCTGCTGGGCTCGGCCCAGGGTGGCGCGTAGCTTCTCGAGGTTGGCGCGGAACTCCTTCTCGCGCTCCTGGTTGAGACGCTTGTCCCCGCTGTTCTCGTCGCGTACCGCCTTCAGAAGGTCCTTGATCGACGTGCCTTCCTGTGCGAACGCCGGGCCGTGCGGCAGGGTAAGGGCCAGCGTCGCCACCGCGGCTCCGAGCCCTCGGGCTCCGATCCATCGAAGTGTATGAAGCGGATTCATCTTAGTTTCCCCCCGCGCTAGGAGCTGCGATGGGCAGGCTGATCAGGTCGGGTGGAGCCTGCTTGCGAGCGATGCGGAAGCCATCCTCGATCTCGTTGCGATACGAGCCGTCGACCTCCTTCCAGCTGCGACTGGTGTTGTCCCAGTACGCGATCTCGTCCGCATCGGGTGTGCGGTAGATCAGCAGCACGCGGCCGACCTGGAGGAACTCGACCGTGCGGCCGTCGGGGAGCGTGTCGTTGTATGCGCTCATCGTGCGGGCGTAGTCGTTCTCGATCTGATAGGCCTCCGTGAGTCGTCGGTACTTCTCGGCGGTGGTCACATCGGGCTGGTCCATCAGGTCTTTGAGCAGAGCCACGCGGGTCTCTCGTTCCTCGAGCAGGAACGGTACGTCGCGCTTGATGAACTCATCGAGCGTACTGATCATGTCGTCCATCAGCGGAAGGATGTTTCGCTCGACCTCTTTGACGCCGTCGATGTCGCCACTGATCCGGACCTTGTCCTGCTCCTGGGTCGCGATCAGGCTCCGCAGACGATCGTTGTAGCGCTTGAGGTTCTCGATGGTCTCGAGCTCCTGCTTCAACTTCGCGATCTTGTCGTCCGTTTCATTGCTCATCTTGTCGATCGCAGCTTGTGATCTCGCGTTCGACACGTTCTGAGCGATGCGCGGTCCGAGGATGCTGTCTCGCAGTTGCTCGTCAGCCTGTGCATTCACACTGAGCAGGCCCGTAGCAGCGGCCGCCGTCAGCGCGAACGTCGTGCTCCGTAGTATCTTGATCTTGCGCAATTCCAGTGTACTCCCAGCTGATGTGCCCCGATTCTGCCACGGGTGCACTCGAAAGTGGAAACTCAACCTCGGGCAAGTCACGCTTGGCTTGCTCGCGACGGCAGCGAATCTGTACGCCTTATCGGGTCGTCTGCCCCGAGACCAGAGCCCATCGGTCCAGGATGCGGATCTGCTCGCGCGCATCATCGCAGAATCTTGCGAGTTCTGCGCGATGGGAATGAATGGATCCGGCAGTGCAGCGGACGAATTCACTGTGGCCTGGCCGGGATGTTCGACCGGCGAACGGATACCGTGTGAGGACCAAACGGGCGTTCGACTGTCAGCCGCCGGCGGAACGCGTTCGACCATTCGGGCGCGCACGTTCAGGCTTGCGCTCGCGGTGGCTGCGGACGCGCAACTCTCCGGCAGCGCTCGCACGACCGAGCGTCGTCGAGCCCTGTCGCTCGTGCTGCGTGGCGAGTTCCGGGTCGGAGTGAGCGCGCCTGGCTGCTTTTGTGCTTTTTTCGCTTCTTGCGGCGTACGCGTGCTCGAGGGATCCGCCGAGGGATCGGTCAGACCAACCCAGGGCGCGGCGTGAGCGTGGCCGCAAACCCCGCCGCCGCCCTCGTTCCGAGCCCGCCGGGACGTGGCTGATTCGGGAGCCATCAAGGTTCGGATGCGCGAGGTCGGCCCAAGATTCATCCAGGGATCGAACGTACGCAATATTCGGTTGGGTCGCCGGCGCTCCCGCGGAGGCGCCGGGGGCCGGCGCCGCAGAGATCAGATCTCGTATCCGGAACCGGGCTCGCGCCCGGAGTCGGTGCGCAGGTGGAGGCGCGGCTGTTCGATCGCCACGCGGGTATTCGGCGGAAGCGAGTGCGTGAGCCAGACGTTGCCCCCGACCACGCAGTTCCTACCCACCACGGTGTCACCCCCCAGAATGGTGGCGTTCGGATAGATGGTTACGTCGTCCTCGATGGTCGGATGCCGCTTCTTGCCGAGGTCGGCGCGACCTTGGCGGTTGGAGAAGGCTCCCAGCGTGACCCCGTGGTAGAGCTTTACTCGGTTCCCAATGTGAGTCGTTTCGCCAATCACGACGCCTGTCCCGTGGTCGATGAAGAAGTGGCAGCCGATCTGGGCGCCCGGGTGGATATCGATTCCAGTGCGGTTGTGGGCCTCTTCTGCCATGATCCGGGAGATCACCGCATGTCCTTGTTGGTAGAACGCGTGAGCGATCCGATGGGTCGAGACTGCGGCCATGGACGGGTAGGCGGCGACGATCTCGGAGAAGGTCTTCGCGGCGGGGTCACCGTCGAAGGCGGCTTGCAGATCCATCGCGATGCAGTGGCGGATGTCGGGCAGCTCTTCGATCAGGCGCGATGCGTCGCTGCGGCCGCATGCGGCGGCGATCAGCCCGTGAATGACTTCGAGGTCGGCGCGTAGGTGGCGAGTCGGCGTGCGGTCGAACAGAACGGCGCGCAGGCGCTCGAGGATCTCGTAGGCGCGCCGAGAGTCCGGGGCATCCTCGCGGGATGCCTGGCAGAGCGCGTCCGGCTTCTCCCGCTGCGCGGCCAAGTGCTGAGCGACTCGATCGATCTCGTTTTCCATCAGGCAGCCTCCATCCTCGAAGCGAAGAGTTGCGCGAGCGACGGCTTAACATCAAGACCTCTGATGCTGCTTGGATCTCGCCGCGTCTCGCGAGGTTTCATCGACGTCGGTCCCCGGGAGCCCGCCCGAGCGCTCAGGCCGCGCCGACGCATTCGGAGACCCTCCCGCGGAGCCGCAGCCTGCACGCGGTTGACGTGCAAGCGCCCGCCCCACCATACTCCTGGCGCCCCCCCGACAACCGGAAACACAGAGCGCGAGCGCGGCTCTACCGCTGACGCTCGAGTGGGCTTCTGCTTGGTCGCATTCAGTCATTCGAGGCTCTCGTCCTACGAGAACTGCCCCGCGCAGTACCGCTACCGATACATCGACAAGATCGAGGTTCCCTACGAAGGCGTCGAAGCGTTCATGGGGAAGCGCGTGCACGAGGTACTCGAGCGGTTGTACCACCACGTGGCGCGCCACGGGCGCCCCCCGAGCCTGGCGCAGGTACTGTCGCGCTTCCAGAAGGACTGGCGCTTTCACTGGCACGAAAACGTGCGCATCGTGCGGGTCGAGAACAGCGAGAGCTTCTACCAGGACCAGGGGGCGCGCTGCTTGGAGAACTACTACCGCTCGCACTACCCCTTCGATGCCGACGAGACGGTCGCGCTCGAGCATGCGGTTCAGCTGGTGCTCGATGAGCACGGGAGGTACCGGATGCGAGGCGTGATCGATCGCCTCGTCCGGACGGGTGAGGGGAGCTACGAGGTCCACGACTACAAGACGTCGGGCTCGCTCCCTCCTCGTCGGCGCTTGGAGCAGGATCGCCAGCTCCCGCTCTACCAGATCGCCGTCCAGCAGGCATTTCCGGATGCGCGCGAGGTGGGACTCGTCTGGCACTACCTCGCATTCAATCGAACCCTCCGCCAGGGGCGTACCGAGGAGCAGCTCGAGACCCTGCGCGCGGACACGATCGCCCTGATCGACGAGGTCACTACTGCAGCCGAGTTTCCGGCGCGCACGGGCCCGCTCTGCCGCTGGTGCGACTACCGCGAGCTGTGCCCAGCGGTATCGGGGGCCGACGTGGCCGAGCTGGCGGAAGCCGCGGCTGCGGACGGGCCGGGCGAAACGGGCTCGCCCGAGGAGCGGACTGCAGTGCAAGCGTCGGAATCCGGGCAGCCCGATTCCGCCCGTCGAGGCCAGCTCTCGCTGCTCTAGCGACGCTCCGAGCGGATCGCGAACACCACCGCGGCGGGGTGGTGGACGGCGACCCGTGTGTCATACCCACGTGAAACGCTGCTACCGTTACAATGAGAGCCATGCAGGTCGAGAGAATCCCCACTCTGAATGACAACTATACGTATCTGGTGATCGACCCCGAGACTCGTAAGGCCGCGGTGATCGACGCGCCCGAGGCCGACCCGGTAGTACGCCGGGTCGACGAGCTCGGCGTGCAGCTCACGAAGGTTTTGTCCACGCATCACCACTGGGACCACAGCGGAGCCAATCAGGCACTCGCCAAGCGCTACGATGCCCCCGTCTACGGCCACAGCTCCGATGCGGGACGCGTCCCTGCCCTGAGCGAAGGCCTCGAGGAGGGAGACGCGGTGCGCGTGGGCAACCTCGAGGCCCGCGTCCTTTTCATTCCCGCGCACACTCGGGGGCACATTGCATACGCCTTTCCGGGGGCCGTTTTCTGTGGCGACACGCTCTTCGCTGGCGGATGTGGACGGCTCTTCGAAGGAACCCCCGAAATGATGCATCGCGCTCTGAACGAGGTCCTCGCCAAGCTACCCGATGAGACGCTCGTCTACTGTGGCCACGAGTACACGGAATCGAATCTCCGCTTTGCACTCACGCTAGAGCCGGGCAATGCAGCGCTCCAGGAGAAATTTCGGCGCGTCCAAGCCCAGCGGGCGAGTCGGGCGACGGATTGGCACGACGCAACACCCGCGGAGATGACGATCCCCTCGACCTTGGCCGAGGAGAAGGCCACGAACCCGTTCATGCGCGCGCACTCGGTCGAGCTGCAGGCATCGGTGCATCGCACTCATCCGGGAGCGACGGACCCTGTAGCGATCCTCGGGGCAGTGCGCGAGCTCAAGGATCGGTTCTAGCCATGTGGTCCCTGCGACACGCTCGGTGGGTGGGAACCTTGGCTTTGTTCGCCTTCCTCTGCATGGGCCAGTCCAGTTCCCGCATTTTCCCGGGCACTCCGGTCGAAGATCAGCTGGATCTGTTCCAGGTCGATCGACGCGTGCTGTTGATCGACTCGAAGAATCAGCGCACGCAGGAGTTCGATCTAGAGGTGGGCGAGGAGATCCTGGGGCTCGAGAGCCGCGGCCTGATGGCGGTGGTACGCACGACCGCCCGGCTGATGGGAACCACCACCGAACAGCAGAACTGGAAGGAGGCGCGCTACCGGATTCGTGAGCGCGCCCAGCCGCCTTCGCGCAGCTTCGTCGGCGACCGGGTGGCGCTCGTCGTGCTTCAGAACCGGCTGCTCGGCATGAGCACCACGAGTCAGAACTGGCAGGAGTTCGCGCTCGGTCCGCGCGAGCCGCGCGGACGGGTCGAGCTCGGGGCCAACCTCGCCATCATGCTGACGGGGCGCCGCGCCATCGCCTACGGGCCAGCGATCTCGTCCTTCGTGGAGATCAATCTGACGCCGAACGAGGAGATTGAACGGACCCAAGTGCGAGACAACTCCGCGACGGTCACGACCTCGCGTCGAATTCTGATCTTCCGGGCCACTGCGGGCCAGTGGACGGAGTTACGACGCTCCGCGCGCGGGAACTAGTCCCGTACTGTCAGACTTCTGACACTCGACGTCAGTCGGCTGACAAATTTTGCGGCGCCGATCTGCCGAGAGGTTGCCGAGAATTCTGATTTTACTGGATTTTCGGGGGTCGACGTCCGCTGGCCGAAACTCTCGTCCTTGGTACGTGAAATGCATATCCGGTGCGTGGCTGTGCATGACGCGCGCAAAGGAGAGCACGACATGTTTGACGTCGGAGTTTCGATCCAGACAGCGCCCATCGGAGCCTTCGCACAGGACCTCCCTAGCGAGAAGAGAACGGGGCGCTCGCCGTCGCTGACTCTCCTCGATCTAGTAGAGGCGGTCGCGGAGAGCTGCGAGAGCGAGATCGAGGTCATCGCGACGATTCGCCACCTGCTTTCGAGCGGTCGCGTACGTCTCCAAGCCTGTGAGCTACCTCTCTGAACGCAACGTAGACGTGGTACACCGTCGTCGCGTTCATGGCATCGCTGTGGATGCGTCCTGCGCGGTCTGCGTGCTCATTCCAGCCTCCGTGGCTGGCGTCGATGTAGCGCTCGAAACACAGGTCCAGACTTCGGCCTAGGCGCTGTTCGGTCTGCGAGGCCGGAGCCCATGCGTGATCGGAGTCGAGCAGAATGGCCAGCGCCTTCTGATATTCGGTCTGGGGCCAGACGCGCTTGTTCGTGTCACGTGGGCGTCCATCGAGCTCGACCCGATCGAAGACCGCACCGTCCGCCGGATCCACTCCGTGGGACTCTCCAAACTGGAAGAGCGCCCGAAGCAGCGCCTCTGGCAGTTCGCGCAGTCGCATGCGTCGCGCCCGCTCGAGAAGCCAGAACCACTCGAAGTGGTGCCCTGGCTCGCTGTGCGTGCCCGCGGCCGGAGTCCAATCCTGGTCGTAGGTTTCTGCGAGGCCAACATAGGGTGGGGGATAGAGTCGTTCGAGCATCAGGTCGAGCAACTCCTGAGCCAGCGCTTCGAAGCGAGTCGTGTAGCCGAGCTCGCAGGCGGCCAGAGCCGCCTCGAACAGGTGCATGTGGGGATCGTGACGCCGTACCCGCGATTGTGGGGCCCAGGTGTTGCTGGTCGCCTCCAGAAAGCCTCCATACCGCGAGTCCCTGAGGTAGCGGTCCATCAGGTCGAGCGTTCGTATGGCCAGTTCGAGGGCCCCCGCCTCCGGACGCAGATGGTGGTAGTGGGTGAGGCCCAGGATCGCGAAGGCGTGAGAATACGTGTCCTTGGTGCGATCGAGCGGCTTCCCCTGTGGAGTCGTGGTGAAGAACCAGCCACCGTGTTCAGAGTCCCAGAAGCGTGCGAGCGCATGTCGGAAGGTCGCATCTGCACGCGGACCTGCGATCGGATCGTCCGGGCTCGCGAGAGCAGCCAGAGAGTAGACGTAGAGCTGCCGCATCTGCACGGTGAGCCGCTTGAAACCATCCGGGACCGGCTGGAGTCTGGGATCGAGACGCGAATGGAAGCCGCCATGGGTCGCATCCCAGCCGAAGCGATCCCAGAGCGGCAGCAGCCGCTGGGTCAGGTGGTCCCGCAGCCGGCTGAGGTCAAGAGACTGCGGCAACGGGATCCCCAGTGCGGGCGCCTGGATCGGCGCCGGGCATCTCCAGCGCTAGGTGGGTGCGATCAGCAGCTCGAGCGCGTCCAGCGGATCCGGGGGTAGGGCAGACGCTCGATGCAGCTGCAGCTCGTGCTCCAGGATCTCTTCCACGGCGGGGCTGCAGCCCCCACATCCGCCGCCGGCGCCGCAGGCGCGTTCCACGTCGTCGAGGCAACGGGCGCCCGAGCGGATCGTGCTGCGAATTTGCTTCTCGCAAACCGAGTTGCAGTGGCAGACCAACATTGCCCCGTAGTATCGGTTCTTTGAGAATGAAAATCAACGCTGGAATCGGCCTGGGCGAGTTCGAAGCCTCCCGCATCAGCGGGAGTCCAATCCTTGTCGCTGACACTTGCCGCAATATCCGAACAGGTGGTGCCGGTGGCGAGTCAGTCGGTAGCCGTGCTCGTTCGCGATTTCGAGCTGTCTCGCCTCGATCGACGGGCATTCAAACTCGATGATCTCTCCACAGCCCAAGCAGACGAGGTGATCGTGGTGCTCGGTATCGCTCTCGTAGACCGTGACGCCCTCGCGAAAGGTGCTCGCGTTTGCCAGTCCTGCGTCGACCAGTAGCTTCAGGGTCCGGTACACGGTGGCCGTGCCGATGTCCGGATGATCCTGACGCACGCGCTCGTACACGTCCTCGCTGGTCACGTGCCCCCTGGCGTCGAGAAAGGCGTCGAGGATCGCTTCCCGCTGTCGGGTCTGTTTCAGGCCGTGTCGGGACAGGTATTCCGCGAGACGCGATCTTGCGTCCTCGTACGCTTCTTCCGCCATGGCAGCACACGCTATCGAGGCCAGGTGCGGCCTGTCAACGCTTGCTCAGCCAGGTGTCGGCGCAGCTGCCGATCGGCTCAGTCGAGGA
Organism: Pseudomonadota bacterium; assembly: GCA_003247575.1. Classification (GTDB taxonomy): domain Bacteria; phylum Myxococcota_A; class UBA9160; order SZUA-336; family SZUA-336; genus SZUA-336. The sequence goes on from QJZC01000004.1 coordinate 44,977, forward strand.
AGACTTCGCCCTTCTGCTCGAATGGAATTCCCAGCGCCAGAAGGATCTTGCGCTTGGTGTCCATGCGGCAGTTCATGCCCTTCTCGACCGAGTGGATCGTTCGCAGTGCGACGCGGGCCTTGCGGGCCAGCTGCGCTTGGGTCATCAGCTTGTCTTCGCGAAGCTCCCGCACACGATTCCGCTTCCGCCCGCCACTCTGCTGGTCCTGAGACTCGCCACTCATCTGCTGCTGGTTCGGGTAGCTCGACTGCTCCATTCCTTGGAGCTCCTTTCCGCGTTGGAGGAGACCCCCCCAGGCACTCCATTGGGGTTTCACCGCAATGATTCGGGCCCGCGAAATGGATTCTTTAGAGCGGTTCAGGGTTTAGGTGTGGCGTTCACCTGATGGGCGCGGGGCCGCGGAGAGCGCCGCGCGGGGCGCGAGCGTACGATCTGCCAGAGGCTTCGCGGACAAGCTGCGTGTCGGAGTACCCTTGGCTGCGCTCGTGCGTAGATGCTAGTTGGGGGAGTGATTTCACCGTTGCATGAGTTCGAGACGAAGCGGCCACGCAGGCGGCGCTGGATTCGGATCGCGCTCTCCGCCTTCGTAATCCTGGCCTTCGGAGCTGGCGCCGCCGGATCCGTCTGGCTGCTGCGCAGAGCGCCGGAGCTGACGGCGGAGGCCATCGGAAGCGCGCTCGGGCGCAAGGTCGAGATGCGACAGATCGAGGTGCGTCTCGGCTGGCGCGTTCGGGTCGAGGTGCGCGAGCTACGCGTCTACGAAACACTCCAGGCCTTCGGTGATCCCCTCCTCGAAGCCCCGCTCGCGCGGGGATATCAGTCTTGGCCGCGCGTGCTGCTCGGACAGCTGGTTCCGCAGGATTGGGAGCTCGATTCGCCTGTGGCAAGGATTCGTCTGGACGAGTCCGCATCGGGCTCGGAGATCCCCGCGTTTCCCCTGGGGTCGCTCGCTGTCTCCGACGCCGTGCTGGAGATCGATGCGGGTTCGCGCGGCGCGTTTCGCATCGACCAGCTCAGCATGGAGCTCGGTCAACCACGCTTGCTGTCGGCGTTGATCTCGGGTGTCCGCGGCGAGGGCGCGGGTCGGATCTCGAACGCGAGCGGTGTACTCGGGCGCGCGAAGCTCGAGTTCTCTGCGGCGGGTGACAGCCTGAGCGTATCGGGACGCGTGGACAATGTGATCCTGTCGCGTGTGCGTCCCCTGCTCGGCATCGACGATCGCGTGCCGAGCCTGCGCGGTAGAGCAGCGGGCAGGATCGGTTTCGAGCGTGAGGGGAGCCAAGTGCAGATCGAGCTCGACCTCGAGCTGCGAAGTCTCCGCGCGGAGCTCACGGGGATCGAGTCCCAGCTCGTGACACCGAACGCCCGCATCGCCGCCCGGATCGACTACAGCCGTGGCTTCTGGCGAATCCGGCCGCGCCCTCTCACGCTCGGGGACTTCAGTGTGCGCGGAGAGCTGAGTGTCGATCCGCGGACGGACGGGCGTGTGCGCGCCGAGCTCGAGGTTGCCGACTTCTCGGCGAAACGAGGCGAGGCGAAGGCTTTGAACCTGATCTCGTTGCTCGGGCTCCGCCTCGCTACCTGGCGCTCGCTCGACGAGCGACTGCTAGCGGGCGATTTCGAGGGTGTGTCGCTGAGCTTGGATCTTCCACGGGAGGGCTTCTGGCAGTCCTTTGCGTTTCCGCGCCCGCTCGCGGAGGATGAGTTTCGTTTCCGCGCGAAGGTCAGCGGGGGAGTTCTGGAGACGGGTCCTCGGTCCGCTCCGCTCGAGTCCCTATCCGGCAGCTTTGCGCTCCTCGGCGACGCGTTTCGCGTCGAGCAACTGAGGGTCGCACGTAGCGGTCAGCGCTATCCCGAGCTCAACCTCGAGATCGACGGGTTTGCTCGCTACACCAAGCTCCCGCCTGAGGACCGCGCGATTCCGAGCGGTCCGGGGCGCTCGCTTCCCGGCATCGGTCCCGCACTGGGCGCCCTGCGCGGCGACCCGGATCCGGCGACCGAGGTGGTCGGGCGAGCCGCGGCAGCCAGCGAACCACTCCGGATCGACTTCGAGAACCTGTCGATCGATTACCCCGGGCTTCTGTTCCAGATCCGGGACGCGAGGGGCCGAATGCTCTTCCCGAAGACGGGCCTCGAGATCCGCAAGGCACGGGCGGTGATCGCCGGGGGGCTGGCGGACCTCGACATCTCGTGGAACCAGGTCGCCGATCGGATCGATGCTCGCATCGGATACGTCTCCGGCCCGACGCCCAGGCGTCGCATCCCTGCTGGGCAATGGCTGTCGGCCGAGCTCTCCATTCCCCACCTGCTGGTCGGCCCGTGGAAGCTCCGCGATGTCTCCACTCGCCTGACCGGCCGCGAGGGTCTGGTGCGCTTTGGAGCGCTGGAGGGTTCCACCAGCGGAGGACTGCTGGCTGGACGCGGCGAGCTCGACCTCACCCGAGACGAGCGTGCACCGATCCGCTTCCAGCTCAGCCTGAAGAACGCCGATGCGGCGCAGGCGACGGCGTTCATGAAGATCGAACGCGGCGCGATCAGTGGCGAGGCCAATGCCGAGGTGCGCATCGACGGCGTGCTCGACTCGACGCAAGAGTTCATGCCGTCCGCGGATCTCGACGTCACCTTCCTGATGACGAATGGCACCCTCGTGGATCTGCCGATTGCACTCCAGATCGCGCGTCTGCTCTCACTCGAGGGCATTCGAGGCCTGTTCGGGCAGGCGCTCCCCTATCGGCAGCTGAGTGGACAGGTACTGCTACGCAAGGGACTGCTCTCACTCGAGGATCTGGTATTGACGGGTCCGCAGCTGCGCGCGCTCGCGGCGGGCCGGATGGACTTGAACACGGAGTCGCTCGAGAGTGACCTCGTCGTTGCGATTCTCTTCCTGCAGACGCTCGATCGGGTCATCGGCAGGGTGCCCCTGCTGGGACAGATGCTGCTCGGGGACGACGGCAGTCTACTGAGTTTGGGCTTTCGCGTCCGCGGTCCGTTCGCCAGCCCATCCGTGACTCCTGCAACCCCCGAGACCCTGCAGAGTGCTGCCGATTGGACTGGGGGCTGGCTGCGGCGTGTAGGCGACCTGATTCCCGGGTTGCGCTCCGGCGACGGGACGGAGGAGACTCCCCCTGCACCGCGGGTGGAGAAGCTGCGCCCATTGCTGCCCGCAGTGCCCGAGCCAGCTCCGGGAGGTCCATGAAAGCACGCGACAAGATCCTGAGCCGACAGAAGCTGCGGCCGGTACTGGCGCGTGCCCAGGCGCGCGGCAAGCGGATCGTGTTCACGAACGGATGCTTCGATCTGCTTCACGTAGGCCATCTGCGTAGTTTCGAGCAGGCGCGCAGCCATGGAGACGTGCTCGTGGTGGGAGTGAATCGCGATCGCCGAGTGCGCGAGCTCAAAGGGCCGGCACGTCCGATCATTCCGGAGGCACAGCGCGCGGAGATGGTGGCTGGGTTCGGCGTCGTAGACTACGTCGTGCTGTTCTCCGAGGATACCCCGAGTGCGTTGATCCGAGCGCTGCGCCCGGATGTGATCTGCAAGGGGAGCGAGTACCGGGGCCAGCCGACCGAAGAGCGTCGTACCATCGAGGCGCTCGGCGGGCGTTGCGTCTTTCTGCGTCAGACCCCCGGGGTGCGAACTTCGCGGATCCTCGCGAAACTCGCCTGAGCCAGAGACTCCGATGCAGGACACGATCGCGCGTTTGCGCAAAGAGATGGGACGGGTACTGGTCGGGCAAACGGGGCTGCTCGATGGGCTGCTGATCTCGCTCCTGTGTGGTGGTCATGTGTTGGTCGAGGGTGTGCCCGGGCTTGCGAAGACGACCGCGGTCAAGGCCTTTGCGCGCGTGCTCGGACTGTCGTTCCGCCGCATTCAGTTCACACCCGACCTGTTGCCCGCAGATCTGCTCGGAACGCAGATCCTCGATCCGGCCACCGCCGAGTTTCGTCTGCATCGAGGCCCGCTGTTCCAGCAGATCGTGCTCGCAGACGAGATCAATCGCGCTCCAGCCAAGGTGCAAAGTGCGTTGCTCGAGGCCATGGAGGAGCGACAGGTGACTTTGGCGGGACAGACGCTCGCGCTGCCCAAGCCGTTTCTCGTCATGGCTACACAGAATCCTGTAGAGCAGGAAGGCGTATATCCTCTGCCCGAAGCGCAGGTGGATCGCTTCATGCTCAAGGTTCGCGTCTCGTATCCGACTCCCGAAGAAGAGCTTCGCGTGGTCGAGCAGCGCAGTCGCGGAGCGGTGGAACTCGAGCCGATCCTGGATGCCGAGCGAATCGAGCGACTGATCCAGGCCGTCGCCCAGGTGCACGTCGAGCGCTCGATTGCGGCCTATGCGATCAGCTTGGTGGGGGCGACCCGCGCGCGCGAACGCGTGCGGCTCGGGGGATCGCCGCGCGCGTCGATCTATCTGGTGGATGCGGCGCGCGCCCGGGCCTTTCTCGAAGGACGCGACTACGTGCTGCCCGAAGACGTGAAGCAGGTCGCCATGAGCGTGCTGCGTCACCGCATCTTGCTCAGCTACGAGGCCGAGGCAGAGGGAGGGGAGCCCGAGGCGGAGATCGAAGCGGTCCTCGCCAAAGTGCCCGTTCCATGAGGGTGCGCGCGAGTCGGGACGCGCGTGGCCTGTTCGTCGGAGCGCGGCGCGACGTCACGCGGCCCTTCGCGGGGGCCTATCGCAGCGCGTTTCGCGGCCACGGATTGATCTTCGATGAGCTACGCGACTACGTCCCCGGCGACGACGCCCAGTGGATCGAGTGGAACGCGACCGCGCGCCTGGCCCGGCCGATCACGAAGCAGATGCGCGAGGAGCGTGAGGCCGCGGTTGCGCTTTTGGTCGATGTCTCCGATTCAGGTCTGCCCGGGCATGGCGAGTCCTCGCGCAAGGCGGTGTGTGTTCGTGCCGCTGCCGCGCTCGCCTACGCGGCGGTACAGGTGGGCGACCCGGTGGCGCTCTGCTGCTTCGGGGGGCCGACCTTGCGCACCTGGCCCGCGCGCACGGGCCAGGCTCATCTCGAGCGACTGCTCCAGGGGATGGCTCACGCACCGGGTGGTTCGGACAGCGACCTGCGCGCGCCGCTTCACTGGGCGTGTGAGCGCTTGCCGCGTCATTCCATCGTGATCCTGTTGAGTGACGGCTACTGCGAGGACCCTGGCGCCCTGCTGGCCCTGTGCGCGCGCCGGCACGAGCTGATCGTACTGAGGCTCGAGGACGCCATCGATCACCTCGCACCGAACGGTGCCCAGGCGCGGGTCGTGGCGGCCGAAGACGGACGTCTCGGGAGCTGGCGCGCGCGGGGACCGGTCGCCCGGCTGTCGCTCGAGCGTCTGCGGTCTCGCGGTGCAGTCGCCGGCTCGCTCGAGGGCACGCATGTGATCGCGGATCTGCGCCGCTTCTTCGCGCGTCGAGCGGGTTTGGTCGCGTGAGCCTCCGGATCGCCTGTCTGTGTGCATTCGCAGCTCTTGCGTGCGCGGATTTCCGAGAGCGCGCGCAGGCGCCGCTCGAGCCCTTCGAAGTGCGCTCGGCCGTGGATCGGGTCGAAGCCTATGTCGGCGATTCCATCGGTGTGTCGATCGAACTCGACCTACCCGACGGCTATGTTGCGAGCCTCCCGCGACCGGATGCGAGCGCAGAGTTCGAGACCGAGGCTTTGGAGCCGGTCACGCCCTTCCGAGTAGAGGGGGGCGTGCGCTATGCCTTCAAGTGGCGACTGCGCGCGCGTTCTCCCGGAGTCCAGGCCATTCCGAGTCTGCGCGTCCCGGTGCGTCTCGAGGCGCCGGCGCCCACCGGAGGTTCCTCCGCTTCGCCCCTCTCTCCCGCAGCTGGGAGCGACGGTAGAGCTGGGGATGCTTACGCAGATCTGCGTACTGCATCGCTGCCACTCAACGTGCGCTCGGTGCGAGCGGAGCTCGCAGCACGAGATGTGCTGTTCGATATCCGCGCCGCGCCGCGCGGCTCGAACGAGGTGACCTACGCGATGCTGGCGGGGATCCTCGTCGCCTTCGGCTGGGCGGGGTGGGCGATGCTACGGAGCCGTCCGAGTGTGAACTCGGCCCAGCTCGAACGGCTGCGGGAGGAGATCCTGGCGCGGCTGGAGTCCGCTCCGGACGACATCACCTCCGAGCGGCTGCGCGATCTGCGAGGGATGCTGCGGCGCTTCGTGCAGCTCCGCTTCGGGCTCCAGGGCGCGAGCTGGACGCCGGCAGAGCTGTCGCTCGGGGTCGATGCGAGAACCCGTGCGCTGATCGCCGAGCTCGAGCAGGTCTGCTTCGCGCCGACCAAGGACGGAGCGCGGACGCGTGATCTGCTCGTCGCCTGGAGCGTCATGTTGCGTGCGGGTACGGCTACGGACGTCTCCTCAGTGCCGAGCGGAGGGCTCGATGGCTGACGCGTTTGCAGCGGTGGAGTGGACGCGTGTGATCGGAAGCTTCGCCTGTGAGCGCCCGGAACTCCTCGTCTGCGTGTCCGTCTCTCTTCTGTGTCTAGGGCGCTTGGCGGTTTGCCGCGGCCCCTGGCGAGTGCGCGTGCCGGCAGTCGCGTCTTCCGAGGTGGAGCCGGGCCCGAGCGCGGATCTGGCTTGGCGCATCGGCATGGGACTGCGTGTGCTCGTGCTGATTCTCCTGGGACTCGCGCTCGCTGGGCCGAGCATCCGCTTGCCCGAGCAGCCGGCTGCCGGCTCTGGAGTCGACCTCGTCATTGCGCTCGACGCGTCGGGTAGCATGGAAGCGCTCGATGGACAGCTCGACGGAGCGCGCGTGACTCGTCTGGAGCTCGCGAAGCGGGCCGTGGCGGAGCTGATCCGAGAGCGCGCGGGAGATCGCATCGGCTTGGTGGTCTTCGGACAGCGTGCCTACACGCAGTGTCCGCTGACCCTCGACCACGATCTGGTGCTGCGAGCCCTGGCGCGCGTTCGCATCGGAGATGCGGGAGACTCGACGGCAATCGGCGACGCGGTCGGACTCGCGGTGCGACGGCTACGTGCCGATGGCGCACGGAGCGACGCGGAACGGGTGCTCGTGTTGTTGACGGATGGCCGCCAGAACTCCGGCGAGATCTCGCCCACGACGGGTGCGAGGCTCGCGGTGCGCGAGGGGATTCGAGCGCATACCGTGGGAATCGGGACCTCCGGTGTGGTGCCATTCGCGTCCGAACGAAGCCCGCAGCCGTTGCGCTTCGAACGCATCGACCTGGATCGTGAAGCGCTGATTCGATTGGCGCAGGCGACCGGTGGCGAGTTTTTCGCAGCGCGACGTCCTGAGGACGTGCTGGCGGTTGCCGACTCGATCCATCGGCTCGAGGCGCGTCCAATCCAGGAGCTGGGTCCTGAGCGCCAAGTCTCCGCCGTTCCCTGGATTCTGTGGGCCGCGCTGCTCGCGCTCGGGCTCGATGCTTCGAGCCAGTACGCGCTCTTGCGGAGGCTCCCGTGATCTGGGCCGCAGGCGGGCTCGTACTCGGCGTGCTGGCGATGGGGGTGCACTTCGCCAGGCGAAACAACCAGGAAATGCACGCGTGGCTTGCCAGCGATCCCTATGCGCGACGTCGCTGGGCTCGAGTGACAGCGACCTCGGTCGCCGCTCTGCTGTGTGCGCTCGCTTGGATGCTGTCACAGCGGATCCCTCCGGGACTCGGACGCGGTGCGGGCGACACCGTGCTGGTGATCGACGTCTCACGGAGCATGCGCGCCCAGGACGTTCCGCCCAGCCGGCTACGCCGCGCGGCGCGTCTGGCCGAACGGCTCGTCGCACAGGAGTCGGGGCAGCGTGTGGGGCTCGTGCTCTTCGCGGGTGATGCCTTTGCGGCGCTGCCGCTCACGCTCGACCGCGATGCTGCGTTGCCCTATCTGCGCGCCTTGGATACCGAGCTGATCTCCCGTCGCGGAAGCGATGTGGCCCGCGCACTCGAGGTCGCCGCCCGTCTGTTCGACGCCGAGTCCGAGCGTCCCCGGCGCATCCTGCTGATGTCGGACGGCGAGCATGCGGGGCCACCGCTGGCGGGCGTGCTCTCGCGGCTCAGAACGGCCGGTATCCGGATCTCGGTCGTCGGTTTGGGCACACCGCTACCGGTTGCACTTCCGGCCGATCGCGACAGCCAGGTGCTCGTGGATGCGGCCGGCCGCGAGGTTCGATCGGCCTTGCAGGCGGATCTGCTGCGCGAGATCGCACGCGAGGGGAGCGGGCGGTACTGGGACGAATGGCGCGAACGTCCCAGCGAGGCCGAGATCGGAAATTCGCTGCAGAGGTCTGCCGCGGCCTCGTCGAGTGGCAGCGAGAGTTTCGTGCGGGTCCTTGCGCTGCTCGTCTTCTGCCTGCTCGCGTTGGAATGGCGTGCGAGCATGGCCCTGGCGCCGAGAGCTCGTGTGGGGCGACCGGGGCCCGCGCTCGCGCTGCTGGTCGGGGCGCTGCTGACCCTCGGTGCGAGCTACGAGGAACAGCTTCTGGCGGCGGACCATGCGCTCGAGGAGGGCGACGCCCAGTCCGCACTGCGGATCTATCGAGGTCTGGAGGACTCGCGCAAGCCGCACCCCGACCTGGAGCTACGCATCGGGAACGCGCTCTATCGGTTGGGACGCTTCGAGGAGGCAGCTGCGTACTACCTCGCGCTCACTCGAGCGGACGTCGTGTCTGCGCCGCGGCTACGCTTCCGAGCACAGTTCAATCTGGGCAATGCCTTCGCCGAGCTCGGGCGCTACGGAGAGGCGGCGAACGCCTTCTTTGCCGCGCTGCGCGAACAGCCAGGGCACCGAGAGACGCTCTTCAACTACGAGTGGGTGCTCGAGCGTGTCGAGGCCGGTGGGGGGGGAGAGGGAGAGCTCGATCCGAGCGCCGACTCCGAGGAGGCGTTGGCTGCGCTCCCGTCGGATGGAGCGGGCAGCTCCGAGCTCGCGCCCATGGGCGATCTGGAAGCAGAGCGCTGGCTCGCAGGGCTCGAGGATCGACTCGACGACGTGCTCCGCGATCAGATCGAGCGCGAGCTATCAATGAGCGGACAGGAGGGTGAGCCCCCAGGAGGTCAAGCCTGGTGAGATCGGCGTGCGTCGCGGCGGCGTGCGCAGTCGTGCTGGCGGTGTCGGGGTTCAGCTCTGCCGAGGAGCCTACGGTCCCTCCAGCACCGTCAGCGGTACCGTCCGCGACTCAGGCGGAGTCGCGACGGCGCGAGGCTTTTCCTGAGGTGCCAGAGCCTTCTGCTGCGCAGATCCGTTGGTCGCGAAGCCCGGTACGCGTCGGGCAGCAGGTGATGCTCGAAGTGATGCTTCAGCACTCGGTCACGCAGGAGCCACGCTGGCGAGCCCCCGAGTTCGCCGGCTTCCTGGTCGAACGTCTACCCGCCCAGGGCAGCGCTCTGGAGCGGGACCTTCGTGGGCGCGCGGTGCGCACCACGAGGTTTTTCCGTGTGCTGTTTCCGACTCGTCCCGGCCATCTCGAGGTGCCGGAGTCAGCCATCGTGCTGCAGGATCGTCGCGGAGTCGAAGTGCGTGTGGTCGTGCCCTCAGCCGCACTGACTGCGGAGTCCCCGCCACTCGAGGGTCGCCCCTCGGACTTCCGCGGTGCGGTCGGGGACGTGAGTGTTCGCATTGCGCGGCTGGAGGACAACGTGAGCTTGCGAGGGTATATCCCGCTGCGTGTCGACGTCGTCGCGACCGCGCATCCTGCGCAGCTAGCGGAGCCGGACTTTGCCGAGCTCCTGAGCGAAGCTGGGGAGGTGTTTCCCGAGCGCACCCAGACCTCGATGGCAGTGCGACAGGGAGAGCTGGTCAGCCGACGAACGTATCGCTTTTCGCTCGTACCGCGCCGAGTCGGCGAGCTCACCATTCCGGCGCTCTCGCTCGCGTACTTCGATCCGATGCTGGAGCGCTACCGCTTTGCCACCACTGCACCGCTAACCGTCGAGGTCGTGCGAGACCCGGCCGTCGAGCCGCCGCCGGCGGAGTCTCTCGACGCCCGTGACCCCGTTGGACGAGAGGCTGCGGACGACGATGCGAGCGCCGCGGGCGGGGCGGGCGACGTCATGCCGATCCTCGCCGTGGGCTGGACCGTGCTGCGCAGCGTCGCCCTCGCTTGTGCGCTGATCGGACTCTTCCTGGTGCAGCGCCGGCGGCGGAGAAACTCCTCGATGGATCAGGCGCGAACCGCAAAGCCGACTTCCCGGGCGCGCGCAGAGCCTGCTGAGGCGGTGGGCTCCTCAGCGACAGAGCTCTCGGCGCGCGAACGCGTGCGCGCTGTGCGAGCCGATCTACGCGAGTACCTTGCGGTGCTGCACGGTCTGGAGCTGTCGGCCGTGAGCACGTCCGAGCTCGCGCGGCGTATTCGAGACGACGAGGCCATCGAGATCCTGCAGCGCCTCGACCGGCTGGCATTCGCTTCCGAATGCTCCGAAGCGGAGCTCTCCAGCTGGGCCGAGCGTGCTCGGAGGTATCTCGAGTCCGCGGATACGACGGCGCGACACCCCCTACACGAGTGCACGCCTCCGGTGTCCGGCGGACACTAGTGCACTGTCGTCCTCTCGGCGTCTCGGCGTCGTGCTGCATGGCGGGCGCGGAGAGGTGTCGCGGCTATTTCAGCCGGGATCGACGAGGCCGATAAGCTCCTGGTGCCGGTGCGACCTCTGCTGCGGCACACGAGCTGGTGCAGAACCGGGTCTTGTGGGGGGGCTGAGTGTCGGCGTCGCGAGCCCAGATCGTCGTGATCATCGAGGGACAGACAGAGCGCGTCCTCGACGTGACGGAGGTCTTCACGATCGGGAGATCGTCGAAGAGCGATCTCGTGATCGACCAGCTGGACTGCTCGCGACAGCACGCCGAGCTGCGCCGCTTGGGGGAGGGCAAGGTCGTGCTGGTCGATCTCGGTAGCCGCAACGGCTGCTACGTGAATGGTGTACGCATCGAGGGGCGACATACACTCGAGGATGGAGACCGGATCGACATCGCCGAGGTGATCCTGCGCTTCGCTTGTGACCCACCCGAGAGTGCCTCGGCGAGGGGTCCAGCCGGGGTCGATCTCGGGGTCTCACTCGACGAGTCGACCGCCGTGCTCGCAGGTACGGGCCCGGATCTCTTCGAGGGTGTTGCTCCGCTCTCCGATCGAGACGATGGCGTATGTGCGATCGTCGTGGTCGCGGACATCACGGACCGCAAGGAGATTGGACCCGAGCGCGCGAGCGATCCGCGCGAGGCCTTCGTGGTCGATTGGATTCGCGATGTGGACCGCGTGCTGGAGCGCTCGGGGGCCGCTCGTTATCACTCGCACCCAGATTCGGGTGCGCGCATGTCGATCGGCTACTGGCTTGTGGATCAACCAGAGAACCCAAAGCCCGATGTGCGGCTGGCGCTACGCGCTGTGCGCCAGGCGATCGCCCTGGCTGTCGAGGCAGCTCCGCTGGTCGCAGCCGGTCTCGGCGGTGCTTCATTGGTGCCGGCGATCGGGATGCACCTCGGCACGATGTATCTCGACCCACTGCCCGGCGCGCGAAACGGGAGCTGGGAGATCTCGGGAGAAGCCCTCGACTCGGCTGCGTCGCTCCGGCGCACGTGCGAGCGTCTTCGGGCCGGGGTGCTGGTCAGTGGCGAGATCGTCGGCGCGCTGCCCGGGCTCGCGCCTTGTACGGCTCCCTGCGCGGAGCGGATGAACGGAGCTGACGCGGGGGTGGTTCCGCTCGGCTACAGCATCGATTTGGCACGCGTGGGCTCCGTCCTGGCCTGAGCCCGCAGCCCGTCGGACTAGCGATCGACGGGCGCGGGCTCCGAGCGCGTGCACACATCGAGTGTGTAGTCGAGCATCCGGTCGCCATCGAACAGAAAGCGGCCCGAGAACCGCCGCTCCTCGAATAGCCAAGGCAGCCAGACGCTCGTGTCTTCCCACATTTCTGTGTAGGGTATGGCGCCGATGGGGAACCAGTGAGGGCGCGCTTCGTCGGTCTCCGAGGGGACGCCTCGAATCGAGTCGGCGCGGAAGACGTCGAGGTGAAGTGATAGTCCGGTCAGGAACTGGATGCGGTGTTCACCTGCCCAGACCAGGTTCTGGGGGGTTACGCAAAGCTCTTCCTCGACCTCACGGATTCCGCATGCCTCCAGCGATTCGTCGGGTTCGAGACGACCTCCGGGGCCGTTGATCTTGCCGGCTCCGAGGCCCCGCTTCTTGCGGATGAGGAGGATGCGGTCGTTCTCTATGACCAGAACCTCTGCCGCCCGCATCTCCGCGCGCCAGCGTTCCCAGTCTATGTCCGACACCCTGCGCCAGTGCATCCGCGCACTTTGCCACAGTCCCGCTGGTGTCGTGCCTCCGAAATGAGCGTCTCTCCCCGTTGTTGGCCCGCGGTCGAGACGTTCAGGCGTAGGCTTCGGCGTGTTCTGACTGGCGCGCTCTGTGCCGCGCGACCTTGGTTCGGTTGCCGCAGATCTGCATGCTGCACCAGCGCCGCGCGTGATTTCGGCTGGTGTCATAGAAGAGGAGTTCGCAGGGATCCTTCTGGCACACGCGAAGCAGGGAGGTCTCGGCCTCGACGACGAAGCTGGCGAAATCCTCGGCGATTGCGGCCAGAATACCGTCCGCCCCCGAGCTGACGAGCTCCGATTGGGAGCTCCATTCTCCACTGCGCTTGCGCAGCTGGATGATCCGTGGATGATCGCGCAGTAGGCCATTGACCCGCGAGATGGTGGAGGGGCGGGGCCGAGCCCCGTCTAACATCTGTTTTGCCGCGCCGACCAAGGTGGTTCGCAGGGCGCGCGCGTCGCGTAAGATGCGCTTCTGCTCTGTGCGCGATACGGACTTCGGGAGCGAACGCTTCGTGCCGAGGTCGATCACACCGGCTTCGAGTGCCCAAGCCAGTAGATCCTCGAAGGTAGTTAGACACTCTTCATCGTGACTGACTCTGGTGTTCACGAAATCGATCCAGACCGAGTTTCCGATGAATTGAAAGTCCATTCGCCCGCTGCCCCCTGAATCTGTTGTCTCTACACGTTTTGCTCGGGTTTGCGGCCGAGGTGGAGGGTCTCGCGCCGACCTCCCCCCGCCATGTCGCAGACCCTGAAAGCGCCGACCCTGAATCGCGCCTTGATTCTACGCACTCGATCCGTATGAACTCCTGCAGCGCTCGAGCATGCGCGATGGCCTTCACGCGAGCAACCCACGACAGCATCCGAGCACTATAAGTGAAGCAACGATGGTACGGAAGCGGAAGGAGTCATTCGGTGAGTAGATGGTCAGTCGATCGACGCGAGACTACTGCGAAGCTGGGCGGCGCCACCACTGCGTGTACGACCTGGTGAGTCGGTGGTCGGTGTGCCGGATCTAAGCATTTTCTCTCGAAACTCTTTGCGGTTGTCCGTTTGGGAAGCCGAGAGGGGTCCCAATGCCAGTGACTCACCCGATCTATCCCTGGGTTGCTCGGCGAGACACGCCAGGAGGGGACCAGGGTCAATCGCGAGCAGCTGCCTCGAGCGCAGCGGCCGCGAGCAGGGTCGCAGGCTCAGGGTTGTGTTGGCGCCTCGCTCTTTGAACGCTGGGAGGCGCGAATGAGGCTTGCCGCGATGTCGGCCGCATCCAGCGCACGTACGACGTCTCGGCGCTCGGTCCAGCCGCGCGCTGCGAGTTCTGACTCAATTTGACCTGCCCCCTTGCCCTGAAACAGCAGGTAGAGAACGAACTCCGTGACTTCGGTCGGCACCGAATGGAGGCGGACCTGGGCCAGCGCTCGATTGGCTAGCCGCAGGGCGACGTATGTGGTCAGACCAATTTCGCCAATCCACAGACTGAGATTCATCCAAGTGCCGGGGCGCAAGCCGAAGACCACGGACTGCTCGGCGGCGCGATACGCCATGAACGCAAAGAAGCTCGGATAGCTCCCCGATACGCCCGAGATCGACTGTAGATACAGGCCGACGTCGAACAGCAGGTAGATCAGGGTGCTCGCTGCCCACGCCATGCGCCCAACGGAGACCGGGTAGCGCCCGAGGCGGATTCCCAGGGCGAGTGCGCCACCGAGGACCAGCCCGAGCCCGACGTTGTAGACGAAGAAGACGTAACCGAACTGGGCGAGTCCGAGCAGGACGAGTGCCAGTACGCAAGCGGACGAGAAGCTGAGCACGTACAGCGGGAGCGCGCTCGGCGGCGCGAGGTCGAGGGGTTCGGGTAGACGCTTGGGCGCTTCGTACATTGAACGAGGACGATCCTATTCTACATGGTCGCTCGCGTGGAGTGCGAAGCGGGAGCCCCGAGCCCAGAGGCTCTGGATTCGCGCCATTGGCGGCGCACTTCGTAGGCTGCGACGGCCGCACTATTCGACAGATTGAGTGAGCGCAGCTCGGGGTCCTCCATCGGAATCTTGAGCAGCTGATCGGTGTAGCGGTCGCGGATCGCCGGCGGAAGCCCGGTGCTCTCACGGCCGAGGACGAGCACGGCGGGGCGCGGATACTCGACGTCGAGATAGCTCCGATTTCCTTCCGAGCTCAGAAAGAAGGCCGTTCCGAGGCTGCCCATCTCGGCTTCGAAGCTGCGCCAGTCTTCCCATACGCGAGGTTTCACGCGTGGCCAATAATCGAGTCCGGCGCGTCTCACCTGGCGGGCGTCGAGCGAGAACCCGAGCGGCTCGATCAGGTGCAGCTGCGCACCGACCGCGAGGCAGGTGCGACCGATGGCTCCAGTGTTGAAGTGGATCTCTGGGTGAACCAGGGCAATGTGGAGCTCGCGCGCGGTCTGCGGCAGGGGAGGCACCTAGCCGCGCTCGCGCCGCCCTCGCGCTGCTTCGACGCGACGGAGGTCCTCGGGGTCGTTTACGTTCGCGAGACACTCCAGGCTCGCATCGATCTGCGCGAGGATCGAGAGCGGCACCTCCACCCGCTCGCACTGCGTGACCAGGCTCTTCAGGCCAAGCTGGCCTGCCGCAATTCGCTCGAGTACTCGGGGGAGCAGCCGGCGCCGGTAGATCGCCAGAAGCGGCTCGGGTCCGTGCTCGCCGATCGGAATCACGACATCGTATGCGGTCGAGTCTGCAGCCAGCGACAGCAAGCCGAGGAGGACGGACGCAGACAGGTTCGGCATGTCGCAGGCGGTGACCAGTACCCAGGGCGCCCGCGCGGCCGCCAGCGCGACTGCGACACCGACGATCGGGGCCCGCACGGGTTCCACTCCCATGAGATGGCGGTTCCAGAGCTCGTGGTCCCGCAGGAGTGGGCGGGTCACGTCCGCAGGAGCGGAGGCCGCTCCGTCGTGCAGCACCAGTGAGACGTGCGCGAGGCAGTCGCCGAGCGCCGTGGTCACATGATAGGCCAGCGAGTGATCACCGAGCACGACCGCCGCCTTGTCCGATCCCATTCGGCTCGAGCGGCCTCCGGCGAGCACCGCACCTTCGACGTGGGTCAGGATCAAAACCCGGGAGTGCGCCGCATGTCGCTGCGGTCGAGCATCTGCACCTGGACCCGCGTGCCAGCCGGAATGTGGGTCGCCTCCTCGGGAAGAATCATCAGGCCCTGCGCCTGCACCATCGAGAGCAGGATGCCGGAGCTCTGATCCCCCGAGACGAACGCGTAGACCTGTCCCTCGCGTATGCGCAGGAGCACGCGCACGAAGTGCATGCGCCCAGCGGCCTTCTCGAAGTCCTCGGCGAGGATCGCGCTTTCGACGGGTCGGAAGATCTCGTTGTGCCCCATCATGCGGAGCAGCGCTGGACGTACGAACTGCTCGAAGCTGACCAGGGTCGAGACCGGGTTGCCGGGGAGGCCGAACACGGGGACTGCACCCACCATGACGAAGGCCAGAGGAGCGCCCGGCTTCATGCGCACGCGCCACAATCGGAGAGTTCCGCCGAGTTCCGCCAGCACCTGCTTGATGAAGTCGTGGTCGCCGACGGATACGCCACCGGTGGACACGATCGCGTCGAAGCGCAGCGCGTCCCGGAATGTCTCACGCAGCGCATCCGGACGGTCCGGCGCGATGCCGAGGTAGATCGGATCAGCCCCCGCCTCTTCGATGCAAGCGCGCAAGCCGTAGCTATTCGAGTTTCCGATTCGCCCGTCGTCGATGAGCCGATCCGGCTCCACGAGTTCGTCGCCCGTCGCGATGATCGCGACCCGCGGGCGGCGGAAGACGCGGACTTGCGTGCGTCCGAGTGCGGCGAGCATGCCGATCAGGGCGGGCCGTAGCCGAGTACCCGTGGCTGCAATGGGTGCGTCGGGAGCGACGTCGGACCCCGCGCGCCGAATGTGGTCACCGCTGCGCGCGGCCTTGAGCACCAACACCTCGCCGTCGCCGGCTTCGGTGTGCTCCTGCATGACGACGGCATCGGCTCCCGGCGGAATCGGTGCGCCCGTGAAGATGCGCATCGCCTCGTTAGGGCCGAGGGCGCGCGAGGTTGCGTGGCCGGCGGGGATCGTGTCCACGACCCGCAGGGTCGCGGGCACGCGCGCCGTGTCGTCGGAGCGCACGGCATACCCGTCCATGGCCGAGTTGTCGCGGGGGGGAATCGTGCGCTCCGAGACGATCGCCTCCGCGAGCACGCGTCCCGTGGCGTGGCCCAGCCCGACCGTCTCGGTACCCAGGGGGCGCAGGGAGCCCAGCATGATGTCCCGCGCCTCGGCGACCTCGACGGCAGTCCGCTCGGCGGCCTGAGGGGATTGTCCATGACCGGGCTCTCGTGCGGGCTCGCGCATGATCTCTCCCGAGGGTAACCTGCCTAGTTAGTAGGCAATCTAGTTTTCGATGCGCCCGAATTTCGGGCGTTCCAAAGGCTCGCAGGTACCCACCGAGCGGCTCGCCTCCGCCGCGAAGCTCCCCAAAAGCCGCCTCTCTGGGCTGGAGCGTCGCCTCTGGCGGAGAAATGAGCAAGAACGCTCAGAGTGGTTTGAAGCTTGCAGCGCCAGTGTGGGAGTCCAACGGCCGTGATGCAACAAGAGCGCAGTTCAATACATCCGCGTGTGTGCCCGCTTCGCGTCGGAGGGGTCACGCTCGCTCGTAACCTTCTGCTGGCGCCCATGGCGGGTGTGACCAACCTGCCGTTTCGGTTGATCGCGCGCGAGACGGGTGCATCGCTCGTCTTCACCGAGACCGTTTCGGCAAAGGGATTGGTCCGCGGGGGCAAGAAGAGCTGGGGGCTCGTGGAGACGGCTCCGGGCTCCGAGCCGCTGGCCTATCAACTGTTCGGTCGCGAGCCCGAGTTCGTCGGGGAGGCGACGCGGCTGCTGGCCGATCGCGGTGCAGAATTCGTAGATCTCAATCTGGGGTGTCCGGTGAAGAAGTTCCTGAAGCATGGGGCGGGTGCTTGCCTGTTGCGCGAGCCCGAGGCGATCGCGCCGATCGTGCGCGCGATGCGCAAGGCGCTGCCCCAGGGCGTGCTCTCGGTGAAGATCCGCCTGGGCTGGGACTCGCGCTCGATCAACGCACCCACGGTCGCGCGCCTCGTGGAGTCGGAGGGCGTGGACTTCGTGAGCGTCCACGGTCGTACGCGCGCGCAGCTGTACCGCGGCAGAGCCGATCGCGGGCGCATCGCCGAGGTCGTCGAGGCGGTGAGCATCCCCGTGATCGCCAACGGGGACATCGTGATTGCGCAGGATGCGCTGGACATGCTCGATGAGACCGGAGCCGCCGGAGTCATGATCGGCCGCGGCGCCCTGAACAACCCGTGGATCTTCTCCCAGATCGCGGAACTGGCCGAGGGCCGCCCAGCACCGGAGCCCTCTGTGGGGCAGCGCGCCGAGCTCGTCGAGCGCCATCTGGAACTGATGCTCGGGTACTTCCCGGAAGACGCCTCGGCCGTTCACATGCTCAAGAAGTACCTGTCCGCGTACTCGACTGGGCTGCCCGGTGCGCACGCGTTTCGCGATCGAGTCAACCGCGCGCAGCAGCTCGACGCCGTCCTGGCGGATGCGCGCGACTTCTTTCGGGTGGCCGCATGAGGATATCGCTCGATCGGATGGCCGCTGCGCTCGATGCCGTTCGCGTCGGGATTCTCGCGCTCGATGGAGAGGGGCGTGTGGAGTTCCAGAACTCGGAGACGAGCCGCATCTTGGGTCTCTCGTCGGGCACCTCTACCGGGCGGTCGCTGACGAAGCTCCTCGGCGACACACACCCCGCGGTGTCGCTCGTAGGTGAGGTGCTGAAGTCGGGACGCGAGAAGGCTCAGAACGCCTGCATGCTCCCTTCGCAGACCGAGGAGCGCCCGCTGTGGGTCGACATGATCGCCTCGCCGGCGGTGGACGGTGGCCGGGGCTGCGTGCTGACCCTGCACGATCGCACCATCGGCCAGGAGCTCGAGGCGCTCGTCGCTCAGCGCACGAGCGACCGGCTGTTCCAGCACCTGGCGGCCGGGATCGCCCATGAGATTCGCAATCCCCTCTCCGGTATCAGTGGTGCCGCCCAGCTACTGCAGCAGCGTCTCTCCGAGCCCGCGCTGCGCCGCTATCCCGATCTGATCGCGGAGGAGATCGACCGCATTCGTCGCTTGCTGGACGACCTGGCCCAGTTGACCTGGGGGCGTGAGGACGAGCGTCGCATGGTCAACCTGCACCAGGTGCTCGATCACATCCTCGAGCTGCAGATGTCGGCCAGTGGCGACGAGCGCCCCCACATCGTGCGGGAGTACGATCCGAGCTTGCCCGAGCTCTGGGTAGACCGCGATCGCATGACGCAGGTGTTCTTGAATCTAGTGCGCAATGCGGTGCATGCGGCGGGTCCCGAGGGACGCGTGACCGTGCGGACGCGGATCGAGGCGCTGTTCCAGATCGCCGCCGAAGACGGCACCCGCCACCGCATGGTTCGCATCGACGTCGAGGACTCGGGACCGGGTATCTCGGAAGAGGATCTGCCGCACATCTTCACGCCGTTCTTCACGACGAAACCGGATGGCACCGGATTGGGCTTGGCGATTGCTCAGCACTGGGTCGTACGTCACGGCGGCCGCATTCACGCCGCGCGTGGACACGCGGGAGGAGCGCGAATGCGCGTTCTGCTTCCCGTAGGGAGGGGTACATGAGTCGGATTCTGGTAGCGGACGACGAGAACTCGATCCGCTTCGTACTGCGCGAAGCACTGGAGGAGACCGGTGCCGAGGTGATCGAGGCGGTGAGCGGCGATGACGCGCGCAAGCGCTTGAGCGAGGAGCCCTTCGACTTCGCCTTTCTCGATATCCGGATGCCCGGGGCGAGCGGGCTCGAGCTGCTCGACGAGATCGCCGCGGCGGGTCCGAATGGTCCGGTCGTGATCATCATGACCGCTCAGAACACCTACGACAACGCCATCGAAGCGATGAAGCGTGGCGCCTTCGACTACCTGACGAAGCCGTTCGACCTGAAGCAGGTGCAGGCGCTGGTCGAGAAGGCGACGCGTTTGCGCAAGCTGCGCACCGAGGTGGTCACCTTGCGCCGCAAGGTCGGTGAGATGTTCCGCGGCGGCGAGACGCTCGTGGGCACCAGCCCCGCCATGGTGGAGACCTTCAAGACCATTGGTCGGGTGGCACAGAGTGAGGCCGCGGTCCTGGTCCGCGGGGAGAGTGGTACGGGCAAGGAACTGGTCGCGCGCGCGATCCACTATCATAGTCGTCGCCGCGACGGGCCCTTCATCGCAGTGAACATGTCCGCGATCCCCTCCGAGCTGATGGAGACGGAGCTGTTCGGACACGAGCGCGGCGCGTTCACCGGAGCTACGGAGTCGCGCACGGGTCGTTTTCGCGATGCGGAGGGTGGAACGATTCTGCTCGACGAGATCGGCGACCTGAGTCTGCCGCTGCAGGCGAAGCTGCTGCGCGTGCTGCAGGAGCGGGAGGTGACCCCAGTCGGTGGTCGCCGGCCGATGCGGATCGACGTGCGCATCGTCGCGGCGACCCACAAGGATCTCGAGAGCCTGATCGAGTCGAACGACTTTCGCGAGGACCTGTACTTCCGGCTGAACGTGGTGCCGATCCGGATTCCCCCGCTACGCGAGCGCACGGAGGACATCCCCTCCCTCGTGCAGCACTTCGTCGAGCGCTTCTCGAGCGAGATCGGAGTTCCGCAGCGTTGGCCCACTGCTTCGGCGATCGATGCGCTGCGATCGCACGACTGGCCAGGCAACGTGCGCGAGCTCGAGAACGTGATCAAGCGCGCTCTCGTGCTCTCATCTGGAGACGTGATCACGGCCGAGGACGTGCAGATCGCGAGCGAGAGCTCGCGGGCGGGGGCGTCCGACTGGCCTTCGCTGGCGCGGAGCGAGTTCGCCGAATGGCTGGACGCGCGATCCGACGAGTGCGAGGAAGACGAAAAGGGGCCCTACTGGATCTTTGTCGAGCGGCTCGAGCGGTCGGTCATCTCCGAGGCGATGTTGCGCTCGGGGGGGAATCAGATCCAGGCGGCGCGCCTGCTCGGAATCAACCGCAACACCTTGCGGAAGAAGCTCGCGGACCTCGAGATCGCCTTGCCCGGTGGGATCGGGGTCGGCCATTGAAGTCCCCTCGGCGAGGGGATCTGGCGCAGAGGCTCGCGGGACTCTACGTGATCGCCGACGACCTCCCGGGGCATCGCCACGATGTCCGACGCGTGGTCGAGACGGTATGCAAGCTGGCCGCGGAGATCGATTTGCACGTGCTCCAACTACGCATCAAGCACCTGCGAGACGGCGATGCGCTGGCCCTCGCGGACTGGGTCGTCGCGCGCGCGCACGCGGCGGACGTGAGCGTGATCGTCAATGATCGTTTCGACCTGGCCTGCGCCAGTGGAGCCGACGGCGTCCATCTCGGCGCCGACGATCTACCCGTAGAGCGGATTCCGAGTGACCTGCGCGAACGGTTGATCGTCGGTCTGTCGACCCACACCTTGGATCAGGTTCGCGCCAGCTCGCAGCGCGGAGTCGACTACATCGGCTTCGGCCCGATCTTCGCCACGGGTTCCAAGGAGTCCGAGTACAGCCCGCGCGGCCCCGAGATGTTGGAGCGCGCAGTCGCTTTGGCGCAGGTGCCCGTGGTGGCGATCGGTGGAATCGATGCGAGCCGCATTCGCGACGTGAAGCGCTGCGGCGCCACAGCGGCGGCGGTGATCTCCGCCGTGAGTGAGGCCGGCGACCCGGCGATGGCGCTGGTCGAACTGGCGCGCGCCCAGGCGGGACCTCGTCCGGGGACTTGCTAGCATCTCGGCTCCGGCCAGCGTTAGAATCGAGCGCATGCATCCACTCCAGGCCACCGCGGAGAAACCGAGTCTGAAAACTTCGACCTGCGCGGCGCGCATGAGCGGGAGCCCAACGAGTCGCGCTGGCGAAGCACGCAGCTGCGGCACTCCGCCTTGGCGCTGGGCCCCGCGAAGTGGGGTCGGCTCTGGGGATACGGTCGGGTGGGGCAGGGTCAAGCCGTGGATCGGCCTGAGCCTGGTGCTCTGTGTCGGGCTCGTTTCCCTCTCCTGTGCGACGACTCCCGAGGGACAGGTCCGCAACGCAGCCCGGCTCGAGCGCGACGGCAAGCGCGACGAAGCGCGCGATCTGCTCGAGAAGACGGTGAAGGAAGCCCCGGAGAACGTAGCGGTTCACGTGGCGCTCGGTGGGATCTATCTGAACCAGGCGCAGGAGGCACTCGGTAAGGACGAGGAAGAGCCCTACGTGACCAACCTTGCGCTGTGTCAGCAGGAGGCCTTGCGGGCGTTGGAGCTCGACCCGGACTCGGCCCCCGCTCATACCTTGCTTGCCATCGTCGCGATCTATCGCGGGGACATCAAGGCGGCCGCTTCCGGCTTCAATCTGGCCGTTCAGCTCGATCCAGTGAACTGGCAGCACTACCTGAATCTCGCCGAGATGGAGATCTATCGAGGCAACCTCAATCGCGCACGCCGCAACATTGACCTGGCCCGCCGCTTTCGTGCGCCGGCTGGGGAAGTGGAGCTCGTCGAGGTGCTGTGCGCTTGGAAGCTCGGTGACTTCACGGAAGCGCGCGACATCTTCGACGACGTCGCGCTCCTCGAACCGGAGGTGGCCCGTACTTGGAACGGTGCCAGTGACATCCAGACCTTCGAGGACATGGCCGCCCACTGCTGCAAGCTCGAGTTCTGCGGTCCGTACATGCAGCGCGCCTGCAAGCAGATGGATCAGCAGGCGGCCGAGCGGAAGCGCGCGGTCGAGACCGCCCGCAAGGAGCTCGAGCTCGAAGCCGAACGCCAGAGGCGCCTAAAGGATGTGTACCGCGATCGGCGCGACATCGAGATCGAAGTACAGGACGACTGACCGACTGACGCGCGGGCCACGTGCCCTCGCCCCCTTTCTTTTCTTGCCCATCCGACGGGCACTCTCGCAAGCAGCCGAGCCTTCCCGAAGGAGCACGTCGATGGAGCGAGCGATCGCATTGTTCGGGATTGCGGCCATGCTGCTGGTGAGCTGGCTCGCTTCGACGCATCGCCGTGCAATCGAGTGGAGGACCGTCGCGATCGGCATGCTGATCCAGGCGGCGATCGCGTTCGTCTGCCTGCGCACGGCTTTCGGAAACGCGCTCTTTGCCGGGTTGAACTCGGCCGCAGTCTTCTTCATCGGTGCGGCCGATGCCGGCATCGAGTTCCTGTTCGGCGCATGGCCCGCGGCCGTTATGGGTGTAGATGGCGCCCCTGTCCCGCTTCCCTACGTGTTCGCGATCCGGGTCCTGCCCGTGATCGTCTTCATGTCGAGTGTGTTCTCGGTGCTGTACCACTTCGGAGTCTTGCAGTGGCTCGTCGGTGCGCTCGCGCGTGGGCTGCGTTGGGTGCTCCCAATCAGCGGCGCGGAGTCGCTGGCCACGATGGCCAACGTGTTTCTCGGTATGACCGAGGCGCCGCTCATGGTGCGGCCGTACATCGCGGCCATGACGCGAAGCGAGCTCTTCCTGGTCATGAGCGCGGGCCTGGCGACCGTCGCAGGCTCCGTCCTGGTCGCCTACATGGGCATGGTCGGTCCCGACTATGCCGGGCATCTGATTGCAGCGAGCTTCATGTCCGCCCCCGCGGCGGTCGTATACGCCAAGCTGCTGGTGCCGGAAGAGGGTTTGCCCCAGACGGCGGGTACGGCCCGGCTCCCTCGGGTGGCGCGCGAGAGTGTCAATGCGATCGACGCGGCGGCTTCGGGTGCCGCCGAAGGCATGCGTCTGTCGATCAACATCGGTGCCATGCTGATTTCCTTCATCGCGCTGATCCACTTGCTCGATCTGAGCTTGGGAGCGGCCTCCGCCTGGGTCGGGCACCCGGGTCTGACCTTCGGGAAGCTGCTCGGCTTCGTGATGGGGCCAGTTGCCTGGGCGATCGGAGTGCCTTGGGAGGATGCGCCGGCCGTGGGGCAGCTGCTCGGGATCAAGACGGTTCTGAACGAGTTCCTGGCGTATCAGCAGCTGGCGCAGGCCGAGTCGGGCCTCCAGACTCGCAGCATCGTGATCGCGAGCTATGCGCTGTGCGGTTTTGCGAACTTCGGCTCACTCGCGATCTTGCTCGGCGGACTCGGTGGAATGGCTCCAGAACGCCGTCCTGAGATCGCCCGGGACGGCCTGAGGGCAATTCTCGCCGGGAGCTTTGCTGCTTTCACCACAGGTGCGATCGCCGGTATCCTGCTGTACTAATCCATTTGTTCTTGATGGCCGCGGATGTTCCCCCCAGGCATTCCGTGTTGCCAAGAGATCTCGAGCGATCGAGCGTCGAGCGTGGCCAGCTCTGGAGGACTCGAGACTCTGGAGGGTTCGAATAGAGGGGGTGCCGTGCCGGAAACCGCGATGTGGCTCTTGGGAGTCGGTCTGTTTGCCGTTGGCATCGTGCTCGGTTTTGCGATGCGAATCGCTGATCGATCGCGTACCGTGCGCGAACGTGAGTTGCGCGAGCAGCTGGCCGAGGAGCGCGAGAAGCTCGCGACCTACAAGGCTCAGGTCACGCGGCACATGGATCAGACGGCCCACCTGTTTCGCGACCTGACGAATCAGCACGCTGCCCTCTACGACCACCTGGCACAGGGAGCGCGTGAGCTTGCGCCGAAGCCCGAGCGCCTCGGGGGACAGGCCTTCGGGCCTGCGCTGGTCGAGTTCGCTTCGCAGACTCAGGGCACCAAGATTCCTGACTCGGTACCGCGGATCGCTGCACCGCCAGAGGCCAGAGCGCCGCGGGTTGCGGCGCCTCCGTCGCCAACGCCCACGGCAGCGCCGTCACCCGAGCCCACCGACGATCCTTCTCCCGAGGGCTCGCAACTCAGTCCCGCAGCTCCGCCGGATCCCGCGGCGGAAGGGGATTCACGGGAAGAGGACCCCGCGGAACGCGAGCTGGCAGCGACCGAGGCCGAGCGGGCGACCGCGTCCTCGGAGCCGACTGCGCAGCCACAGATCCATTCCTGAGGGCATGCGGGCCGAGTGCTTGCGATCGAGGAATGTGGACGCCATCCTCGCCGCTCTGCTCCAAGGAAGGTCTCATGTCGAAGTCCGATTCGCGCATTGTGGTGTACACCGATGGTGGCTGCCGGGGGAATCCTGGTGTGGGCGGCTGGGGATTCCTAATGGTCGATCGCGAGACCGATCAGGCGCTGGAACGCCGCGGGGGCGAGGCGCATACCACGAACAACCGCATGGAGATGACGGCTGCGATCGAGGCGTTGCGCTGCGTGCGCGATACGTCGCACTCGATCGAGATCCGTTCCGACAGTCGCTACCTGGTCGACATGTGCTGCTCCTGGATCAAGGGATGGAAGGCGCGCGGCTGGAAACGGAGCAGTGGACCGGTGCTCAATCTCGATCTCGTCCAGGAGCTCGACCGGCTGATGCAGCACTACAGCGTCCGCTGGACCTGGGTTCGCGGACATGCGGGAGACGAGGGGAACGAGTACGCCGATCGCTTGACCAACGACGCGATGGATGAGCTCGCAAAGGGAAAGGACCCGAGTGCGGAGACGCGCTACGAGCGCAGTCCGATCCCGGTCTGACTCCGCATACGGCGCGCCCGCGCGCCCGGCCCTCAGAACGAGTAGACGAGGCCCAGCGAAACCCTGGTCGCTTCGAGGTCCAGATCATTGAAGCGTGGGAAGTCTCTCGCCCCGCTCGCAAACCGGAACGTCGTCCGGCCGGAGTCGCTCTCCCACGTGCGCGCGCTCAGGGTCAGCTCGAGCGTCCAGCGGGGATCCAGCTGGAAGATGGCTTCCCCCTCGAGTGTCGTCCCCTCTGCCGTGGTCTTGTGCGAGAAGCTCGGATCTCCGAGATCGGTTCGCAGGTTGAAGAACGCATCCGCGCGGTACTCGAAAGCATGGGAGGTGAAGGATGCGCGTAGATCCAGGCGCTCCGACCAGCGGTGGCGAACCTCGGCGCCGAAGAAGAATCCATACCATTCTCCTTCGTAGTCGCTATCGAGACCGGCGATCGGTCCCAAGCTGGATGGGAGCAGCGCCACGACCTGAAGTCCGTCGCGAATGTTGTAGTTCTGCTGGTGATAGGAGACGCCCACGAAGGGCGTGATCGCGAAGCGGAGCCCGAGAGCCCGCTTCCACCCGAGCCCTAGGGAGGCATCCCAGACCGAGCCGCGGTCCGTCTGGGAGATCGAGCGACTGAACTCCAGCGTGCGGTTGCTGCCGTTGTAGTCGGAGTCCTGGATCTCCCCGTCGAAAATGCGTCCATAGCCGATCTGGCCGCGGAGCTCGAGGGAGCCTGGCAAGGGAATCTGGGCCGCCGCTTCCAGTCCGGTGCTCTCGACGTCGTCCCAGGACAGCTCGGAGCGCACGTTGACGCCCGCCGCCGCGAAGTGCCACTTCAGATCTTCGCTTCGGTAGAAGGTGCGAAGAGAGAGCGAGCCGCGCGGACCGGGCTCCGAACTCGCTTCGGACTCGGAGTTCGCGTGGGATTCCGAGTTCGCTTCGGACGAGACCCGCGCCCGAGCCTCTGTCTCCGGCTCCGCATGTGCGCTCGCTGGTGCAAGCATCGTCATCAGCGCCAAGGTCCCGAGCCCGCGGAACATGTCCCGACCGACCAACCGCATCCCCTCCAACATCCGCCACGCATGACATCGGCAGGTGAGGAGTGCTTCGCGAGCGGGCACACTAGGGCGATGTGCGACCTCGCGATCCCCGAGGCACTCGCGTACCTCACCGAGCACGGCGCGGACGTCGTGTACGTGCCTGACTTCCTAGCTGCGGCGGAAGCGGATGCCTACCTGTCCAGGCTGCAGCGCGAGGTGACCCTGGATTCGCCGGAGGAGTCGCGCATCCGGAGACCCTTCTCCACCGAGTGGGTGCCTATTCCTCGTCAGCAGTCGGCGTATGGGGACCCTGGGACCCGCTATGTCTTCTCGGGCACCAGCGTGGAGGCGCGCGCGTGGATTCCCGTTCTCGAAGAGCTGCGTGCGCGGGTGGAGCCGTTGGCCCTCAGGTCGCCCAACTTCGTGCTCATCAACCGCTATCGCAACGGTTCGGATTGCATGGGGTGGCATGCCGACGACGAACGCGACTTGGGGGCCGAACCCGAGATTCTGTCGCTCACCCTCGGTAGCGCGCGGTCGTTCCAGTTCCGCCACAAGGCGTCCTTCCCGCGGTCCGGGCAGCCGGCTCGGCGCCCCGATCTGCGGACCGTGAGCTTGCCTCTCGAGCATGGAAGCCTGCTCGTGATGCGCCATCCGACGAATCGGGACTGGAAGCATCAGCTGCCGCGTAGGGGTGGACGCCAACCGGATCGAATCGGTGAGCGCTGGAACCTGACTTGGCGGCGTGTGGAAGCCGGGGCGTCTTGATTCTGCTGAGAGCTCGGTGGGGCTGAAGCCGCGGTCTCCGCTGCTCGGCTTTACTTGGACGTCGGGGAGACTAGCCTCTTCCGGTAGAGCCGACTACGGCACATCTCAAGGAGGAATCCCATCATGTCTGCATGGCTCGATGCGCTGAGAAAGGGAAAGGACGAGCTCGTGGAAGCCCTCATCGAGGGTTGGGAGAAGCTTCAGCGCCGCAGCTCGGCCGGGCTGACCCGTTTCACGCGGCACAAGGACACGCCCAGTGTCGACGGGATGCCCGACTCGGACGAGAGCTGGGGGCTGCTCTCCGCGGAGGTGTTCGACGGCGAGAAGGAGCTGGTCGTTCGGCTCGAGGCTCCGGGCATGAACCGCGAAGACTTCGATCTGACGGTCGAGCGCGGTTGCCTCTACGTGCGAGGAGAGAAGCGCTTCGAGCGCACGCAGGACCACGGGCACTACCATCTGTTCGAGTCGGCCTACGGGGCCTTCGAGCGCGTGATCCCGTTGCCCACGGACGTGACGGCCTCGGAGGCGGAGGCTAGCTACAAGCAGGGAGTGTTGACCGTGACCCTACCCAAGGCTGCCAGCGTCGCGACTTCGAAGATCTCGATTCACGACTAGCCAGCAGCTGTGGCCGCGCAGGCGGCATGCGGCTTCCGCGCGCGGCGTTCGCGTGGTCTGGAACACCGCAGTGAGCGGGCCTTCTGCGAAGGGGGCCCCGAGTTTCGTCGCGGCGCTGCCCTACGAGGAGTCATGGTTCGCGTCTGTTTCGTTTGCCTCGGAAACATCTGTCGTTCGCCGACGGCCGCTGGCGTCATGCAGAAGCTGGTCGACGATCGTGGGCTGGCCGACCGTATCGAGGTCGATAGTGCGGGAACGAGTCGGTACCACGTCGGCGAGCCGCCCGACGGTCGCAGTGCACAGGCAGCACGTGCGCGGGGGATCGTGCTGCCCGGGGTTGCGCGCACTTTCGAGGCCGTCGACTTCGAGCGCTTCGACTACGTGCTGGCCGCGGATCGTCGCAATCTGAGCGAGCTCGAGCGCTTGGCGGGGCCCACCCATGCGAGCAAGCTCGCTCTGCTGCGCAGCTTCGATCCGGAGGCGGACCCGCGGGCGGAGGTTCCCGATCCATACTACGGCGGTGCGGGCGGCTTCGATCATGTGCTCGATCTGTGCGAAGCGGCCTGCCGTGGCCTGCTCGAGCAGATCGAGAAGGATCAGGGCTGGAGGTGACGCCCGAGTTGACCGCTGCGCTGCGAGCGGCGCTCGGGAGTGAGGTCCGCGAGAGCGCGACCTGCGCGGGTGGCGATATCAACGACGCGTACCGTGTGCAGCTGCAAGACGGCCGCCGAGTCTTCGTCAAGACACGCGAGTGTGCGCCCAGCAGGTTCTTCGTCAGCGAAGCCGACGGCCTGCGCTGGTTGGCCGAGGCAGGTGCGCTGCGTATTCCCGAGGTTCTCGCGGAGTGCGATACGCCGCGGACCTCGTTCCTTGCGCTCGAGTGGATCGAGCGCGCGCCTCGAGGCGGGCAGGTGCCCGGCTCGCAGGCGGCGGACCCGCACGAACGCCTCGGACGTGGGCTCGCGCTGCTGCATCAGTCGGGTTCGGAGTCCTTCGGGTTCCAGCACGATGGCTTCATCGGGCCACTGCCGCAGAGAAACCGCAGCGTCTCGACGTGGGCGGAGTTCTACGGCGAGCAGCGTCTGGAGCCGCTGGCCCGCCTCGCTCGCGATCGCGGGTGCATCGATGGATCGCTTGCGCGCATGCTCGCGTCTCTGTGCGAGCGGCTCGATG
This sequence comes from Pseudomonadota bacterium, assembly GCA_003247575.1. Classification (GTDB taxonomy): domain Bacteria; phylum Myxococcota_A; class UBA9160; order SZUA-336; family SZUA-336; genus SZUA-336. The sequence goes on from QJZC01000004.1 coordinate 73,407, forward strand.
CTCTGGTGGGGCCGAGCGAGTCTCCGGCACGGCTCCACGGGGATCTCTGGTCTGGGAATGTCCTGTACGATGCGAAGGGAGAGGTGTGGCTGATCGATCCAGCCGCCTACGCGGGGCACCGCGAGGTCGATCTCGCCATGCTCGCGCTCTTCGGCGGACTCGACCGCAGAGTGCTGGACGCCTACGAGGAAGTCTCTCCGCTCGCCGACGGCCATTCCGAGCGCGTGCGCTTGTATCAGATCTACCCGCTGCTGGTTCACGTCCTGCTGTTCGGTGGCGGATACGGGGCGCAGCTGCGTGAGGCCGTCGCCTTCTACGAGGCCCGCAGGACGCGCTAGCTCCGGATGCGTTTCAGTAGCTCGTGGTGCAGGTCCGCGATCTCCTCGCGCATGCGTACGATGATCGCAGCGCCCTCGAGGTTTACGTCCAGGTCCTGGATCAGGGTGCGCGCGACGCGAGCGCGTTCCAGCATTCGCTCGGAGAAGTCTCCCGAAGAGTCCATTGGTGCGTCGTGCTGCAGGATCTCCTCGTGCTCGAGCGTGAGGATGAAGCCCTCGTCGCACCCGATGATCTTGACCAGCTCGCGACGCGAGAAGTACCTCATGCCTTGCTCCGCAGGGATCGACGTACGTCCTTCTCCGAGTAGAAGCTGTCGAGCTCCGCGGCGAGCTCCTCGAGGCGCGGCGAGTCGCTGTCCGGGAGCTCGACCCGCAAGACCACGTACAGATCCCCCGGGGCGGCGCCTCCGCGCTGCTTCACGCCCTTGCCGCGCAGTCGCATCCGCTGTCCGTTGCGAGAGCGAGCTGGAACTTTGAGCGATACGTTCCCGTGCGGAGTGGGCACTTCGACGTTGGCTCCACGAATCGCCTCGGCGACCGTAACCGGCACCTCGATCCGAAGATCCTTGCCGTCGCGCTCGTAGAGCGGATGGGGCCGCACTCGGATCGTAAGATAGAGGTCACCCGGAGGGCCCCCATTGCTGCCGGGATCGCCCTTTCCCGCCAGCCGGATCTTCGTGCCGTCGTCGGCGCCTGCGGGAATCTTGATGCGTAGCGCCCCTTGGCCGGCGAGTGAGACCCGGACCTCGCCGCCGCGAACCGCGTCGAGAAACTCCACGCTCACCTCTCCCGCGTGGTCCGCCCCCTTGCGCGGGCCGGTCGGTCCTTGTCGCCCACCGAACATGTTGCGCAGGAGCTCCTCCAGATCGCCATCTTGACGGAAGCTCGACTCGTAGAAGGGACTCTGCCGGGTCTGCTGGCGCCATTGTTGGTATTGCCGCGCTCGCTCTGCATCGAAGCCGTCGGTCAGCCCCTGCTCTCCGAACTCGTCGTAGAGCTTGCGCTTCTCCGGGTCGGACAGCACTTCGTAGGCGAAGGATGCGTCCTTGAAACGGGTTTCGGCGCTGGGGTCGTTCGGATTGACATCGGGGTGATACTTTCGCGCGAGCTTTCGATACGCCTTGCGGATCTCGGTGTCTGTCGCCGTGCGTGCCACTCCGAGCAGCTGATAGAAATCGCGATTCTCCACGGCCTCAGATTAGCGGAATGTGAGGCGGAGTGGGCGCACTCCACGCGCGGCCCCGATCTGTGGCATGTTTTCGCGACTTTGCCGACAGCCAGCGCGTTTTCGCCTCCGACCGTGCGTGCCTTCCCGGCCAGCGCACGGCTCGGGGAAGGGAGGGGCCGATGACCAAGCAGACGATCGAGCCGCAGAGCCCCCATGGGGCAGGCTCTGCCGAGGTTCCGCAAGGGGAGTCTGCCGAGCAGGCTAGCCGTGGGCGTTCGCGGCTCGTTTGGGGGCTGATCGCCGCGGTGGTCGCCGTGGGGCTGCTGCTCGCGGCCCGCGAGCTCGGCGGCTACGTGCCTCGCTTCAAAGAGTGGGTCGCGGGTCTCGGGCTGCTCGGCCCGGTGGTCTTCATGTTGGGCTATGCCGTGGCGGTGGTCGCCTTCATTCCGGCTTCCGCGCTCACCTTGGCGGCTGGAGCCACGTTTGGGCTCGCTCAGGGGACTGCGTACACATTTGTCGCCGCGAGCGTGGGGGCGACCGCGGCCTTCTGGATCGCGCGCAACTTCGCGCGTCACGCCATCGAGGCCCGCATCGAGGGAGATCAGCGCTTCGCAGCCATCGATCGCGCCGTCGCGGCCGAGGGTCGCAAGATCGTCTTTCTGTTGCGCCTGTCTCCACTCTTTCCGTTCAACCTCTTGAACTACGCGCTCGGGCTCACCAAGGTCCGAACGGCCGATTACGTGATCGCCTGCTTTGGAATGCTTCCTGGCACGCTCCTCTATGTCTACACCGGCTACGCCGGTGCACAGGCTGTGGCTGCGGCCGCAGGCGCCACCCAGGACACATCCACGCTCGGCTACGTCCTGCAGGGGGTCGGCTATGCAGCCACCCTGGTCGTGACGATTCTCGTGACCCGAATCGCTCGCAGAGCGCTGCAAGAGGCTACGGAAGCGCCGCCGAGCGGGTGACTCAGGAGCCGAGCGCATCTGGGAGACTCGCGAGCGCGCCTGCGGGTGGCTTGCGCGTCACCCCGGATTGCCATTCAGAAGGGAGGTTGGAGCTCAGCGGGCCGTCAGCAGCTGGCGGAGCTCAGTGTGATTGGCGACCACGAAGTCGGCCTCTGGCATAGAGGACGTGTCGTCGAATCGCGTGGTGATTCGCACGGTCTGCATGCCGATGCTGCGTCCGCCCGCGACATCCGTGCGTCGTAGATCGCCTACGTGTACCGAGGCTTCGGCAGGCACGTCGAGCGCGGTTACCGCCGTTCGAAACGCGCGTGGATCCGGCTTGGGGACTCGGACTTCGTCCGAGAACACCGCGTGCTTCAAGTACGCTGAGAGGCCGAGGCGGTCCAAGTGTCGGCGAATCACACGTCCTGGTGTCAGGCCGGTATCGCAGATCAGTGCGCAGGCCACGCCACGTGCTCCGAGCGCGCGCAGCGTATCGCTCGCGCCGTCCAGTGCGAGCACTCCCGCCGAGTGAGACTTCTCCTCGAATTGCTGCACGAGACTCTCCACGATCGCTTCGTCAGGGGTCACGAGGCCCAGCTGGCTCAGTGCGGTCGAGGCAACCTCTCTCGATCCGGTCGCGGTGCCCTCGTGCCACGCCTCGATGTGTTGGCCCCAGGCATGATCGAAAGCCTTGCGCGCTTGTGCCTGTGGCACTTCGAGGCCGCTGTCGCGCGCGGCTGCGGCGAGCTCGGCCACACGCAGCGCGTACGCCCGTTCCCAGTCTGCCTCATACAGCAGGGTGTTCCAGCAGTCGAAGGTGACCGCTCGCACGTCCGAGAGGTTGTTCGAGACAGCGTTCGACTCCCGATACCGAGACTCCCGGTAGCGAGCCAGGCAAGGACGTGCGAGCAGCTGCTCCATGAGGGACGCGGTCGTCGCCTTCCCATGCACCGTGAGCCACTCGTCATCCGAAAAGCCTTGGATCGGTTCGAAGCGCTTCGCGCATGCGCTCGCCAGGCGACGCCACGCTCCGGGGTGACCCTTCGGGTCCCGTGCGTCGAGTCGGCGTCGCTGGGTCTGCGTATCGATTGCGCACTCGACCAGAAGTAGAGCTGCTCCGTGGCGCCTCGCGCACGTTCTCGCCGCCAGGCGCAAGCGCTGCGTTGGGAAGCAAGCGTCTACGACGACCGCGCGGCTGCGCGAGAACGCCCGCTCGGCTTCGCCCAGCAGCTCGCGGTAGAGCCTCTCCTCGAACTCGGGTGAGAAGGCATTCCAGCGTTCCGAGAGCGTTGCAAAGCGACCCAGCAGGCGATCGTGCACCTCGTCGCCTGAGAGGCACTCGGCACCGAGACGTGCTCCTAGCTCGCGCGCGAGTGTCGTCTTCCCGCTCGCGACGTTCCCCGTGACGAGAAGTAGAACGCGAGGGCGCTTGTCTGCCACGTCCATTTCCGCAGCTCCCATTGCAGTGGCTACCCAGATCCGCAATGTCTACCTGGATCAGACCAGAGGCGACTGCATCAGGCCCGATGGTACCTCGCGCAGCTCGCGTGCGGGGTCGATTGCGCGTCAGTCCGGCAGTGGGGCTGTCGAGTAGCCGTACCCGGCTGGCCAGTCGCTTCGCTGTTCGGGCGGGGACGCGCAGGCGGAGCCGGAGGGAATCGGGCGACCCGTCTCGCAGTCGCTCGGACAGAATCCGGCTGAGTCGCAGACTGTGCCTACGCGCGCGGGACCGGTCGTTCCCCACTGCGCGCTCCGGCAACTCGCCTGCGTGTTGTGCATCATGCCTCGATCCTCGTGGCCGAGGATGTGGCAGTGGTTCACGAACGCACCGGTGAACTCCTTCGCTACGTAGCGAATCTTCGCCGAGCCCCAGTTTGCAGCATGAAGCGTGAGGCGCCAGCTTCCATCAGGCGCCTGCTGGGGAGTCGCAACGTTCTGCGAGCCCGAGCTGAATCCGGATGTGTCACCGTTCGGCGTTACGTTCGGGCAGCGCGGGAGCTGACCGCATGCGAGATCGCAGCTCTGTCGAAGCGCCTCTTCTACCTTGCTGCATCCGCAGTCACACGTCGCCGTCGGAATCGGAATCGTATCCCGCCAGAGCGGATACGTGTACGTACCGCGACTGGATTCGAAGGTGATTTGAAACGGGTTCTGGTGGATGTGAAAGGGATGCCGGATCAGTGTGCTGTTGTTCCAAAGAGTCCACTCCTCGGTCACGTCGAGGGTGACGGTCTCGTTCATGCAGCTCGGGTCGTACTTCGTCTGGTTGATCCAGAACTGGGCCTGCTGGAGACTGCCCTGCTTCACCATTTCGTAGTGGATGTTCTTGCGCAGCTTGGGGTTGTCTACCTCTTGCAGGTCTTCCAAGAAGGGAGGCAGTGCGGGAAACTCGCAGCGCGAAACCTGGCCCGAGGCCGAGAGCTCGCACGGAGGGAACTGCATTTCTTGTGCGGGCTCGTCGGTCACCCGGATCTTGAGGAGGACGCTCAGGTCGGTGTCGGCTGCAGCATCGCTGACACATTCGTCGCTCGTGACTCGTGCGTGCGCCTCGCGCAGCTGCTCCTGCTTCGCCGAGAGCGAGTTGTAGACGGCGTAGTGTTTGCAATAGATCCCCGGTTCGTTCGGAGCCTTGATGAGCAGGTCGATCCTGTTCCCGGGCGATAGCTCGAAGGACGTCAGCTCGTCGAACGGGGTCTCGTCCGCTCGAGGCGTGCAGTCGGGCTGATTGAGCACGGGCTGGCACACGTAGTTCTGCGGAGAGAACTGAACCCCATCCATCGAGATCTGCCGAACCTCTGGCTTTGCCGCCCCTGCAGTGCGATCGGCGAAGCCGATCGTGAGGCCCGCGGATGCCTGCATCGTGGCTCCCACGAGTCGCCAGCGCTGAATCTCGCCGGGGGCCATCGACACGATGGGGGCCGCTTGCCCGTTGACGAGAATGGCGCCCACCGCATCTGCACCCCCGAGCCCCGGTGTCAGCTCCTGGAGCTGCTGGACGACCATCAGACGATCTCGTAGCTCGCGCCCGAAGCGGCTTCGAAAGTACTCCCTCAGGTTGCGATCGAACTCCCCCCTGACTTCGAAGGTGCCGACGAGCCCATTGAGCACCTGGAGTGCCGTCGATCCATGTTTGTGCGCATGGTACCAGTGTGTCCCAGGGGCCTGTGAATAGCGCAGTCCGTCCACGTCGAAGTCCGAGTGGCCGTACTCGACCACTCCATGTTCACCGTGTGTCCCGTGGAGATTGGGCTGTTCTCCGGAGTGAAGGGGTGGGCGCAGCTCGAGTCCGACGAAGTCTTGCCCGAGCTGCGGCGATACGTGAAAGCCGTGAAAGTGGAAGTTCGTCGAGTTTGCTCCATGGAAGCAGTTGGGAGGTTCGAGCACTTTGCCGTCTCGGCTCTGGCTGGGAACGAAGGGCTCGACGCCGCCTGCAGCTGGATCGATCGGGCTCTGGCAACGCCCCGTCTTCGGGTTCTGTCCCTTGTTGGGTCCAGACGTATTGCACTTCACGTTGACCTGGCAAACGTGTGGATCCTCGTCTTTGGGCATCCGGTTGTAGAGTCGGAGCTTGAACTTGGTGCCCTCTCGCTTCACCCTGCGCGTCGGGTCTGCGGATGCCGAGGTCAGGGTTGCCGTGTCCATCACGAAGGTGGGCCCCGGCGTGCTCCAGGTGATCCGGTCCGTGTCGAGTTGCAGGTCTTCCGGTGTACGATCGACCCCGAAGCCTCGCCGCGGATCCGTCGGGAAGCCGTAGGTTCGCAGGTTCAGGGTTTGCATCTCCCACCGATTCTTCTCCGGAACCCACACCGGAAGGCAGCGCTCGCGAATCGCGACGACCAGCTCCGAGATCAGTGTCGAGCCGTCGGTCTCGATCTTGCTCGGTTCGACGAGTTCGCGCGGCTCGTACCGGGCTCCGGGGGGACAGGGCCCCTCGCCGAGCGGCACCGCACCGACCGAGGGATCCACGAACCGGGTTCGCTCGCGGCCGGCGAAGAAGGGATCTCGATCCAGGCCACAAGAAAGGCTGCCGATGCCCGCGAAGAGCAGTGGCCAGAGCAGGGATCGAAGACGCTTCGAGGGTCGCGGTGCGGTTGGGATCACGCTCTCTCCGGTTGCTGAGTGGCTGCTTGTTCCAGTACGTCTCTGGGGCATCAGAATTTGCCGAGTACTCGACGTCTGCTCGGTGCGGATGTGCGAACTGCGCGAGTCGGGCGCGAGTTGCGCACTGGAAAGACGGCTGAGGGAGATTCGTTATGTTGGCTAACCCCCACCCGCAGCGTGCGGTCACGCAATGAGGTAGAGTAGCGCGGACGTGGCTTCTTCTCCGATCCAATCGCCGATCAAGCATGTCTTCGTGTTGATGCTGGAGAATCGATCCTACGATCATCTCCTGGGGTTCTTGCCTCGAGAGGGGCATCTCGGTGCGGTGGACGGGCTCTCGGGGGACGAGTTCAATTTGATCAATCCACGTTCCCCCAGCTCGCAGCGCTACTACGTGCAGGAGGGGGCACAAGACGAGCTGTATACGCTTCCAGCTCCCGGGCCCGCGCATGACTTCTTCGCGGCCAACGTGCAGCTGACTGGGTACGCCGCGAACCCGGGTCCGTGCAATCCACCGCGCTCGAACGGCTTCGTGCAGAGCTACGTGGAGGAGCTCACAGCGTGTTCTGAAGATCCGACGCGCTTCTGGGCTCGTCCCGATCAGATCAAGCTCGTGATGCAGTGCTTTCATTGGGAGCAGATCCCTGCGCTGGCGACCCTTGCACGTGAGTTCGTGCTGTGCGACCGCTGGTTCTCCTCCGTGCCAGGTCCCACCATGCCGAACCGGTTCTATGTGCACGCGGCTACCTCTGCGGGATACGCGATCAACGATGGCTCGAAGACATTCGACATGGAGACGATCCAGAATCGGCTGGAGGATGCGGGACGCACGTGGCGCGTCTACTACAGCAACGTGAACGAGCTGTTCCTGTTGAGCCGCGTGCCGCAGACGCGCGACCGCATGCGCCACTTCGACGAGCACTTCGAGTCGGATGTCGGGCTCGGCGACGTTGCGGACTATACCTACCTGATCCCGCGGTTCATCGCCGAGGATCGCGGCGCTGCTGGCGTCGCAGCTGCAGATGACGAGCATGCGCCGAGTAGCGTGGGGCGAGGGGACCGTCTGATCGCGCGGATCTATGCCGCGCTGCGTGCCAATCCAGAAGTCTGGAAGAGTTGCCTGTTCGTGATCCTCTTCGACGAGCATGGTGGATTCTACGATCACAGCATTCCCCCGTGCGGGGTGCCCAACCCTGACGGGCTCTACTCGCCCACGGCGGGCCAGCCTGCGGGCGCACCGCGCTTCGACTTTCGGAGGCTCGGGTTTCGTGTGCCCGCAGTCCTGGTCTCTCCGTGGCTGCGACCTCAGGTCAACTCGACCCTCTTCGAGCACGCCTCCATTCCCGCGACCTTGGGCCGCTTCTTCGGTCTGGGTGCACCTCTCACGTTGCGCGACAGCGCGGCCAACTCCTTCGAGCACCTGCTGACCGGCGCCGGTGGCTTTCGGGAGGACACGCCGACCAGCCTACCGCTGGCGCAGGTTCCAGATCCCGGTCCGTCGCGCTTGTTGGATCGCGATTCGAGGCAGCTTCTGGCGACGGTCCTCCATCGCGAACCCGATCGGGATCGCCGCTGTGCGCTCTTGACGCAGCTCTATCGAGGCTTGACGGACTACGCCGCATCGCAGCTGGTGCGTGAAACCGTCGATCGCTTCCTGGATCGCTGCGAGGCGCGCGGGGGGCAGCACGTGGGTGCGAAGGAATCCTAGCGGTGGACGAGCCGAGCACCGAAGATCCGTCCCGCGCCTTCTCTGTCGGCAGCATCGCAGCACGACGAGCGTGGCTCGACCGGCTTTGGGGCCCGGGTCCAGAGCTAGAAAGAAGGTCAGAGGGCGGCGGTGCGGTGAGACAGCTCCTGGTGCTCGGCACCGGACCCGCCGCGGCCAAGTCGTGCGTGTGTATCGGGCTGTGCCGAGCACTGTGGGTAGCCGGTGTGCGTGTCGCCCCGTTCAAGGCGGTCGCTGTGCTGCGGCGTGACGAGGTACCTGCGTCTGCAGACGAGAATGCCCCGGGCCTCGGTGCGTGGCACACGCGCGCGGCGGCCGGTGTGCCGGAGCTTGCAGAGGCGAATCCCGTAACGGTCCTGCAGGACGACGAGAGGAGCGGTCGGCTCTCGATTCTTGGAGAGCCCTGCGGGCGCGTTCACATTCGCGGGCGCGACTCGATACGGATGGACTTGCTTCCGGCCTCGATACGAGACCGGATGCGAGCCGCGATTCAGCGATCCTACGAGAATCTGTGCATGCGCTTCGAAGCCTTGGTGCTGGAGGGAGCCGGAAGCCCCGTCGACACGCGAAAGCGCGATGACCTCTCCAATCTCTTCGTGGCCCGACAGTCGGGAGCTCCCATGCTTCTGACCAGTCGCTTTTCACAGGGAGGTGTGGCTGCCGGGCTGATCGGCACGGCCGCTTGTTTGCCGGAGGCTCTGCGCCCTCGACTTCTGGGCTACATCCTGTCCGACGCGGTGCAGGGGGATCCGGCGATCGAGTACGCCTGCCAGCAAGTGGAGCGGCTTGCCGGGCTGCCGAGCTTGGGCGTCATTCCGCCGGTCATGCACTCTGCGCGCCCAGGGAGCTCGGCAGACGAGCTCGGGCGGGCCTACGAAGCCTGGGCGTGCGCCGTGCGGGAGCACGTCGCGCCCGAGCTGCTTCACTTCCTCGAGTCGGATAGGCTCCGCCTTTGACTCCGCTCTCTGCTCGCTCCCCGCTGCACGAACGCGAGCGGGCTCCTCGCCGTGATCCGTGCGCTACGCACACGAAGGTCCCCGTGCTCGCCGTCGAGGGTCTCGATGCGTCGGGCAAGACCTCGATCGCGCGCGCGGTCGCAGAGGAACTCGAGGGAACCTACGTGAAGCCCTACGTCGGAACCGTCGGGACTCTGCTGAACTGGCTGCATCTGCGCGGTGAGGAAGCTCTCGTCAACGATATCGGGCGCGCGGAGGTCGCGCGCTTGATGGAAGTGTACGCAGAGGCGCGCTGCATCGTCTTCGACCGACACTGGCTGTCGATTCTCTCGGTGATTTCGAGCCATTACTCCGATAGTTGGTTTCCGCCTCCGCCGACCATCGTGTGCGTCGCCGATGCCGCGACGACCGAGGAGCGGTTGCGCCGCCGCGCGACACCGGCTGCGGAACGCCGCGACACCGCGCGCTATGGGCGTCGCTTCCGGGAGCTCGCGCAGCAGTTCGCGCTTCCCACCTTGGATACCTCACGTACGACCGTCGATCAGGCGGTCGCCAAGCTCTTGGCGGATCCAGTCTGCGCGCACCTGATTCGTGCCCCGGGTGCGGGTGCACCGGGACTGGCTTCCAGCTGAGAGGTCGAGCCAACGCCGCCGTGACCCGTTTCGAAGCGATGCGATGTTCTCGATCGATCGAGCCGCGACGCGAAGACCTTGCTCAATAGATCGGTGTGCCGCGCTCGCCGAACAGCTTTGGCCACATGTCGCCAAGGTCATTCTGATCGATGGCGCCCACCGAGGGGTTTGGCACCGAGAGCTCGTCGATGAGTTCGAGCATTGCTGGGGATACGTTCATACCCAAGTCTGCAGGCAGCCGACGCAGCACGAAGTAGCCTGCGGCTTCGAGATGAAACGCCTCGAGCATCCGCGCGAAGTAGGCCAGCTCGACGTCGTCCAGAGTCGGAGCCAGCCGGCACAGGTCGACGAGCTGATACATCCCCTTGCCGTACTCCCCCACGCCTTCCCAGTACAGCTTGTAGACGAGATGCAGCAGTGCCCACGCGGGCCTTGGCACGGCGACATAGGCGCCGTCGAGCGCGGCTTGGCGACACTCCTCGACCAAGGTGTCCACGCGAATCTCGTGGGAGATTCCGTGATGGATGTCGACCATCAGGTAGCACCCGAGCGTACCGTCGGGAAGCTGATGCCAGCTGGTGCGCGCGCTCAGCTGGCGCCGAATGCAGGCCTCGACGTCGGGGTGAAGTCCGTTGACCCGGACGCGGCGCACCAGGAAACCCAGCTCGTAGTGCTGGTCCTCGACGTGTGCGCGGCGTTCCGGGTCGGCCGGTCGAAACCAGGGCTCCTCGTGGAAACCTTCGGCTGGCTGGAATCCGAGCTCGAGCGCCACCTCCTCGGCCTCGAGGAGTGCCTGTCGCGGCACTCCGACGTCGATGTCGTAGCCGCAGCGCGCATCACGATCCGGATAGTGCGTCAAACGCAGCGCGCTCCCCTTGAGGAAGCAGTGGGGAACTCCGCGCTGCGTCAAAGCATTCGCCAAGCGCAGTTGGTATTCGGTCTGGAGCTCCCCGAGCGACCGGGCGGCTACCGCCCGGTCGCAGGTCTCGGTCCAGTGTTTCGAGTCACCGAGCACACCCACAGCCCAGCGCTCGAGTCGAGGCAGCAGATCAGGGAGCACCTTCCAGGCCGACTGCCCGAACTGACACGCGGCCTCTGCCTCGACCAGATCCGCACAAGGAGCCGCGGGAGTCGCATCAGGAGACAGCAGCCACGCAAAGCGCGCTGTCGAGTCTCGATGTGTCGGTTGCCGCTGCGCAGGCTGTAGATTCGTAGCATGCATCGGGTGACTCAGTTTCCACCCCGCTTCCCGCCCTTGCTGGATCCAGAACCTCTAGCGGCGGCTTCGTCTGCGACCGGAAGCCCACCATCTGGAGCGCAGCCTGCAGCGATGATAGGCTCCAAGCTCGTCGCGAGTGCCTCGACCTGTGTGGGGTCGGGTGTATTCGCGCGACTCAAGCGTCGGGCAATGCCGCTCGCGAGGCTGCGCGCGTCGCGCGGAGCTCCGGCTGCCAGCTTCTGGTTGATCGCGCTCGCCAGAGCTAGGGTCGAACGAGATGCAGAAGCCGGTCCACCGGCGGCGCGCAGCCGCTTCGATACCCCGCTAGCGAGCAGTCGCGTCCCGCTCGATGCGCTCGCGCTCGGTGACAGCGACGCGGAGCGTGGTGCGCTCGATGCGCTTCGGCCCTTCAGCCTGCGGGTGAGTGTGCTCGCCAGGCTTTGGGTTCCGCGGGATGCCGCAGCGTAGCCTCCCACCTGGTTGAGTTTGCGCGACACGCTCGAGGCCAGCTGTCGTGTGCTCGATGCGCTGGCTGCTCCGCGCGACGGCGACGCGCTCGCGGCTCGCCCGACCAGGCTTGCCGATCGCGCGCTCGACCCAGCCGGACGCGCGACCCCCGATGCGCTCCTTACTGTTGACGCGCTCCTGCCTGCTGATGCGCTCCGGGGTGCCGACGCGCTGCGGGCCGCTACAGGGGAAGCCCCGCGTCCGTGTCGCAAGCTCAGCTTGCGTGACACGGTGCTCGCGAGCGCGCGTGTGGCAACAGAAGCCGCACCTCCTCGGGTGCGTAGCTTTCGCGACACGGCACTGGCGAGTGCGCGAGTGGTGCCGGAAGCGGTCGATCCGTAGCTTGGAGCCGACGCGCTGCGCCTGCTCGCTGCAGCTGCTGCGGATGCTCCTGCGCCCGGCCTGAGCTGCTGCGATGCGGCGCTCGCGACCGTGAGCTTGCGAGAGACGGCACTCGCGAGGGCCCGTGTCCCACGCGAGGCAGACCCGCCCTGGACTCGAAGCTTGTGCGACACCGCGCTCGCAAGCGCGCGCGTCTGCGTCGATGCTGCGGAGCCGCGAAGCCGGCGACCGGCGCCGCTAGCGGCACGCCCCATACTCGCTTGTCGATTCCACACCGTCATGTCTCGATTCCCTCATGTTCGGGCGTCGGGAAGGTCCGCGATGCCCAGGTGATTTCGCGAAGCCCGAGGGCTTCTACCTTCATCCATGGCTTCTTTGTTCGAACTCGACGAGCGGCACTCGGTCATACAGAGCGACATCGACGTCTCGCGCGCGCAGCAGCCTCTCGATCTCCACAGCCGAGGTGTCGTCACGCCCGAGTGAGGCCGCCTTCTGGTCCCAGGCCAGCGGGTCGAAGGCATCTCGCTCCCGCTCGGATTGCTCGAAGACGCTCTCGAAGAATTCGCACGAGCGATATTCGTCCTCTCTCCCCAGCCACCGGCGGCGCTGCATGTAGTCGTAGAGCGCTACGGATAGGTTGGCAAAGCGTAGCATCTGATCCAGGTCTGGCTTCTGCCAGCTGTACGAAGACGTGACCTGTCCGTCTGCAGCATAGTCGAGCCATTCGGACCCATGACGTTGCACGAGTGCCTCGAGCGAGGTTCCCGGGAGCACCGTCAGGTGATAGACGCGGAATCGTGTCGGGCGCGCCTCCTCGATCAGAAACTTGACCGAATCGACGAAGCCGTCGTACGTTTCCCCGGGGAAGCCCGCAATCAAATCGGTCTGGTAGCGCACTCCGTAGCGGGAGAGCCAGGGGAGGTTCTTGCGGATCAAGGTGACGTCGTTTGCCCTCATCTCGACGGGGATCACAGGGTTTACGGTCTGTAGACCGACGTTGACGTAGCCGAAGTTCGCCAGCTTGAGCAGCTGCGCGAACTCTTCGTCGATCATCTCCGGTCGTACGAATCCATAGATGTACATGCCGTGATCACGTCGACTCGGGTCGGCAAGACCCCTCAACACCTTCTTCGCATTGTTTCGCTTTCCTCCCAGAATCGCATCCGTGATGAAGAGCTCCTCGACTCCGCGATCGAGGAAGATGTCGAACTCGGAAAGCAAGCGATCGACGGCGTGGTGCCGAAACCCGAGCTCCTGGGCATCGAAGCCACAGAAGGCGCAGGTGTAGACGCAGCCACGTGACATCTCCCACCATACGCACTTCCACTGATCATTCGCCTTGCGTTCGAAGAAGCTCGAACCCGAGGAGTCTGGCAGGTAGTACGACGTGATCTGCTGCATGGGAACGACTGCGCGATCCTGGACGCGCTTCTCGAAGGTCTCGTGCGACGAGACTCCTGAAAGCTCGATCTCTCCGGAGAGCAGCTGCTCGTAGTGACCTGTGAGGAGGTACTTGAGTGCCTCTGGGAACACCCGCTCCGCGTCCCCTCGAAAGAACAGATCCACGTCGGGATAGTCCAGATGAAAGGCGGCGTCTCCGTACAGAACCGAGAGGCCGCCCAAAAAGATTCTGACGCGCGGGAGTCGCTGCCGGAGCAGGGGGAGGGCACGCGTGATCACGGATTCGTTCCACGTATAGATTCCGAATCCGACGATGTCAGGCTGTCTGAATGCGACCGCCTCCGCCAGCGCCTCGGGCGTAGACTCGCTGTGCAGGCTGATCAGATCGATCTCGACCTGGCCGCGCAGCGCTGGATCGGCCTCTACGCTCGCGCCCAGGAACATCGATGCCGCGGAATACGGCTGACGCCACTCGCGTGGGTCGTAGACCGTCGGTAGCAAGATCCGAGGTATGGTCATCCTGTGTACTGGCTCCCATCCGTTTGGTGTCGTGGGGTTTGGTGTTGCGTGGTTGGGTGTCGTGTATGGTTCGAGGTTGGGTAGATCATCGTGTTCACAGCGAGTGCGGCAGTCCCAGTTCTTCGAACGCAGGAACGTACGTGGGGCCTGGTACGAGTGGCTGCCCAGCCCCAACTGGGCAAAGCGGGTCCTTGGCAAAGAAGTCACCCGCAGCCTGGCTTCGAACGCGGCAGCCGCCGCGACAGGTGCTGTACGCAGAGCAGCTGTTGCACTCCGACAGGCTTCTCCCTCGCAGCTCGAGTAGGCGGCTTTCCAGGTAGATCGACTCGATGCGCGCGTGGCGCACGTTGCCCGCAACGAAGTCGTTCATCATCGAGCAAGGCCGCACGTTGCCGACCGAGTCGATGGTGATCAGCTCCTTTCCTGCGACGCATCCCCAATCCCGTATGTGGGGGATTCTCCCGCCGAAGCAAGTGGCGGGGTTGACCGGACCGGAGACTTCGAGCTCAGGCGTCGATTCGGCTACTCGTCGAATCGACTCCAAGGCGACGTAGTAGCGCTTGGGGTCTTCGATCAAGTGGAGATCTCCCGACGCCTCCCCCGATGGGCGCATCGGGTTAAGTTTGACCTGATCGACGCCGAGCTGTTGCCCCAGCGCTACGTACCTGCGCACCTCCTCCTCGGATAGACTCGGGGGGAACGTGTACTTGATTGCCACGCGAGTCGAGCTTCCGCATTCTCTCCGTGCTTCGAGCAAGTTTCGTACACCTCGACGTGCGAGGTCGAAGGCCCCCGCGCCTCGCACCGCGTCGTTCGTTTCTGCATCGTAGCCGTCGATGCTGACGGTGATCGTCTTCAGGTCGTACTCGAGGATTCGCCTGGCTAGATCCTTGGTCAGCCGCGTCGCATTCGTGGTGATGCTGACGGAGATCGATCGGCTGCGTGCACCATGAAGATAGGCGAGAAGTGCCTTCGGAAACAGCAGGGGTTCGCCACCGGCGAGGTCGACGCGGAACACACCCATGTGACGAAGCTCGTGAAAGATCCCGTCGATTTCCTCGAGGCTCATTTCCCGCTCGCGCTTGATTCCGCGTCGTTTGGGCTCGTCGTAGCACATGGTACAGGAGAGATTGCACACGCTCGTGTAGTCGAAGTAGACATTCAGAGGTGCAGACAGGCTATCGGGCTGTGGGTTTCGGCGGACGACTTCGATCGTGTTCGGAGCGCAACCGTGGCTTCGGAGCCAGCCGAGTGCATCGCATGCTTCTCGCGGATCGAACTCTCGAAGATCCTTGCGGTTCGGAGTGCGGCGATCGCGAATCGTGATGTCGAGTGCTCGAATCGCCGCCCTCGAGACGGGAACGATATAGCGATGACGCTCGGGCGAGAACAGCAGCCAGCCAAAGAACTCCTCGCGAGCAAAGAACCGGCTGAGGGAATCAGACATCATGACGTCGTAGATTCTCTGCGTGCGAGCTGTGGACGCGGGGGCGCGGGAAAACGCCTGCGTGACTCGAAAGATGGGAGGCGATCTCCCTGCAAGACTGCTTCTCCCTGTCCAGGAAGTTTTAGCGGATTCGACTGAAACCCGGAGCGTGATTCCTGACCAATCTGTCGTCGGGTGAACGAGGAAACGAGAGATAGATAGAATGAAACCGTCTATTGGTCCTCCTGAGCGTATCACAGACGAAATCGGTGCGTCATTATGAAACAATTCCATGTTGGCGAGATTTTGAATTCGTCGTGCGTTGCGAGATTCACTCGCATCGAGCAGAGGTGAATCGTTCTCGCCTCAGGCGAAGGGGGTACGTTCCTGCGCCGTGCGCTGCTCGCAGATTCAATCCGATGAGATGCGCAGCGCTACGGGCAAGCGAGCTCGATCTTCCAGTCTGTGCAGATCGAAGTTCGTCGCGAGGAGCAAGGTCATCAGCTCTTCCTACTGCTCCGGAGAGAGCTCGGTTCGCTTCCGATCGATCGAGGGAGATGCGAAGCGAGCGGGACAATCGCGCGTGTCGGAGCGTGCCGCATCAACGGAGATCTCGTCTTCAGAGCTCCGGTCGACGCGGACGACGGTTGGATCGCTGGTATACCCGACCACCAGCAGGCGCAGTGAGATTCGCGGCTTGATGTCGTGCTTCCACAGAACCGGCTCGCCGAGCGAGCGGAGAAGGGCGGACACATAGTTCGCACCATAGGAGTATATGCTCGATCCCGGAACGTGCTTTCCAGGCACCTGAAAGCAATGGATTCATGGTAGATAGGCGATTGCTGAACTGCAGCCTCCCGCCAGGAGCGCCGTACCGATGGCGATCCCACCGAACCGCCTGCAGAGCCCAGAAGTTTCACGTCCAGGTCCTCGTTTCGTCACTGCCCTGCTCATTCACTCCCTCCTCACATCTTGGGTCCCACTCTTGATTGCCTGATGCCTGGCCGATTGCCCGATGCCTGGCGAGTCCACCGCGCTTCGGCGACGCCTCATGCTGGGTCTCGGCTGCTCGACTTGCAGCGCACCAGAGAAGGCGCCGTGATAGTATCCGCGACGCTCTCATCTGGAAGCGGAACCTGCTCACTGACCCATGCGACGAATTTCATCGCTCTGACCCGGAGAAACCTATGAGTCGAAGTCATCTCATTCTCACAGCTGTCCTCGTACTCGTCTGCGGCGATGTTGGATTGGTCCGCGCCGGAGAGCCCGTACGCATCCCGGGAACAAAGGTTTCGCTCGAAGCGCCCGACGGCTTCGAGCTCGCCGCGAACTTCGACGGTTTTTTCGATGAGCAGCGAGCCTCGTCCATAGCCGTCTCGGAGGTTCCCACGTCGGTGGAGGAGATGGCTTCGGGAATGTCCTCCGAGGCGCTCGCTGCTGGCGGCATGACGCTCTTGCAGACCGAACCCGCTAAGGTCGGCGGGCGCGATGGGCAGCTATTGAGGGTCACCCAGAAGGCGAATGGGGCCGAGTTCGAGAAGTGGCTCGCACTCGTTGGCGACTCCTCGACCACGATCATGATCGTGGCGACCTATCCGAAGGCCCTCTCTCAAGCGTTGCGCGACGAGTTGCGGGCGGCGGTGACCTCGGCGGTCTGGCGGCCGGAGCTGGAGATCGGATTGCTCGATGGGCTCCCGTTCCGCATCGAGGAATCCGAACGGCTCAAGGTGCAGCGGCGGATGCAGTCCACCTTGCTGCTCACTCGCGAGAATGCTCCGGCAGTGCTCTCGCCATCGGAGCCACTCCTGGTGGTTGGAAACTCCATCAGTCCGGTGGCGATCGAAGACCTCGAGAGCTTCTCCAAGGCGCGAGTTGCACAGACTGCGGAGCTGGTCGGCCTCGAGAACATCGAAGGCCAGAAGATTGAGCTGGCTGGCCTTTCGGCGTACGAGCTTACCGCGAGTGCCAAGGATGAGCAGACGGGGACACCGGTGACGGTTTACCAGGCCATCGCCGCCGAGGGCGATACCTACTATCTCGTCCAGGGGATCATCTCTGCGGAGTCTGCGGACGACTACCTGGCCGAGTTCAAGCAGGTGGCCAGGTCGCTGAAGCTCCAATAGACCGAAGTGGAAAGGGCTCACCGCGGCACGCTCCAGTCTCCCGCGAAGTCGCCTGGCAGCCAAGGGGCTCTGCCCCGGCGGCGGCTTCGCGAGAAGCGCTCATCGGAGCAGAGCCCGGAAGCGGCCCTCTCAGGCAAGGGGAAGAGCTCTAGAACAAGCGCGGGATCGGAGAAAAGCCGCCAAATTGAGGAACGATAGACGGACCGAACACAGGCGCCTGGGACGGAAAGCCGCCAAACGGTGGGACGATCGGAATCGTTCCCCTGCCGCCGAAGGCGGGGACGATCGAGACTGAGAATCCACCCGAGACTTCGGCAATCTCTTCTTTCGACAACGTACGCATCACGTTTTCCTTCGATAGTGACCGATGCGGCGCACCCACCTTGGGTGGTCGCTTCGATCTGTGTTTCGCTGGGAGTCGGAACTGTCACAGCATCAAGAGTGAGAGCGCATGGCACACTCACGAATCCATCCTGACTCCGCTGCAGAGTCGGTATGACGACTCCTACACAAGGAGCCTCGCGATGTAGAATTCGGATACGTCTGGAGCACGATCGAACGCCCGTTCGGCGCTTGAGTTTTGGGTCCCTGCGCGGAGTAGCGAGCCGCGTGAAGTTTCCCCGGGTCCCCGTACTGCGAGTCAAGTTGTAGGGCTCGGCCGCGTGGCAATGATCGGGTGAATCTGGCTCCGTCTCTGAGAGTGGACCCAGATTCGCGCATCCCACGCATCTTGGGCTGCTCGCATGGAGGCCGTCAGTCGGGGGTTTACGGTGCGCTTGATCTCGAATCCGTCCAATCGGTCACGTACGCCTTGGGCGATTCGACCTGCCGGCTCCTCGCGATGGCGAGGCAGGGCTGCAAAATACGCACGATGGCGAAGGAGGGTTGCAAGGTACACACGACGAATGGGCTCCTGGGGGTTTCGAGGTAGTGTTGTGCTGTCTTGTAGCCCGCGCCCAGGGAGGCGCGAGCTGCGGTGCATTGCGCTCGACGAATGCTCGAATGAACTGCTGGTGCCACTCCAGGGTAGTCCAGGCGCGCGCTCCGCACTGGGAACCACAACGATCGTTGGAGAACTCGTGCGTGTCTGAGAATGGAGTTGGAAGCCGGTGCTGGGTCGCGGTGCTCTCCCTCCTCATCGTGGGCGGCCTCGTTGGATGTCGCTTGATCCGCACGCGAGCCAACGCGACGCGGATTGGCCCAGGCACCCAGGTCATGAAGCTCACGGTGGACGGAATCGAGCGAAGCTACTTGGTCCACCCGCCCAAGGATGGCAATGCGAAGCGGCCGTGGCCGGTGGTGCTCATGTTGCATGGCGGGGGTGGAACTGGAGCCGCCACCGCATGGGAGACGGGCTGGGAAGCCAAGGCCGACGCCGCGGGCTTTCTCGTCGTTTTCCCGAACGCAGTCGCGCGCGACCCGTCGCGACCCGGTAGTTTTTCACGAAACCCACAGCTCTGGAACGACGGATCGGATCGCTTCTACCCGGGTCAGAGCGCAGTAGATGACGTGCGCTTCATCGATGTGTTGCTCGACGACCTCGGCGAGCGCTTCACAGTGGATTCTGATCGAGTCTTCGTTACGGGATTCTCGAACGGCGCCTCGATGAGCTTCCTACTCGGAGCGCAGCTCTCGAATCGAATCGCAGCAATTGCTCCCGTAGCAGGTGCCTGCTGGCGCGAACCGGTTGCGTTGCAGCGACCGGTCCCAATGCTGTACCTGACCGGCACCGAAGATCCTCTGAACCCGATCGAAGGGGGCCCACCCAAGCTGGCGACGGGTGGCAGTGACGCCGTACGTGCCAAGCCGAAGCCACCCGTCTGGAAGTCGATCCTCCGCTGGCTCCGTGCGCTCGACCTCGACCCGGTCCCGACTCGCGTATCCGAACAAGCGGGCGTTCGTACGGAAATCTACGACCGCTCTGCGAGAGGCCAATCTCGAAGTGGAAACGTCCAGGTGGTCTACGTCTCCGTCGAGGGACTCGGGCACACTTGGGCTGGCGGGCGGAGCCTGCTCCCGAGGTGGCTCGTCGGAAGTACCTCGGACCGAGTCTCAGCGACCGACCTCATCTGGGAGTTCTTTCGGAGGCAGCCCCGATCCCCAGATATGACTGGCCGCTAACTGTCCTATCTGGACTCCCTACCTACCCCGGTTGCGGTCATCCCATCGCCAGGACGGATCAGCGGCGGCTGCAGGGGACGAGCAGCTTTCCTGGCACCTGAAAGTGTGGGGATTCAAATCAAGGGAGGTTGTGTGGCGAGATTGCCTTCCTGCTGCGCGCTCTTCAACAGGGGGAAGCGCTGGCGATGCCCCACTCGCCGAGCGTACGACAAGATCTTCTTGGAGAGACGATGGATTCTCGTAAGCGAAAACAGTTGGAGAAATCCGGCTACCGGGTAACGGATACAAAGGAATTCGTCGGACTGTCCGACGAAGAAGACTGCATGATTCGTACGCGGCTCGCGCTCGTCCGGCAGGTGCGTGAGCTGCGAAAGAAGCAGGGATGGACCCAGGTTCAGTTGGCTCATGCGATGGGCTCCACTCAGGCGCGCGTTGCGAAGCTCGAGAACGCTTCTCCAGAAGTTTCCGTGGATCTGCTCTTGCGCGTGGTCTTTGCGTTGGGTACGAGCCCGAAGGATCTTGCGAAGATCTTGAAGGTGGCCTAGCGCGATGCGGATCTACAGCCAGGCCTGACGACGTACGCCGTCAGGTCTGCCGGGCCCGGTTGCTGGCCGCGTGCATCGTATCCACCGGTTTCGGCCTCCGAGAGCCTTCAGTACGCGTCGAAGTCGATGGCGCGGAAGAGCGTCGTCTCGCGAACGAAGGGGCGCTGCGTCCCTTTCAGGTCCCGCACCACGAGGTGCAGTGGCGCGGGCCGCATGCGAAGCGGAAGATTTATCGCGGGGCGTGCCCGCCAGTGCCTCCGAGGGTCCAGGCCTACATAGAGATGAACGGGCAAACGGGAAAGAGGGCCCGATGCCTTGCCCATCTCGCGCTCGCCGAGCGAGATCGACTCACCCAGAGGCTCGAGCTCCGCTGGATCGAGCGAGGCGAGTTCCACTCGGATGCCGAGCTTTCCCGTATCCGCTGTCACGACCAGTCGGCCCTTGCGCTGATGCCAGCCGTAGTGCCCTCCCGGATGCTCGAGGCGCCAACGAAGACTCCGGCAGCTCCAGGTCCGCTCGAAGTCCAGCTGGGCCGGAGCGCTAGGGGGTGGTGGGCTGCCAATCGCGATACGAGCGTCCAGCGGGCCGAGGGCGGTAAAGCCGGTGCGCTTGACGAAGGCCCCGACGCTCTGCGCATTGGGCACCGCGACTGCGAAGCCGAAGCCTCGCGAGGTCGCGAGTTCGAGTCCGGCTTCGAGCAGTCGCGTGAAGAGGCCCCGCCCAGCGAGCGACGGATCCGTAGCTACATTGCCCACGATCACGCCGCGGTCGATTTCGCCCTGGATGCGAGCTCGTAGTGGAGTGAGCGCAACGTGTCCCATCACTCGCCTCTCCCGCACGCAGTTGCTGGAGAGTGTCGTGCCATCTGGGTTCTGAAGATACAACCAGCGGGTGTAGGCTTCGTTGATATGCGATGCATGAGGAAACGAAGCCCGCAGAAGCGCGACGATCCCTGCTAGTTGGTCGGAGCGGGTCTCGCCGAGATCGAAATCTCCGAGCCGCTCAGCCAAGTCGCTCTATCGCTTCCAGGCAAACGGGTGGATTGGCTTGCTTGGATAGCTTCTGCACGTATTCGTCGTAGCGAATGATTCGCCCTCCCTCCGCAAGCAGCGCTTCCAGTCGTTTGAGCACCCCCGCTCGACCGTAGTACATCAGCCAGTTGTAGAAGCGACGGCCCTCGAGTTCTGGATGCCAAAAGCGTTCCTGCTCGGTGTCGATGTCATAGGGATGGCAGTACATCACGATGGGCCGATTCGCCCGGCGCTCTCGTCGATAGACGATGCGCTGCAGCGCCAGCGGCAGCACCCGCAAGTAGACGCCGCTCGCGAAGGGGACATCGAGGAGGGGAAGGCCGGTGAGGCTGATCGGTAGCTCCCAGATCCCCGGTGCAATCCGCGCGGGCTCGCGGACGAAGCCGGCCCAGCCGAAGAGGGGGTTCCAAGCCGGCAAGACCGAGCTCGAATAGGCGATGCCGACCTCGTGCAATACCTCGAACGCCCATGGGACTGCAGGTGTCATCGAGAGGGTCGGGGCGCGAAATCCGATGAGTGTCTCCACATCGGCAGCCTGACGAATGTCGTCGATATTCCGCAGCAGATCGTCGCGAAAGCCCTCCGCGTCCATGCGGGGGATGGGGATGTGGTCGCTGCCGTGGCAAGCCAGCTCGTGTCCCTCCTGCGCGATGTCACGCACGAGCCCCGGATAGCGTCTGGCGATGTCGCCGACCAGGAAGAAGGTGCAGTGCATTTGATACCGGCGCAGAAAGTCGAGATAGATTTCGACGAGCCGCGGAACGGCGTCTCGATACTGCATCCCTTCCGGGATCATGCTCCGCACGTCCTCGAGATCAACGCTGAATAGAAAAGGGGAGCCCTCTCGGGAATCGATCGCGCTGGCCGGACCTTTCACGATGCCTTCTCTCCAGGCCGTGCAACCGACCGTGCTTCCTCAGGAGCGGATGGCTCTGGGGCGGCTAGCGAGCAGCGTCTGATACAGGGAGCACTTCGCGCCGCGGCTGCATCTCGCCTCGCTGCGTTCTGCTTGCTCGACACATCCAATGATTCGCCTGCGTCGCATGCCTTGCGAGCGGCGCGCGGTTGCAATCGGA
>QJZC01000061.1 GCA_003247575.1 Pseudomonadota bacterium
GACCGTGGAGTTGATGCACACGAATGTGCTCGCTCCCGACGTCGGGGTCGACCTGTACGGACCGAGTCTCGCAGGGGTTGGATTCGGTCTCGACTTCGCGATCGTGCTCGATCCGAAGGCGGCGGGCACGCCGGTCGGCCGCGGATCCTATTACTGGGGCGGAGCCTACGGGACCTGGTTCTGGATCGATCCCGAGAACGATCTCATCTTCGTCGGGTTGATCCAGAACCGTGGGGGATCGCGTCCTGACCAAGGGACGCCACCCCTGCGGACCCGCGCCTACGCACTGACCTATCAGGCGCTCACGGATCGCGGGGAGTGAGGGAGACGTTGCCTTCGGGGCGCGGCTCGGGTGCGAGCATCAGCTGAGCTCTTCCCGACGCGTTTCTCATGCCTCTGGGGAGCGAACTGCAGCGAAAATCTGCTGCAGGGCTTCGGGCCAATCTCGCTGCGCATCCTCGACGATGTGTTTGGGGCCCCGGTGGAGCTCGCAGAGCCGCGCAGCGATCTGCTCCCAAGCTTCGTAGAATCCGATCACCGCTGCTTCCCCCTCGAGGTCGCGCTCGCGGGCCCAGGGCATCCGGGTGAAGTTTTCCTTGAGCCACGTCGCCCAGGGCTCCCCACGCTGGGCGAGGGTTTCGCGAATCGCACGCGAGACATCGGAGTTCCGCAGATAGACGAGCAGAGGAGCAGCCGGAGCGACGAGTCCGTAAATCTGAGCGAAGCGCTGCTCCACATTCTCTGGCGATGCTCCGGCCATGAAGCGGGGCTGCACGGCGTTCTGGATGTAGCGGCTCTCGAGTACGCACGTCCATTCTCCGTTCGCACAGCGATTGGCTAGACGACTCCACTGCTCCATCGCGTAGACGCCAGGATCTACGGCGAAGCCAGCGGGGCCGACGTCCGGCAGGGGCTTGACGTGCGGATGGTTGGCGCGCATCGCGTCCGTACCGCGTGTACGAATGGGATTGTCATCGTCCATCTCATGATAGGCCCGGCAGGACTCGCCACGCTCCGAAAGCCAGCGGCCAAGGTTCTGGGCGGTAGTGGACTTCCCCGCACCCGGCATGCCCTCTACGAAGATCAGTCGCGTCGTCATCGGACCGAGTCTAGCAGAGCGAGATGGGAGCCCCTGCACGGAGACGACTCCGCTGTGTGGGCTCGTGATGGCCATGGGTCCGCGATGCTGCACTGACTGGCTTCGCTGGTGGGGCCATGTTGTGCGCTCTGGACCGCGTACTTCTGCTGATTGGGCTTGGCTGACGGCCCCCGACCGGCGCCATGCCGGTAGTGCTCTACTTTTCGTTTGCGGGCTCGGCAGGCAGCTACCGGAACGACCTCGCAAGGATCGGCCGCGCGGCGAGATCGAGAGGCGCCCGGTGGGCCGAGCGAGCAGGGGAGGGGAAGTCGCGTGGATGGGTTCGACAGCGAGGACTGGAAGCGCATCTACGCGACATTGGAGGCGGCACCCGAAGAATTTGGGTTACCCACGCGAATCTATGGATCGTTCGTCCTGGGCTCGTTCAACATCCGGAAGCTCGGTCGCGACGCGGGCCGCAAGCCGGAGACATGGAAGTTTCTGGCGAAGGTGTGCAGTCACTTCGACCTTCTGGCAGTGCAGGAGGTATTGGACGACCTATCCGGGCTCCGTCGCCTGAAGGAGCTGATGGGGTCCGACTTTGGAATGATCGTCTCGGATGCGTGCGGAGTCTTCCCCGGAGATCGCGGGAATGCAGAGCGCCTTGCCTTCTTGTTCAACTGGCGGGTCGTCGAGCGCACGGAGGTTGCGACCGACGTCACGTACGATCGGTCGAAGATCCTCGACCTGATCGCGCGTCACAATGATGCGTTGCACGAGGCGATGGGCCCCTACTCGGCCTGGCTCTCCGCTGCTCCACCGTTCGAAGAGATGAAGGAGTACTGGGAACGTCACGCGGCCTACGTGCGCGAGCTCGAAGCCTACGACGAGCGCGTGCATCAGGCGAATCTCGGGCTGCCAGCGCGCCGAGTCTCGGAACGCCCGGGCTCGGAACACCCAGCGTCGGAGCGCCCAGCCGAGCCCTCGCTGGCCGGATTCCCGCGTAGGCCCACGCCGCGCGTGCCCGCGTTCTTGTCATTCATTCGCGCCCCCTTCTGTGTGAGCTTTCGGGTGAGTGGACATCCCGGGACGGATCCCTTCGAGTTCATGGCGGTGAACGCCCATCTGTTCTTTGGCGACACGATGGCCGACCGGAGGCAGGAGTTCGATGCCTTGATGGACTGGATCATCCATCGAATCAAGAGCAGCGAGAACTGCTACTATCGGGACTTCGTCCTGCTCGGGGATCTCAACCTCGACTACGACAATCCGAGCGCCGACCGGGAGCGGATCGAGTCCCGGCTCAAGTCATTCAACGATGCAACCGGTGCCTCGGTACACGTGAACTTTCCCTTTCTCGACGTACACGCGGGCCGCGATCAGGTTTTTCGCACCAACGCGCGAGCCTCGGAGACGTTCGATCAGATCGGACTCTTCGCGCGCGATCGTCGCTTTCCGCGCTTCGACGAGAACGCTCGACTGGGCTGCGGCGAATCTCCGCTTGGGCCCGACTACGGTGTCTTCGACTTCGTGGAGCTGTTCGCAAGGGCGACCGTCGACAAGTCCTGGGCCGCGCTCGATTCCGAAGAGCGGAAGCAGCTGTTGCGACGCACCGAGTACGAGGTCAGCGACCACATGCCCCTGTGGCTGCGCATGCCGCTGCCGGTAGCCTCGCGCCCGCGGTCCAACTGAGAGCGAAAGTTCGCGGTTGGTGGCTCAGTCTCACGAACTCTTGGAGAGAGTCTCGGGCTTGCAGGCCTCGACCGAGTCGCGTCCGCGGAGGCTCCACAGGGTCTCGCGCGCACGTAGATATCGGGCAGGCAGCTGGGCGACTACGGCCAGCTCCATCGCCTCGCGGACGCGCTCGTGCGCTAGCTCTACGCTCGCTCCTCCGAGTGCGTGCAACGAGCGGGCTTCGATCAGGAGCGCGTCGAGTGCGGCGGGCTGGTCGCCACCGAAGCGGGCGCGCTCGTAGATCGCCCGCGCGACTTGGCATGCGGCGGTGTAGTCCTTGCGTACATGCTGTGCCTCGACCAAGGCTAGTCGGAGGCGGATGGCCGTATGCTCGGGCAGCTCGATGGACTCGGCGATGGTCTGAGCTCGCTTCAGAGTTTCCTCGCCCTCCGAAATCTCGTGCATACGCAGGAGAGCGACGGCAAGCTCGATCGAGATCAGGGCCTTCAGGTGGAGTGCTTCCGAGCTCGTGGCTTGCGACCCATACGTGAGTATGAGCTCCTTGATTTCCGGGTACTTGCTCTGGAGCGCGCGAGTGCGCGCCATGGCTGCCACTGCCAGGAGATGGCCGAGTTGATCCGAGCGCTGTCTGGCCTCTTGGATCGCGCTCGAGGCCAGCTCTTCGGCGCGCGCGAAGTCCCCGAGCTCGGCGTGGCTCTGGGCCATGAATGCCGAGATCAGGATCACCGGGTAGCCGGGCCATCCGAGATGCGCGCCGGTCAGCTGGTTTGCCTCCAGCCTCTGCATGGCCTCGGTGAGGCACTCGAGTGCGGCGGGAAAGTCGCCCAATCCGTAGTGTGCACGTCCGAGTGCGAACAAGGTCGCAATCTGCAAGGTGGGCTTCTCTACCGGCTTGATCAGGCTGAGTGCCTTGGTTCCCGTTTCGAGCGCAGAGGCATAGTCTCCGCGAGCCCATTGTACGTAGAGCTGGTCGGTCAGAATCACCACGCGTTGCTCCGTGGTGAGCGAGCGCCCCTCGTCCTGGAACTCCTGCAGCTCCTTCTCGACGCGACTGATGGATCCAGAGGCGACGAGAGACTGTATCAGCTGCAGGCGCAGAGCGATGTCGCGCGTAGCGCGCAGACTCGGGTGTGTATCGGATTTTGCGTGAGCCACGATCGCGCGGTCGAAGAGCTCCACCGCCCGCCGATTGGTCCCACGACGACTGGCCCTTCGTCCCGACAGCTCGAGACAGCGAGAAGCGACGCGCCAGCATTCCCCGAGCTCGGCGTGACGCGCGAGCGTCTCCGGGTCTCGTTCGATGAACTCGGGAGACAACGAAGTGTAGGCCGAGCTGATGAGGGCATGGATCTCGCGTTTGCGATCTCGAAGCATCGAGCCATAGGCGACCTCTTGGACCAACGGATGTGCGCTGATCGTGACGTCTCCGCTTGGTTCGCGGTCTAGCTGGAGCAAGTCTGCCTCTCGCAGCTCCTCGAGGGCGGGGTGAATCAGCTCTTCGTGGAGACCCAGCACCGCCTGGAGAATCTCCATCGTGACACCAGGGCCAATGGCGGCTGTCGTCTGCAGCAGCCGCTGAGCGCCCATCGAGCGTGCGCCAATGCGAGCCGCGATGACGTCCTCGATCGTGGTGGGAATGTCGATGGCTCCAGGGCTGGCGGTGCAGCGAAGGTCCCCCTCAGGGCCTGTGAGAACCTCACGCTCGCGCAGGGAGCGCACGAGCTCCTCCGCGAAGAAGGCGTTCCCCTGACTGCGAGCGTAGATCCAGCTGGTTACCTGGGATACCGAAGGGTGAGTGCCGAGCAGGTGTTGGACATGCGCTTCCGCTTCCGTTTCCGAGTGTGCATCGAGTGGAAGCAGTCTCTCGGCCTGACGGAACCACCAGGAGTTCTCCATGGATGGGCGCGTGGTCGCGACGAAGAAGACCGAGAGGTCGTGCGTCCGCTGGAGCACACTGCGAAGCATGCGCGCGCTCTCTGGGTCCAGCCAGTGGGCGTCGTCCACCGCGAGCACGAGGGGCGAGTTGCGCGCGCGCACGTGGATCACGTGTAGTACGCACGTGAACAGGAGCTCCTCGACGCGCGAGGGGCGGACCCTCGAGCTTCGAATTCCCACTGCGCCAGACAAACCCAGCACTTCGGTGATGAGTGCGACCCCTGCATCCGTCAGGCCTACTTGAGCGGCGCATTCCGCGATCTGGGCCGCGCGGTCCTTCCCCCAGAGATCGTCGCATGGAGTCAGCAGGGTCCGGAGCATCTGGGCGATTGCGAAGTACGGATTGGTGGCGTTCTGAACTGGGCACTGGACGAGAACGACGGACTCTTTCGAGATCTCCGTGCGTGCGATGAACTCCCGCAGCAACCGGCTCTTTCCCACGCCGGCGCTGCCGACGATGATGGTCGAGGACCCGCGTCCCAGAGCGGCGGCGCTCCACGATTCGGCCAGCTGCTCGAGCTCGTGTTGCCGGCCTACGAAGGGACAGAAGCCCCGTGCGCGCGATCGATCCAGGCGCGTTCGCACGCCCATGGTGCGTACCAACCGATACACCTTTACCGGCAGGTCCACACCCTTGAAGCGCCTCTCTCCAGCATCTTCGAGCTCGATGTAGTGCTCGACCTCGGCCGCAGTCTCTTCGGAGATCAGCGCTTCGTTTGCCCCAGCGAGCGACTCCAGTCTGGAAGCGACGGCCACCTCCTCGCCCTGAGCCGTATAGTCCATCCGAAGCGCATCTCCGATCGTCCCGATGACGACCCGACCCGTATGGATGCCCATGCGCACTGCGAGCTCGATCCCATGGCGTGTGCGCACGTCGCCCGCGTGGTCGCGTACACGGTGCATGATTTCGAGCGCAGCCAGGCAGGCGCGGAGAGCGTGGCTCTCGCGTGCGACGGGTGCACCGAACAGAGCCATGATGCCGTCCCCGGTGTACTGATTGATGGTTCCGCCGCGCGTATGGACGATGGGGCTCAGTAGCTCGAAGAGCCCGTTGATGATCTCGTGCCAGGGTTCGGGCCCGACCTCACGGGACAGGCGGAGGGAGTCGACCACGTCGAGAAAGACGATCGTGACCCGGGCGATTCCTCCGCGGACCGAACGGTTGGAGCGCAGAACCTGGTCAACGAGATGAGGCGGTGTGTACGAAGCTGCTGGGGTTGCTGCCTCGGACTCCTGGACGCTTCCACAGCGTTCACAGAATCGAGCGTGGGAATCCCGGATCAGAAACTGGCAGCTGGCGCAGGTGCGGGAACGGTTGAGGCGGCCGCCGCAGCCGCTGCAATAGCTGGCATCTGGTGGACAGATCAATCCACAGCGATCACAGGTGAGGCCTGACTCCGGGAACGTGGGCACGATGAATCCCCGCGAGATGAGAGCGCGAAGGGCGTTTGGGCGTTTCCGTGCGATCGGTTAATTGGCGTCTTCCTCGGTGTGATACTCAGGCCGACCCTGAAAGTTCGACTGACGCACGTAGAGGAAGCTCGAGCTACCCTTCGGGTCTACGGTGACGCTCGAGAGCCAGCGCATGAAGTTTGCGCGGTCGCATGGAGAGTAGGTTCCGTCTGGCTGGGCTCCGGGATAACCGCGGCAGTGTCTCCAGGCGAGGTCGATCAGGGGACCGAAGTTGTCGAGGGTCGTGTCGAAGTAGCCCTCGACGTCGCCGTCGAAGATCGCGTTCATGACGAAGCGCTGCCGGTCTACGCCGAGCCACAGGGAGTGCAGCGAAACCACGTCCATGAGGCCGCTCAGTCCAGAGCGGAGGCGCCCCGCGAGCTTGCTGAGCAGGAGGGAGAGGGACTGCTCGTAGGTCTGAAGGCTCGTGAGTTCGGCGTCGGTGTAGGCCAAGCGCTTCCCGAGCGCGAGCTTCAGGTCCTCGAAGTCTGCCTGACTCCCGGTTCCGTGAATGACGGCTTCGTCCTCGCTCGCAGGGATCTGCTTGATTTCTGCCGTCAAGGTAACGCCATATGTTTCGAGCTCGATCCGGCACGACGTGCCGTGGAGCGAATACTGTTCGGTCATCGCATGCAGTTCGGTCATGACTACCTCCAGTGTTCTCTCGGACCTGGGATGCCGAGCGTGGGTCTAATGCCGCGAAGCTTCGGGTGAGTTCGCCCTGAGTACTCAGGAACCTTCCGATATTCGTCAGCGCATCTCGCCTGATCGATGCCATCGAGGACGGAGCGTCCGAAATGATTCTATGGAACGTCTGAGCAGGCGGAAGTGAAGCAGTTCACTCCATCGTGCGATTGGTCGGTGCAAGTGGGCGAGTACGACGTGCGTGAGGACGCTGGGGGACGGCGAAGATTCGCGCGTACGCAGAAGCGAGCTGGGAGGACGAGCTCGGGACCGAGGGTAGCTCGGGGCCGTGTCCGGCGGTTTGCCGAACACGGTCCCCGAAGCTGTGTAACGTGAAGGGGACGACGCGCGAGCTACTGCTTCGCTACGTAGGCCTTCGCTTGATCGGCTAGGATCGACTCGAGGTTTCCCATGGCGATGCCGACGTCGACCAAGTGGAGTCCCCATTCCGCTGCCACCTTGCCGTCGGTGATCACGTCTCCAGGGATGTCGTCCATGCGGGCGTCCTCGGCCTTGCCGTCCACACGAACCGAGAGGTAGGAGCCGCGCTCGTCTTCGACGCACTCCGCCGAGAGCATACCCGGGAGCGTGTAGTACGGCGTCTCGACCTTCTCGAGAACGGGATCCGCAGACTCGGTGGTGATGCCTGGGAAGCTCGCGCGTCGCAGGTGTGCGTCGAGCTCGCCCCGGCCGCCCGCGAGTGCCGCGGGATTGGTGCAGGCAGCCACCTGACCGGGCTCTGCGACCTTGCCGAAGCGGCTCTCAGGCGGCGGTGGAACGTTCTCGCGGAACGAGACATAGGTGATCAGGCAGCCCAGCTGCTGGCTGGAACGGCAGAGCGGGATGTTCTGGAAGGCGCCGCCGACATCCTTCCCCTTGGGAACGGGGATGTTGGAGCCGATCAGCATCGCCGAGACCAGCTGCTTCTGGATCGGCTTGCCATCGATCTCGTTGCGCACGAGCTGAGTCAGCATTCCGGAGCCCTGGGAGTGACCGATCAGTACGAACCCGCGCCCGTCATTGTCGTTCTCGAGGTAGTGCTTCCAAGCGTCCACCACGTCGGCGTAGGCGAGCTCACGATCGGCACTCACGCTTTCTCCAGCGGTCCGCCTTCGTAGTGCTGTGAGCGTGATCTGGCGGTAGAGAGGTGCGAAGAGCCGGCACTGCGACGCGAAGCG
The DNA here is from genome assembly GCA_003247575.1 of Pseudomonadota bacterium. GTDB lineage: Bacteria > Myxococcota_A > UBA9160 > SZUA-336 > SZUA-336 > SZUA-336. Next base: position 8,023 of record QJZC01000061.1, read on the forward strand.
AGCGAGTTGCGCGGCGACGACCGAGCGCTCCTCGAGGCCGAGCTCCATGTCGCTGTTGCCACCCGGATCGAGAGAGACGGTGGGATAGACGTAGAAGCAGTCTACTGGGGCAGCGGCGTTGGCCTCCCAAGGCTGGACGGTGAGGGCTCCATCCGCGGCGATCTGCGTGCGACTCTGATCGATCGCGCAGGCGTCCTCGCGTCCCGGGCGACAGATCCATGCCTTGTCCTGGGAGTAGTCGTTCGGCCCGGGGGGCGTGACTCGCGCCGCTCCCGCACCCACGGCCGGCGCGGTCGTCGCGCCAGCTCCTACTTGCCCTTCTTGCGCGTAACCATTCACGGCCGCGAGGCCGACGCCCAGGGTCCAGGCTGCGACCCCGATCGATCGCTTGATTCGGTCAATCATCTGTTCGTTCCCTCCAGAGGATGCTGCGCCGTGCTCGGAGACGTCGAGCACGGTAGTTCGAGATTCTAACTGCCTCTTTCCGGGATGAGAAGCCGCCGGAGGAGAAGGTCAGGAATCTCCAGGGGAGGGCGCGCAGCCGCTCGGCAGATCCCTTGGTGCCGAGCGGCTGTGCGCCGTGGGCCGCCTGTCGGCGGGAGTATTCAGCGGCCCAGATCCTCTCGGAGTGCGTCGCGGATCGTCGTGCGCGCGTCGTCGATCCCGATGAAGCCGTCAAGGACATTCCGGATGGCGGTTCTGCGTACCTGGCGCACGTACGACCTGCGGGTCGGATAGAGCGCGCGCAGTGTCTCTGCATCGAAGTCGATGTGGGTGCCGAAGAGCACACAGAAGGCGGGGCCGGAGTTCACGCCCGTGTTCAGCCCGAGAGGCACCGCGAGATCCGCGATGCGGATGCCGCCGCGCGCGAGTCCGAGCTCGTCGCGCGCAATCTCGAAGGGGGGCATGTCTCCCTCGAGCTCGATGGAAGGGGAACTCGGTGGCGGGGAGCCGAACACGATCCACCGCACCGTCAAGTCATGCGCTTGATTGACGACGTGCGCGAAGCGGACCTCGCTTCCGGCGGGCAGGGTGCAGGTCGCGGGATCCGTCGTGGGAACGCCATCTCTCATGGCGTTCAGCTCGACGGCATCCAGGAACGTGCGATCGGCATGCGCCGCTCCGGCCGTCTGCCAGGTGCGCAGCACGTCACTATCGGGCTGAATTGCGAGTCCGACGCGGGCCACCAGAGAGATCTCCGTCTCGCTCAGGAGACGGAACAGCGGAACGTCGAGATCGGTGCGCGTCGTGCCGGGGCTCACCAGGAGGATGAATCCGTCATACAGGTTGGCGAGCGGCTGAATTGCGTTGTAGTAGGTGGTCAGGCGTCCGGCGGACTGTGAGGCTCCGCTGGCGATGATGCGTCGCGGGCGCAGATTGCCGAGCGGTCTCACCTTCTTCGGGTTCATGATCGCCTGGCCTGCCTGCGAGAAGATGTCGAAGGACAGTGAGTCGTCGAGGATCGTTCCCCCGTCCGTCACGTCGAGCGTGCCGTAGCGAACCGGGCTGAAGTCGCGCAGCCCGGTTTCGGGTTGCTGCACGCCGACGCGTTGAGCGGAGACGCCGACCCACGCGTAGCCCTCGCGAATGAAGAACTCGCCCTGTCCACCCGCCCAGCTCGCATCGATGTCGAAGCCGGCCGAGACGTTCTGCCACTCGACGATCACGGTGCCATTGAAGTCTCGAGATCGTCGCGGGCGCCGTACGACCATGCGCGTCTTGTAAGAGTGGTCGCTGCTCTCTACGACTCCATCGACGAGTGGCTGGATGTCGTACACATTCGCGCTTCCCTCGAAGAAGAACTCCTGCTCGATGTAGCCGAATCTCTCGATGCCTTCTCGCGAGAAGAAGATGTAGTCACGGGAGGGATCGCCCGGGGGCGCGTTCTCACGAATCGGCCCCGTTACCACGGGGTTGGGCACGTTCGACTGGGTTCGCTCGAGGTCTCTGTCGCGAGCAGTGCCGAGAGAAGGCGCGATCAGGATGGCTGCAACGGTCGCAGCCAGGATGCGCGTGACGCCGAATCGATGCATGGGAAACTCCTAATGTGCGCATGGCAGACGCGGAGGCGTCGCGATGGGTCTGACTGGGGTTGGGTTTGCTGAGCGGACGGCTAGAGCCTGCCCACTTTACGCGGGGATCACGCGAGAAGCTCGCACCACCAGATCCGTCTCGCTAGGCAATCGATGCGAAAGCTCTCCGAGAGCTTGGCGCTCGCTTTACGCGCTGGGCGTGCCCGCGCGTTCGGCTTGGATCGCGCGCCGAAGTGCGCTCAGCTGCAGCGAATCGGCGAAGTCTGCGGCTTCGTCGAGGAGCGGATCAGCCTCGGTCCCTGAGCGCGGGGAGGCCTGGCGCGCGAGTACTCTGGCGAGCTGGAACCGGCTCCATGCGCTCTGAGGTACATGGCCGGCTGCATCGTTGCTCGCTATCGCGGCTTCGAAGTGGTGTCGGCTCTCGCGCAGGTCACCGAGTGCCAGCGCAAGGACTCCCAAGAAGTACTCGACCGACCCCAGTGAGAACCAGAGCAGGTCCACGGCATGCAGGGCTCTACGGCTCGAGAGCTGGTCGTAGAGAACTTTGCACCAGGCATTTTCCCCCAGCGCGGCCGCGACCAAGGCGAGATGAGCGAACACCCCCAGCTGTCCGGGCAGCAGCGGGTCCTTGCGAACGAAGTTGGTCGGCATCGACTCCAATGTCTCGCGGGCCTCGGATACGCGTCCCGCAGAGACCAATAGGCGGAGGGCGAGCGCTGCGAGGGCCTGCGATCGGCCTCTCCAGAGGACCGTCCGCTCCATGAACTTGGGCCACATGTCAGCGCTCGTGCCCTTTTCGAGATGAATCAAGGTCATTCCCGCGAGCCAGTGAAACTCTCCTAAGTCTGATCTGACTCTCCGCCGTCGCGCCCGCAAGGCTTCATAGCGCTCGGCCGCCGCATCGAGACGCCCGGCCAGATACTCTGTGCGTGCGCTCAGGTGCTGAACGAGCCCACCGAGCTGCCCCCTCGCGGCTTCCGGTGATCCGTTCGACAGCGCGCCGACGATCTCGCTCGCTTCAGGTAGGCGCCCTAGCTGAATGAGGGCGAGGTAGCGATATACCTGTCCCTCGACCGCGGCCCGGCGATCTCCGAGCTGTTCACCGCTGCGTTCGAGCTCCGCTGCAGACTCGAGCAGCGCGTGAGCGTGATCGGGTCCGGTGCGTAGCTGACAGGCAGCGCGTTGGGCATCGATCCAGCTCTCGCGGCTGTTGGAGCTGCGAGCGAGAGCGAAGGCTTCGTCGAGCAACGCACGGGAGCCCTCGGGGCGATGCAAGTGCGGCGGCATGCACGCCAGATGGCTAGAGACTCGCGAGCGTAGTGCCACCTCGTCTTCGGGGAGCTCACGTCGAGCCTCCTCGAGCACGCGCAGAGCGATTGGATCCGGTGCTGCGGAGAGCAGAATCGAGTGCCGAAGCTGGAGTCCCGCTCGAGCCAGAATGCTGGGCAGCCGTTGCGCCTCGGCGATCTCGATCGCACGGATCAGATGCCGACGTCCTTGAGCCGGCTCCCCGAATGCGATCAGCGCCGCTCCGAGCTCGATGCGGAGTTCACAGCGGCGCTCCGTCGGAAGCTCCGAACAGAATGCCTGAGATTCCTGCGCCCATTCGCAGAAGCGCACCGCGTCGCCATGGGCTCCGACCCGGCGCGCCTCGCGCGCCGCGCGGAGCGCATAGTCGATCGCCTTCGAGGCATGATCCACGGGAGCCGAGCAGTAGAAGTGCCATGCGAGCACGCTCGGGACCAAGGGAGCGAATGCCGCATCTTCCAAGGCCTCGCCGATCCTGCCATGCAGGTGTGCGCGTTGCGCACCGGAGAGCTCCGCGTAGATTGCGTCGCGGATCAGGTCGTGCCGGAATACGAAGCGCGTCGTGCCGTTGCTCGGTTCGATCACACCAGCTCGCTGCGCGACGTCCAGAGCAGCGAGTAGCTCCTGTCCGCTCGTCTTGTGCACGCGAGCGATCAGGGCGATTTCGAAGCAACGACCGATCACGCTGGCGACTTCGAGGACCTCGCGCGTGTCGCGCGGCAGATCCTTGATGCGGAATCGCACGACCTCTTGAACGGTGTCGGGGATGACTCGTCGCCCGACGACGGACTGCAGATCGGATGGGCTCGTCGGTGCAGCGCCGTGCATCATCTGCAGGCGAACCAGCTCCTGCAGATATAGCGGGTTCCCTCCGGACTGCTGCCACAGGTAGGTCGTACGACGTTCGTCGGCGCCATCCGGACTGCAACGCCGGACGAACTCGCCGACCTCTTCTCGAGACCAGGGAGGGACGTCGATGCAGCGGGCTCCGTTGCAAATTCTACGCAGCCGCTGATCTCCTCCGTCGCGCGGATCCAGGTTCGTGCGTCGAAGGGTAGCCACGATGAGGAGCGACGAGACCGAGAGCTGCTGCGACAGCAGCAACAGTAGATCGAGTGAAGCTTCGTCTGCATCGGAGAGATCGTCGAGTAGGAGCACGCGTGGAGCGTCCTTGCTGGCGATCAGCAGCAAGGTCCGCACCCGATCCAGCAGGACCACGGAGCGAGCAGAGAAGGCGCCCGATTCCCGCTGGAGGGGGCCGCGCTCGAGTGCTGCGAGCACGCCTTCGCCTTCCTCCTGAAGGTAGGAACGCGCGGGAGCCTCCTCGGTGCAAGCCCGCAGAATCTGGATCCATGGGAGTAGAGGAGGGGTGCTCGCATTGTCGCCGCAGAGTCCCATCCAGATGCTCGAGGCCGATCGAAGCTGGCGTGCGAACTCGAGCAGACACCGGCTCTTGCCGATGCCCGGCTCTCCGATCAGCATAAACAGCCCTCCGCGTCCGTGGCATGCTCGCGTCCAGCCGGCCTCTAGCTCCGCCAGAATCGATTCCCGGCCGATGAATGCTTCCCAGTCCTCCTGCACTTGCGGCCGCGTGCCATCGGGTTGCTTGACGCTGCCCGGGGCATTCGGGCGCGCGACCACCGGTGTCGGGCCGATCTTCGGCGGTACCGGGGTCGCTGTGGTCTCGCGCAGCTGTCCAATGAATCGATACCCACGCCGCGGTACGGTCTCGATGAAGCCGGCGGCATCCGTACCTGGGTCGAGTGCCGTGCGGATCTTGCTCACTGCCCAGTGAACCGAGCTCTTCGACGGGACTTCGGAGCCCCAGCAGTGCTCGAGCAGCTCGTCGTGGGACACGACCCGTTCACGGTGTTCGATCAGGTGCACGAGCACGTCGAGCAGCTTGGGCCGCAGGTGGATCACCGTATCGGCACGCCGCAGCACGTACGCGTCGTGGTCTAGTTCGAAGGGGCCGAAGCTGTACATCATCCGTGTAGGATACACGGAGTTCCGCATCGCTGGCGTGGTGCTGTCGCGAGAGATCATGGGCGCGCTCTCTCACTGGCGTCGCGATTTGCCTCGCGGCTACGCAGGGCGGTGTTCGAGGTGCTCCCCGAGCGACCGTCCGTACCGCTTTGCGGCGCGGTTTGCGGCTCGGTTTCCGGCGCGGCGTCCGCCGGGAGGGCTCAGCGGGGTTCGACGGAAGGCGGACAGAGGGGCCTGCGATCGGAGGCTGCGGGGTGGCTCCGCTACGAGTCGGCCGGTGCGGCCCAGCAGCGCACCAGTTCGAGGAGATCGCGGCGCTGGATCGGCTTGCTCGCGAAGGCATTGCACCCGGCTTCCAGGCAGCGCGTCTGCTCCTCGGCAAAGGCGTGCGCGGTCAGGGCGAGGATCGGCAGCCCGTAACCTCGATGGCGGAGCTCTCGCACTGCGGAGCAGCCGTCGAGCACCGGCATCTGCATGTCCATCAGTACGAGAGCAAACGGAGTTTGCTTGCGCTCCGCCTCGATCACGGCATCGACGGCCACCCGACCATTCTCGGCGATCACGACCTCGGCACCGGCCTTCCTGAGTAGGTGAGAGATCAGCGTCTGATTGTCGAGTCCGTCCTCGGCCAGCAGGACCCGACAGTCGAGTGGGGTCGTGGGGAGGCTCGACCCGGAGCCGGATGCCTCGGGATCCGTGTCTCGGCTCAGAGTGTCCGCGACCTCGCACGGAATGTGGAAGCGAAAGCAGCTGCCCTGATCTGGGACACTCGAGACCGTCAGCTCGCCACCCATGAGCTCTACCAGCTTGCGACTGATCGCCAGTCCGAGGCCGGTGCCGCGTTCCGCGCTCGGGTGCCGGCTGCCCTTGCCTTGGGCGAATGGCTCGAACAGGGTCTTCTGCTCGTCGGCCGACAATCCGATGCCGGTATCCCTGACCTCGAAGAGGAGCTGGTCGCCGGCTTTGCGAAGGCGCACCTCGACCGAGCCGACGCGCGTGAACTTGATCGCATTGCCGGCCAGATTCATCAGGATCTGGCGTACGCGTGTGGGGTCACCTCGGATTCGCGCGGGCAGGGGGGCTGAGACCACCACGCCTAGCTCGAGATGCTTCTCCTCCGCTCGCACGCGCATCAGCTCCACGAGCTCCGTGCATAGAGCTGCAGGATCGAAGTCGATGCGCTCGAACTCCATGCGGCCTGCCTCCACCTTGGTCAGATCGAGCAGGTCGTTGATGAGCGACAACAGATGTTCACCATTTCGGTGAATGATCTCGAGGCCCCGGTGCAGCTCGGGATCCGGCGCCTCTCGCCGCTCCTCCATCAGCAGGTCGGAGAAACCCAGGATCGCCGTGAGCGGGGTGCGCATCTCATGGCTGACGTTCGCGATGAAGTGACTCTTGCTCTTGCTCGCGCGCTCCGCGTCGGACTGCGCGCTGGCGAGCTCTTCGTTTGCGTGCGCGAGGGTTCGGATTGCGCTGCGCTGCGTTCGCGCGAAGAGCATCATCATCGCCGTCGTCTGGATGTTGAGGGTCGACGCGCTCAGCATGGAGACGACCGCGAGGTACTCCGGTAGGATTGCCGTCGGCGGGACTTTCTCGGCGTGCGCGAGCGCATAGAAGGCCGCGTACTCGATCAGACAGAGCACCGCCCAGACCGCGCGTGTCCGCCGGCTCAACAGGGTCGTGGCGACCGGCACCACGAGCATCCAATAGCTCCCAGGAGCGGCGGGTCCTCCACCGACGTAGGCCAAGGCAGCGATCGTGATGAACGTGTAGGCGACGAGTCCGTTTGCTGCGAAGTCGATCGAACCGGATCTGCGATACAGCAAGGGCACGCTCGCGAGTAGCGGCGCGGCGAGTCCGAGCATCGCGGCCATCCAGCGCCCCACGTTGGGCTCCAGCACATGCGGGAGTACAACCGCCCAGAGGAGCGCGATCGGGATCGGAGTCAGGGCTAATCCCAAGGTCAGCTTGGCGTGATGGACCGCTACACCGTCCGTCCGCATCTCTGGCGGCATGAAGATGCGTACGAAGCGCGTCCAGTCCCCGGGTTCCTGGGAGCGTCCGGGGGCCTCGGGTTCGGGGGCCTGGGCATCGGCTGTGTCGGTCGAGGGGATGCCGGATGGAGTCGGCGGACGCCGGTGCGATGTGGGTGCCTCCGCGATGGCTGACATCAGTTCTTCTGGCTCGAAGGGCTTGGTGATCAGGGTGTCGAAGCCCGCGTCGAGACAGCGCTCCATCTCGCCCGGCATCGCGCGAGCACTCAGAGCGATCAGACTGCCCCCGTACCCCTCGGATCGCAGGGTACGAGCGACCTCGAATCCATCTGCGCGGGGCATCTCGAGGTCGAGCAGGATCGCATCGAAGGTCAGCGACGCGTCTCGCGCGGTGGCCAGTGCTTCCATGCCGTCTTGCGCGAGGGAGACTCGTGCACCGGCGTCCTGCAGCAGGGCGAGGACGAGCTCGCGGTTGTCGGCGATGTCGTCGGCGAAGAGCACGCGGTAGGTCGCCGGCAGCCGCGCGAGATCCGCCCTAACGCGAGCTGAGTCTCCTCGGATGGCCGAGGCTTGGTCGCAGGTCTCTGAGCGTGGGCGCAGGCGGCGTCGGCTCGGCACTGCGGGGAGGTCTACGGTGAAGCGACTCCCGGCTCCAGGCGAGCTCTCGGCGCGGATCGAGCCACCCATGAGCTGGCAGAGTCGCTTCGAGATCGAGAGGCCGAGTCCCGTGCCTCCGAAGCGGCGCACTGTGCTGGCATCGGCCTGTGCGAACGGCTCGAAGAGGCGAGCCAGCTGTTCCGAGGTCATGCCGATCCCGGTGTCCGAGACCTCGATCTCGAGACGTGCACGCCTGCCCTCTCCCCGACGTTCGAGTGCGACCTTGACCTCGCCCCCGGCACTGAATTTGATCGCATTCGCGATCAGGTTGATCAGCACCTGCTTCAGGCGCTTCGGATCGCTCAGAATCCGAGCGGGAACCTGGTCGCCCACATGCAGCCGCAGCTCGACCCCCTTTTGCGCGGCGCGCAGGGAAACCAGCTCCACGACGTCTTGCGCGAGCTCGACTGGATTGCACGCGCGCCGCTCGATCTCGAGCTTGCCCGCCTCGATGCTCGAGAGATCGAGGATGTCGTTGATGACCTCGAGCAGGTGGCGCCCGTTGCGCTGGACGGTCTCGAGGCGCTCGGTGGCGGAGTCTCCCGGCGGAAGCTTTTCTGCGAGCCTCCGGGAGAATCCGAGGATCGCGGTCATGGGAGTGCGGATTTCGTGGCTGACGCGCGCCAGCAGGTCGGACTTGCTCTGGCTCGCACGATTGGACTGATCTCGGGCGCAGGTCAGCGCGCGATGGGTCTGCGTGAGCTGCTCGAGGGCTTGACTCTTAGCGCGGTCGAACAGCGACGTGAGCGCGAGCAGCAGTAGGGTCATGCCACAGAGGCTCGTCAGCCAGATCCCGTCCGGTCCGGGCCTGGTCGGGGGATTCGGAAAGACGTGCCCGGTGGACTCGAGCCAGAACACCCCGGCGTAGACCCCCTGACAGACGATGAGCAGCACGGCCCCACCTATCGATGAGGTGACGAACAGAGACGCGGCAGGCAGCAGAATCAGCCAATAGGGCCCTGCGCCATAGATGCCGCCCATGTGGTACACGACCAAGGAGAAGTGGACCACGAGATAGGCAAACACCAGGTGAATGGCGAGATCCAGCCGGCCTGGGTACCTGGCGAGCTGGATCGCGAGTAGGCAGGTCAGCGACACGCCCAGCGCTCCCTGGGCGAGCGGCGAGTGCTGTGCGTCGTACGAGAAGTAGAAGCGTGCCGCGAAGGCCACGCCGGCCAGCATCGCTACGGTCGCAGCACCGATCGCCACGCGATAGCGTCCCTCGAGTCTGGGATCGGCGCGCGCGAACTCTGGGATCACGCGTTCCCATTGCGCATAGGCTTGCGTGCAGAGTGCGGCAAGGCGCGTTACCCCGGTCTTCATCGCGCGACGTACCAAAGGAGCTCCCGATCGGTGTCTTCGGCTGAAGCCAGCGAAATCTGAGGCACATTCGCGCCATCGCTCCCATCCGGAGTCGGGACACGAGCTCTGCATGGGCTCCCCATACTTTTTGCTGCAGGGGTGCGATCGTCGTGCGAGCCGACGTATCCGTGCGCAGCACGTTCCTCTTCGGGGCGGCATCCCTGGTGAAGAGGAGCTCACGCCAGATTCTCGACGCTGCTTCTCTCCAGACGGCTCCAGAGTTCTTTTCGTTCGTAGGTCTCAATCTGAATTGGCTCTCTTTGGTTTTGTGCTACCTAGCGCGCCGCTGCCTTGAGACGTCCTAGCCGAGGCTGTAGGGTGTGCGACCACCAACGCAGTCCTGCTGCAGGATCTTGCTGAAGGAGAAGAAGGATGTGGTCGCTCGTTTGCGCGCCTCGAAGATGGATGCTCGCGTCGCTATGGGTCGGAGTCTTCACCTGCGGTAGCGCTTCAATGGCACAAGAGAGTTTTCCAATTGTTGACGCTCAGGCTGCGCGCCGCTTCGCGACGCTTCCCGTCGAGGTGGGTACACCCGAGGGACTCGCGGTCGCGCCCACCCGACGCGAGGTCTTCGTTGGCACCTTGAATATCGGTGCAGACAACTTCCTGCTGCGGCTCGACCTGCTCGGTCGCGTGCAGGCGCGCATCAACGTCGGAACTGCGCCGCTCCTGGGCCTCGCGTTCAATCCGCTGGATGGCCACGTGTATGTCGCATCGGCGGGAGCCTTGGCCGGTCAAGCGTCGAGCATTCGGCGAATTCCCGCGAGCTTTGCCGAGCGAACCACCATCGAAGACGTGGCCCTCGTTCCAGTGATCGGTCCGCCTCCGGGGCGGGTCGAGAACAATCCGGACGGATCAGAGGACATGATCACCTTCGGGCAGAACGCCACGGTTCCGAACGGTCTGGTGTTCCGCCAGAGCGACGGCGCGCTCTTCTTCACCGACTCGTTCCAGGGCGCGGTATTCCAGATCGCCGATCCGACACGCGCCGAGAACCGTTGCCCAGCCAGCGCAGAGTGTGTCGAGCTGGTGGTTCAGGATGGGCTGCTCGCAGCCATCGGAGATCCGCAGTTCGGGGCCAACGGCGTCGCGCTGAGCGAGGACGAGCAGAGTCTATTCGTTGCCAATACCGGCGACGATCGAATCTTCCGCTTTGAATTCGAGACCGGGGCGCTCACCCTCCTGGCCGGAGGCATCAACGGTGCGGATGGTCTGATCGCTGGCCCCAACGGAACCTTGATCGTGACGGCGAACCAGGCCGATCAGATCGTCGTCCTCGAAGCGGACAGCGGACGCGTGCTCGCTGAGCTGGGCGAGTTCCTCGGTACGCTCGAAGACGGGACTCCGCGCGCGTTGTCGGTTCCCGCGAGTGTGGTCCAGATCGGGAACCAGCTACTCATCACGAATCTCGGGCGTCCCGCGGGTCCGGACGCGGCGCCCGTTCCGGGTACGCTCTCGCGGATCTCGCTGCCCCGCGCCCTACGCGACTGAGGCTGGGGCAGCGCTGGCGGTGAGTCAGCGCTGCCCTCTTGCCTTGCAGGCGTCTTGCGAGTATGTCCGTCAGCATCTCGCACCCGTCGTACACGCATTCAGCGCCTCACGGCTGTCTGCGTACCCTTACCTCTGCGCCTTCCTGTCTGCGCATCCCTGAAGGAGCCGAGAGCCCCCAGTAGTGCGCGACTTCTGCACTTGCAGGACAGGGATGCACAGCTGCGAAGATCGATACGTGGGGCTGCATTCCCTCAGTTGGCAGCCAGGTTCCTCCGATGACAGTTGTATTGGGGGGAACCGCGCTTGACTAGCTGTCCGGGATATACCGTCGAGAAGCGCCTGTCGGCGGGCCCGAGGAGTCAGGTGTGGCTCGCGCAGCGAGACTCGGATGGTCTGCAGGTCGCCCTCAAGACCTACCACGAGGACCGGCTGCGCGACGGGAGCTCGCGCGCGCAGCGTGAGTACGAGGCCCTGCAGGCGGTGCAGGCACCGGGCATCGTCCGTGCGATCGAGCTCGTCGACGACGCTCAGAGCAATTGTCTCGTCCTCGAGCTTCTACCGGGTGAGTCGGTGGCGAGCTGGGCCTGTGCGGAGAGCCGCTCGGTCGTGGAAGTGCTCAGAGTGGGAGTCCAGGTTGCCGCGGCGCTCGAGTCCGTGCACACCAAGCGCTGGATCCACCGCGACCTCTCACCGGCAAACATCCAGATCGATCCAGCGACCCTAGAGGTCTTCCTGGCTGACTTCGGTTCGGCGCGCGTGCTCGGGAGCGCACAGCGCGAAGCGATCTCTCGCAGCATGTCGAGATCGCGTGGTTTCGGAGCAGGGCTTGCCTACTCTTCGCCGGAGCAGACCGGGAGAATGGGACGCGGGGTGGACGCGCGTAGCGATCTCTACTCTACCGGCGCCTGTCTTTTCTTCGCACTGACACGGCGTCCGCCATTCGATCTGACGGATCCCCTCGCGCTGCTGCATGCGCACATGGCGCGCGTTCCGGAGACACTCCACCAGATAGACCCCTCGATTCCTGTGGCCGTCTCGCGCGTCGTCGCGAAGCTCCTGGCCAAGGAGCCCGAGGATCGATATCAGAGTGCGCGCGCATTGCGTGAGGATCTCGGCCGCTGCCTGACTGCGCTCGAGGAGCATGGCGAGATCCCGGACGATCTCGAGCTCGGGACGGTGGACACCCCGCTGCGGCCAGTCTTTCGCCAGACCCTGTACGGCCGCGAAGCCGAGCTTTCGAGGTTACGTCAGGCGTTCGATGCTTCGCGGAGAGGACGCTCTGCCAATGTCGTGTTCATTCGGGGCGCTGCGGGGACCGGGAAGTCCGCGCTGATCGACGCGTTGCGGCCCGAGGTGGCGCGCGTGGGCGGCAGCGTTGCGCACGGTCAATTCGACGGTCTGCGTCGAGCGACCGCCCACGTCGCGCTGCGAGCGGCGCTGGCCGCGCTCGCCGACCAGATCCTGTGTGCCGGCGACGAGCACGTGGTCCTCTGGCAGAACCGCCTGTGCGATGCGCTCGGGAATCTGGCCGGGGTGATCACCGATTTCGTTCCAAGCCTTCGCGACGTGATCGGAGAGGCGAGCGCCCCAGCCCCGCTGGCCGCCCGTGAAGCCGTCAAGCGCCTCGAGGTCGCGCTCGAGCGACTGCTCCGCGCCCTCGGAACTCCAGAGATCCCTCTCGTCCTGTCACTCGACGACCTCCAATGGGCGAACTCGGATAGCCTCGCCCTGATCGAGACTCTGATCTGCTCGACGCGCGATGCCGCGGTGCTCTGGGCTCTCTCCTATCGGAGCGACGAGTCGGCCCCCGCGGATCGGGTGCGCCGCACACTCGAGGCACGGGACCCCACCGCGCAGGTCTGCGACATCGAGCTGGGCCCGCTCGAGCGCGACGCTCTCATTCAGATGATTGCCGATGCACTGGGCAAGCATCCGAGTGAGGTCGTCGCACTGACACACGCCACGCTGCGCAAGACGGATGCCTCGCCCCTACTCGTGCAACAGTTCCTGTTGCATCTCCACGGGCAGGGCCTGATCCGTTCGGCCTCCGATTCTGGCTGGACCTGGGACGACGCCGAGATCGCGCGCGCGGAGGTCCAAGAGGGAGCGGTCGCACTGATGTGCGCGAAGCTCGAGCGTCTCTCCCAAGAGGCGCGCGCCTTCGTCTACCTGCTGAGCTGCATCGGGAACGACTTCCACGCGGCCTGGATCTCCGAGCTCACCGGAGAGCCGCAGGCCCGAGTCGAGGTGCAGCTGTTCGAACTCGCCGACGCCGGGCTGATCATCCCCTCGACCGAAGGCTTCCAGTTTGCGCACCAACGGATCCGCGAAGCCTGTGCGAGCACGCAGTCGGAAGAGGAGAGAGCGCGAATCCATCATAGGATCGGACAGCAGCTCTTGGCTTCGACGCCGCTCGAACGGATGGCGCTGGCCTGCGCGGAGATCTCAACGCACCTGCAGCTCGGCGCCGACTACTTGAGCGCGGAGGAACGCTTCCCCGCACTGGCCGTTCACCTCGCGGCGGGCGAGCGCACCCTCGGGCGGGGCACGCCAGAAACTGCACGGACCCATCTGGCGGCTGCGCGCGCTCTGCTACGTGAGGAAGACTGGAACGCCGACCTGGCACGCACGTTCAGCCTCCTGCACGAGTCCATCGAGGCGGAGCTTCTGTGCGGAGATCTGACTCAGGCTCGCGAGCTGGCGGACCAGCTCGCTGCGCGCCCCCTCGAAGGTTTCAACCGTTGCCGCGCACTCGCGAAGCGGATCCGGGTGCTCGCGTCAGCGAACGATGCGGATCTGGAGGCTCAGGTCATCGAGGCCGTGCGGGTCTACGGGCTCCGCTGGAAGCGTGATCCGTCGCCTCTGTGGATTCGATTGCGCGTGTATTGGCTCGACTGGTGCCTGCGGGGGCCGCTCGACGAACGATGCTTCAGGCCCCCCCGCAAGATGGATTTTTCGTGGGCTTTCCCGACCCTCATCGTGCACGAAGCGGGCGGTGCGTTGGTCGCTCGGCGATCCAGACTCATCGATCTGTCGATCTTCCTCGGTCTGCACAACTACCGACGGCACGGCACGGTACGTTCGCCGGCGCTGCCGCTCGCCGGGTACGCTGCCATGCGCATCGAGGTACTGCAGAGCTGGCGTGGACTGCGCCGCTATGCGGAGGCCGCGCTCGCCTGGTCGGAAAAGACCGACGACACCATCAACCTGATCGCCAAAGTCAGCCTGTTCAGCTTCGCACTCGTCTGGCTTCGACCGCGCCGAGGCTTTGTCGACGAGCTGTACGAGCTGGCCGACGCGCTGGAGGAACGCGGCGAGGTCTTGTTCGCCGGTGGTGCCCTCGTGAATGCACTGGCGATCGCTCCCCTGGTGGGACGACCCCTGCCAGAGCTGCTCGGGCAGCTCGAGAGTGCGCATCGCTGGGAAGCCTGGCCGAAGCTGCGTGGATTCCTGTGCTGTTACGCCGGAGCCTATAGTCTGCTCGCCGATCCCGACGCATGCGAGGTCTCTTGGAAGGAGCGCACCGATGCCATGCGCGACGAGCTGCTCGAGCAGCTTTCCCATGGACGGGTGCACTGGCTGATCGTGCTCTGTCTGTTCGAGCAGTACGAGCTGGCGGACCCCATGATCGAAGACTGCATCCACTCGAGTCCGATTCGCGGGTCGATCGGCCTCCCCGAGATGTACCTGCTTCGTGGGCTCTCTGCAGCGCATGCAGCCCGCCGCGGAAAGGGCAGGGCGCACACTCGGGAGCGCCGCCGGCTGAAGCAGTCCGCGGCTTGGCTGCGCGCACGAGCAAAGCATGCTCCCGACTGTGCACCCCTCGCTGCGTTCCTGGACGCAGAGCTAGCCACCTTCTCGGGGGCGGTACAGGACGTCGTCAAGCGCTTCGTTCTCGCTGCAAAGCTGGCCCGGGAAGCCGGATTTCTCTTCCAGGAGGCGTGGATCTACGAACAGAGCGCGCACTACCTGGTGAGCGCGCGACGAGAGCTCCAAGCCGTGCCGAACCTGCGACAGGCTGCTGCCCTGTACACGCAGTGGGGGGCGCGCTCGAAGGCTACTCAGATCGAACAGCTCGCGCGTCGCATCACGGGCACTTGATCGAAGTGCGGGGCCTCCGCTGCAGAGGCGCTGTCACACCGACCTTCAGCGTGAGGTGGGTGGCTAGATTGGATCGAATGGCGATCCACTCTGTCTTGTGTTCGATCCGCTATCGGTAGCGTACACCCTTCAGCGTAGCTAATTGGGTTATCGCGGCGTCTTTTCGAGGACGAAGAACGCTGCCCGTCCTGATATGGTGCACGCATCTGCGTGTGATCTCGCCCTGCGGCGAGCCCGCGTGGCCCCACAGACGACACCTAGCCGCTCGGGTTCGATCGAGTTGATGGAGAATCAGGACATGGCTCTAGGCTTTGGTCTATCCGTACGCTTCGTCGGCGCAATTGCGTGCGTGTTGTTCTCGAGCTCATTCGTTGCCGATGCGCGAGCGGAAGTGACTCGCATCGAGATCGATCGAGTCGAGTCTCCGACCTTCGAGGGAGTCGAGTTCGGGGCGGTGGGAGCCTACGAGAAGCTCGTCGGACGAGTGATCGGCGAGGTCGGCCCGGAGCATCGACTCAATCGTGGGATCGTGGACATTGGGAACACGCCGACCAATGCTCGTGACAAGGTCGAGTACGCGACCGACATCCTGATTCTTCGCCCGGTGGACGCGAGCCGCGGCAACGGGCGAATCTTCTACGAGCTGACCAACCGGGGCACGATCCTCTCGCTGGCCGTGATCAACCAGGCGCCGATCCGGAACGACCCCACGCTGGCAGAGGATGCAGGGATCGGATTCCTCATGCGTGAGGGGTACACCCTGGTGTTCAGCGGGTGGGACGTCACCGCGCCCCCGGGGGGCGGGCGCTTTCAGACCACGGTTCCCATCGCTTCGCGTGAGGACGGCTCGCCGATCACCGGCCCGGCGCTCGAGGAGTTCGTGATCGACAACGCGACCACGATCTCGACTCGGCTCACGTATCCGGCTGCGAGTCTGAATTCCGAAGACGCGACGCTCACGATGAGGCGACGTCGAGCGGATCTCCCGATCGAGGTTCCTGCGACAGAGTTCGCCTTTGCCGACGAGCAAACTCTGGTCTTGGTGCCGACGACTCCTGGCTTGCCTCCGGCGGCGGGCTTGCCTCCCGAGCCGAGTTTGCCTACCGAGGAAACGCCGTTCGAGCAGGGGATGCTCTACGAGCTTCGCTACACCGCACGCGACCCGCTGATCGCAGGCCTCGGCTTTGCGGCGGTTCGAGACCTCGGTGCTTTCCTCAAGCGAGGAAGTCCGGAGGTCGACGATGACCCTTCGGCGTTGGCCCGAAGCGGTGACCAGCTCTACGGCTTCGGGGTATCACAGCCCGCGCGCTTCCTGAGGGACTTCGTCGCGCTCGGCTTCAACGAGGCAGAGGATGGGAAGCCCGTCTTCGACGGAATCCTGAATTACATCGCAGGTCCGAGCGGCGGCTTCTTCAACTTTCGCTTTGCTCAGCCCGCGCGGACGCATCGACAACGGATCGGTCGGAACTACCCGGAGCGAGAGTTCCCCTTCGCCTACCGACCGACGTTCGATGATGCGACCCGCAGCTTCGATGGACGCAACTTGGCATGCCGGCTCGCGGACACCTGCCCGAAGATCATGGATGTGAATTCATCGAACGAGTACTGGGTGAAGGGTGGGTCGCTGCTTCACACGGACACACGCGGGCGAGATCTCCCCGATCCGCGCGACGTGCGCCACTACCTGTTCTCGAGCTTTCCGCACCAGAGCGGAGACGGCAATGGAATCTGTCAGCAGCCGCGTAACGATCTGAGCCCAGGGCCCGGGCTGCGCGCGCTTCTGGTCGCTCTCGACGAATGGGTGGCCGAGGGCGTGCGTCCGCCGACGAGCCGGATCCCGCGGCGCGGGGATCGCACCCTGGTCCCGTCGCTCCCGCAGCGAGTCGCTGGATTTCCGCGGATTCCGGGCGTCGTCTACACCGGCCTCAAGACGACCGGCGACATCTTGATCTTCGGAAGACGCACTCGGCAGGGAATTCTCGACGTTCTGCCTCCGCTTCGACTCGACGACATCTACTCGGTGCGCGTGCCACGCACCGATCGAGATGGAAATGAGATTCCGGGGATCCGCTTTCCCGATGTCGAGGTGCCCCTCGCTACGTATACCGGCTGGGCTCTCCGGGCGCCAGAGTTCGGCGGAAACGATCTCTGCGATCAGTTTGGCCAGCGGATTCCCTTCGCGGCGACACTGGAGGAGCGGCAGCTTAGCGGCGATCCGCGCCTGTCGATCGAGGAGCGCTACCCCTCGAATCGTGTGTACGTCCGCCGTGTGCAGCGCGCGGCAGAACGGCTCGAGAGGCAACGGCTGTTGCTGGACGAGGACGTGCAGCGGTTCATCGACAGCGCACGCGACAGCGGAGTGGGGGGGCAGCCGAGTAGCGAGTAGCGCAAGCGGCGGCGAGCCCTCGGTGCGTGGGACGCGGCGGCCGACAGGGGCGAGGGAGCTCGGGGTAACGTGTCTCCTCGATCGGAAGAAGGTACCCTGCGCCGATGCCGAGCATGGACGGACCGAGGGTGATTGCGGTGCAGCTCAGTGTCTTGCACGAGTTCAGCAAGACAGCTGCGGACGAGATCGAGCTCGTTGCGGGGCTGGGAGTGAGGGGCGACACGCACTTCGGAGCGGCGGTGCAGCATCGGTCGCGGACGCGTGTCGATCCGAGTCAGCCGAACCTCAGGCAGGTGCACCTGATGCAGGCTGAGCTCTTCGACGAGCTCGCCGAGGTCGGGCACGCAGTGGTTCCGGGAGCGCTGGGCGAGAACATCACGACGCGCGGACTCGACCTGCTCGAGCTTCCCACTGGAAGTGTGCTTCGGATCGGTAGGTGCGCCCTCGTCGCGATCACCGGGCTGCGAAATCCGTGTCAGCAGATCGAAACCTTTCAGGCCGGTCTGTTGAAGCAGGTCGTCTCGCGCGCCGCGGATGGGCGCGTGGTGCGCAAGGCGGGAGTCATGGCCGTCGTCGTGCTGGGTGGCCCGGTGCGCACGGGCGACTCCATCGAGGTCGCGCTCCCGCCCGGCAACCCGGTTCCGCTGGAGCGTGTCTGAGGGCGTGATCCGCCTGCTAGGCGAGCGAATCGCAGATGGCTCAGCGGTTGGGGGCAGCGCGCACCGGTAGCTGCATGCACGGTATGGCGCAACGCCCTACGCAGTTTGGGTCACCGCGATGCAGTCGCGCTGCATGGAAGACGCAACCCTGCGCTGGACGCTAGGTTAGGGCCTCATGCGATCTGCACTGGATTCGTCGGACTCCAGGTTTGCGTGACATGGTGTGGGAGTTGCCGACTCGCGGGACCGATGGGTGGTTGCGTCTCGAGCTCGGCGAGGCAGTTCACGGAGGTTGTTGATCGTGAATCGATTCAAGTTGCTTGTCGGTCTGGCTCTCGTCTGCGTTGCCGTCGGGGGGGCGAACGCATCGGCCCGGGCGGCCACGAGCGAGGTCTGCTTTCCCGTAGGTCTTAGGGGGGGAGTGACCCAGGTCTGTGCCGACGTCCATGAGAACGCGAACGCGAGCGAGCTCGGGACGACCATCTTTGCCGTTCACGGGCTGAGCGAGACCGCCGCCGCGTGGGGACCGCTGGTCGATTCTCTGTTCGCGGACCCCGATCTCGGGGTGCTCGTACGTCGCGTGATCGCGATCGATCTCCCCGGTCACGGGGATAGCCCCTTCCCGTTGGGAC
Source organism: Pseudomonadota bacterium (assembly GCA_003247575.1). Lineage (GTDB taxonomy): Bacteria > Myxococcota_A > UBA9160 > SZUA-336 > SZUA-336 > SZUA-336. Next base: position 26,635 of record QJZC01000061.1, read on the forward strand.
TGCCCGGCGGACTCTTCGGCGAGCTCGTGATCGAAGACAATGTCAGTGTCATCCTGCAGTCGCTCTCGATCCTCGCCGCGCAGGGGCTCGAGTCTCGCGTCGTCATGGGGCACAGCATGGGCGGTCTGGCGATTCAAGCTGCGCAGGAGGCCTTGCTGTCCGAGGGCACCAATTTCGCCGCGCTCGGTGTGCAGCAGGCGCTCCTGCTGGCCCCGGTCCCCGCGGGTGGGCAGCAGTGGACACAGCCCCCACCGTCCGACATCACGCCGTTTCTGGTGACCGATCCGACACTGGGAACCTTCTTTGCGCTGTCACCGTTCGGCTTTCAGCTCGGCGGCAGCTTTCGCACCACGACCGGTGCTCTGATTCCGAATCTTCCGAGTGTTGCGCAGCTCACACCCTTCGTCGGTGCCGAGCCGATTGCGACCCTGCTCCAGCTCGTAGGCCAGCTGGCCCTGCCGCGCCCGAGCGCGCGCAAGGGAGCGTTCCATCCGCGCAACGGGACCCGGCTGACCCTCCTGTCGTTCAGCGAGGACATCTTGGTGCCGGCGGGCGACCTCGACGACCTGTACACGCATCTGCTGGGACTACCCGCGCATCCGCGCAAGTCGTACCGGGCGATCGTCGCGGCGGATGCGGTGCACGGCATGTTCATCTCGAATCCGCAGGGCATTCTCGACCAGCTCAAGCAGCACCGCCCCGCTCCGTTCTGATCCCACTCTTCTCCCCGGAAGGGGAGCGTCGCCTCTCAGTGTAGATGCGGCGCTCCCCTCCGGGCTCACCCCCGCCCCGGAGTATGTCAAGGCTGCCAGCTCAGCTCCCGATGCGAGTTGCGGGTCGCCATGATCGAAGTCTCTGGGTATACGATCGACAAGCTTCTGTGCTCGACGCGATTCGCCGAGTCCTACCTGGCGACTCGCGACCTGGACGGCTTGCGTGTCGTGCTCAAGGCATACGACGAAGCAGCCGCCACTGTAGCCCGGCGCGGACGACGCTCACGTGTAGAGCGAGAGCGGGACGCGATGCGGCAAGCCGCGGGACCTGGGGTGCCGCGGGTCATCGAGGTGGATCTGACCTGCTTCCCGCCCGTTCTCGTGCAGGAATGGGTCGAGGCCGAAAGACTCGACTTGCTGCGCGCCCAGCCATCGTGGACAGCGCAGCGTGCGCTCTCGGTCGCAATGGAGCTGGCTGCGATCGTCGCACGCGTGCATCAGGTGCACTTGATGCATTGCGACATCAAGCCGAGCAACATCCTGATCGAGCGATCGACGGAGCGTGTCCATCTGATCGACTTTGGAATGGCGCGCCCCTTCTTCGCGAGTCGAACGATCAGGGAGCTGCGGATCGCTACGGCCTTGGCCGATGACTCCATCTTCTACATGTCGCCCGAACAGAGCGGCCGCATGGCTCGGGGCTCTGATCAGCGGAGTGACCTCTACTCTCTCGGCGCTACGCTCTATTTCGTATTGACGGGACAGCCGCCCTTCGTACTGGATGACCCGCTCGAACTAATTCACGCTCACATCGCCAGGGTACCCGCCTGTCCGACCGAGCTCGACCCGTCAGTCCCGCGCGTACTCGCCAAGATCGTGATGAAGCTACTGCGGAAGGAGCCCGCAGATCGCTATCCCTCGGCCAAGGCCCTGTTTCGAGACCTGCAGATGCTCTGCGAGCGAGTCGCCCGCGGTCAGAGCTGGGAGGAGCTGGACCTCTGGGCGGAAGCGCCTGCGAGGCCCGTCTTCGGGTCCGTAATCTTCGGGCGGGAGGCCGAGCGATCGGTCCTGTGCGGTGCTTTCCAGCGGGCGCGGGAAGGCGGCAACGAGATCGTGCTCCTGGGCGGGGCTGCCGGCACCGGGAAGTCCTCACTGATCGGTCTCTTGCGAGAGCCAGTGCTTCGTTCTAGCGGATACCTCGCGCAAACCAAGCTCGATCTTCTTGCGCGAGAGCAACTCTATGCTGGTATCTCTCGTGCCCTTTCGGCGCTCTGCAATCTTTGGCTCACCGAAGAGGACGAGAAACTTCTCGAGCGCGGGCGCCGACTCAGGGAGCAGCTCGGGGGGATTTCCCAGACGCTTGTTGACCTCGTTCCAGACCTCGGACTCGTCCTGAGCGACCTGCCGCCCGTGCCGCCACTGGGACCGCGGGAGACCCGAGAACGGCTCGGCTTGGCCATGGAGCGCCTATTCGCGAGTGCCGCCACTCGCGAACGTCCCATCGTGCTCTGGATCGACGACGTACAGTGGGCGGATGCCGGCACCGCGAAGATGCTCGAACGGATCGTCGGGGACGCTCGTATCGGCCATCTGCTCACGGTCGTTACGTTTCGCGACGGCGAGATGTCGGATCGAGCAGTGCAAGCTCTGACGAAGGCCGTGACAGCTCGTGGAGCAGCCTACGCTTCGCTCACCGTAGGGCCTCTCGAGAGCGAGGCTGTCTGTGAGATGCTCGCGAGTGCTCTGAAGCGGGCCCTCGTCGATGTCGCACAGGTCGTGCGCACCGTTGAGCGGAAGACGGCCAACAATCCGCTCGCAGTGCAGAGCTTGGTCGCCTGGATGCAGCTCGAGGGCGCGCTCGCCTATGTGCACGGGGTCGGCTGGACATGGGACGCAGCGGCCCTTGAGGCCGCGCCCGTTTGTGAAGATGCGGTAGCTCTCGTCGTGACACGAATCGAGCAGTTGTCTCCTCGTTCTCAGCAGTTTCTCGAGGTCGCAAGCTTCCTTCGAGGGACGTTCGACCTGGAACAGGCCGAGATTGCACTGGGTCGTGCGGCCGATGAGCTCGGGGAGCTCTGCTTCGATCTCTGTGAGCGTGGTCTATTGGTTTCCCAGTGGGGAAGGGTGGCGTTCGCGCATGATCGCATCCGAGAAGCCGTGCAGGTTCGAATTTCACCTGAACGACGGCTGGAAATACAGGCTGCGATTCAACGGGTGGAGTCCGACCCACGTGCCCGTTCCATGCCTGGATGTGTCGTGCGCACGATGGTCTTCACCCTGTTGGGGCGCCCGGACGCGACTTGGAAGCTTCTGCTCGACGTACCGTCTCCCGATGCAGAGCGGATGCGTTCGAACTCAGAGATCGTCGACCTCACCCTGTGGCATGCTGTGGCCTGTGCGATGCTGGCGACTTCGTCGGCACGCAGGTGCTACCTCCGCGCTTTGAAGAAGAACCTCGCGAAGCTGGCGTGCTGGTCGAAACTGAGCCCGGACTTCGAGCACATGAGAGGAATCGCGGCCGCGGAGTGGGACGCTCTTCACCGGAGCAGTGCGCAGGCACTGTCGAGCTATGATGCTGCCGCGCGGCGAGCCGAAGCACAGGGGTATCTGCATCACGCAGCGCTTGCGTACGAGCGGAAGGCACAGCTCTTGGCCCAGATGGCGCGCGATGGCGAGTCCAACGAGGCGCTTCAGCTGGCTATCCAACACTACCGCGCCTGGGGGGCGCATGCGAAGGTGGCGCTTCTCGTCCGTTCTCCCTTCGGCCCGACACCAGCCGGCTGACGGGGGCTTCAGGCGGGCCTTCGCAGCGAGTGGCGTGCACTTGTTGAGGCTTCCCAGGGGGGTGTCAGACGGCGTGCCCGTCTCCGCCCGGCGCGTGCTTCGATCCACGCTCGATGGACCTACGCTAGCCTCGGGCGGAGACACTCCGGCTCGGAGAAGTACGAAATCGTTACGATGTTCCACAGCGATTGGGGACTGCCGATGCATCCTCGAAGTTGCATCGAGCACCGCTGCAGGCAGTACACCGAGATCCGTACGACATCCGCGGGGTGCCGGAGCCAGACTCGTGTCTGAAGGCAGTCTGCTGCGGATGATTGTCAACTGGCGTCGCAGATACTAGCAGCTGCCCTACTTGTGCGCGTGAAGGCTACGTTAACGCTTGCACCGGGTCTCGATTCGCTTGGACCGGGTCTCGATTGGGAAGGCGCTTGCGCGCGGAGCCTGCGCGGCAGTTGCCTCAAGTGCTGCACAGCGCGCGGTCACTCGTCCGTTGCAGCGCTCCACACGACCCCGCGCTCGAAGGGGACGAAGCAGACGGACTCCACGTCCTGCACTCGGGTACTGCCTTCGGTGTCCTTGGTCACTAGGAGGAGCTCCTGCCCCGTGCGCGCTGTGCCGATGGGGGCGATCATCCGCCCGCCAGGCGCCAGCTGTTCCAGTAGGGGCTCGGGCAGGACAGGAGCCGCCGCAGTGACCACGATGACGTCGAAGGGCGCGCACTCCGGCCATCCGTCCCAGCCATCGCCGACCCGGAGCTCGATGTTGCGATAACCGAGGTCGTGCAAACGTCGCTTTGCACTCTCCGCGAGTTCGGCGATGCGTTCGATCGAATAGACGCGATGTACGAGCTCCGCCAAGACTGCGGTTTGATAGCCGGATCCCGTGCCGATTTCGAGCGCCGTTTCGTGCGCCGCCGGCGCAACGAGCTGAGTCATGGTAGCAACGATCTGGGGCTGCGAGATCGTCTGATGGCGGCCGATCGGGAGTGGAGAGTCCTTGTAGGAGAACTCGATCTCGTGCTCGGGAACGAAGCGCTCGCGCGGGACGCGCGCGAGCGCGCCCAGGATGCGCGCGTCGATCTTGGGGGACTCGAGTTTGCCGAGCGCAGTCAGGAGGGCTTCGCGGTCGCTCGCCAGCTGGGCTGTCCGTTCTGCTGCTCGCATGGACGGTCTCCTCTCGGAGATCTCTACGGAATGCACCCCGTGGATGCAAGTCGAGCCTCGGCGGGGAGCGGTCGCGCGCGTATGCAGTGCTCCGGCCAGGTCGCGCTCAGCGCAGCAGACCCGCCAGCCTGTCCAGTCCCTCGTCCATCTTCTCTTCGCTCGTATGCGTGTAGTTGAGGCGCATGCGGCACTCGGTCGTCGCGTCGGCCGGGTAGCAAGAGCTTCCCGGGACGAATGCGACACCCGACGCGAGCGCACGAGGGAGCAGCTCCATCAGATCTCGAGGAGTTCGCAGGCGGACCCAGAAGAAGAAGCCCCCCTCGGGGCGCTCCCAGCTGGCAAGCTCTCCTAGCCGACCTTCGAGGGCAAGCTGGAAGGCGTCGCGCTTGCGGCGGTAACCCTCGCGAAGCTGACACAGCCTGACGGCGTGGTCGGAAGTCGCGAGCGCGGAGGCGACGATCCACTGACTCAGCCGATTGCTGTGCAGATCGGCGGCTTGCTTGAGTCTTACCAGGTGTGGGTGCAGGTCGGGGGAGGCGATCAGGTATCCGAGCCGGATCCCCGGCACGAATGTCTTCGAGAAGGTGCTTTGATAGATCCAGGACGCGCTTCCGAGCCGTGCGCAGATCGGCGCGGGCGCAGGACCCCGAAAGCTGATTTCGCGGTACGGATCGTCCTCGAGCAGCACGCACCCGGAAAGGTCTATCACCTTGGCCACGTCGCTGCGGACCTCATCCGCGTAGGCATATCCCGTCGGATTCTGAAAGGTGGGGTTCAGGTAAGCGAGGCGGGCTCGAGAGTGTTTCAGCGCATCTGCGAGTTCATCGGCTCTTACGCCGCCCGAGTGAATCTTCACACTGGTGACGTTCGCGCCGAAGAGTGAGAACACCTGGAGTGCAGCCAGATACGTCGGACTCTCGGTGACGACTGGCGTACCGTCGTCGATCAAGAGCTTGCCGGCGAGGTCGATGCCTTGCTGGGAGCCCGAGAGGACCAGCACCTGCTGGGCAGTGCAGGAGAGGCCGATGCTGCGGGCATGGGCAGCGATCGCTTCGCGCAGTGCCGGCTCGCCCTCGGTGAGCCCGTACTGGGAGACACTCGGAGGAATGCGGAGGTGTTCCAGCGAGGGCAGCTGATCCTCGGCGGGCAACCCGCCCGCGAAGGAGATCACGTCTGCGGCCTGCGCGGACTGCAGGATCTCGCGAACGACCGAAGCCGGCAGTCGTGCCATTCGAGTTGCCAGGATCGGGGGCATGGGGGCTCGTGGTCTCCAAAGCGTCAGTAATGTTGACCTAATAGACGGCTTCGTCGACAATGTCAACATGGTTGACCGAAAGCGAGAGCTGGAGCTGAACGAGGCCCTCGAGCTCTTCCACTTCGCCTTCCGGGCCTTCACGGCGCGGCCGGATCGCATGCTCGCGGCTCGCGGGCTCGCGCGCGTGCATCATCGGATCCTCTACTTCGTCGGGCGCAATCCGGATCTGACCGTGAGCGACCTGCTGGGAATCCTGGGCGTTACCAAGCAGGCCCTGAATGCTCCATTGCGCCAGCTGATCGAAATGGGACTCGTCAGCAGCCGAGCGGGTGCGGAGGATCGAAGGCGTCGCCTGCTGTGTCTCACGGCGTTGGGCGAGCGCATGGAGCGGATGCTCAGCGGCTCACAGCGAAAGAAACTGGCCAAGGTTTTCGAGTGTCTTGGGACGGACGCGGAGCGCGCGTGGCGCGCCGTCATGTCGGAGATCGCGAGCGCAGAGCGGTAGGGGAGCTCAGCCGCCCCCCGCGGCGCGCTGCAGATTGCCGATTCCGTTCTCGAAGATCGCACGAACGATGGCCTGGGCCTGATCTGCCGTCACGTTTCGCGGTTCGAAGCGCGCGTGCCATTCGAGCGCCGTGTGACCGTCGATGTCGTTCAGGCGGATGTGAGCCAGGTAGTCCGTCCACGGGAGCTCGGGCGCATCGAGCATGGTGTAGGCGAGCACGTGGTCCTCATCGTCGAGCCGTTCGAGCCGTTCGCGGATGACCAGACCGGTGGAGGAGGTGAAGGTGCGCACGCCGCCGATTTCGTTTCGGTCGAGCTCCGTGCTCTGGATGTTGCCCCAGCGAAGATCTCCGAAGTCGCGCAAGATCGCCCAGACCTTCTCGATCGGAGCGGGGATGGTGCTTGCGACGGTTTGTTCGGTCATGTTGGAATTCCCTTCATGCTGACCCGGTCATGCGTGCGCGGTCGAGTCTGGCGACAGAACGGGTTTCAGGACGTGGCGTGCCTGGGTGCGCGCCGAGGATGGATCAGCCCTTCTCTTTGCAGAGCTCGAAGATTCTCGGCGGGATGGGCTCTCCGTCGAAGTAGTCAGCCTTCGCGAGGGTTCCCTTCGAGCCCAGGCTGCGAACGAGGACCCGATCGGCGTCCGGGTAGCCGCAGACCTCGTGCGGGTGGTGGAGTCCGATGGCCAGGTAGATCAGGTCCTCGTCGTGAGGGTTGGCGATCTGGTGAGCGATCTTGGTGCCGGCCGGGCACGAGATACAGTCGCCGGGCCCAATCTCCCGCAGCTCGTCACCGTACCGCAAGACTCCGCGGCCAGACAGCACGACGAACGCCTCGTCCTCGCGTTCATGAAAGTGGAAGGGGCACACGCTGCGGCCCTTGGGAACACACATTCGGTTGATGCCGAGCTTGCCTCCCCTCGCTCGCATCGAGGGGGTCAGGACTTTGACTCGAGCACCGTAGTGTTCGCCAAAGAATCGCTCCTTCTCCTCGACCTCGTCGATATTTGCGACGATCCCATCGACAGTGCTCGCCATCTATGGCGCTCCTCCCGCGTCTGCGGTTGCTGCTGGGATCATGCACACGACCGTGCGGCGATTGCAAACCATCGTCGCGAACGGGACGGAGGCCGATTCGGGGCGTTCCCGTCTGCTGCGCCGGAGCCTCGAGGGGGGTAGGATGGGTGGGGAAATACTGAGTCGAAGCCTGCTAGGCTGTCCCCATGTCACTGAAGCGGTGAAGGATTGGAGGAGAGCATGAGCCAGGGAGTGATTCATCAGATCCAGGTGTCTGCTGGAGGAGTGCCGAAGACGCCCGTGCCGAGCGTGCGAATCGAACGCGCGGGACTCGTCGGCGATGCACACGCCAAGCGGATCCACGGGGGAGCGCACCAGGCGGTGTCACTGTACTCGCTCGAGCGAATCGAAGCACTGTCGGCGGAGGGACATCCGATCGAGCCCGGGTCCGTCGGTGAGAACCTGACGCTCGCCGGCCTGGACTGGAATACGCTCGAGCCCGGAAGCGAGCTCGAGCTGGGGAGCGAGGTGCGGTTGCGTATCGAGAGCTATGCGGCACCATGTCGGACGATTGCGCACTGCTTCAGCGACGGCAGGTTCAAACGCATCTCACAGCAGGCCCACCCCGGTGAGTCCCGCCTCTACGCGTCCGTGCTCCGTCCCGGAACGATTCAAACGGGCGACCCGGTACGCGTCTTCGAGCGCTCTCAGAATCTCGAGCGTGAGGTCGGGGCGGGTGCCGAGCCCTCTGTCTCCGAGCAGGGGTCCGACAGCGCGCGGCGGCCGGCGGACCTCGGCAACTCGAGTGCGTTGAGACTGGCCTATGTGAATGTGTTCGTATCCGACCTGGAGCGGTCGATGCAATTCTTCGGTGATGTCCTTGGGCTTTCGCTCCAGTTCGGGAGTCCCGAGTTCGGCTACGCCTCGTTCAGTTTAGGGCCCGTCCGCATGGGAATCGCGCAGGTGGACGTGCGAGACGAGGAGCAGCGGGCGAACGTCGGACGCATGACCGGGGTCGGCCTCGCCGTCGCCGACTTGCCCAGCGCGCACGCCGAGCTGGAAGGTCGGGGCGTTCACTTCTCGATGAAGCCATCGCGACAGCCGTGGGGCGGATTCATGGCGTTGTTCGAGGACCCCGACGGCAACACCTTCTATCTGGACGAGCTCCCGGAGTGACTGCCGTTCGCGGTCAGGAGAGCGGTCAAGAGAACTCGACGCCCTTGAAGTCACCGGCTGTGCGCCACTTGTCGAGATACTGGAAGAAGGCCATCGCGCCCTCGGGATAGCCTACCCAAGTGCGTGCCGCGGGTGGGGGCTCGTGGCCTTCGTTGTTGTAGTAGCCGGGTGTGCAGTCAGGTGCGCCGAGCATCCGCGCCCGGCCGCCCGAGAGCAGACGACTCACCCACTCCTCCTCGGCTTGCTTGCTCACCTCGATGCACGAGAATCCATGGGCACGTGCGTGGGCGATCAGCATGGCGATCGTGCGTCCCGCTTCCACCAGATTGTGCGGCACGTTCGAGATGAGGTTCGCTCCCTGCGTCGGCTGTGAGATGAAGAGGTTCGGGAATCCGTGGACCTGAATTCCGTGCAGGCTGCGCATTCCATCGGCCCAGTACTCGGACAGCTTCTGTCCTCCCCGGCCGACGACCTCGAAGCCCATGCGATCCGTGAACGAGGCTCCCATTTCGAAGCCGGATGCGTAGACGATGCAGTCGACCTCGTACTCCACTCCAGCCACCACGACGCCCTTGGGCGTGATCCGTTCGACCCCCTTCCCATCGGTATCGACGAGCTTCACGCTCGCCAGGTTGTAGGCTTGCAGGTACTCGTCGTGAAAGCAGGGGCGCTTGCACAGCTGGCGGTACCAGGGCTTGAGCGTAGCCGCAGTCTTCGGATCCTCGACGATTTCGTCCACTCGGTCCCGAATCTGGTTCATCTTGGCGAAATCCGACTCTTCGAAGGCTCGCAGCATGTCACGCGGAGTGCGTTGCTCTGGTGGCAGCTTCGCAACCCGCGAGCGCACACGCCGAGCGAGGTCGGTCCAGCCGTCCATCACCAGATCCTCGGATGCCAGTGAACCGGTCTGGTTGGCGGTGAAGTTCTCGAGCCAGCGTTGCTGCCAGCCCGGAGTGGCGATCTCGCCGAACCACTCGGGATCCAGTGGGTGGTTGTTGCGCACGTCTACGGACGAGGGGGTTCGCTGGAACACGTAGAGCCGCTTGCAGGAACGGCCCAGGTGAGGAATGCACTGGACTGCCGTAGCACCGGTGCCGATGATCGCGACCCGTTTGTCCGCAAGCTGGTCCATCGGCTGGCCCTCGGAGTTTCCGCCTGTGTAGGCATAGTCCCAGCGGCTCGTGTGGAACCAGTGCCCTTCGAAGGACTCGAGCCCCGGAATGCCCGGCAGCTTCGGCGTGTGCAGGCTCCCGGAACCGATGCCCACGTATCGAGTGGTGAAGCGGTCGCCGCGATTCGTCTCGACTAGCCAATGCCGCTCGGCTTCGTTCCACACGAGCGAGGTCACCTGCGTGTGGAAGAGGGCATGAGAATACAGCCCGAAGTGGCGCCCGATGCGCCGACTGTGCTCGAAGATCTCAGGCGCGTGTGCGTACTTCTCCGAGGGCATGTGACCGGTTTCCTCGAGGAGCGGCATGTACACCATCGCAGCGGTGTCGCACTGCGCACCCGGGTACCGATTCCAGTACCAGGCACCTCCGAAATCTCCGGCCTTGTCCAGAAGTCGGACGTCGTGGACTCCGGTCTCGGCTACCCGCGCTCCCGCGACGAGTCCACCAAAGCCACCTCCCACGAAAGAGAACGTCACGTGATCATTCTTTGGCAGGCGCACCTGCCGCTCGAGGTACGGATCCTCGAGCTGATCATCGAACGCGCCGCTCAGTCTTCGGTACTGGGCGTTGCCATCGGG
>QJZC01000018.1 GCA_003247575.1 Pseudomonadota bacterium
CAGGCTTGGAGACCATACGGAAGACAGCGCTGCGCATCCGGCCCACGCTCCGCCCCAGCCGCCAATCGCACTGCCGGCGATCGCCCCAGCTTGCCCAGATGCGACGCGGGCTCTCTCTGCCTCGCTGGCGCTTGCGATGATGATCCCTGATACGGAGATCTGAAGTACGATCGCTGCCGGGCCCGCTCTGCGAACGAAGACTGCGAATCGGTTCACGGAACCGCGTGTCTTGCCGACGCTCTCGAGAACGGCTTCCAGCGATCCCTTCTTAGCGAGGAGGCTTTCGAGATCCGGGAGCTTGTCGGCTGGCTTCAGGATTTCAGAGTACATCTTTCCGAACGGGCTCAACGGCTTTCGCATCTCGAGCACAAGTCGATTACGCTGAGCCTCGACGAGATGCTTCGCTTCTTCGTAGGTGATGTTCCCACGCCGCGCCATCTCACTCGCTTGCTGCTGAAGAGCGGTCGTTATGTGCTGATAGAGCTGACGCCGGAATGCATCGTACGTGAGGTTGCTGCCTATCCCGAACGCACCATTCGCAATTCCCGAGATCGTGTCGCTGTAGAGATACTCTTGCTCTTCGCCTTCAGGCGCCATCCGCACTCCTCTATAACCGGAAATGCATCGTCCGAAGCGGGCTCTCCGGGAACAGGCGGATGCTATCACTTTGGTGGTGGTTGGGTAGTCGTCGTACAGCACTCTCTCATGGCTTCCTGCGGGTCACAGTCATCACTCGGATAGATTGTCCTGATCTCACTCGGAGAGGCTCATGCTCCGAGCAAGAGCAGGGAGGCACCGCCCGACAGCAGCTTCGGCAGCCGTGGCAGCGCCACCTCCCCGACAGTGCGCCCGTCCTTGCCGACAAGGAAGGAGAGGAACAGTTGCTCCGGCTGGATGATCCCGGCCTCTACGGCGTTGAACGCCGCCTTCAGGAGGAGTGCGAGCTGGCGGTGCTCGGCACGGCCTCGGGCGTCCTCGAGCTTTCGGAGCTTCGACTCGCTGAACCTTCTGGATCGACCGTCCACCGCCTGCTCACGGAGCTGGTCTCCGTCCACCGCCTGCTCACGGAGCTGGTCTTCGGTGGGCAGCCCTAGCGAGAAGCGCGCGAGGTAGTCCTGGTCCTCTCGTCGCCAGACGAAGTGCAGGCACACTCGACCGTCCTGGAAGTCGTCCATCCAGGCGATCTGGCGGCAGCCCCAGCGTCAGAGGAGGTCGTCGATCTCTCCTCGGCTCTTTCCGACCGAGATCGTCGTGTCCTGTGCGTACCGTCGCGGCCTCACGATCAGAGCCCCATCAGGCGAGACATCATGATGGTGGACTCGATGCGACGACGCCGCGCCAGCGCGATACCGGAGTAGACGGCTACCGATACTATGGCCAGGGACGACCGTGATCCTGCGTAGGTGCTCACCGCTTTGTCGATGCGTGCGCACCCTGCGAGGAGTGCGATTAGCGCGAGAAGGGAAATCAGGCTCCACGCAGGCGGGAAGATTCGGTGGTACCCACGGCGGTTGCGCGAGCTCATGACGCCACCTCACCAGAAATCTTCTCGGAGCAGTTGACGACAGGTCGCGCATTCGCATGCCCGCGTGTCAAATACGTGCCAAAATCTCAGGAAACCCTGGTATTTTCGGGATTCCGGTGATCTGAGAGATATCCGGAACGCCTTATCTTTCGGGAGATTACTGCGTTCTCGGGTAGTTCCGAGGGGGCTTGCTCGCGATTTTGAGTCGCGCGCGTATGCCCATTCCGCCACTCCGGCTCAGTGCGCCCCTCCCGCGGATCCTGGGCGGTAGATCCGAACGGTAGGCCACGGTCTTGAACCCACGGCGCAGACGCGTCGCTACTGTGCCTTAGCCTCATTCCGATGTACACGCGTGGCTATACGAGGATGCTCAGCCCGCCCGACCGGGTCGATCTGCGGTCGGGTAAACCTGGGAGGCGCGGCATCCGAAGATCCCTCGAGGGGCACGGCTGGGGGGCAGTGCGGGCGGATGTCGCTGCACGTCAGAATCGAACGCGCATTCTCGGGCTGGGCCAGATGGGTCTGTGCTGCGCCTATCACCGTGATTCTGGTCATGGCCGGGATCACGGTGTACCTGGTGTCGTGGCTCCCGGAGATGCGCTTCGACAACTCCACCCAGGGGTTCCTGCGCCGCGACGACCCTGCACGGCTCGCCTACGAGGACTTCCGCATCCAGTTCGGGCAGGACGAGTTCGTCCTGATCGCGGTGCGCCCGCCAAACATCTTCGATCGCGCCTTTCTCGAACGGCTGCGTGAGTTCCATGCGGCGCTGGAGGACGAGGTTCCGCACCTCGAGGATGTGACCAGCATGATCAATGCTCGGTCGACGCGTGGGATCGGCGATCGATTGAGTGTCGAGGATCTCTTCGAGGAATGGCCGGAGAACGACGCGGCACTCGCAGACATCAAGCAACGTGCCCTGGCCGATCCGCTCTATGAGGATCTGCTGTTCTCGCGCAGCTACTCGTACACGACGGTGAACGTGCGCGCCGTGGTGTTCTCCGAGTCGGACGAGTTCGACGCGCTGTCAGGCTTCGAGTCTGGTGGAGAGACCCTCGGAGAGCCTCTGTCCGATGCGGAGGTGAACGAGTTCCTCGAAGCCGTCTATCGGGTGTGCCAGCGATTCGAGAGTCCCGAATTCGAGCTCAAGGTGGTGGGGAGCGCCGTCATCAACCAAAGTCTGAGCCGCGCGCTCGAGTCCGACGTAGTGATGTTCGTGTTCGGCGCGCTCGCCGTCATGGGTGTCATCCTCTACGTGCTGTTTCGCTCCTGGGTGTGTGTCGTGCTCCCGCTGTCGGTCGTGCTGCTTTCGCTATTCGCAGCCCTCGGCGTCATGGTGATCGTAGACATTCCGGCTTCCGTGACCCTGCAGCTCGTGCCGATCTTGCTGCTGGCCGTCGGCGTCTGCGATGCCGTGCACATCCTCGCAATCGTCGACCAGAAGGTTGCTGCGGGAGCCGGCTATCGAGAGTCGATCGAGGCTGCGTTCGGGCACTCCGGGCTTGCCGTGTTCATGACGAGCGTCACGACCGCTGCGGGCTTCTTGTCGTTCGTTTCGGCTCCCCTCGCACCTGTGTCCCACCTGGGAATCATCGCCCCGGTCGGGATCATGCTCGCGTTCTTGTACACCATGACTCTGCTGCCCGCGTTGCTGACGATCGTAGGAAGGGTGCAGTCGCGACGCGCCTCGCACGCAGTGGTCGCGCGAAACCTCGGCGAAGTGCTCGGGCGCATGGGCGCGCTGGCGGCTCGACATCCGTGGCGGGTGGTCGGCATTACGGGCATCCTACTCAGCCTGTCGCTCGCAGGGATTCTCCAATTGCGCGTATCTCAGAACGCCGTGCAGTGGTTCCCTCGCAGCGACGAAGCGCGATCCGGGCAGGAGCTCCTCGATCGTGAGTTCGGCGGCACGACGACGCTCGAGCTGGTGATCGATTCGAAGCAGCCCGGAGGGCTCTACGACCCCGCATTCTTGAACCGGATGAATCGTGCAGTCGAGTTTGCCGTCGCGTACCAGAGCCACGACATCTCCGCCGGTAAGGCACTCTCGATCCTGGATGTCCTCAAGGCGACGCACCAGGCGTTGAACGAGAACCGTCCTGAATTCTACTCCATTCCAGACGATCGCGAGCTGATCGCGCAAGAGCTCCTACTGTTCGAGAATGCGGGAACGGACGAGCTCGAGGAGTTCGTCGACACACAGTATCGGGTGGCCCGGGTGAGCCTGCGCGTTCCCATCGCCGATGCGATTCTGTACCAAGACTACGTGAAGGGGCTCCGGAAGGGAGTAGCGGACATTCTGGGGCCTGATGTCGGACTCGAAACGACCGGCATCATGCGACTGCTGACGCGCACCATGGCCGGTGTGGTGTTCAGTCTGATCCAGTCGTACGTGATCGCCCTGCTCGTGATCACGCCGCTGATGGTCTTCTTGATCGGGCAGCTCCGCCAGGGGCTCCTGGCGATGCTGCCGAACCTGCTCCCCGTGCTGATCACGCTCGGTCTCATGGGCTGGATGGACATTCCGATCGACATGTCGTCGATGCTGGTCGGCGGCATCATCATCGGGCTTGCGGTGGACGACACCATTCATTTCATGCACCGCTTCCGTAGTGCCTTCAAGGAGTACGGCAACGTAGAGCGCGCGATCGACGCGTCGCTGCGCAGTGCCGGGGCGGCCATCCTGTGTACCACGCTGATCCTGGGGGCGGGTTTCGTGATCATGGAGTTCGCCTACATGCGAAATGCCTCCCAGTTCGGTCAGCTCGCGTGCTTCGCGACGGTCGCCGCGTTTGCCGCGGACGTCTTCCTGGCTCCGGCGCTGCTGGTCATCGCCAGCCGTTGGAGCGCCTCTCGCGGGCGCATGACGGGCATGGACGCGGAGCCGGAGCGAGTCTAGACTGGGCCCTGACGTCGCCTGACGGCACGATGCCTGACCGCACTGTGCCCGGAACACTGTGCCCGGAACACTGTGCCCGGAAGCCACGGAGGGAGCATGAAGTATCTTCACACGATGGTCCGCGTTTCGAATCTCGAGGAGTCGCTGGAGTTCTACTGCGACAAGCTCGGCTTGCGGGAACTCCGCCGAGTGGATCACGAAGGGGGCCGCTTCACGCTCGTGTTTCTGGCTGCGCCCGGAGACGACGCTGCACAGGTCGAGCTCACATACAACTGGGACCCCGAGAAGCTCGAGGCAGGGCGCAATTTCGGGCATCTCGCCTACGCGGTGGACGACATCTATGCGACCTGCCAGCGCCTACTCGACCGCGGCGTCGTGATCAATCGGCCACCCCGAGACGGCTACATGGCATTCGTACGCTCCCCCGACAACATCTCTGTGGAGCTGTTGCAGCGCGGAGCGCCGCTCCCCAAGCAGGAGCCCTGGTCTTCGATGCCGAACACCGGGGAGTGGTAGCTGGAGCGCCTGGGGCTCCGCCCCTCGCCTCAAGCTGCGCCTCGGCTGCGCCGACAGAACCCATGAGCGCGACGAGCGTCGGGATCCGGTTGGTCCAGGCGTCCCCTCTAGCGGTGGGTGTGCGCTCAGGGAGGTGGCATGGCGGATGGCGGACGCTTCGACGCAGAGGGCCTGCTCGACCGACTCGACGATGATCTCGAGCTGCTCGGAGAGCTCTTCGAGGACTATCTCGAGGACAAGGAGGAGCATCTCGGGAAGGTGCGGAAGGCGATCGAGAGCGCGGATATGACGTTGCTCTACGACGGAGCGCACGCGCTGCGCGGCTGTGTGGCGAACTTCTGCGCGAATCGAGCCTTCGAGGTGGCCACGCAGCTCCAGGATCTGGCGTCGGCGGGGAGCTCCGAGCAGGCGAAGACGCTCGCGGGAACGCTCGAGAAGGAGATCGAGCAGTTGACCGAGGATCTCCGAACGTTCATCGCCGAAAAATCCGGCAGCTAGCCCGCGGCTAGTCTCCCCCGAGGATCTCGAGCAGCTTCGCCTTCAGTTCCTGAAGATTGATGGGCTTGGTCAGGAAGGCATCCATGCCCACGTCCAGACACGCTTCGCGATCGCGATCCATCGCGTTCGCGGTCATGGCAACGATGGGGATGTGACCGCCGCGTTCTGCCTCCGCTGCGCGGATGGCTTCGGTGGCTTCGAAACCGTCCATCACGGGCATGCGGCAGTCCATCAGGACGAGATCCCAGGATTCGGCCAGGAACATCTGGACCGCGATCTGCCCGTTTTCGGCGATCTCACAGCTGTAGCCCATCTTCTCCAGAGCGCGCCGTGCGACTCGCTGGTTCACCTTTGTGTCTTCCACCACGAGGATGCGGGTGCCCGTCGAGCGGGGTGACGTGTGGCCTGCGCGGTCGCCCTCGTGCGGATCCGCGTTCAGGCCGAGCCGTGCGGCCAGTGCGGAGGTGACCCCTCGACGCTTGAGCGGGCGGGTCACGACCCCTGCGAAGCCTTCCGCTACGTGCTCGCGCGCGATCGACAGTCCGGCCGTGGTGGACACCAGGAAGACGTCGAGACCTGGATGTGCGGCCAGGCGACGCAGGCTCGAGTCCTCGGCGATCCCATCCTCGGGATAGCGTACCAGCGCAATGTGCCAAAGGGCCTGTTCACTGCCTCGGAGCTGCTGCAGAGCAGAGTCGACATCGGCCAGTCCGTCGCCGCGACAGCCGAGCCGCGCGAGCTGCATGAGCTGCGCCTCGCGTTCGCGTGTATTCGGATCGATGCACACCACTCGCAGGCGCTCTGCACCGGGAAGCGCATCGCTTTGTATGCGCTCGGTAGCGGGCTCGAGCACGGCGGTGAACCAGAAGAGTGACCCTTGGCCGACGGCCGATTCGACCCCGACCTCGCCCCCCATCGCCTCCGCCAGACGCTTGGAGATGGCCAGTCCGAGGCCCGTCCCTCCGTATTTCCGGGTCGTCGAGGAATCGACCTGACAGAAGGCCTCGAAGAGGCTGTCCATGCGGTCGTCGGGAATGCCGATGCCGGTATCGCGCACCTCGATCTTGATCACGTGCAGATCCGGCTCGGACGATGGGTCGAGCGACGCGCGAATCGACACCTCGCCCTGCTCAGAGAACTTGATCGCGTTCGTCGTCAGATTGATCACGATCTGCCGTAGGCGTCCGGGATCCCCGAGCACCTGACTCGGAACGTCCGCTTCGACGCAGATCGGGAACTCGAGCCCCTTCTCCTGAGCGCGCGGGGCGAGCATGTCGCCGACCTCTTCGAGGCAGGTGCGCAGGTCGAAGGCAATCGACTCGAGTTCCATCTTGCCCGCTTCGACC
This sequence comes from Pseudomonadota bacterium, assembly GCA_003247575.1. GTDB lineage: Bacteria > Myxococcota_A > UBA9160 > SZUA-336 > SZUA-336 > SZUA-336. Next base: position 6,785 of record QJZC01000018.1, read on the forward strand.
TTGGAGAGATCTAGAATGTCGTTGATGATCGTGAGGAGGGCTTCTCCCGATCCGCGGATCGTGCTGACGAATTCGCGCTGCTCGCTGTCGAGCTCGGTGTCGGCGAGCAGCTGAGCCATGCCGAGAACACCATTCATGGGCGTGCGAATCTCGTGGGACATGGCGGCCAGGAATTCGCTCTTTGCCTGCGTCGCGTCCTCCGCGGCATCGCGCGCCTCGCGCAGCTTGCGCGTCCGGTCCTCGATGCGGGCCTCGAGATCTCGGTTGATGTTGGTCAGCTGTACGTAGAGGCGAGCGTTGTCCAGCGAGATTGCGGCATGTGCGGAGAGAAGGTTCAACACCTCGACGCGCTGCTGCGTAAAGGCGTCGGACACCAGATCGTTCTCAAGGTAGAGTACGCCCACGAGGCGCGCCTGTCGCAAGATCGGCAGGCAGAGGATGGACTTCGACTGATTCCGGACCACGTACGAGTCGTCCCCGAATACGGAGTCCCGGGCGGCGTCGCTCAGTACGACCGTGCGCCGTGTCCTGTGGACATAGAACACCAGGTTGAGCGGAACGAGCTGGTCTTCACGGGAGAGGGGGGTGAGATCGAAGACGTGCGCCTTCTGTCCCACGCGTGTCTCGGCCCCGAGCCGCAGCTCTCCCGCCCTGTCGAGCAGCAGCACCGCTCGTTGGGCTCCTGCACTCTCGAGAGCGATCTCCATGATGCGCTCGAGCACGCTCCCGAGCTCCGTCTCGGCGGTGATCGCTTCGGACGACCGGAGCACGGCAACCAGATCGAGAGCCCGCGAATCGGTGTGCGTCGTAGAGAGCGAGCTCGTTGCCGTATGTGTCGTGGTGACCGTATCGCGCTCATGCTCGGAACCCGCGATCGCGACCGGAGGGAACTCGGCGAGTAGCTCCAGATACTGCTGTTGGATGCTCTCTGCGCGCACCGAGGCGCCCCAGTTGGTCGCGGATCGGAGCGCGAGGTAGAGTCCGCGACTGGCTTCCAAGCGGAGTCCGAGCGACAGCGCGACCTCGGCCGAGCGTTGATCGGCGATCGAAGCGTGATGGGCACAGCTTGCCTGGATCGCCAGCTGGCTCGCCTCGGCGTAGGCGACTCTCGCGCGAGCCAGCTGGCCGCGTATGCGATGTCCCTCTGCGATCAAGATCCGGTGTTGGTGCGCGAAGGTATCCGGATTCTCGGCGGCCCAGCAGCCCATGAGCCGCTTGGCTGCCTCGAATTCTCGGCGCAGGATCGGCCGGCGCGACTCGGTCGCCGTCGGGTACAGGCTAGCGGCCGAGAGTCCCCGATAGAAGTGGTAGTCACCGACCACGGGAGATCCCGCGGAGCTGGACTCGATCGCGGGCCCGAGCTCCTCTGCCAGCGCAAACGCTTCACGCGCGTCATTCAGCAGATAGCTCACGCTGATCTGGATCGTGCCCACGTAGCACCGGAGCCAACTGGGAAGCGGATCGTCGGAGATGGGCAGCTCGGCGTCGAGGGGGACGTCGCCACGTCCTGTCAAACGTCGGATCTGAGTGAGGATGCGGACCGCGGCATCGGCCGTCCCGGAGCCGCCGAGTCGTTGCGCGAACGAGGCGGCGTGCTTCCATTCGACCTCCGCCATGCGCAAGGGTTCTCCGAGCATCCAGACCATCAGTGCGCGGCTGAAGCGCGCGAGCGCCGCATAGTCGTTGTCGCCGGCTTCGAGAGCCAGCTGCGAGATCGGTGAGAGGCCCTCGAGGGCGCTGCGCCTGGGGCGCAGCCAGCTCCAGATCAGAATCGTCGAGTCGAAGCGTGTTCGGTGTGCGAGCGTCGGCGGCGTCTGAGCGTCGAGCGGGCCCGCGAGCTCGAGCAAGCGTCGGGTCTTCTTGAAGTTTCCCTGTGCGATTCCGCTCGAGATCGCATATCCGTAGATGGTCATCGCCGGGGCGCCGAAGCCGTGCTTGAGCGAGGTTCGCACCAGGTAGCACATGAGGATTCGCATCAGCGGCAGGCTGTCGCGGTACGCGGTGGTGGCCAGCGCTGCGATGACCGCGAGACGCGCCACGTACTCCTTGTCGGTGCGCGCCAGCGGACGCGCGTAGTCCGCCTCCTTGGCGCGCAGACAAGCCCACCAGGTGCGGACTTCTTCGAGCAGCACTCGCCAGTGGGGTGGACGTTCTGTCCAGCGTAGGCCGATGCTGCGCAGGTGCTCCAGTCCCAGGCGGGTTGCCTCCTGCGCGTCACCCCTCAGCATGCAGAGCGCCATGCGCCTCGAGGTCACCTTCGCGCGCTGTACCGGATCGAGTCCCTGGCGGAGCAACACGAGGAAGAAGTGCTCGACGGCTGCGTGGTCCGCGCCCAACCCCGCGGCCTCGGCGCTTGCCAGGTAGAGCTGGAACGACAGCTTTGGATCGGCCTTCCAGTCCCGCCTGCGATGGAGTGCGCGCGCGTACAGCAGATAGGTGTTCGCGGTGTCCGCAGCACCTTGCGCGATCGCGCGCGAGGCTGCCATGAGATTGAGCTGGATCCAACTCGGACGATCCTGCTCGGTGATCAGCTCTGGAGCCTGATTCAAGTGCTCGAGAATGCGGAACAAGACGGCAGGGAGCTCGGGCTCAGGCGTCTTGGCCAGCAGTCGCCGGCCGAGTCTGTAGTGGAGCTCTGCACGCTCCTTGGCTTCGAAATCTCGGCCCGCGACTTCTCGCAGGCGCTCGTGAATGAAGGAGAACCCGTCTGTCGTGGCTCGGATCACGCCCTGATCCAGCAGCTCCGCGAGCGCCTGCTCGAGCTCGCGGGGGGTTCGATCGGAAATCTCGGCGAGGGTCTCGCAATCGAACTGCTGTCCGATGCAGGCCGCGTGACGCAGCAGGTCTCGCGCCTCCGGAGGCAGACGCTCCATTTTCGCCATCAGGACACCTGCGAAGCCGTCTGGAAGCGCGACCTGTCGAATCGCCTCCTCGTCCCAGGTCCAGTGGAGTGCTTCGTCGTAGCGCAAAAGCCCTTGTTCGTGGAGGTGGGTGGTGAGCTGGCGTGCGAGTAGTGGGAGATGGCCGCTGCGAGATCCGATGAACGCGGCCAAGCCGCGCACCTCGGCTGCACTTCGGTGGAGCGCATCTGCGAGCAGGTGGGCGATCGCGTCGGGATCGATCGGCCCGAGCTCGATGGTCTCCGTGGGGCAGTGTCGACCGATGCGTCGCTGGACGGCCTGCACCGATTCGACCGATGCAGTGTCGTTCGTGCGCAGAGTCGCGATGACCAGCAGGGCCGCGGGGGGATCTCGCAGCACCTCCTGAAGAAGCTCGATGCTCTCCGCATCGGCCCACTGTAGATCGTCCACTACCAGAACGAGGGGATGATCCAGGCTGGCGATCGCGCGTAGGAAGCAGCGCACGGCGTGTGCGAGTCTGCGTTTTGCTTCCTGCGGCGCGAGCGCGGGGACCGGTGGAACCTGTCCGAGGAGGGTCTCCAGATCGGGGACCCAGTCGAACAGGACGCCTGCGACGCGGCCGAGTTCCTCGGAGAGGCGCGTGCCCCAGTGTCGCATGCGATCCTCGCTCTCCGTGAGGATCTGTGTGGTGAGGGACTCGAAAGCCTCGCGGAACGCCCCGTACGGTCCCTTGGGCTCCTGCAGGAAGTGTCCGACCGCGAGGTAGCCGGAGCGCTGAATGATCTTGTCTCTGAGCTCGTGCGCGAGCGAGCTGCATCCGCTTCCTGCAGGGCCCACGATGCATACGAGCTCGGAAGCTCCACTGCTGATGCGCCAGAAGGCGGAGTGCAGGCGTTCGATCTGCGGATCGCGGCCATAGATCGTCGTCGAGAAGACCAGGCGCGATGCCGTGTCCACGACTCCCAAGGGGAGGTCGTCGTCGATGTAGCCGAAGCGCTTGAGCTGCCCTTGGCATGCGACCAAATCTGCACGCAGTCCCTGCGCGCTCTGGTAACGGCTCTCTGGATCCTTGGAGAGCAGCTTGAGGACGATTCGCGCAATCGTCTCCGGGGTGTCGAAATGTTGGCCCTTCGGAGGCGTGGGAATCTTGGCGAGGTGCGCATGGATCACCTCGAGCGGATCGGAGGACTCGAACGGTGGGTGTCCGGAGAGCAGGTGATAGAGGGTCGCGCCGAGTGAGTAGAGGTCGCTGCGCACGTCGACGTCTCGATCCATGCGAGCCGTCTGCTCGGGCGAGACGTACGAAAGCGTTCCCTGGAACGTTCCCTTGCGTTCCCTGCTCTGCTCGGAGGTTCCGAGTAGTCGAGAGATCCCGAAATCGATGACCCGTGTCGAGAAGGACTCCGGGTCTACTAGGATGTTTCCGGGTTTGAGGTCCTTGTGAACGATGCGCGCGAGGTGGATGTCTCCGAGGGTCTGCGCAATCGAAATGGCCACCGTGAGGAAGTCGTCGAGCGAGATCGAATGATGTTGAATGAGCTCCGTCAGCGAGATACCGGGAAAGCGCTCGCTGACGAGCACCGACTGGTCCCCGAGCAGAAATACGTCGAGCGCCTCACAGAGTCCGGACGAGCGAACCCGTCGCACGAGCTCGAACTCGTGCATCCCGGCAGAGACCTCGAGAGAACTCGACGGCTCCGTGCTCACCTTGAGGACGACCGATGCCTCGTCAGCATCGCGAGTGGCACCATAGAGAATGCTCTTCGGAGCAGTGCGGATCGTCTCGTTTATCGTGTATCCGGGAACTCGGAGCATAGAGTGTCTCGCATGCATCGTCGTCCAGAAGTGACGGCTCCTTGAACACGTGGCTAGGGATTGCGCGTCACCTGCGCGCGCGCTCGAGGGCGCGGCCTGGAAAGCGGGGGAGGGCGCGATGCAAGGCCGGCCGGCGCCACGACGCAGCTAGAGGCACCCAGACAGCAACCTGCAGGCAGGTATCCGGTAGCTTGCAAGGTGGCTCGACCGAGAGATCGAAGCAGGAGCTTCCATTCATCGACAATGGCTACAAGGATCGCGGGGATCGAATGTGGGGAAGGCCTGGATGGGAGCCGTTCCTACAAGGACGAGGGAGGATTTCGGTGCCGCGAGCGGCGGAGTCGATGCTCGCGGCCTTGCATCGGAAGTCGAATGGGAATCAGCAAGAGTCGAAAGCGGGGAAGTCGTAGCGGAGGGGCGCTGCGCTTGTGGCAGGAGGTCTATCGTCTCCACTCGATGCTCGGCGCAGCCTTGGATGCTCTGGGTCAGGAACTCGGCGGACACCATCTGCCGGCAACGGGAGCTCCACTGAGCGATCTATCTCGCCGAGAGCTCGAGGTGCTCGCGCTCCTGCGAGAGGCTCACTCCGCTCCGGAGATTGCGCGGCAGCTCCGGGTGTCGGTCCACACCGTACGCAATCACGTTCGGAGCATCTATCGAAAGCTCGGTGTGCACTCGCGTGCCGCGCTCCTGCGTCTACTGCGCTAGGCTGTTCGGTACGGCCGCAGTAGGCACGCGGGTGCGGGAGTGAACGATGGAGCTCAATCAAGTGACGCTTCCCTGTCTCGATCTGGAGGCGTCGGTAGCATTCTACAAGGCGCTCGGGCTCGAGCAGATCGTAGACTCCCCACCGGACTATGCGCGTTTCGAGTGCCCGTCGGGCACCACACTGTCGCTGCATCGGGTCGAAGAGTCGCGATCGGGACCCGGCATCGTCATCTACTTCGAGGTCGCCTCGCTCGACGCGCGCGTGCGCGAGCTTCAGGCCGCAGGGATCGCCTTCGCGATCGAGCCGCGTGATCAACCGTGGCTATGGCGTGAGGCCTACCTGGCCGATCCATACGGAAACCTGATCTGCTTGTTTCATGCCGGGCCCAATCGGCGCTTCCCACCCTGGCGGCTCGATTCGTGCGCCCCCTCGGCGGGCTCGAGCGGCTGAACTCTTCCACTGAGATCGATTCGCGGTGGGGAGGCGGATCTCGGTGAGATGTCGCGCACGCCACAGCCCAAGTTGCAGCGCGACGCAAAGGTGAGGCAAACTCATTAGTCCGTACGCAGCGAGTCACTCGCAGCAGAGGGCGTGGCTCGAGGTCGGGCGATGCGAGAGCTCGCCGCGAGTTTCCGCAATGAGCCTCTGCTCGCTGCATGAGGGAGGAACGTGGGATGCCGGTCAAACGCGTGTGTGTCGTGGGGATTTCCCTGTGCTTCGTGGCGTGTACGTCGTTGAAGACGGGCAGGCAGGTGTCGCCGGATACGGTGGGCGAGCTCGAGCGAGGTGTGACGACTCAGGCCGAGGTCCAGCGCGCATTCGGCACGCCGACGTTTCGTAAGGTGGGCAGCGAAGGAAACTCGGTATGGCGCTACTCGTACGAAGAGGTGCGCGTCAAGGATACGGGGACGCTCACGCGTGTGCTCTGCACCTTCGGGGTCCTGATTCAGGTTCCAGCATGCATCTTCAATGGAGTGAGCTATCGGAACGGAGTGACGACTCGCGACGAGCTGACGATTACCTTCGACGAGGAGCTGGTCGTCGCGTCGTACACGTATGCACACGAAGAGATTCCCGTCTCGGGGACCTATGACCCCGTGCTGAGCGGGCCGTCCCGGAATCCCGGTCCCGCAACGACGCTTCCGGGTGGGGGACTGCCGGGGCCGAGAGGGATCCCGGTGGCGAAGCACGACCGGAGTCATCCGGCGCGCTGAGTTTCGATTGCTCACACGAGATCCCTCTCAGATGGCTGGGGACTAAGTGGGTCTGACTGGGACGGGGAGAAGGAGAGGCGCTTCTGCTCGTTCGGCCTCAGCGCCTCAGGCGGTTCCGGAAGCCGGAGATCACGATCATGTCGTCGGTGCAGTAGTCGTCGCGAACGAAGGCGGGATCGTTCGAGGCAGGATCCGCGCAGCTGTTGTCGCGAGCGATCGGATCGCCGTCGTCAGCGCTGTGCTGGATGAAGAAGAACGCCGTGTCGCCGTCTGCTGTGAACTGGAATCCGGTGGGCTCGGCGGTCTGGTCGCGTAGTGTAAGCAGCCGGACGCAGCCGTCGGTCAAAGTGTTACGGTCTCGTCCATCGGCGAGGCACGCGAAGATATCTCCATTCGGATTGTCTTCGATCACGTAGATGTTGCTGCTCGTCGGATCGATCGCGATGTTGTCTGGCTGATTCAGGTCGTGGTCGCCTTCGAGGAAGACCTGCACGTCTACCGGAGCCCCGTCGGTGACGAGGCTGCCTGAGAAGGGATCGCTCACCAATGGTGTGTCGGCCAGCATTGGATCGGTGTCGATGATGCACAGCACTTCACCGAAGTTGAGCGCGCTCCTCGCTCCAGTGTTCGTGAAACAGACGCGCAAGCCTTCGAAGTTCGGATCGACGTCGAGATCCTCGGGGCGATAGTAGCCGGTAGCTCCGCCGCGATCGGCATCGCTGCGTGCGCTCATGGCATCGACGAGGACGAATGCGGCATTCCCTTTCTCGCATCCCTGTCCGAACTGGCCGTTACCGCGCTGACACGTCACGCGCATGGCGAAAACACGTCCGGCAGAGAACGGGGAGTCAGCGAGGGTCGTCGCGGGGCTGCCGTCGCTCGGGACGTCCGGCACGAACTTGAAGATGGCTCCTCCATCGGAGTCCGGGCCACCGACCGTGGGAGATGTCTGCGAGCCGGGGCGAAGCTCGTCGCCCGCGATCACGACACCTTCTCGGGTGATGTGGATGCCTTCCCAGGCCATCTCCATGAGAGCCTGACGGATCGCGATTCCGAAGCCGCCGTCAGAAATGGGGGCGGCCGCTGCGTCGCCCGTGAGGGTGAGTCCGGCCGAGTCGAAGAAGCTTCCTCGGTCGGCACCGCGATTGACTGTGATGTTGGTCGTAGCGAGCGGATCGAGAATCTCGAACGCATTTCCTAGATGGCCATCGCCAGACAGGCTCCCGTCTTCCTCGGTCGCGAGGATGGTCTGCCACGGCGTGCGGCGCACGCCATCGCACGCGATGAGGCCACGTAGGATCGTCTCGACCGCTCGCGTGCGAAGGTCGATTCTTTGGAGCGAGGGTTCGAGCTTCGGAGCTCCGCTCGGGAACTCGCCGACCTGCGCGCGCGCGCGGGTCTCGATGCAGACGATGGCGTGAGTGGGCTCGGAGTCATCGGGCCAGAATGCCAGCTGGTCCGCGTTGTGGCCGATCTCCCGCGAGAAGATGTCTACCTTCAAGCCGCGTGCGACGTCGAGCAGCTCGCGCACGTCCTGATCGGGCCTGCGGGGGATATCGTCGATCGACGACTGTTCTACCGGTTGGGTAAATCCGAAGTTCCGATTCGACTGGCGCTCGAGGAGAGCTTCGACGAACTCCCCGAAGTCGACCGAGATGAGTGAGTTTGCGTAGCCGATCGAGCCAGCGGTGATGGAGGCAAGGCAAACGGCTGCGCCGATCAGAAGCTTGTGCTTTCGATTCATGGGTTCCTTCCTCTGGACCTGGAGATCATCTGGATCCCGGGGGTCTCGGGCGCGGCCTGGGAACTGACCCCAGGGGTGAGCGCTGTTCTGGTGCGGAATCATTCCCATGAGGCAGGACGCTCTGGTTCCACACGAGTGACAGTTCGCGCACATTGCCCTGGTGTGACGGTTTCACTGGATCGTGACTCGAACGTCACCAGTAGGGAACATCACGGGCCCACAACCTGTCTTTCGAATGGCAATCCACCTGGGCAAGGAGGTCGTTGAACTTCTTTGCTAGCGGCCAGAGGGGGTCATCGATGGTGCTTGCGATCTCCGCTCGTGCGTGTGCGGCTGCCGCTTTCGTGCTCGCGGCGACTTCACCGACTGCGAACGCAGCAGATCTCGCAGCGGTCGGCCGCCAGTACGCGCGCATGGCGTTCACCATGTATTCGGATGCACTGCGTTCGGCTCGGGTGCTCCAGCAGACAATCGAGGCGTTCGTGGAAGCTCCGGATGCCGCTCGCTTCGCTGCGGCTCGCAGCGCCTGGATCGAGGCGCACAAGACCTATTCGTTGACCGAGGCCTTCCGCTTTGGGAACCCGAATGTCGATGCATGGGAGGGGAAGGTCAACGCATGGCCGATCGACGAGGGCTTCATCGACTACGTGCGCGATGACTATGTGTTCGACCTCGGTAATCCACATGCTCAGCAGAATCTGGTGGCTTCGGACGCGCCGCTGGACACGGGCACGCTTCGTCTTCAGCATGAGCGCGGTGGGCTGGAGCCGAACGTATCCATCGGCTTTCATGCGATCGAGTTTCTGCTTTGGGGCCAAGACAGCGACCCCGCGTACGCGCAGCCCGGACAGCGAGCGTATACCGACTACGTGCGCGGTGGACCGTCGGCGGGATGCACCCACGGTCACTGTGAACGGCGAGCAACCTATCTGCGTCTGCTGGCGAATCTCTTGGTCTTCGATCTGCGAGAGATGGTGCGCGACTGGCGGCCAGGGTACGGGGGCTATGCGGACCGGTATGCGAGCTTGGATCCCGCCGAGCAGGTGCGCAGAATCTTCGAGGGTCTGGGCACCTTGAGCGCGGGGGAGCTGGCTGGAGAGCGTCTCCAAGTGGCATTGATCGCGCACTCCCAGGAGGATGAGCAGTCGTGCTTCAGTGACACGACACACTGGGGCATCCTCTACAATCTGCGGGGAATCTCGAGCCTATATACCGGTGGGCTGTCTCCCGCGACCGGTTCTCCCTCCGGCGAGAAGCGGACGGATCGGGACTCCTTGGGCGGGACCAGCTTGGCTGGCTTGGTAGACGCACGGGACCCGAGCGTGGGTGCGCTCGTGCGCGCGCGCCTCGACCTAGCGCTTGTTTCCGCGCGAAGACTGGCCGACGCGGCCGAGGCTGGGCAGCCGTTCGATCTTCAGATTGCGGCGAGCAACCTCGCAGGACGCCGGCGAGTTCAAGAGCTTATCGAGCATCTGAGTGCGCTCGCCGAGGCGTTCGAATCCGCCGCCGCCTCGCTCGGACTCTCGGTTGTAGCCGGTTCTGCTCGATCCACAGAGTTCCAGGAACCGGTTCACCGGCATAGGCGCGCTCGTCCCGACTCGAGCCCGCGCCGTATCCGTAGCGAAGGCACGCCCAGGCCATGACAGACGCGCAGATTCGACTCCGTGCGCGGTGTCGCGGCTCCGGACGCGCTCGTGCCAAGCGGGCTACGCTGGTGATGGGTCTGCTTAGCGGGTTGTTCCTCGTGAATTCGACGCAGGCGGAGGCGCCGCCGACGGAGGAGCAGCCGGCGAGCGCGCGCGGTGCCGGCGGTCAGACTACGGTCTATCGATTCGATACGAATGCCTTTTCACTGCCCGCTGCCAATCTCACGTTGCGCCGTCGCACGAGGTTCTTTGCGGGCAACGCGTTCTTCACTCAGGCGTGGGTACCGGGACCGGCGTCCACGACGGCGCGAGACGGCTTGGGACCTCTCTTCAACACCAACACGTGCCAGTCGTGTCACTTGAAGGACGGACGCGGGCGCCCTCCCGCGCCAGGCGAGGCCCCGGTGTCGATCTTGGTGCGTCTGAGCCTGCGCGAGGGCGGGGCGGCGACTGCATCGCCCAGCGCGCGCGTCGGCGTGGTCCCGCATCCACGCTACGGCGATCAGATTCAGACCCGCGCGATTCCCGGTGTGGCTCCCGAAGGCGTAGTCGCGCTCCGCTGGCGCGAGCGGACGGGGGAGTTCGCGGACGGACGCGCCTATCTGCTCGTAGAGCCCGTGCTCGAGATTCGCGAGCCCGCCTATGGCGAGCTCGGCGACGCCACACTCTTCTCTCTGCGAGTGGCCCCCGCTCTGGTCGGCATGGGCTTGCTCGAGGCCATTCCCGAGGACCTGCTGCTTCGGCACGCGGATCCCGAGGACGCGGATTGCGACGGAATCTCTGGACGCGCCAACCGCGTCTGGGACGTGGAGCGAGGCATGTACTCGCTCGGGCGCTTCGGCTGGAAGGCGGGCCAACCGAGCGTGCGCCAGCAGGTTGCGGCCGCATTCGCTGGAGATCTCGGCATTTCGTCCGGGCTGTATCCAGATGGGTCTTGTGCGCCAGAGCAGCAAGGATGTCGTGCCAGTGAGAGGCGAATGCCGCCGGAGCTGCCCGACGAGATTCTGGATCTGGTGACGTTCTATGTATCGGTGCTCGGAGTCCCGGCGCGGCGAGAGTCTGCCGCCGTGGCGGAGGCGCAGGGCCTCGAGCTGTTCCGAGAGATCGGCTGCACCCGATGCCACGTCGAAAGCTTTACCACGGCCCCGCGTGCGCACCTTCCCGAGCTCCGGGGGCAGCGCATCGAGCCGTATACGGACCTCCTACTCCACGACATGGGAGCGGGACTTGCGGACGGGCGCTCCGAGTTCGAGGCCAGCGGGCGGGAGTGGCGGACTCCGCCTCTCTGGGGCATCGGTCTGGTCGAGATTGTCAGCCGGCACACTCGCTTCCTCCACGATGGGCGGGCTCGCAATCTCGAGGAGGCCATCCTGTGGCACGGAGGCGAGGCGCAGCGCGCCGCCGATCGCTACCGGGCCCTGTCCGTGAACGAGCGCGCGCAGCTCTCGTTCTTTCTGCGCTCGCTGTGACGGGCGCCGAAGGTGACTCGACGGGCTCTGGTAATCGATCGGGCTGGGACGCTTGCGCAGCCGCCCCAGCCCGAACGTCCGGTTACTTGAAACGTGCCCCGAAGACCTTCTTGTCGGTCTCGATGCAGGCCGCGAACGATGGAAGCGCGTGCATCCGATCGATGTACGCCGCGAATGCGGGAGTGCGAGCGGCGTCGGGTGGGAAGCCGGCCAAGCGCCCGTTCACGGTGATGGATGCGATCGAAATGTCTGCGATGGTCAGGCGGCCTCCAACGAAGTACTGCCCTCCACCCAGCTGCTGATCGAGGTAGGTGTAGAGCGGCGTGACCTCCTCGTCGAAGACCTTCCGAGCGTCCTCCACGGCTTGCGGATCGGCGGCTTGGCCGCTCAGCAGAGGACGCAGGCAGAGCGGCTGGAAGATCTTGGATCCGAGCACGGGCATCAGCCCACTGTCCGCGTACTCCTCGAACCAGAGCGCGCGCGCCATCTCGTAGGGCTCCGACGGGATGAGGGCGGGCTCGGGTGCGACCTTCTCGAGGTAGGCGCAAATGATGGAGGAGTCGTTGATGATCCTGCCATCGTGGTCGAGCACGGGAATCTTTCCCAGGGGGCTGATGTCGCGCCAACCTTCGGGCGGGGAGAAGGGGCTCACCTGGGAGAGGGTGTAGTCGAGGCCCTTCTCGGCGCAGAATACCTGGACCTTGCGAACGAACGGCGACACGCTCGCTCCTAGAATCTTGAAGCTCATGTAGTACCTCCTCGCGCGAGCATAGCGTACGTCTGTAGGGGCCCCGGCTTTCGCGCGCGAGCTGCAACCCCGGCGGAGGCTCGAGCGTAAGACCGTTTGATGGCGAACTGGATGGGCCCGATGCTGTGGCCTAGAGCAGGCTGCAGACCGCGCAGTCAAAGAGTGGGCTCCCGCTGTGGGAAGCGCGCGCGAGACACCCGCTCGACGACCCGCGGGGGCGCACAGCCACTGTCTGAGACGATGCCGTGCGAACTCAGGTGGTCGGGGCGGGCGGATTTGAACCGCCGACCTCTTGGTCCCGAACCAAGCGCGCTACCAAGCTGCGCTACGCCCCGCCGAAGGCGCTGGAGCATACGCCGGGGCGGCGTTCTGGGCAAGCCGGGATGTGGATCCGGCCTGGCAGGGGCACTAGCGGCCCCCATCGCACTCGACCGGAGCCGCTTGCGTCTGCGATCGGAGGCTTTGGAGTGCGGTGACATTCGCCGACGAGTAGCATGTGGGCATGCCGGCGAGCGTGTGCGCGAGAGAGCCGTCCGCGACGAGCGGGGGGCCACCCCGATGAGACGGAGCTGCGTGGCGGGGGAGGACGGGATGCTGCAATCCGGCGCTAGAATGCCCAGGAGCGCTAGGACGCCCAGGACTAGGATGCTGAGCAGGCTCGGCTGGAGGATGCCCAGCAGGCTCGGCTGGAGCTGCCTGGCTGCATTGATTCTGCTGGTGTCGCTGGCTGCAGCGACGGCGGGCGCAGCCCCCGAGGTTCCCGAAGGTGCGCGCGCCGGCGCGGCGCTCGGAGGCCCCGAGCGGGCTCCCCGGGCGGTGCTCTCGCTCCTGCTCGATCGAGAGCGCGCGCGACCGGGTGAGACGGTGCGCGTAGGCGTGTATTTCGAGCTCGAGTCCGATTGGCATGTCTACTGGCGATTCTCGGGCGAATCCGGGCTGCCGACGGAACTCGCGTGGAAGCTGCTGCCGCAGGATGCCTCCAGCCCCCCGAGCCTCGGACCGCTGCGCTGGCCTGCGCCCTCGGTCTTCCGCGAGGACAACGGCTTCATCACCACCTACGGCTACTCGGACGAGTTGCTGCTGAGTGCTGATCTCACCTTGCCCGAGGTGATCGCATCCGAGGCGGACCCGGCTCCCGAGTCCGTGAGGCACCGCATCGAGGTGGAGGCGGACTTTCTGGTCTGCAAGATCCAGTGCATCCCGGGCCGCGCGAGCCTCTATCGAGAGCTCGAGATCGGACCGCGATCGGTGGCTGCAGATCGGGAGACCGTCGCGCTGTTCGATCGCTTCGAGGCCAGGACCCCGATGCCGGCCTCCGAAGCGGGCGTCTCCATCGAAGCACTGTATTCGCAGACTGCGGTTCGCCCAGGTGACTCGTTCCGAGCCGGAGTGGCGGTCACCTGCAGTCCGACCAACGGCCGGGACTGCGGTCCCCTGCGGCCCGGAGTCAGCCCCTCGCTCGGAAGCTTCGTGCCGGACCAGACTCCAGGGATCGAACTCAGCGCCAGCGGGACTCGCGCGCATCCCTTGATCGAGGGCGGTCTGATCGTGACGCTCGAGGGACGAGCCGGCAAGGACGCACTCGCAGCCGATCTGCGGCTACGCGGGGTGCTCTCGCTGGAGGGCGCACACGGGCCCCTGTTCGTGGACGTGGACCTCGAGCTTCCGACCGCAAACGCGGACGCCACCGTGACGCCGCTCGCCTCGGCGGAGGAGTGGCTCGTGCCCGGGCCGGAGCCGGCGGCGGTAGCGGCCCGCTCGATCTCCGAGGTGTTGGCCGCCCTGGCTCTCGCCTTCTTGGGCGGGCTGATTCTGAACCTGATGCCGTGCGTGTTCCCGGTGCTCGCGATCAAGGTCTTTTCGGTCGCCGAACTCGCACACGCGGGCAGGGCGCGAGCCGTCGGACAAGGACTCGCCTACACGTCCGGCGTCATCGTGAGCATGCTCGCGCTCGCGCTGATCGTGGTGGCGCTCCGGGGCGCCGGGGTGGCCGTGGGCTGGGGTTTCCAGTTCCAAGAGCCGCTGTTCGTGTTGGGCGTGGGAACGGTGCTTGTCGTCTTTGCGCTTAATCTGTTCGGCGTGTTCGAGATCTCGCCCGATCTTACCCGTGTGAGCCAGGTAGGAGAGGGCGCCACTGGAAACGCGCGCAGCTTCTTCGAGGGTCTGCTCGCGGTCGTGCTGGCGACGCCGTGTTCTGCACCCTACCTGGGGACCGCCGTCGGCTTCGCTTTCGCGAGCTCGGCAGCGATGATCCTCGCGTTGTTCGCCACGATCGGAGTCGGTTTGGCTGCTCCGTACCTGGCGATCACGTGCATCCCGGGCTTGAGCCGTTTCATGCCGCGTCCGGGGGAGTGGATGCTGCACCTGCGCAGCGCGCTCGGATTTGCACTCTTGGGCACCGTCGTGTGGTTGCTGTCGATCCTCGGTAGCAGCGTCGAGAGTGCGGCGTTGGTCCTGGTGTTGGCCTTCCTACTCGTCGTCGCTCTGATGACCTGGCTCTTCGGAGTGCTCCAGGCGGGCGGGCGGGTGTGGCCCGCACGTGTCTTGGCTGTCGGGTTCCTGCTCCTTTTGGGCACCTTGGCACCGAAGCTTCCGCTCGAGGCGCGCGGTCCTGGCGCAGAAGACGAGGCGGAGTCCGCGAGCCTGAATGCCCAGGCTTTCGACGCCGCAGGCGTTCGCGAGTCTCTCCGCGACGGCAAGCCGGTGTTCGTCTACTTCACCGCTGACTGGTGTCTCACGTGCAAGGTGAACGAGCGGCTGGTCTTCGAGGATGCTTCCGTGCAGGCGGAGATCGAGTCGCTGGGCTTCGATGTCTTCGTCGGCGATTGGACCCGGCGCGACGAAGCGATTCGGGCGGAGCTGGCTCGGTTCGGGCGCGCCGCCGTTCCCATGTATCTGGTCTACAGCCCTACGGAGCCGGCTTCGCCCGAGCTGTTGCCCGAGCTGTTGACCCCAACGCTTTTGATCGACGCGCTCAAACGAGCAGCCGTCGGCCCTGTGCGGGCCGCGGATCACACAGGAGGAGATGCAACATGAAGCGATCGACGTGGATGGCGGCACTACTCGTGCTGCCTTGGATGTTGGGCTCGCACACCGTGCAAGCCGCTTCGCCCGCCGTGGGCGACTTGGTGCCCGATGTCACGGTCAAGGATGAGACTGGCAAGGCGCACAAGTTGAGCGACTATCGCGGCAAGGTCGTCGTGTTCGAGTGGACCAACCAGGACTGCCCATTCGTGAAGCGCCACTACAAGGCTGACACGATGGAGAAGCTTTCTGCCGAGCTTGGTGCGAAGGAGGTCGTGTGGTTCGCAGTGAACTCGACCTACAGCAACAAGCCCGAGGACACCCTCGCTTGGAAGGAGAAGCAGGGCTTCGAGTACCTGACCCTTCAAGATGCAAGCGGTGAGCTCGGAAAGCTGATGGGTGCCAAGACGACCCCACACATGTACGTGGTGAATCCGGATGGCAAGCTGGCCTATCAGGGCGCGATCGACGACGATCCCAGGGGCCGGTCGGATTCGCCGAAGAACTACGTCCGCGGGGCAGCCGCAGCTCTGCTCGACGGTCTGGAGCCGGATCCGAGCAGCACGCAGCCGTATGGTTGCAGTGTGAAGTACGCCTCCAACTAGTCGCAGAGACACATACGATCGGGGCGCTCCGGCTGCCGATGCGGCTGGGGCGTCCCACTCGGAGAAGGGCGCGTCTCGATGCGGATCGACCAGATCGAGCGCTACAAGCGCCATCTCATGCTGGGCGAGGTCGGTGAGCAGGGGCAGGAGCGCCTGCTCGCCGCGCGGGTTCTGTTGGTCGGAACCGGTGGGCTGGGATCGCCCGCTGCGCTCTATCTGGCGGCGGCCGGAGTGGGAACCCTGGGTCTGATCGAGTTCGACACGGTCGATCGTAGCAATCTCCAGCGCCAGATCTTGTATTCGAACGACGACGTCGGGCGTTCGAAGCTCGAAGCTGCCAGCGAGCGCCTGCGTGCGCTCAATCCCGACGTGAACCTGGAGCTGCATGCGGCGCGGCTTACCGCCGAGAACGCGCGCGAGGTCATCGCGGACTACGAGCTGGTGGTCGATGGTACGGATACCTTTCCGAGCCGCTATCTGACCAACGATGTATGCACCTGGCTCTCGATCCCTCTGGTCTATGGAAGTGTGATGCGCTTCGAGGGACAGGTGAGCGTATTCCACGCCAGCCGTGGCCCCTGCTACCGCTGCTTGTTCCCTCAGCCGCCGCCGCCCGAACTGGCGCCCAACTGCGCGGAGGCCGGCGTGCTTGGCGTGTTGCCGGGAGTGATCGGGATGCTCCAGGCCACCGAAGCCATCAAGCTCATTTTGGGTATCGGAGATTCCCTCGAGGGAAGGCTGCTGATGTACGACGCACTGTCGATGGAGTTCCGCAGCTTCCGCCTCGAAAAGGACCCTAAGTGTCCCGTTTGCGGTCCGGAGGCTACGATATTCGAGCCAATCGACTATGAAGCCTTCTGTTCGGCCACGGAGGCCGGTGGGATGCAAGCGGAAGCGGTCAGTGAAATCTCCGCGCAAGACCTCGCTCGCCTGCGGGCGCGAGGGGCACCCCATCTCCTGCTCGATGTGCGAGAGCCGTTCGAGCGCGAGCTGGCCCATATCGCCGGATCCATGCTGATCCCGCTCGGAGAGCTGTCTGAGCGACTTTCAGAGCTCGAGAACTGGCGCGATAGCCCGATCGTGGTGCACTGTAAGTCAGGGGCGCGTAGTCTGCGGGCATGCCGGCTCCTGCTCCAGTACGGGTTCCGGCGGGTCGAGAATCTTCAGGGAGGGATCGATCGATGGTCTCTCGATGTCACTGGAGACATCCCGCAGAAGTGACGCGCGAAGAAACCAATACGAGCCAACGGAGCGAGGCGACCAATGAATCAACTTAAGTGTGTCGTGTTTCGCGGTCTTCCCAAGGAGTTGGAGGAAGAGCTCAACAAGTTTCTCGAATGCACGCCGTGTCGCGTGGAGAGCATCACCCAGAGCGAGTACCGTGGACACGTGACGGTGACGGTGCTCTACACGCTGGACCCCATGCCGCCAGGCGAGCTCTAGCCAACACTCTAGGGGCCGGTAGTGCCCTGAAGACGCGCAGCTATCAAGTTACGCCGCGCGAAGCCGATCTCTCGCTCGTAGAGCAGGCGAGGGGACGCTTCGATCGTGGTCTTGGATCCTAGTACGCGCGAGCTTCCGTGGCTGTCGGATCGGCTGGACGAGTTGATTCGGGCGCTCGTTCAGGGGGGGGCGCTGGGCCTGCTGGCGATCGACGCCGGCGTTCTGGGAGACATCCAGCGGCGCCATGGGGCCGCTGCTGTCCGCGATGCACTCGCCGTCTTGATCGAGAGCTTGCTTCCTACTCTTTGCGAGGTTCTGGGCCCCGAGCCCTTGCTCATGGGACAGGCCCTCGAGCCCGAGCGCCTGCTCGTATTCCTCCCCAAGCCGCGCTCGGACAAGTCGTTCTACACACGCTCCCTTCCCCGGCTCGAGGAGAAGCTGCGGGAGCACGTCTCCGTCGCGGTCCAGCGAATCGCGTATCCCTACCTGACCGGAATCTTCGACATTCCAGTGGGTGCTGCAGTGGTGCTGCATCGTCCGTTTCACCAACCCGAGAGCGAGATTCAGCACTTGTTGCGCTCCGCACTCGATGCGGGACGCTTTGCTGCGGAGCGGATGCGGCGCGAACGCGGTGGGCTGCTGGAGCGCCTGATTCTCGAAGAGTCGCTCTCCACGGTGTACGAGCCGATTGTGTCGTTGAGCCACCGGCAGACCATCGGCTACGAAGCGCTGTCGCGCGGACCGGGCGGCGGGCCTCTCGCGTCGCCGATGGTCTGTTTCAACATCGCCCAGCGATGCGGCTTGGACTTCGAACTCGATACCGTGTGTCGCAGGCTCGCGTTGCGAAATGCGCGTGGTCTGCGCGAAGACGAGCTGCTGTTTCTGAACATTCTCCCGTCGAGTGTGCACGATCTAGACTTCAGCGAAACGGGAATGCTTCGCTCTCTCGACGAGTTGGGCATTTCCCCCGGACAGATCGTGTTCGAGATCTCGGAGCGTCAGACGATCGGCAACTACACCCGCTTCCGCGAGGCTGTCCACGCGATGGTGGAACTCGGATGTCGAATCGCAGTCGACGACGTGGGATCGGGCTACTCGAATCTGGAGACCGCCATCGAGCTGAGTCCCGACTTCCTGAAGGTAGATCGAACTCTGATTCATCAGATCCATGACGATCCGCAGAAGCAGGAGATCCTCCGCGGGTTGGTTCGTCTCGGCCAGAAGATGAAGGCGGCAATTATCGCGGAGGGGATCGAGTCGGAAGATGAGCGCACCGCCCTGCGACAGCTCGGTGTGGGATACGGGCAGGGATATGCGATTGGGCGAGGCCGGTCATCCCTCACGAAACGCGCATCGGAGAGGGCTGCATCCGAGAGGGCGTCCTAGCTGGGACCACGGATCGTTCGCGACCACAGGTCGTCGCCAGGACGCCGCTCGAGGAAGTTTCGGTGCTCAGAAGCCCCAGAAGCCCAGGCCTAGTGGCTATGAGCCGCGCGCTTCCCTCCGCCGATTGAAGATCACCTTGTCGTGATGCTTCCGAAGCTGCTTGCGCACCCGGTCGAAGGCGTCGTTCACCGACTCGCGTGCACTCTTGCTCGAAGCGCTCGAGACGAAGTCGATGTCGCGCCCAGTAACGTGAACTTGCGTGGCTCGTTCGTCGCCCACCTGCGTCATCGTAACCTCGAAGCGAGTCGTCTCGGGAAACTCGTTCCGCAGACTCTGGCTCAGGTCTTCGCATTTGCTGTGCAGGAAGTCGGAATGCTCGAGATCTTGAAAGTGCATGCGAAAGCTCACGTACGTACCTCCCGGTAGCTAAGGCTGGACAGCCGATGCGCGCCATACGCGCGTCTCGACAAGGTGCCGTCAGTCGGCTCGGACGAGCCTGGCACGGCTGCACAGCGACCCCGCAGTAGCCCACCTCCAGTCGTTCTCTCACTGCTTCTCGGGCTCGAAAAGTCTACTGCTGCCAGGGTCATCGAGTGCACCGAACGCCGGCCCTTCCTTCGGTCAGGTTGCGCCCCAACCTTTAGGCTGTCAAGCCGATGCCTGCGCCGCGCAGATCAGATGCTCGGTGAGCTCGGACAGGTGTGTGCGCGCATTCAGTCCCGACGTCGAGGGCATGAGATACACCGGACACGTGGCGAGTGAGGTGTTCACCCAGCCTGCGCGCGCTCGCGGCTCGTAGACTCTGCGAAACCCCTCGAGCCCCACGAAACAGAGCACCCGCGGGCGCATCCTCGTCAGGAGTGCGGTCAGGCGAGGCTGCCCGCTGCGATACTCGGCCGGTCGAAGCTCACTCGCTCTGCGCGTCGTACGCTTGACCCAGTCGGTGAATCCGACCCCCGCGGCCAGCGCGCGATAGACGTCGCGATCGTGGGATACGAGACCCGCTCTCAAAGCTGCCGGCCAGAAGCGATTGCCAGGCCGTCCGAACGGGATTCCTGTTTCCGCGGCGTAGGGTGAAGGGTTCAGGCCGCAGACGAGGATCCGCAGGTCGCTCCGGACGTAGTCGGGCAGTGTGTGAACGCGGCGAACGCGGCGCGAGGATCCTTCGACCGTGTCGAGGTGGCGAAATCCACCGCCCTGTAGCAGCTGGTCTGCTGCACAGCCCGAGAGAGACGGGGAGAGCTGCAGGATGCTCTCCGCACCCGGGGCCTGCTGGCCGTGGAGCCGGGCGAGATGCAAGGCGAGCTCCGTGATCTGGACGTGTCGCAGGTCGAAGGTGGGAAGTTGCGACCCCTGCCTCGGACGTGGGGCTTCGCCGCCCGCGGGAGGGACGTTCATGAATCCATCGGGGCGCTCTCGACTCTGAACGCGAGCTCGCGCTGGCGGCTTTCCCCGAGGCGAAGCTCGAGCTTCCAGAGTCCGGGGAGGGCGTCTCGTGGGAGCCGATAGCCGTACTCGATCTCTGCGTTGGAATTGGGGACCTGCGTCTGTGAATCGACGACGTTGCCGCTTGGGTTTCTGAGCAGAATTCTCAGGCGCCGAGAGTCTTTCGGCAGCTCTGTGGACAGCCGCACGCGAAGCTCGACGTTGGCGCCGGGAGCGAACCGGTCGGTGAGGCCCGTGGCGCCGCGGAGTCCTACCTCGCGCCAGGGGGCGATGAGCGCGAGCCGAATGGCTCGCTCGGCCCGCTCGGCCAGGCTGCTGCCTCGGCGAGCTCCGGCGGCCGCCAGATCGAGGTAGAAGAAGGCCTTCGCCATATCGTCTCGGAGGGACCAGATGCGTCCCAGCTCGAACTGGGTCAGCGGGACCATCGGATCGCGCTCGAGCGCCCGCTCGAGCGCCGCACACGCCTGTGCAAGTCTGCCCGTCTGCTCCTCGAGCTCGGCGAGCCGCAGCGAGACCCTCGGGTCTCCATCTGCGCGCTCCTGCAGCTCCTGGAGCAGCTCACGCGCAGACTGCGGATCGCCCGCCTGCACGAACGACTGCGCTTGTGCCAGCGCGCGTTCGCCACTCGCCCGGTCGAACTCGGGACGCGCGAGCAGCCCACTGCCGCCGGCGATGCCAGCGCGCAGAGTCACCAGGCGGGCTTGCATGGCTGCGAGCTGGTCATCCCGTGTGCGAAGCCCTGTGGGGAGTTCCGTGCGCGCGATCTGTGCGCGCGTCACGTCGATGCGCTGTTCGACCGCTGGATGAGTGAACAGGTAGGCCGGGACGCCATCGCGCACGCCAGACGACTCCACCAGGATGCGCTCGAAGAATCTCACCATGCCGCGGGGTGCGATCCCCGTGCCGACCAGATACTCGACGCCCGAGAAATCTGCCTCGGCTTCGGCGCCACGGCTGTTGCGCAGCTCGAGTGCCACGTTGAGGCTCTCGGCCAAGATCATGACTTCCGGATCGGCTCCCGCGGCCGCGACCGCAGCCGCGGCTGCGAGGGTGAGCAGGGTCCGGAGCCCTTGCCCTTCCTGCCGCTTGACGATGTGTCGCTTCGCCACGTGCGCGATTTCATGGGCCAGGACACCGGCGAGCTCCGACATGTCTCCTGCCTGTTCGACGACACCGCTGTGAACGTAGATGTGGCCGCCGCCGACGGTGAACGCATTCAAGCGATCATCGTCCACTATCGCAAAGCGGTAGATGAACGGCTGAGCATCTGCATGCGCGACGAGGGACTGGCCGAGGCCGTCCAGATATTGGAGCAGGATGGGATCGTTGATCAGCTGTCCGCTCTGGCGAATCTGGCGCGCGATGTCTTCCGTGATGGCGATCTCACGCTCGATCGACGGATCCTGTGATTCGTCTTCGCCCGCTCGAAAGCCTACGCACGCACAAAGCGCGGCCAGCCCCCACAGCGCGAGCGCGCGCAGGCAGCTCACTCCCGCTCGGGCGGGGTCCACCGGAGCTTCGGCTTGCGAGCAGCGCGAACCTCGTCTACGCGGCGGACGAACGTGCGATGCGGCGCCGCGCGGACGTGCTCGGGATCCGTCTTTGCCTCCTGAGCGATGGCGATCAGGCTGTCCGCGAGGCCGTCCAGCGAGTCGAGCGACTCCGTCTCGGTCGGCTCGATCATCAACGCACCGGCGATGACGAGCGGGAAGTAGATCGTCGGCGGGTGGAAGCCGTGATCCATCAGACGTTTTCCGATGTCTGCCGTGGAAACGTGATGTTCCTGCTGGAGCTTGTCCGTGAGGACGCACTCGTGCATCACGCGGCCGGTTTGAGCGGTGCCATAGTGCTCTCTCAGGCGTTCGAGCAGATAGTTTGCGTTGAGCACGGCCATCTGCGTGACTTCCCCAAGCCCGGTACCGCCCAAGCTGCGGATGTACGCGAGCGCCCGAATCCACATTCCGACGTTGCCGTAGAATGCGTGAACACGCCCGATCGAGTGCGGAAACTCGTGATCCAGGCGGTACCGATCGCCTTCCTTGCGGATGATGGGAGTCGGCAGATAGGGCGCCAACAGGTTGCGGACCGCGACGGGCCCGCTTCCCGGCCCACCCCCACCGTGTGGGGTCGAGAACGTCTTGTGGAGGTTGAAGTGCATCACGTCGACGCCCATGTCGCCTGGTTTGGCCACGCCGAGCAGCGCGTTCATGTTCGCGCCGTCCAGGTACACGAGGCCTCCGGCTTCGTGAATCACATTTGCAAGATCCTGCACATGGTGCTCGAAGATTCCGAGCGTGTTCGGGTTCGTCAGCATCAGCGCGGATGTCCTCGGACCGACAACGGCCGCGAGAGCCTCGGGCGTCAGGGTTCCATCGGGACCGCTCTTGACCTCGACGACCTGCATCCCGCTCAGCGCGGCGCTCGCCGGGTTGGTGCCGTGCGCTGTGTCCGGGATGATGACCTCGTTGCGCGACGCGCCCCCGTGAGCGCGGTGGTAGGCCTGAACCAACTGCATTCCGACGAACTCGCCCTGTGCCCCGGCCGCGGGCTGCAGGGTGACACGGTCGAGACCCGAGATCTCGATCAGTGCCTGCTCGAGCGCATGGCCCAGCGCGAGGATGCCCTGCGTCGCCTCATCGGGTGCCAGCGGATGCAGGGACTGGAAGCCGGCCAATGCTGCAACCACTTCGTTGAGCTTCGGGTTGTACTTCATCGTGCAGGAGCCGAGCGGGTAGGCCGCAGAGTCGATACCGAGGTTCCACTGAGAGATGCGTGTGAAGTGGCGCACGACGTCGAACTCCGAGAGCTCTGGAAAGCCCTCGATGTCGTCGCGAACGTGTTCTGCTCCCCAGATCGCTTGAGGGTCGATCAAGGGAACTGAAGCGGGCAGGGGCTCCACCTGGACGCCAGTTCGTCCAGGCCTGGAGCGCTCGAACAAGGTGGATTCATCGAAGAGAAGACCGCTGCGCCCGGGACCGCTCATAGCCTGAGTGCCTCCACCAGTTTGGCGACGTCTGCGCGGGAGTTCATCTCGGTCGTACATACCAGCAGCTGATCGCGGCGCGCGGCGTCGTAGGTGTCCAGCCGCAAGCCCGGGTGCAGCTCGTTGGGAGCCAGCTTCGAGAGCCGTTGCTCGAGCTCCGGCACGCGCAGCGCGAACTCGTTGAACGTCGGACCTGTGTAGACGGGCTCACATCCGATCTCACGCAACTGTTGTTTGGTGAACTCCGCGAGGGACAGGTTGACGCGGGCTAGGTGACGCAGGCCATGCTTTCCGAGCAGCGCGAGATAGATCACGACGCGCAGGGCACATAGGCCCTGATTGGTGCAGATGTTGCTCGTCGCGCGCTCGCGTCGGATGTGTTGCTCGCGCGTCGTCAACGTCATCACGAACGCGCGGCGTCCGTCCTTGTCTACGGTCTCCCCTACGAGACGTCCGGGGAGCTGGCGCACGAGCTTCGAACGCGCTGCCATGAAGCCCACGTACGGTCCCCCGAAGCCGAGCGGGACTCCGAAGCTCTGGGCTTCGCCACATGCGACGTCGACGCCGACTGCACCGGGCGGCTTGAGGAGGGCCAGTGCCAAAGGTTCAGAGGTCGAGGTCAGGAGAAGTGCGCCCGCCGCATGCGTCGTCTCTGACACGGTATTCAGCTCTTCGATGCAGCCGAAAAAATTGGGCTGCTGGATCAGGACGGCCGCCGTGTCCTCTCGCAGATCTGTAACCAATGTGCGGCCATCCGATCCGAGGGGCAGGCTCTCGAGCTCGATGTCGAGCTGTGCAGTGTAGGTCCGCAGCACCTCGAGGTAATGTGGATGGAGACCCTGGCTGACGTAGACCCGGCGCTTTCGCGTGGCGCGCAGGGCGAGCAAGACGGCTTCGGCCGTCGCGGATGCGCCGTCGTAGAGTGAGGCATTCGCGATGTCGAGGCCGGTCAGCTGGCAGATGACCGTCTGGAACTCGAAGATGGCCTGCAGGGTGCCCTGGCTCACCTCGGCCTGGTAGGGAGTGTACGCGGTGAGAAACTCTCCACGGCTGGCGAGTGCGGAGACCGCAGAGGGAATGAAGTGGTGATACGCGCCAGCACCGAGGAAGCTCGGAACCCGATCGGCCGACTCGTTCTGTCCTGCCAGTTGCGCGAAGGAACGGAGCAGCGACTGCTCCGACTCGGGCGGGGGGAGCTTGAGCGCGCCGACACTGCGAAGCGGCAACGGGATCGATGCGAAGAGATCATCGACACTCTCCGCCTGGACCGTGCGGAGCATATGGGCGATCTCTTCCGGCGTGTGTGGGGTGTAGCTCACGAAGCAGCACGCTCCTCCACGTGCTTCCGATATGCCTCCGTACTCATGAGCGAGTCCAGCGCCTCCGCGTCCTCCGGCTCGATGCACACGATCCATCCGCGCCCGTAAGGGTCCTCATTGACCCACTCTGGATGCTCGTCGAGAGCCTGATGCACCGCGATCACCTCTCCGCTGATCGGAGCGATCAGGTCGCTGACTGCCTTCACCGACTCGACGACTCCAAAGGGCTCGCCGGCTTCGATCTGGGATCCGACCTCGGGGAGCTCTACGAAGACGACGTCGGACAGCTCGGATTGTGCGTAATCGGTGAGGCCGATGCGTGCGCCGTCGTTGTCGATCCGGACCCACTCGTCGCTCTGCGTGTACCTGCAGTCCTCAGGGATTTCGTAGTCCTTTTTCGCTGCCATCAAGTCTTCCTGCTGTAGAAGGGGGTTTCCGTGACTTCGCACGGGATGCGCCGACCGCGGATCTCCACACCCAGCTGCGTCCCGGGAGCGGCATATTGCGCAGGAACGTAGCCGATCGCAATCGATCGCTCGATGCTTGGCCCGAAGGTTCCGCTCGTGACCTGTCCGATGATCTGTTCCGCCAGGATCGCCGTACCCGGACGTGCGACTTGGCGCCCTGCGAGTATCAGACCGACGCGGCGCTGCTCGGGCCCGGAGTCTCGCACACGCATCAGCGCTTCTTCACCGATGAAACCCGTGCCGAAGGACACGAAGCGAGCCAGGTCGGCCTTCAGCGGATCGATGCTCCGGTCGAGCTCATGGCCATAGAGTGAATACGCCATCTCGGTGCGCAGGGTGTCGCGCGCGGCCAGCCCAATGGGATGTGCCGCCCCTCGGCTGGCGTCGATCAGCGCACTCCAGAGCGAGAGCGCTTGCTCTGCTGGAAGATAGATTTCGTACCCATCCTCTCCCGTGTAGCCCGTGCGTGACAGCAGTAGAGGAGCTCCTTGGAACGAGGTCTCTGCGAAGCGCCAGCGGCGCGGCCGCGGGCCCTTTGCGCCCAGCACGCGATGAGCGATCTCGCACGCCTCCGGTCCCTGAATCGCGATCAGAGCGGTGCGTGCAGTCTCGTCCCGAAGCGCGCAGCTCGCGGCGAGCTCTCCGTGCACCTTGGTGAACCACGCGAAGTCGTCGGCTGCAGTCGCCGCATTCACACAGAACAGGTACTCCTCGGGCCCGATGCAGTACAGGGTCGCATCGTCGATCACGCCCCCTTCGGGGGTACAGAAGACGCCATAGCGGACTCCTCCAGGCTTGAGTGTGTCCACCCGATTCGAGAAAACGCGCTGCGCCAGACGCGCCGCATCTGGACCACTGAGCCTGAGTTCGCCCATGTGCGAGACGTCGAACAGTCCGACTCGGGCTCGAACGTGGCGATGCTCCTCGAGGATCGAGGAATATACGAGCGGCATCTCGAAGCCGGCGAACGGCACCATCCGAGCCCCCGCCTCCACGTGCCAAGCATGGAGAGGAGTGCGAGCGAGCTCCGTGCTCATCGGGAGCCGAGCCTGCAGCGTGCTTCGAGCGTGTTCACCATCAGCATGGCGACCGTCAGGAGGCCGATACCGCCCGGCACGGGTGTGATCAGCCCCGCTTGCTCACTTGCCGACTCGAAGTCTACGTCTCCGACCAGGCGCCCGTCCTCGAGCCGATTGATGCCGACGTCGATCACTGCCGCACCTGGCTTGATCCAGTCGCCGAGTACGAACTGAGGCCTTCCGATGGCGGCGACCACGATGTCGGCTTGCCGCACGATATCTGGGAGGTCACGCGTCTTCGAATGGCAGTAGGTCACCGTGGCGTTGGCATGGAGCAGCAACATGCCCATCGGTTTGCCTACGATGTTGCTGCGCCCGAGCACGACGGCTCGGGCACCACTGATCTCGATCGAGTGGCGGCGCAGCACCTCCATGCAGCCGCGCGGAGTGCAGGAGACCAAGGTGTCACGACCCGCGACGAGCTCTCCGACGTTTCTCGGATGCAGGCCATCTACGTCCTTCTCGGGGGCGATCTGCTCGGCTACCCGCGAGGCGTCGATCGCGTTCGGTAAGGGGAGTTGCACGAGGATCCCGTGGATCTCCGGATCGGCATTGAGCTCCGAGATGTGCTCGAGCAACGCGCTCTCCGAGATCGACTCGGGAAGATCGATCTGGCGCGAGCGGATTCCCACCTTGGCGCATGCGCGATGCTTGTTGCGCACGTAGACGGTCGATGCAGGATCCTGGCCGACCTGGATGGTCGCCAGCCCGGGAGGCGGACCTTCGAGCTTCTCGGTCGCAAGACGCACCTCCGCGCGAATCTCCTGCGCGAGCTTCCGTCCCTCCACGACGAGCGCTGGCATGCCCTGGACCTACGACGATGAGGCGGTGGAACTGGCGGAGCTGCTACTACTACCGGAGGAGGAGTCGCCCTTGCTGGAGGTTCCGCTCGAGCTGGACTCACTCGAGCTGCTGGTGCTCGAGGCGCTAGAGTTGCTGGAGCCGGCTGCACCCGAGCTGTAGCCGTCGGAATACCAGCCGCCTCCCTTCAGAATGAACCGCGGTGCCGAGATCAGACGCTGCGCCTTGGCTCGACAGATCTTACAGCGCTTCAAGGGCTCTTCCGTGATTCGCTGGACGACCTCGAACGTATGTCCCTTCGTGCACTCGTACTCGTACGTCGGCATGTGTGCTCCATCCCCCCTGACCCGGCCGCAACATAAGGCAGGGGTCCGGGGTAGTCAAACGGGCATATCCCCATCGCCAAGGCACCTTAGCGACGTTTCCAGAAGATCTGGATCGCCGTGGATCCGGATGCGCTTGCGCCGCGAGCCAGGTCCCGAAATCAGCTCCAGATCGCGCGGCGGCAGTTTCAGCGCCTTCGCAAGAACTTCTAGCACTGCTGCATTTGCGCGGCCCTCCGTCGGAGGTGCCGTGACGCGCACGTGAAGTGCAGAATCATGCAGGCCACGGATCTCGGAGCGACTCGCGCGTGGCTGCACGTGAACTGCGACGTCGATGCCGGCTTCGACTCCCCGCCGGAATCGGCGCAGGTCGAGGTGGCTCAGGTCGTGCTCCGGTCTCCACCCGCTTCGTGGTAGGGGGCGGTCTTGGAGCTGGAGAGAGGCCCGCTCGAAGAAGCGTGCAGGTCCGTGTCTTCCATGTCACGAAGAGTGCGCTGTCGACGCGATCCGGGCAAGTCTCCGTGTTCCGCAGGCTCCAGTAGCTTCAAGTAACCCATCAGGGTATTGCGTAGCTCGATCGCAAGACGCTCGCGCGCTTGACGTAGGTCTGCAATCTCTCCGCTGAGCTGTCCGCGCGCACTCTCCGCGTCCTTGAGGATTCTCTCTGCCCTGACTTCCGCTTCCCCAACAAGGACTTCCGCTTCTTTCATTGCAGTTTGCTTGAGCTGTTGGACGACCCCCTGTGCGGTCGTCAGCGTGTCCTGGATCGTCTGTTCCCGCCCCTGGTAGACAGAGAGCTCGCGAGCTAGGCGCTCGTTCTCACGCTGGAGTTCGGCGTTCTCCCTCAAGATCTGCTCGAAGTCCACCACCACCGTCTCCAGGAACGTCTGTACCTCGACGGGGTCCAAGCCCCTGAGCTTGTGGCTGAAGCGGTGTTGCCGTATTTCGATGGGTGAAAGCCGCATGCGTCTACCGAGCAACTTCGGTCGTAATCGCGCTGTACTTGAGCGGTCTTCGAGGCGACCCGCTGACGGGGAGCACGCGCGACCGCGCGACTCACTAGCCCTTGGCGGAGCTGAGCTCGCGTGAGCGCTCGCTGGCGCTCCTGACCGCCGCAAGGAGGGCTGCACGCACACCTCCCTGCTCGAGTGCAGCGACCCCTGCCGCGGTCGTCCCTCCGGGCGAGAGGACCTTCTGGCGCAGCACGGCCGGATGTTCGCCCGTCTCGAGCACCATCTGGGCGGCGCCGGACACGGTCTGGGCGGCGAGCTGGCGTGCGGTTGCCGCGGAGAGCCCTTCACGGATTCCAGCGTCGGTCAGGGCTTCGATGATCAGATACACGTAGGCCGGTCCCGATCCCGAGAGGCCCGTGACCGCGTCCAGCGAGCTTTCGGGCACGAGTACGACCTCGCCGATCGCCGCGAGCACGCTGGTCAACTGCGTGCGTTCTGCGCTCGTCAGCTCCGGGGGACACGCCAGCGCCGTGACCCCGCGGCCGATCAGCGCGGGCGTATTCGGCATCGCGCGGGCGACCCGCGGACCCAGCGCTGCGGAGAGGTCGCTCAGGGTGCGTCCTGCCAGAATCGAGAGATAGAGAGGATCGCCTTCGCTCCGCAGATCGGCGCCCGCGAGTTCGAGCTGCGCCGGCTTGACGGCGATCACTGCAAGCTCGACCGCCTTCGCGACTTCGGCATTGTGTGGCGTCATCCGGATCCCGAGCTGCTCCGACAGCAGGTCGCGGCGCGCCGGATCCGGATCGGAGGCCATGAGGCACTCTCGGCTCACTCCGCGGTGAATGAGGCCACGCAGGATGGCTTCGGCCATCTGTCCGGCCCCGATCAGTCCAATGGAGCTCGGGAGCAAGGAGGAAGGTTTCGTCATGCAGGTGTTCTCCGTCCAAACAGCGCCGTTCCGACTCGTACCCAGGTCGCGCCCTCTTCGATAGCAACCTCGAAGTCTGCAGACATCCCCATCGACAGCTCCACGAGGTCAGCTGCCTCGGGCACGCCGCTGCGAAGAGTCTGTGCGAGCTCGCGCAGACGTGCGAATGCTGGCCGCATGGCCTCAGGG
Organism: Pseudomonadota bacterium; assembly: GCA_003247575.1. GTDB lineage: Bacteria > Myxococcota_A > UBA9160 > SZUA-336 > SZUA-336 > SZUA-336. Next base: position 35,937 of record QJZC01000018.1, read on the forward strand.
GTGGGCTCGCGGCGAGGGATGGCCATCAGGCCCTCGACCCGCAGGGATGGGAGCGCCGTCACCTTTCGCAGGAGCTCGGCGGCATCCCGCGGGAGCACCCCGGCCTTCTGCGGTTCTTCGTCGATGTTTACCTGAATGAGTACAGGAACCGTTCTCGCGCGCGCCTGCGCGGCTCGCGAGAGCGTCTCGGCGAGCGATACGCGATCCACGGACTCGATCAGGTCGAAGAGGTCTACTGCTCTGCGGGCCTTGTTGCGCTGCAAGGGACCGATCATGTGCCACCGTGTTTGTGGGTAACGTGCGCGCAGCTCGGGAATCTTGGCGTCGGCCTCTTGCACTCGGTTCTCGCCGAAGGTGACCTGTGCGGCGCCGATGGCCGCTTCGATCGCTGCTGGCGGCTGCAGCTTGGACACGGCAAGGAGCTGTACGCTGTCAGGCGAGCGCCCTGAACGTTGGGCGGCTGCACGCATGCGAGCGCGAATCTCGAGCAAGTGATGTGCGACGGGCTCCAGCAGCTCGGTCATGCCGGACGAATTCCGGAGTTGGAAAGCAGCGGAAGGATCGTCTCCATAGGGAGGCCGATGACGTTGGAGCGAGACCCCGAGATCGAGTCGATGAACTTCGCGGCACTTCCCTGGACGGCGTAGGCGCCCGCCTTGTCCATGGGTTCACCCGTTCTCACGTAGGCGACAGCCTCCGCGTGCGAGATCTCTCGGAAGCTCACTAGGCTCTCGCTGAATCCCGAGCGAGGCTTCGTGCGCCGCGGAGACCGAAGCGCATAGCCGGTGAGCACGCGGTGGGTTTGGCTGGACAATGTGAGCAGCATCTCGATCGCCTCGGCTTCGTCGCGCGGCTTCCCGATCACTCTTTCGGCGAGTACGACCACGGTATCTGCCGCCAGCACGCAGGCGTCCGGGAAGACCTCGACGGCGATCGCTGCGACCTTGTCGCATGCCAGTCGCTCTACCATGGCTTCTGCGGGCTCTCCGCACTGTCGTCCCTCGTCGACGTTCGGAACGCGTACTTCGAAGCGGATCCCGGCTGCGCGGAGTAGCTCGCGTCTGCGAGGAGATCCGCTGGCGAGGATCAGCTGGGGGGAGCGGTGCATGTCGCTCATTGGAACAAATAAGGACTACGCGTCGAGCGGAAGCCCGCCGCTAGAAAGCGACGTCGCCACCAGCCTCGCGGTCGCAATGTGACGCGATAGCGGTCGCCCGGCTCGAACGCTTCGCTGGTGCTGCTCAGAAAATGGAAGTAGTCGCCCAACTCGCGACATCCGCGGAGGAACGGCTCGATCTCGTTGGCTGGCAGATAGACCAGCGAGTTCGAGAAGATCAGGTCGAAGTGAAGCCTGCGTCGTAGGCAGCTCTGCATGTAGGCCCGCATATCGGCGCAGGCGATGCGCTCGCGGTCGCGGGGTGGAATTTGGGTGTGTGCCCAGCGGCTGATCTCGCATCCGTAGGGGCGCACGTGCCAGGCCTGTCGGAGGTCGCGCACCACCTGTCCGGTTGCGGCGCCGAGTACACACACCGAGCGAATACGCAGGCGAAAGTGCTCGACGATTCGGATGCAGTGATCGATCCCGCTGTAAAGCTGGTACAGCTCCTCGTACGGACCCTCGCCGCAGTAGTTCTCGAAGTACGCTCGATCCAAATCAACCTCGGATGGTGTCGCTCATCGTTACTTCCTGCGCTGCGTAGCTTTGGGGCGAAGACCGTGCTCGTCAAGGGTCGCCGTACCTACGCTAGGTGACCAAGTGGACTCAAGCTGGAAACTCCATGGCGTTCCGTGTGAGCAGGCTTCGGTTTGGTTTGGCTCCTTCCGATGAAGCTACTCAGCTGCTTGAAAGGTCGGCCCTATGCCAGGCCACTACGCACTGCCATGTCTCCTCTGCACCGTTTTGTTTCTGGCTCCCTGGATGCTGGACCTGAGTACGCCTCCGCCGGTACATCGCCTCTTGGCCAGCCGTCCAGGTCAGTTCGAGTTCTGGCCCGCCGACTCGGTTTCCAATCCGACTCCGCGGATGGTGAGTGATGCCGGGATGAGGGTGGAAGCCCCTGTGCCATTCGATCCAGGATCGCCCCAGATGATGCCGGTCGACAGCGGGGTGCACCGGAGTGCCCCGATTGGAGTGCGGGGCAGGAGCGACACAGGAGCCATGACCGCGGACAGGAGCGGCCGCCTGCTGGGCCTCTGCATGGGGTTGATGGTCGGACTGGGATTCTGGTTGAGCCGACGTCGGCTGGGAGACTGAGCGCGCAGTCCGATGCGCCGTTCACGCGCGCAGATCTGCAGCCAGCGACGCGCGAACGGCTCTCGAGAGCTCCGTCTGGTGCGCGTAGTTCGGGTGCTCGAGGCGCAGGGTCACTGGGACCTCGAGGTCTGAGAAGCGCGCAGCGAGCTCGGCGCCGAGCGGAAAGCGCACGTACTGTACGGCAGAGATGCGGTCGGCCTCGAACTGCTTGGGATCGAAGCTCGCTTGCACACGATCGTCGCCGATCTGCATCGTGACATGCTCGTCCAGCCCGATCAGCCGATCGAGAACCGATCGGATATTGGCGATGTCTGTGATCTCAATCATCAGGGTCGCCGAGAGCTCGTGGGCACCCGGCACGAGCTCATTGTAGATGTCGAGCTCGGCCTGGATCGCTTCTGGCTTCACGATCCGCTCGACGCGCAGCATCTCTTGGACCTGTGCCCGTACGGTCTCACGGTTCTCGAACACGAAGGTTGCCTGGGGTCCGACGGATACGCGTCGAGCTCGCTTGAGCGCGATCATGTGATCGCGATAGGCATCGCGTTCGAGTTCGTATTGATGCAGATCCCAGAGTTCTTCGGCGACGAGTGGCTTCACGGGGTTCCTCCAAGGCCGTACGCACGATGCAAGAGCACGATCGGATGTACCGCGCGATGTCCCGTTCGCTCTTCGATGCGCAGGGCCGACAGCGGGCAGTCGGTGGCGACGTGGTCTGCGCCAGACGCAGCGATGCGATCGATCAGCTTCTGCGCGATCTGCAGGCTCTGCTCGTACCAGCGTGCTTTCATGCCCCAGGTGCCATCGACTCCGGAACACAGGTCGAGCATCTCGACCTCGGCACCGGCCCCCCGGAGTAGCTGACGCGAGCGAAATCCGATGTTCTGGGCCTTCAAGTGACAGGGTAGGTGATAGGCGACCTTGCCCAGTGGCTGGGTGAAGTCCTTCTTGAGCCCGCCATCGCCGCGCAGGCTCCAGAGATACTCTCCAATGTCCATGGTCATCTTGGCGACTCGACGTGCCGCTTCGGAGTCGACGAGCTCCGGGAACTCGACCTTGAGCTGATACGAGCACGTGGGACCGGGGACGACGATGGGAACCCCCTCGCGCGCGTACGTGTCCAGCGCCGCTGTGACCTTCTGCGCGGCAGCGCGCGCACCTTCGAGATCGCCTCCGTGCAAGGATGGTGCACCGCAGCAGCTGGGATATGCGTACTCCACGGCGACGTCGTTGTGCGCGAGGACTTCGAACGCAGCGCGGCCTGCCTGCGCGTCGCTGTATTCGACGAAGCAGGTCCCGAAGAGCACAGCCCGGCGGTCGCCCGAGGACTTCGCCACGTCGCCGCGTGGGGGGAGTTGGCGCGAGAGGGGCTTCGACTCGTAGCGTGGCATCCGCCAGCGGCGATCGATGCCCGTCGCCTTCTCCATGAGGACGCGCAGCGGCCCCACCTGCATCATCGGATTTGCAAGCGAGGCCGCCCGGCACGCCACCGGACCGATCAGATCCTGCTTCTGTCCTGCCAGCTCGTTCAGCGGGATTCCTTCCTCGCGGGCCTGAACCAGCTTGGCGCGGCTCATCAGCTTCGGGAAGTCGATTTCCCATTCGTGTGGCGGATGGTAGGGGCAGTGGTTGTAGCAGAGCTTGCACTGGAAACAGAGATCGATGACCTCGCGCCGCTCAGCCGGCGAGAGTTCCTTCGCCTCTTGCTCATGGCGGTCGATCGCGTGGAACAGAGACGGGAAGGACGGGCAGAGCGGTAGGCAGCGCCTGCAGTCGTGGCACTTCTCGAAGACGCGCGTCAGCTCCGCGTCCAGCGCCTCTCGGTCCAGGAACTCAGGATGTCCGATCGGAGGATTGTGCAAGCTTGCCCCCGGGTGAGCGACCTGGGCGGAGCTGGGTCCGCCCAGGTCGACGTAGATTCAGTGGATCAGAGGGTCTCGAGCGAATCGAGCGCCTTCTGGAAGCGACCTGCGTGCGACTTCTCGGCCTTCGCCAAGGTCTCGAACCACTCGGCGATTGCTTCGAAGCCTTCGTCGCGCGCCGTGCGGGACATGCCCGGGTACATTTCGGTGTACTCGTAAGTCTCGCCGGCGACTGCCGCGGCCAGGTTCTGCGCGGTCTCTCCGATGGGAAGATCCGTTGCGGGATCGCCCACGGGCTTCAGGAAGTCGAGGTGACCATGAGCGTGACCCGTCTCGGCGTCGGCGGTGTTCTTGAACAGACCCGCTACCTCGGGGTAGCCCTCGATGTCCGCGTTCTTCGCGAAGTAGAGATAGCGGCGGTTGGCTTGAGATTCGCCGGCGAAAGCGGCCTTCAGGTTGTCGTGCGTCTTGCTTCCCTTGAGATCACCCATCGGTTCGATTCTCCTTTTGGTGGTGGGTGCGGATTCCTGAGGTGGGATCCACGGAAGATGCGCCCGCGCGCGGCGCGGAGGCGCCTCCGGCGGACAGCTTGGACATCGCTTCGTCTCGGAGGACATTCGCGCGGGCGCGTCCACCTACGGCGGCGAGGGCGGTGTGTGGCATGCACGAGCCGAACTGTACTGACGCGGGTGCAGCTGGGCAATCCACATCGCGTAGGATTCTGGCTCTAAGGCGCGGTCCCTCGCAGGGGATCCGCTGCCTCGCTCGCGCTTCGCTCGATGCGCCGCAGAGCCAGCGAGCAGGCGTGCGCCAGGTCGGGGTCGGCGCGCTGGGCCCCCTCGAGCGCCCGCCTCACCTGCTCTCGTCGTGTGGGGCGAGATCCACTCAACTCGGCACAGACGATCGTTGCGAGCAGCCGCATCCGCAGATCGGAATCCTCGGCGAGGACTTCGAGCGCGCGATCGAGGCGCAGCTCGCTCTCGCTTCGAAGCTTCACGAGAGAGGAGAGGGCCGCGCGGCGTACGTTCGGATCCAAATCGCTGAGAGCGTCGATGAAGACCCGCTCGGTCTCGAGTCTCTCCGGAGCTAGCTCCCGCAGCGCGAAGAGCGCCATTCGGCGAGCGACCGGGCTCGCCGCCCTGCGTGCCTGCTCCTGCACGACCGGAGCGACCTGCGGCTCCAAGCGCCCGAGGGTGACGAGCATCTGGACGGCTTCCCAGCGGCGATCGCCGTCCGGGAGCTCGAGAGACCCGAGCAGTGCCCGCAGCACCGAAAGGGTGGGGCGCCGCGCATGAAAGAGCACCCAAGCGGCGCCAAAGCGCTCCAAGGGCGTTCCCTTGCGCAGCACCTCGACGACGCCCGCATGCAGCTCCGGCCGCGCTCGCAGGGCTTCGAGCACCTGGGTGCAGCCGAGTCGATGCTGCGCTCGATCCGACGCGCCGAGGAGCGCGGCCAGGTCGCGTGGCAGCAGAGCCGTTGAAAGGAGAGAGGGCTCGTGGGGCGTCACAGCAGCCTCCACTGCGTCTCTCCGCCACTGTCGAGCATCGGAGCTACCCGGTTCTCCGCGCGGAGCTTACGCAGGTGCGACAGGACGGACTGCGATGCAGCTCCGTACAACGAGCGATCTACGTCTATGTAGATTCGCTCCACGATCTGGAGGACGCTCGCCACTCCTGCGGCCAAGGCGTCGAGGATCTGCGACTCGCGCTCCAGACGATGCTGAATGTAGGCGTCGAGTCGGGCGTGGGGATCGTCCACGAGTGGGCCGTGTCCGGGATAGATGCGGTGAAGTGAGAGCTTCCGCAGGCGTTCGAGCGAGCGCAGATAGTCTCCCATGTCCCCACCTTGGATCGGGATCACCGTCGTGCCATACCCGAGGACGTTGTCTCCGGTGAACACAGCTTGTTCCTCCTCGAGCAGGAAGCAGAGGTGATCCTCGGCGTGACCGGGGCAGTGCAGCACGGTCAAGCTGGCCCCATCTACCTGAATGCTTGCGCCTTCGTCGATCGGGTTCAGGGCATGCCCCTGATCGCGGGCGGGCCACGGTCGCTTGGCGACCTCGAGCGGACCGAAATTCTCCCAGAGGGAACGGACGCCGCCAAGGTGGTCGGGGTGGGCGTGCGTGATCAGGATCTGGGAAGGTGCATCGCAGCCGAACTCGCTCCGCAGGGTCTCCCGCAGCAGCTCTGGATAGGCTGAGATTCCAGACCCCGTGTCGATCAGAATCGGGTCGCGCCCAGTCCCTACGAGGTACGTGTTGGTTCCGGGTCCCGTGAATGGTCCAGGATTCAGGCCACGCACGACGACGACCCGCTCAGACCAGCGCTCCACGTCGGTGCTGGGAATGAATCTGCTGAGACTTCGCCTCATGCGGGCAGTCTACTCACCTGGCAGCTGGGTCTCTAGCGGGGATGGAGAATCCGCGAGACGCGCTGAAGCATCGATGCGCCGAACCTCGAGACTGGGGAAGCGCCCACGAATCTCGAGCGTCGCGGGCAGGGGCAGCAGATCTGCTCGAAGTCTCTCGACGAGAGCGACGAGCCTAGGCTCGAGGCGAAGCAAGTTCACCTCGAGGGCCAACTCGCCCGAGGGTCGAACGGTTCCCACCGCCTCGAGCTCACCGACCTCGCCGGAAGCCGCCAGCCTCGCGATGTCTGCGCTGCCGTCCTCGGCCAGAGCAAGCAGCAAGTCCACGCTCGCGAGATCGAGCAGCCCGAGTATGGGCAGGTCGAGTTGCGCATCCACCAGATGGGCGCTGAGCTCGACGCCCTGCGACCATCGAAGCGCACCCGACGCGTCTCCACGGGCGCGAAGTGGCGGCAGGCTCCCCTCGACGAAGCCCAGCAGTGGCTCGATCGGCAGGCGTTGGAAATAAGCTAGGCCCAGGCGCGCATCGTGGCGACTCCGGAGCTCGAAGTGGCCGTCTCCGATCCTCCCGTCGAGGCTCCAGCCGAGCCAGTCGAGCCGCGCGCTCACGTCGCCGAGGCGAAGAGGCTGGCTGCGTTCCTGCAGGGTCATCGACGCGATGTGAAAGCCGAGGAGCCCCTGTGGCCGCACTCCCGTCAGCTCCGCCTGTACCCCCAGTGGCTCCAGGCGCGCAGGGCCCGCCAGCTGGACCGCGAGTGCCGGCAGCCACCAAAGACCTACCGCCACCACCGCAAGCCAAAGTGCGCACGTGCGTATTCGTCTGCTCCGCACCTCAGGCGCGCTGGAAACTCGAGACCGAGAAGTTCACGTCGAGGAGGGCGGGATTGTCCGCACGCGCACGAATGCGTACGGACCGCACGATGAGGTAGAGCGGCGCAGACTCGATCGAATACAAGAACTGCACAGTCTGGTCGAGCGTGACGCTGCGCAACTGCACCTCGACGCGCGACTCTGGGTAGCGTTCGTTTCGCGAAGGGGTCTTCGGATCGATCCGCTCCAGCCGGTCCGACATCTGTGCTTGTGCGGCGAGCTGTTGCAGCAGACCTAGCAGATTCGTCTCCTGTCCAGTCTGAATGCGCTGCTCGACGGACTGGATCTCGCCCTCGAGCCGCTGCAGCTGCGGAGCGAGGCGGGCGGCTCGCTGCAGCTCGCCCTCGAGTCGTTCTGCATTCTCCTGCGCCTCGAGAGCCGCCAGCTCGAGGGGGCGAACCAGTGTGCTCCGCACGAACAAGGTGGCTAGCAGGGCCGCGACCCCGACCATGATCCAGCGCTCCCGATCGCTTCGTTCGGCGAGCTTGGCGCGAATCAGTTCCTTTGCCTGTTCCAGGTACTCGTTCACAGCTGGCGCTCCAGCTCGATCGACAGCTCGAACTTCGTCCCCTGACCCCGCCGGACCTTGCCGACGTTCGACACGGCCACGGCTCGGAAGATCGGAATCTTGCTCAGCTCCTCGCGCATGCGGTCGACCGAGTTGAAGTCGGGAGCGGACCCGCGCGCCTTCATGCTGTACCGCTCGAGTCGCAGCTCCTCGAGAGAGATGTCGAGCTCCATCGGAATGCGCTCGTGAATCGCACGCAGCAGCTCGAGCGGTGACGCGCCGGCGCCAGTTACGCCGAGATGGTTGGCCAGCTCTTCTGTCTCGCTCAGCCGCTGTTGCAGGGTAGCCATCGGGTCACCGGGGACCGCGGCGCCGGGGACGGCCTCGAGATACAGGGCCCCGACGCGCGACTGAATCCCGCTGACTCGCCGGCTCGAAGCCCAGTAGTCTGCCAGATGGCTCAGTGGCCAGAGTCCGAGGACCACGGCGAACAGGACGGCGGCCCGCTTGAGCTCTCGCCCGAGAGCGCTGAAGTCGGCCGTATAGCCGAAGTCTCCCTGGCGAAAGTTGCTGCTCGTGCGCCGGGCACTCGAACCGCGCAGGGCCAGGGCGAATGCCTGGAAAAAGCGCTCGGGGTGCGGCTCGGTCGCGAGTGGGCCGAGTCCGGGAGCCTCCGGGAAACTCGACAGAATCCGACAGGAGAGGCGGGTGCGCTCGCCGAGATACTGCGCGAGTCCGGGCACCAAGGCCGAGCCCCCCACGAGCAAGATCTCCGCGGGTGACTCCGAGTCGAACGCATCGCTGACGATTGCCTGCACCGAGCGGAGGGTCTCTCGAGCCAGTTGGTCGAGCAGCGCCCCAATTCGGGCACACAGAGGTGTGAGGCTGCCGGGCCGGAAGATTCCGTTCTCGAACTTCTGCTTCTCGGCGGCCGCCGGCTCGAGCCCGAGCTCCGTTGCCAGCGCCTCGGTGAAGTGGTGGCCGCCCACCGCGATCGAGCGAATCATCAGGGGTTTGCCGCCGGAGACCAGCGTCACGTTCGTCTGTCGATGGCCGAGATCCAGGACGAGACGTGGCTGATCATCCAGACCGAGGTAGCCGATTGCATTCGCGAGGACGGCTCCCTCGATCTCGACGATGCTCGGGTCACACCCGCCTGCACGAATCTGCTCGAGGTGCTGGGCCACCTCCGCCATGGGTGCGAGCACGGCCAGAACGTCGGTCTGCTCCTTCGGTTGCCGACGAGCGCGCTGCTCTTGATTGAGCACCATGCCATCCAGTGGGATCGGCAGCTCTTCCTCGAGCGCCAGGGGCACCGCGGCGGAGACTTGCTTGCCTACGAAGGGAAAGCGCAAGTGGCGTTGAGTCAGCCGGTTCCCGGGAAGCGCGGAGACCACGTTCTCGAGGATCACCTCTTCGCGCTGCAGGTAGGCCTTCAGCTCGGCCAGGTTTTCGTCCTGGCTCACGTTCCGGTCGAAGGGGAACTCGAGAATCCGTAGGACCTCGACCGCACGCGGATTCGATCGGAGCTCTACGATCTTGGCCGAATGGCTCCCAACGTCCATGCCGGTGACGTTGGATTCGAAGAAGGAGAGCAGACGTTCCATTGGCATAGGCATTAGCAGTCCAGCCGATAGGCGAGCGGCTTGATCTCTTCCGGGTCTCCACGGTCCAGGACACTCATCACGCAGGCACTCGCGTCGCCCACCTTGGCTCGAGAGCGTACCATGAAGACGGAACTTTCATATGAAATGGGCGGAAACAAGGCCTGGCCGGGCAGATTGACCACCGCTCCGAAGTCCACACAGGCCTCCTCGGACGACTGCCCAGGGCAGAAAACTTGGCCGTCTTCGCGCGCCTTGAGCACTCTGAAGATCTCCTCGTCCTCCAGAAAACTCTCAGAACCTACAATGTAGAGGAGGGCGAGTACATGGGGAGGAGCTGTGTTGGGATTTAGGCCCGATCCCGAAAATCGCGGCGCTCCCATGGGCGGAGAGAAGTAGTCGTCCATCGCTTCGAGCAGCCGACGATCGAGCCCTGGGATTCCAACCAGTTCGCTCAGAGAGAAGAGCGGTCGATTTGGCGGCAGCGACGCAGCACGTCGGTCGCGGTAGAAGTCGGCCTCGTTGTCGCCGAGTCGCGTCGTCTCGTCAGCGTCGATCCAGTCCAAGATCGCATCGGCGATTTCGGAGGTATCGTAGCGTTTCTCCTCGGGGCGCCCCGGCATGTTCTGAATGATTCGCTCGAGCGCCTTCTGCAGGAAGACCCGCGCCTGATCTGGCGGCAGGCCGGCCGAAGCAACCGCGGGGGCAGCTCCCGCCGGAGCCGTGGGATCGGCGGCGGGCTGCGCGGCGCCGGGCGCAGTACCTCCGCCGGCCAGCGCGTTCAGTGGGATCCGTCGGCCCGAGTCGATCACCTCGACGCGCAGTGACACCAGGTCGTCCCGCTCGATCGGCTGTAGGGTCTGCTGGCTCAGGAGACGCCAGGTATCCCGAGGCGACTCGAAGCTGCTCGCCAGTGGGTCGCTCGAGCTCAGGTCCTCGATGATCGCGCGACTCCCGATGGCGATGCCCGAGCGCGCGAGCAGGTCCGCCCGAATGCGGTCCATGCGTTGACTGGCTCCGAGCACATCGAGGGTCGTCGTTCGTGCGAACGCGTAGACCCCGCCGATCGTGAGCGCGATGAATACGATCGCGAGGACCAGCACGACCCCTTCCTCGCGCGCAGAGTCTCGCCTGCGTGGTGCGGATGCGGTCACTGACACACCTCGTTGGGATCGAGCTGAGTCAGCTGCCGAAGCTCGTCGGCGAGCACCATTCCCTGAGGTGTGGCGATCACCGTCGCAAAGCAGCGTGGATCCTCGACCTCGTCGACCAGCGCGGCAATCGACTGCTCCGCTTGGTCACCCAGGGTCGACAGAACCTCTTCGAATCGACTCAGGCACTCGGCCAGCGAGGGTCCCTGACAGTTCTCGTCGTCGTCTCCTCCCAGCGGCCGAACCGGAAGCACGACGGACCGTCGGAAGACGCGACCCGGTGCGAGCGCCCCCTCCTTGTCGCCTACGGGCGAGTTGAGCTGCAGACTCAGCTCGACCCGTACCGGGAGCCGGTTCGGCTGGAGCTCGATCGAGTCCCATTGGTCCACGCGAGCTCCAGTGTCGTCATCGATCAGAGCGACTCCGAATCCCGCGACATCCCGCACCGTGGGCGGGTCCTCAAATGTGGGAAGGTCCAGAGCCGCGCGTTCGGGCAGCACTTCCTCCGCTCGATAGAGACTCAAGCGCCCGTCGTTCGCCGTCTGCGCGCGATAGGTGACGATGCGGAAGGCTCCGCCGACGGGGGCACCCGCCACGCGGGCGGGGCTCTCCGTGACGAATCGAAGTGTGTCCGCTTCGCCCCCACCCAACTCGTCGCTCTCGACCGTGAAGATCCAGGGGTGATCCGCGACGGCAACGCCTTCCGGACGTTCGAGCAGCAGAGTGCCCACGATCTCGCGCTCCATCTGATCGAGTACGACCTCTGCGATTGGATCTCGCGAGAACTCTTCGAGCCTCTTGCTTTGCACTTTGGATAGGCTGATGAAGCTGCTCGCGCCAAACGAGATCAGCAAGGCGGTCAGGGCGACCGCGATCACGATCTCGAGCAACGTGAATCCGTGCTCAGCTCGCACGTCCGGACGCCCCTGCGGGAGATCCCGAGCTCGAGCTCGGAGTGTTGGATGTGGATGTGCCTGCGAGGACATCGAACTACCTGCCCTGATTCTGGCGCGTGCGTCGCAGCGCGTCATTCAAGCCGCCCAATCCTTGATTCAGTTCGAGGTCGCCAGTCCCCTGTCCGGTGGCCCCTGCTGCGGCCTGAGGAGGTTCTGCCGGCTCGGTCAGGAAGACGACGAATGGATTCGCCTGCTCGGGCTCCTCGTCCTCACGGTAGACACGAACCTCGACTCGGCGAATCGCCGGGCCGTTGGCAGCCCCGCCCCCGCCTCGTGCGCTCGGAGGGGCGAACAGGCCGGAGCCCTGCAAGCTCTCTCGAGGAATCCCTCTGGGAACCTGTAGGACGTACGGCTCGATCTCGACTCGGAACGCGTACGGGATCCCGACCTGGCCAGACTCGTCGAAGACACCCTCGTCGACGCCGCTCTGCGGAAGTTCTCCAGACTCGGCCCGTTCCGTCAGCTCGCGAACCTTCTGTTCTGCGAGGCGCGACGCCTCCTGATCCATCCGCGTATTCGACAGCAGGGCGGCCGAACGCCCCACGATCGAAGAGAGAGCCCCCATCACCACGGCGAGCACGGCGAAGGCCACGAGAACTTCGAGCAGGGTGAATCCGGCTTCGCCTGTTCGCGCGGGACTATTCATCCTCGCCCTCGATGGTGACGACCTCACCGGTGAATCCGATGACGCGCACGGACTGGATGGACTCCCTCTCGTCCACCAGCTGGATGATCGCCGGATCTGCTCCCCCCTGGCCAGAGAAGCCGACGAACGCAATCTCGTCGTCGTACGTGTCATCGCCGATTTGCACCGAGACTATGCGCACATCGGAGGCTTCGAGGGTTCGCCACTTGCCTTGCGACGTAGGGATCGGCTCGAAGTCTCCGAAGGGCTGCGGTGGGGTCAGATCGAGCAGCGCCGGCGAGCCCGGGAGCCGGGTAGGTTCGGCCTCCTGCTCCGTGCGACTCTCGATCCGGATGCGTTGTTCGTCCATGTCGATCGACAGGCGATGGACCACTCCCGTGGCGCGCGCGCGCTGGGCGGTGTAGCGAAGTTCCGAGACGAGACGCGCGGTGGCCGGATCGAGATTCGAGCGGCGATAGGTACTCGGAGCGAGCGCCGAGTAGAGAAGCCCGATCACGAAGACGACCACCAGGATCTCGAGGAGGGTGAACCCCGCTTGGCCGCGCGCGCGCTGCATGGATGGCTAGCGACCCTCTAGATCATAGTTGCAGAGGTCGTCCGACTCTGGGCTGCCCGTAGCGGCTACGCCATCGGGACCGTTGGAGCAGATGTCGAAGCCCGAGGTGTTGTTCCGCCCTGGAGCCTCGTAGGTCAGCTTGCCGCCCCAGGGGTCGGCCAGCTGCGACTTGTCCGTATAGCCGCCCGGCTGATAGCGCCTCGGGGCGGGCTCGATCGTGGGCTCGCGGACCAGGGCCTCCAGGCCCTGCTCAGTGGTCGGATAGCGTCCGTTGTCCAGACGGTAGACCTCGAGCGCCTGACTGAGCTTGTTGACCTGCGCTTGTGCCAGGGTCCGCTTGGCCTCGTCGGCGCGTCCGATGAAGCTGTTCGCGAGGAAGCCCATCAGAAGACCGATGATCGTGACGACGATCAGGATCTCGAGCAAGGTGAAGCCATCCTCACGCTCGCGCCGCGTCGCCCGCACGTTTGCGGGACCCAGCAGATCGGTCTCGGGGCTCCGCTCGGCGGTACAGGATGCGGTGCGGTGAGCGAGTGGCAGGACAAGGTGCGGATCAGCTTGCATGAGAGGCTCCTATGGGAATGACGAGCGACGTCTAGAATGCCGAGACTAGATTCACGAGCGGGAGCAGCGTGGACAACACGATGATGACCACGACGCCCGCTACGAAGAGCAGGAGTACCGGGCCGAGCAGATCCAGCATCTTCTTGAGTGCATTCTCGACCAGGTTGTCGTATGTGTTCGCGACTTTGACCAGCATCGTATCGAGCTCGCCGGACGCCTCTCCGACACTGATCATGTGTGTGACCAAGGGTGGAAACTCGCCGCTCTGGCGCAGCGGTTGAGAGATCGACGCCCCCTGGGTAATGGACTCCGCCGCGGACCGAACCGCCTGCGCGATCATCGTGTTGCCCGACGTGGTGGCTGCGATCTCCAGCGCCTGCACGATGGAGACGCCACCCGTCAGCAAGGTTGCGAGCGTGCGCGAGAAGCGAGAGATCGCGACCAGCCGGGTCGGCCTCCCGATCAGCGGTGCGCGCAGCCGGAAGCGGTCCCAGCGCAGCTTGCCTGCCTCGGTCTTGATTGCCCGTAGGAACGCCAGCAAAGCGAACACGGTGACCAGAAGCCCGGGGAACCAGTACTGAGTGACGAGCTTCGAGACGCCGATCACCAGTCGGGTGACGAAGGGAAGCTCCTGGTTCATGTCGAGCAGCATCTGTGTGACCGAAGGAATGACACCGACCAGCAGCACGCCCATCACGATCGCCGAGACCGAGAGGATCACGATCGGATAGGTCAAGGCACCGGTGATTTGACTCTGGAGTCTGCGGCGCGCCTCGACATACTCCGAGAGACGCGTCATCACCAATGCCAGTGAGCCCGACGACTCTCCCGCGCGCACCATGGAGCGGTACAGATCGTCGAAGACGTTCTTGTGCTGTGCCATGGCGTCCGCCAGGTTGACGCCCTGGTTCACCTCTTCGCGAAGCTTTCCGACGATGGTGCGGAGCCGGACGTCCTCGATCTGCTCGGTCAGCGCCGTGAGGCTCTGGACGAGGGGGACTCCCGAATCCAGCAAGGTCGAGAGCTGGCTCGAGAAAAGGGCGAGCTCGAGGTCGGGCACGCTGCCCCCGAACTCCGGCAGTTCGAGCTTCTTGAGCAGGTCCGACAGGGGTGCGCCGCTGCTGCCCTCGGACAGTTGTGTGGGGAAGATCCCCTCGCTGCGCAAGCGTGCGCGAGCTTCGCGCAGGCTCTCCGCGTCGATCGTGCCGCTGGCCGAGCGGCTGCCAGCCGTAACTCCCTTGTATGCATAGACAGGCATGGTTGCGCGTCCTTACGCCACCTCTTGCTCGGTCTGCCGGAGCACCTCGGCGATGCTGGTGATTCCCTGCAGTACCTTCTCGGCACCGTACATGCGCATGTTGATCATTCCGCGCCGTACTGCCGAAGCTTCGATGGTCTTCGAGTCGATATTATTCGTAATCATGGAGCGGATCTCGTCGTCGATGATGAGCACCTCGAAGATCGCCGTTCGATCCGAGTAGCCCGTATCGTTGCAGCGTACACAGGCACCCGCTCGATAGACTGTGACCCCGCGCAGCTTCTCGCGGGGAATCCCGATTTCTTCGAGCTCCGAATCCGACGGGTCGTAGGGGTCCCGGCAGTGCATGCACAGACGGCGCACCAGGCGCTGAGCGATGACGGCCGAGAGCGAGCTCCCGATCTTGAACGGCTCGATTCCCATGTCGACCAAGCGGGTGACGGCTCCGGCTGCGTCGATGGTGTGGATCGTCGAGAACACGAGATGTCCGGTGAGGCTCGCCTGAATGGAGATTTCCGCTGTCTCGCGGTCGCGGATCTCGCCGACGAGAACGACGTTCGGATCCTGTCGCAGCACGGCGCGCAGCGCCGATGCGAAGGTCATCCCGATGTCGGTCTTGACCTCGATCTGGCTGATGCCATCCAGCGAAATCTCGACCGGGTCCTGGATCGTGATGATGTTCTTCTCTGGAGTGTTGATGTCGGCGAGGCAGGCGTAGAGCGTCGTGGTCTTGCCGGATCCCGTGGGTCCCGTGACCAAGACGATCCCGCTGCTGCGTCGGATCAGCTTCTTGAGCACGGGTGTGTTCTGCTCGTGCAGCCCGATCTTGTCCAGCGAGAGGAGTGCCTGGGTGCGCGGCAGGAGCCGCATGACGCAGCGTTCCCCAAATTGGGTGGGCACTGTCGAAAGCCGGACGTCGTAGTCACGCCCCGCGATTTTCAGCGCGATGCGGCCGTCTTGGGGCAGCCTCTTCTCCGCGATGTCGAGCTTCCCCATGATCTTGATGCGCGAGGTCACCGCACTCTGGAGGCGCTTGGGGAGTGGGCGCAGCGGCTCGTGGAGCATGTCGTCCACACGGAAGCGCACCAGGAGCTCCTTCTCCTGCGGCTCGATGTGGATATCACTCGCGCGCTCCTTGACCGCCTGCTGCAGCAGCGAGTTGACGAGGCGCACGATCGGAGCATCCGCATCGCTGGCATCCAGGAGGTCTTCGGGCTCCGCAATGATCTCGGAGGCGAGATCCTGCAAGTCGGCATCCTTGAACTCGTCGGCGACCTTCGCTGCGGAGCTGTCTCGATCATAAACCTGATTGATGCAGTTCGTGATCGAGCGCCGCGTAGAGAGCACGGGCTGGCACTCGGCGCCCTGGAAGATCAGGCGCAGATCGTCGAGCGGATCCGTGAGCAGGGGGTCGGAGATGGCCACGAAGATCTGGTCACCATCGCGGCGCATGGGAAGCATGTGGTTTGCGCGCGCGAACGAGATGGGCACCACTCCCGTGAGCTCGGGATCGATGTCATCTGCGGTCAGTCCGTCGTGAACCGGGATGTGATAGAGCTCCCCCATCACCCGCAGGAGGTCGCCTTCCGACACGAGCTCCGCTTCGAGCAGGATGTCCGTGAGCTTCCGTCCGGTCTCTTCTCGCTTCTTGACGGCGCGTTCGAGCTCCTCGGCGGACAGCGACGTGTGCGCGAGAAGGGCTTCGTTTAGCAAGATCGCATCCATGCGGGTGCTCCTTACAGCAGGTGACCTCGTCTTCTAGTATCCAACTACGCCGAGCTGCGCGAACGCCGAGCTGCACTGCGGGGCACCCACCGGGCTCGGCGCTCGGGGGCCAGCCGCTCCCCTAGGCACCGAGTACGATTTGATCTCCACAAACCGGCTCTGACTCGCCTGCCGATCCTGCGAGCGCTCGCTCAGGGCTCCGCGATCATCACCGATGGGCGGTACTGCTCGGGCAGGTCCGCCGTCAGCTCACGACGGACGCGCTGTGCTTGATCCTCGGAGTTGTACGGACCCAAGGTGACGACGAAGATCGCATCGGGTCCCTCCATGCGGGACATGACCATGCCGTCGTAGCCGTCGGCGATCAGCTGCTGCAGCAGAGCTGCAGCCTCGGTGCCATCGCGCAGAGAGGCTACCTGTACCACATAACGCCCGACCTGCGGAGCCTCGCGCTGCGACCGGAGCTCGTCCATGCGCTGCTGCTCAGTTGCAGCGTTGATCTTGCGCAGATCTGGCAGGCTCTCCGTCGGATATCGCGTGGTCAGGGAGTCGAGCTTGCGGCGAACGGGGTTCGAGTCCAGCGGGAGATCGATGCCCGCTTCGAGTGCCTTCGCGCGGGCCTCGATTTCCTCCTCGCTGCGGGACAGATTCGCATCGGCGAGGCTGCGGAACTCCTCGCGCCCTTCGATCGTGAGCTGACGAAGGTCGTTCGGGTCGCGTACGATCCGGGGCGTCAGGATGACCACCAGGTTGGTCTTCATGATGGTTTCGTTCGTGTTCCGGAAGAAGAATCCGAAGATCGGTAGATCGCCCAGAAAGGGCACCTTGCTGGTCACGTAGCCGAGCTGATCCTGGATGATTCCACCGATCAGGACCGCTTCTCCGTCCTTGACGAAGACCGTGTTCTCCACACTTCGATTGCTTGTCGTGGGACCGATGGCGCCCGCAGTGTTTCCGGTAACGGAGCTGACCTCCTGGAAGAACTCCAGCTTGATCGTGTCGCCTTCGCTGATCTGTGGGGTCACGCGCAGGGTGACGCCGACGTCGCGTCGCTCGACATTCTGTGAAGTCTGGAATGGGGACTGCGCGCCTCCGCCTGTTGTGGCCAGTGGAGCGGAGACGTTGCTCGTCGGAAATCCGATCTCCTGGCCGACGATGATCTGGGCTTCTTCGTTGTCCGCCGTCAGGATCTTCGGTGCATTGATGATGTCGATGTCGTTGTTGCTCGCGGCCGCGGTGATCA
The DNA here is from genome assembly GCA_003247575.1 of Pseudomonadota bacterium. Classification (GTDB taxonomy): domain Bacteria; phylum Myxococcota_A; class UBA9160; order SZUA-336; family SZUA-336; genus SZUA-336. The sequence goes on from QJZC01000018.1 coordinate 53,501, forward strand.
CCGCCTGAACCACCGGAATCCGTGTCGTCACGCCGGTCAGCGGATCGACGACGCTCACGGAGTTGCCCAGGATCGTGCCCGTGAACGGGTTGTTCACCGGGCTGCCGAAGCTGGGTGTGGAGGTCACGCCAGTGCCCATGCCACCAGTGGTGGTCGTCTGCATGGCACCGCTCGTCAACGGCGGCTGAGGCAGAGCCGTTCGCGAAGGGTTGGTCCCGAAGCCGCCGAGTCGCTCCACTGGATTGTCGCCGCCGCCGAGTAGGGTATTGAAGATCAGCTGAACGCCGAACTGCTCGTTGTCGGTGACGTTCACCTCCATGATCAGCGCCTCGATCAGGACCTGCGGGCGGCGCTTGTCCAGCGTCTTGATCACCTCCTGCAGTGCGGCGAAGGCCTTCGGGCTCGACTGGATGATCAGCGAGTTCGTGGGTGCGTCCGCGGTGATGCGCACGCCGCCTTCGAGCTCGACGACTCCGCCGCCGCCTCCGTCGCCGCCTCCGCCCACGATGTCGCCGGTGCCGCCGCCTCCGATTGACGCAGCGCTGGCTCCAGAGCTACTACCGCCCTCGACGAGTCGCGCCAGGGTCTCCGCAGTCTCCTCGGCATCCGCGTTCTGGAGCGCGATGATGTTGATGCGGCCCGTACCGGGACGGCTGTAGTCGAGCAAGGTGATCAGCTTCTCGACCTGCCGGATGGTTCCCTGCGGAGCGAGGACGATGATCGAGTTGGTGCGCGCGTCCGGGATGAAGCGCGGCTCGCCTGCCAAGCCGACAGTGTCGCCGGATGCGGCCAAGGAGGGCGCCGCTCCGCCCGCTGCTGCGGCTGCCGCGGCTGCCCGAGCCGCCGCACGCGCTCGCGCGGCGGCGGTTGCACCTCCGGCCCCCGGAGCCGTCGCCCCCGGCTGCTCGGACGAGAAGATCTCCTGTAGCTGCGAGGTCAGATCCGAGGCATCCGCGAACTCGAGCGGAATCACCTTGATCTGCTCCTCGTACGTGGAGACGTCGATCTGCTTGATGATATTGAGGACGCGACGGATGTTGGCCTGCGTGTCCGTCAGGATCAGCGTGTTCGTCGGTGCGTACGCGATCAGATTCGCATCTTTCGAGGAGAGCTGGCGGAACGTCTCGGAGATGCTGTCGACCTTTACGTACTTGAGCGGGATCAGGCGCGTGATGAACTGGTCGCGCTCGGACGTCGGCGCGCCATCGCCTACGAGCGGCAGGGCGCTCTGAGGGGCTTCGCGGGTCGGGATGATCTTCTCGATGCCTCCCGGGCCCTTCACGATCGAAAAGCCCTTGAGGTTCAGGATCGACTCGAACACCCGGAACGCCTCGTCCATCGTGACCGGCTGCTCCGAGATGACCGTGACCGTGCCTCGCACGCGGTCGTCGAAGACGAAGTTGCGCTTCGTGCTCTTTCCGATCGAGCGGATCACATCGGCGAGCTCTGCGTTCTGGAAGTCCAGCTTCAGCTTGGTCTCGTCCTCGTCCTGTGCCCATGCGGTCGTCGGAGAGAGCACTGCCAGAGCCAGCAGAACGGCAAGAGTTCGAGTCCACTTGGAGGCATTCATCGCAGCACCACCTCAATTTCTCTCTGTGATTTGGAGTCTACGGCAATCCGCACCCGCGCGGGCGCAGACTGCAACAGGCTCCGGAGTAAGTCCGGAAGTCGCTCGGACGCTGTGACTGGAATGTCGTTCACAGCCAGGATTTCCTCTCCTTCGCGCAGCGCGACCTTCTGCAGCAACGCCTCCAACACGGGTTGCCCGGCCACCGCCTGAAATGGGGCCTCATCCAGGGCGACCTGCACGGCCGTCGCCGAGAAGCGAGGTGTACTCGCGCTTGTCCGCAAGCCCAGTTTACGCGCGAAGGGGCTGTTTTCGCTAGGTAGTTCGCGCTCGGCGATGCTCGGCGGAGGGGCCTGCCGTGGGGCCGCCGGGGGCGGCGGAGGTGCCGTCAGCGCGGCGATCCTGACGGCCAGCTGAGGCGAGGCGACCGCGACGAACGCAGGCGGTGGCGGCGGAATCACCTCGACGGTCGCGGAGCTGCGCTTTCCACGTTGCAGCATAGCGAGAGAGGCCGGGGTCTCCGGCTCCGCCATGTTGATTGCCTCACGCTTGCCCTGGTTCAGCACCACGATGCGACCCTTCTCGATGCGCTCGACTTGCACACCTCCTTGCAGGGTCTGAGAAACCGAGATTACGTCTACTCGGCCCGTGGAGTCCTCGACGATGGCACTTGCCACTTCGGCGGGCCCAGCCACTGTGCCGAGTACCTTGAGCTTCAGCTGGCTCTCTTCGATCACCTCTTCGATCGGGGTGGCTGGAACGGCCCCCTCGGGCACCCGGAACAGATTCCGGCTTCCGATGACTGCGTAGCGGCTGAAGGCGGTCTGCGCTCGGCGGATCGGCTCCAGCGGGACGAACTGGACCTCGGGCACACCCTTGCCGCGGAGAGGCGCGCTCAGGCCGACGACGAGCACGGCAATCAGCGTCCACAGGGCGTACTGCGCGGCCTTGATTCCGTTCGAAATCATGCCGTTCCTTCGCTCGGTTGTCCGCGTGTGGAGCGTCGCGCGGGCGAGATCGCTCGTTTCGAAGGTGCTCGCGTCATGTCAGTTCGGTCCGAAGCCTGCATCCAGTACGCTCCTCGGAAGCACGATCTCACGCTGACGTCCGCTGGCGTCCTCGATGGTGAGAACCGGATCGGATCCGTCCGCCAGGGTTGCAATCGCGCCCAGACCGGGCGTGTCCCCACCGAGCGGGATGCCGTTGATTGCCGCTACTCGGTCCCCGACCTGAACCCCGAGGTCCCCGAGCGGGCTGCCGTCGTTGATTCGAGTCACGCGTATGCCGTTCAAGCGGCCTTCGTCGTCGCGATCGGCTGCGAAGCGCCCGAGCGAGCTCATGCTGCGCATTACGCCGAGCATTTCGGCGCCAGAGTTGATGCGCGCATTGCGGAGTGAATCGAGCGTCGGACCGGTGCCGCCGTTGCGGGCGCGACGGGGATCAGGGATGTCCGAGTCGGGTGACGAGCTCGTCGCTTCCTCGTCGAGCAGGAGTGCCTCGCGGCGTCCCTGGTGCTCGATCACGATGCGCCGCTGCTCGATGCCCACCACGACCGCCTTCCCATCTGCGAGCGTGTCCTTGATCCCCAGGGCCAGAACCTCGCCCGTCGTGTCCCGAACCAGAGCCGAGGACTCGAGCTGACCTGCGCGTTCCTTGCCGATGACCACGGTCCCGAGCAGCAACGCGTTGAGCTTCGTCTCGACGATCTCCTCTTCGACGGGCGCCTCGGGGGCTTCGACGGGGCGCGCGACAGCGAAGAGATTGCGCTCGCCGATGAGCTTGTAATCAGAGAAGGCCCCGCGTGTGCTCCCGGCAGCCGCTAGGGCCGGAGGGAGGGTAACGGATGGTGACTGGGAGAGCGCGAGCGGAGACACCGCCATCCAGACGAGTACGAGCGCCCCGATGAGCAGGCAAATCTGGACGCCCTTCAGTGCAAGTCCCAGCACTTCCGCATCCTCCCCACGTTTGAATTGTGTACGAACGGCCGCATCGACTCCGACGTCTCGAGCTTCGCACTCCTGCGGGGGACGCTGCGAGCGCGTCCAAATCTGACCCCGCTGACTCCGCGATCCATTCCCGGGCGCGCGGAGCGGGCACGTAGAATGAGGCCAGCGAACAAATGCCCTGCGATTTCGGTTAGATCGCAGGGCACCCCCCGCTTACGGAGTCTACGCGGAGCGCCCGCGGGCCGCAATTCCAAAGCCTCCACCAGCCCCTCCCATACTATATCCGGCCTTCCCGCGCACCGATGGGTCGTCGCACTTGCGCAGCTCCTACCGACAGTCTGCGCGCCTTGAGCTCCGTGGTGCGTTGTCCACTGGAACGCGGGGAGGAAGACTCGCTGGGCACACGCCGGGTGCGGTACAGTGAGACCGTGCCCGAGTCCAGACTATTCGCCGTGCTCTCCGGTCTTGCCGCGGGAGCTGCCGGAATCCTGCTCGTGGCCGCCTTGGGTGTGCTCTGGCGCTGCGGCGGCTCTCTGCACCGAGCGCTCTGGCTCGGGCGGCCGCTGATGCAGATTCAAGCGCTCGAGCGAGGTGCGATCGTTCCGCAGGAGGGCCTGCTGCTGCGAGTCTCCTTCTCTGAGCCATCCCTCGTGGCCACTGAGACGTTCCGCTGTGAGCTCAACGGTGTCGATGTCACGGCTCGCATGCTGAACCTCGATGCGACGGGAGTCAGCGGCCCTCTGCACCCCCTGCATGAGGGGGTCAACACGCTGAGAGTGGGGGTATTCGGCTCTGGCTGGCTGGGGGGCTGGGTCGAGGACGTGATCGAGCTCGAGGTCCGCGCGCGGACGATGCTCTACTGGGATCGTGCCTAGCCGCCGTGCTCGCTTGACACCCAGAGGCCGGGACCTAGCCTTGGTAGCGGTTTCAAGTGGTGTCTAACTACTTGTTTTAACGGCACATTTAGGCTTTTCCTCGCGTCGCGCGGCGGCGTGAGGCTCGCCAGGGGGTCCGAGAACATGGGTAAGGTCATCGGTATCGATCTGGGTACCACCAACTCCGTCGTCGCCGTCATGGAGGGCAAGGACCCGAAGGTGATCGCCAACGAGGAGGGTGCGCGCACGACTCCGTCTGTAGTTGGCTTCCCGCAGGACGGTCAGCGCTTGGTCGGGCAGATCGCCCGGCGCCAGGCCATCCAGAATCCGGTGGGAACGATCTTCTCGATCAAGCGCTTCATGGGACGCCGGTACGACGAGGTGACCTCCGAGATGAAGCTCGTGCCGTATACGGTCAAGCAGGACCCGAAGGGGTTGGCCGTGGTCGAGGTGAAGGGCAAGGAGTACACACCGGTCGAGATCTCGGCCATGGTGCTCCAGAAGCTGAAGGCCTCGGCGGAGGCCTACCTGGGCGAGAAGGTCACCCAGGCCGTGATCACCGTACCCGCCTACTTCAACGACGCTCAGCGCCAGGCGACGAAGGATGCCGGCAAGGTCGCCGGGCTCGAGGTTCTGCGGCTCGTGAACGAGCCGACGGCTGCATCGCTCGCCTACTCACTGGACAAGAAGTCCGAGGAGCGCATCGCAGTCTACGACCTCGGCGGTGGTACCTTCGACATCTCGATCCTCGAGGTCGATGAAGGGGCCATCGAGGTCTCGGCCACCAACGGCGACGGGCATCTAGGCGGCGACGACTTCGACGATCGGATCATTCGCTACCTCATCGACGAGTTCAAGAAGGATCAGGGCTTCGATCTGTCCAAGGACCCCATGGCCATGCAGCGCCTCAAGGAGGCGGCCGAGAAGGCCAAGATCGAGCTGTCCGGTGTCACCGAGACCGAGATCAATCTGCCCTATATCACCGCCGATCAGAACGGCCCCAAGCACCTGAACCTGCGCCTGTCCCGTGCGAAGTTCGAGCAGATGGTCGAAGACCTGATCGAGAGGACGCGCGGCCCGGTCATGCAGGCCTGCAAGGACGCGGGCATTCGCCCCAACGAGGTCGACGAGGTGATCCTGGTCGGGGGTTCGACCCGAATCCCCAAGGTGCAGGAGTTCGTACGCACGATCTTCGGGAAGGAGCCCAATCGGAGCGTGAACCCGGATGAGGTCGTGGCGATCGGGGCCGCGGTGCAGGCGGGCGTCCTCTCCGGTGAAGTTTCAGACGTCGTGTTGATCGACGTTACGCCGCTGTCCCTCGGGATCGAGACCTACGGCAGCGTGATGACCCGGCTGATCGATCGGAATACGAACATCCCGACGCGCCGCTCTCAGACGTTCTCCACTGCAGCGGACAATCAGCCGCAGGTGGAGGTCCACGTGCTCCAGGGTGAGCGCGAGATGGCCAGCGACAATCGCAGCCTCGGTCGCTTCGTGCTCGACGGAATTCCGCCTGCGCCTCGCGGGGTTCCCCAGATCGAGGTCACGTTCGACATCGATGCGAACGGCATCGTCTCGGTGTCGGCGAAGGATCAGGCTACGGGCAAGGAGCAGTCGATTCGGATCGAGGACTCGAGCCAGCTGTCCGAGAACGACATCGAGAAGATGGTGCAAGATGCGAAGGCGCACGCCGAGGAGGACTCGAAGCGTCGTGAGCGGGTAGACGCGCACAACCAGCTCGATACCACCATCTACCAGGCCGAGAAGCTGATTCGCGAGAATCGCGAGAAGATTCCGGCCGCCGAGGTGTCGAAGGTCGAAGCTCTGATCGAGGAAGCGAAGCCGCTGCTCGACAAGCCCGAGGTCGGGGCCGAGGACTACAAGAGCAAAGCGGAGGCCATCGGAACGATCATGCAGCAGATCGGCCAGTCGTTGTACCAGCAGGAGGCTGCGAGCGCCGCAGAGGGCGGGGCAGCCGAAGGGCCGGGAGATAGCTCGGCGAGCGGTGCTGGGAACGACGACGTCGTGGATGCGGACTTCACAGAGGAGAAGTAGCCCTCGTCTTCGCAACCTAGATCGAGAACCCCTCGGATCGCGCCCCCTGCGCCGTCCGTGACTGACCTCGAGCCACTGGCCCTCGGGCCAGCGGCTCGGGAGGCCGACTGCATGACCGACGACGTGTATCCGAGTTCTTGCGATCCGGTGCGAGCGACGGCCCAGGACGATCCGTCCGGGGGTGATCCGGAGTCCGACGGCCCGCAGAATCCCGTGGACGATGATGCTGGGGAAGCCGAAGAGGGCGAGTCGAGAGCCTCAGAGCGCCGTGTTCTGCGCGTGCTACCCCTTCGCAACACGGTGGTGTTTCCCGGGCTGATCAACCCGATGGTGGCGACCACGCCACGCGCACGGCAGCTGGTCGAGGATGCTGCGAAGGACAAGGATCTACTGGTCACAGTTTGTGCGCGCGATCCGAGCATCGAGGAGCCCACCCCGGACGACCTCTATCAGGTTGGAACCGCGGTCCGGATTCTGCGGCTGGTGCCGTCGGACGACGGCGGCCAGCGCATCTACGTCCAAGGCGTTCGTCGCGCCCGCATCGACAACTACGTGGAGCGAGATCCATATCTGCGCGCCGAGGTGACCCTGCTCGACGAGCGTACTGATTCGTCGCTCGTGACTGAGGCGGTGCATCGGTACGTAGCCCAGCAGTTCCTCGCTCTGACGGAGGGCTCCTCCACGGTGAACGAGGCCGTGCGAACCCTGGTGTCCAGCATCGACGACTCCGCGGTATTGTCCGATCAGGTCAGCTCCCACATGAGCCTATCGCTCGAGGACCGCCAAGAGCTACTCGAGCTGGTCGATGTACGCGCGCGCCTCGAGCGGCTTTCGGAGCATCTTGCACGCGAGGTCGAGGTGCAACGAATGGAGCGCGAGATCCGTGAGGAAGTGCAGGAGGAGCTATCGCGTAGCCAACGCGAGTACGTTCTACGCGAGCAGGCGCGCGCAATTCGCCGCCAGCTAGGTGAAGCCGATCAAGGGACCGATCAGATCGAGGTCCTGAGCAAGCGCATCGGTGAGGCCGGCCTGCCCGAATCGGTCCGCGCCCGCGCCGAACGCGAGCTGACCCGCCTCGGGAGCATGCCGCCTGGCGCGATGGAGGCCGCCACGATCCGGACGTATCTGGAGTGGATCTCCGAGCTGCCCTGGTCGAAGGAGAGCGAGGAGAGCCTCGACGTCGCGCGTGCTCGCGGCGTGCTCGATGAAGACCACTACGACCTCGAGAAGGTCAAGGAACGCATTCTCGAGTTCATCGCCGTGCTGCGCCTGAAGCGCGATCTGCGCGGTCCCATTCTCTGCTTCGTAGGACCGCCGGGTACGGGCAAGACATCGCTCGGTAGGTCGATCGCGCGCGCTACGGGCCGCGAGTTCGCGCGGCTGGCTCTGGGCGGGGTGCGCGACGAAGCAGAGATCCGCGGGCACCGACGCACGTACATCGGCGCCCTGCCAGGGCGCGTGATCCAGACACTCAAGCGGGTCGGAACCCGCAACCCGGTGATCATGCTCGACGAGATGGACAAGCTCGGCACCGACTTTCGGGGCGATCCAGCCTCTGCGCTCCTCGAAGTCCTCGACCCGGAGCAGAACCGCGAGTTCAGCGATCACTTCCTCGAAGTTCCCTTCGATCTGTCGAAGGTGCTGTTCATCGCAACGGCGAATCTGCTCGACCCGATTCCTCCCGCGCTCCGCGATCGCATGGAGGTGATCGAGGTCCCAGGGTACGTAGAAGAGGACAAGCTGGCGATTGCGCGCCGTTATCTCCTGCCGAGGCAGCTCGAGCGGCACGGGCTCAAGGATGCGGCGCCGCATTTCTCGGACGAGACCTTGCAGACGGTGATCCGCAGCTACACGCGTGAAGCGGGTCTGCGCAACCTGGAGCGCGAGTTCGGGAAGATTGCTCGCAAGCTCGCCCGGGCCTACGTCGAGACGGGCCAAGTCGCGAGCGAGGTGACCCCAGCTGAGATTCACAAGCTCCTCGGGCCCAAGCGCTACGAAGCAGAACTGGCGGGTCGCGGGGAGATTCCGGGCGTTGCGATCGGGCTCGCCTGGACTCAGGCCGGCGGCGAGATCTTGTTCATCGAAGCGACCCGTATGCGTGGAAGTGGCAAGCTGAAGATCACCGGCCTGCTCGGTGACGTCATGCGCGAGTCCGTCGAGACGGCCGTTGCAGCCGTGCGCTCGCGGTGCAAGGAACTCGGGATCGAGCCCGAGGTATTCAAGGACGATCTGCACGTGCACATTCCAGCGGGTGCCACTCCGAAGGATGGTCCCAGCGCGGGCGTAGCTCTCGTTTGCGCGCTGACGAGCCTGCTTCTCGAACGCTCGATGCCCCCCGATCTAGCCATGACGGGAGAGATCACCCTGCGCGGGAGAGTGCTTCCCGTGGGAGGCATCAAGGAGAAAGTGTTGGCGGCAAAGCGCGCGGGTGTGAGGCGAGTGCTGATTCCGACACAGAACCGCAAGGATCTGGTAGACATCGCTCCGGAGCGACTCGAGGGATTGGAGGTAGTTCCGGTGGAGCGAATCGAGGACGTGTTGCGGATCGCATTCGGTGTGGAGATTTCGGGGTGAGAGCCGCGGGATGTGTGATCGCGCTGTGCCTCGGCGGCTGTGTGCTGACTTCTACCTACGAGGCCGAGGTCGCTCGCGTACGCGCTCTCGAGAAGAGCGTAGCTTCCGAGCGTGCGGAGCGTACAGCTCTGGAACGACGCCTGTCGGACTTGTCGAAGGAGCGGGAGTCGCTCGAACTCACCAGCTCGTCGCTCGAACAGCAACGGACCGAGCTGATGGAGCGCAATGAGGATTTGAGGGTCGCGGGCCAGCAGCTGGAGCAGCGTCTGGAAGAAGAGCGGATCGCCCGCGAGCAAGCTGCGGCCCAGGTTCAGTCGCTCTCTGGCACGTATCAGAGCCTGGTGGATGAGCTCGAGAACGAGGTGCAGTCGGGGCGGATCGAGATTCAGCGTCTCCAAGGCAGACTCCAAGTGCGCGCGCTGGACCGGATCCTTTTCGCGAGCGGTAGCGCGGAGATCACGCAGGAGGGTGAGAACGTGCTCACGCGCGTTGCCAAGCAGATCCTGAAGCTTCCCGATCAATCCGTGCGCGTAGAAGGCCACACCGATAACGTTCCGATCTCCACCGCACTCTTTCCCTCGAACTGGGAGCTCTCCGCAGCTCGCGCAGCTCGTGTAGTGCGCGCCTTCGAAGCGGCGGGAGTTCCGTCCGATCGTCTCGAGGCCGTTGGATTCGGGCCCAATCGACCGCTCGAGAGCAACGACAGCGGCAAGGGAAGATCCCGCAACCGACGCATCGAGATCGTGCTGGTGCCTGTCGAGGGGTGAGGTCTCGGTCTCTTCTCGAGGAGCTGTTCTGGATCGGGCTCAAGGCCGTCGGAGGCCGGAACGCGGTAGCGACTGCGCTGCGCTCTTCCAGCTGGCCCATCGGCCCTGCGCCGATCGTCCTGCTCGCCGCCGGCAAGGCGGCGCCAGCGATGGTTTCCGGAGCGCTCGATGTCTTGGGATCACGTGTAACGAAGGGCTTCGGGGTCTGTCGCGACGAGCCGGACCACCGGATCGGTCCCGTCGAGCTCGTTCGCGCGGGTCATCCACATCCCGACGCCCGCAGTGAGCGCGCGGCTGCGCGTGCGCTCGAGCTCGCGCAGGCGTGTACGTCCGGCGCACGGCTACTGGTGCTGCTCTCCGGGGGGGCGTCTGCCCTCTGGGCGGCACCGGTCGCCGGCGTCCCCCTATCGGAAAAGCGTCGCCTGAGCGAGGCGCTGATGCGGGCCGGCGTTTCCATTGAGGCCCTGAACGCCGTGCGCAAGCATCTCTCACGCATCAAGGGGGGCGGTCTTCTTCGCTCGACTGCAGCGCAATCTGTGTACACGCTCGCCATCTCCGACGTAATCGGCGATTCTCCGTCCGTCATCGGATCCGGTCCGAGCGTCGCCGATGAGTCTACGTTCGCAGACGCACTCAGGGTGATCGAGCGTGCGGGGCTCACCGGAGTTGCGCCGATCTGCGATGCCTACCTGACCGAGGGCGCACGCGGGCTCCGCCCAGAGACCTTGGACCCGCGAGATGCCGCTGCCTACCGTACACATTTCCAGATCGTGGCGTCTCTCGAGACAGCAATGGCCGCGATCGAGGCCGAATGCGCGAGGCGCGAGCTGCGAGTCTGGCGGCGCCGTGACCGACTCGGTGGAGAGGTGCGTAGCCTCGCTCCGAGCTTGTACCGAGAGATCCTCAGCGCCCAAGAGGGAGGCTTCGATCTCGTGCTGGCGGGAGGGGAGCCGACGGTGTCCGTTTGTGGCTCGGGCCGGGGAGGGCGTGCCCAAGAACTCGCCCTCGCGCTAGCGCTCCAGCTCGAAGCGGGCTCCACAGTCGTGGGGCTTGCGGCCGGTACCGACGGCAGTGATGGGCCGACCCCCGCGGCAGGAGCCTGGTTCGATGAGGAATGTGTGAGACGCGCGCAGAAGGCGGGAATCGATGCGCACAGTGCGCTGGATCAGAACGATTCCTATTGTTTTCACCGCGCCGCGGGCAGCACGTTCTGCACCGGTCCCACGGGCACCAACGTCACGGATCTACTGCTCGTCGGTCTGCGTCCACTCGGCCTGTCTGCGAGCACCCAGTAGCTGCCGCAAGACGACGCTCTGGCTAGGCCTCGCCACATTGTTGGCCGGGCCGTGCCCGCCCCTGATACCATCGCCGCGTGTCGATCTCTGCGAACATCTTTCGAGAAGTTCTGTCGCACTGGGCGAGTGGGGTGACGGTGGTGACCTCGCGAGCGGGTGAGCGCGTGCAGGGAATGACCGTGTCGGCGTTCTGCTCGGTTTCTCTAGAGCCGCCGCTGATCCTCGTATGCGCAGCGCGCGATACGATCACGCATTCGCTCATCCAGAGTTCCAAAGCATTCTGTGTCAGCCTGCTGGGAGAGGACCAGCAAGAGTTGTCGAATCGATTCGCAAGCAAGAAGCACGAGCACCGGCGTTTCGCCGGGCTGCAGTGCGAGGACGGGCGCAGCGGCTGTCCTCGAATTCCCGGCGCCATCGCTTGGCTCGACTGCCGCGTGAGCCAGGAGATCGAAGCGGGGGATCACGTGGTCTACATCGGAGATGTGATCGACGCCGCAGCCAGTTCCGATGCTCCGCTGGTGTACTTCAAAGGGTCGTACCGCCGCCTGACGTGAGCGTGACGCGGGCTTCCAGCCAGGAGCTCCCCTGAGTGGGTGTCTAGGCTTGACAAACTCCCATCGGTTGGGGCCTTCTACGCATGCTCCGTCCGCAACGGAACTTGATTCCAGCGGAAGCGATGTCGCGGACCTCGGCGCCTTTTCGCTGAGATGCGCGGTCGCTTGCACAGGTTCGGTGCAATCCAACGGAGCACACAGCTGTAGTGCAGTGGAAGCTCGCAAGAAGGTGCGGCACGGCGAGTCGGGCCCATATCCAGAATTGAGTCGAGATTCGGGACAAAATAGCAACAGCTTTGGATGACGGAGAACCACATTGTTCACGGTGAGGAACCCTAGCTTCTCTTCCGCGTGTGCAGTTCGCCTCGGGGCACTTGGGCTGGTCTTGCTGTTGGGGCTGCCGGTGCGGGCGGCCCTCGACGAGATCTCCATCGAGGGGGTCCCGTTTCGTGAGCGCGTGGAGACGTCCGGCATGGAGTTCCGTCTGAATGCCGTTGGGCTGCTGCGCTACATGACCGTAATCAAGGCTTATGTGGCCGGCCTCTATCTAGGACCGGGCTGCGATCCGCAAGCCATTCTCGACGACTCACCGAAGCGACTGGAGATCAGCTATTTCTATGGGATTCGTGCGGCAGACTTCGCCGATGCGACTCGCCGAGGTATCGAGCGCAACGTCAGTGGCGACGAGCTTGGAGCTATGCAGGAGCGTGTCGATCGCTTCGTGGGTTTGTACGAGGACGTGCGCCCCGGGGACCGCTACGCAATCACCTACATCCCTGGACGCGGCACCGAGCTCACCTTGAACGGAGTCTCGCTGGGTAGGGTCGAAGGCGCAGACTTCGCGGCGGCGATGTTCGCGATCTGGTTCGGCGAAGAAGGAGTCGATGCCTCGCTCAAGCGCTCGCTCCTCGCTGGTAGCTGATCGGCTCGGCGTAGCGACGCAAGACCGTGCTCGACCTCCCGGACGGCATGTTTCCGGCTTTTGCAGTGACCTTCGCGTGGTCCTTGCTCGCGGCCTACGCATTTTGGAGGCTCAGCCTGCGTCTCACCGATGCGGGTATCGTGGACATCCTGTGGGGCTATGGCTTTGGTGTGCTCGCAGCCATCGCCTTCCTATGTGCGCCCGCTCCAGGCCCGCGTGAGACTCTCCTGCTCGCGCTGGTCCTGCTGTGGTCGCTCCGCCTTGGAACCCATCTGTGGCTGCGCTGCCTCGGGCGTGAGGAGGACTTCCGCTATCAGGCAATGCGGCGCCATCACGGAGCGAACTTCGGCCGTCGGAGCCTGGGCCGCATCTTCCTGTTTCAGGCGACGGTGCAATGGGTTCTGTCTCTGCCGCTGCAGATCGCTCCGATCTATCCGGGTGAGATCGCGCTCTCCTGGATCGACCACCTCGGGGCCGGCATCTTCGCGGCAGGCTTTGCGATCGAAGCGATCGCCGACTTTCAGCTCGAGCGCTTTCGCCGGCGAGCGGGTACTGCCGGCAAGGTTCTGGATCGCGGCCTCTGGCGTTACACGCGCCATCCAAACTACTTCGGTGAGTGCGTGATCGCGTGGGGATTGTTCCTGCTCGTCTCGCAGACCGCCTACGGGCCGTGGTTCGTTTGGAGCCCGTGCCTCCTCACGTTTTTACTGACGCGGGTGTCGGGCGTGCCGTTCCTCGAGCGCGGACTGCGCGAGAGACTTCCTGGATACGCGGATTACATGCAGCGCGTGCGCCGCTTCGTGCCTGGACCTCCGCGGCGTGTCTCGTCCTGATTGACGCCCGACGCCTCCTCGTAACCCTCAGCCGAGGCACGAAAACAAGACCCGAAGCCGGCGAGCAGCCTCGTGCCCGTTTTCGCTCGAACTCAGGGGTCAGGCGTACCGGGGATGGGACTGGAAGCGCGCTCCCTTGCGCCACAGGCGAAACGCTTCGAAGTAGATTCCCGCGATGACCTGTGCCGGTATGACAGGGTAGCGAATCAGCATGCGGGAGAGGGTGCTCGCGTCGAGCGGGCGTCGATCCGCATGTAGGCTGGCCCCAAAGTGACGCTCCTCACCGCGGCAGTTCTCTATGCTGACCAGCAGCCGCTCCCCAGGTTCGGAGACCTTCCACCGATAGGTGTAGTCCATCTCCATGAATGGGGATACGTGAAAAGTCTTGGGATTACTCAGGCGGTGGAGCGCCCGATGCTCGCTAGGATCCTCCGACGCAGGCGACTCAATCGGCAGCACGTAGGGATGCATCTCTAGCCAGGGTGTGTTCCGGACCTCGGCGACGAGTGTTTCGACCCTGGATCCGTCGGCGCTGTGACAGTAGTACACACTCAGCGGGTTGAAGCAGATCCCGAGGTGTCGCAGCTGAGTGAGAATCGCGATGCGGCCGCTTGGACGCCGGCCGGTTTCGCGCTCCACCAGGTCGCGAATCGCTTGGTCGAGAGGGATCTCGGGGTCTCCCCAGTGATCGCGGCGATCGAAGCGCGCGAGCGCCCAGTGCCGAGAAGACCAGAGCCGGCCGCGCTCCAGGATGGCGGGAAGCTCTTCCAGGTCCAGGTACATCATGTAGACGCGGCGGGAGAACTCGTGCTCGATGTCGGTGCGGCGCCAGTGAACGACGGTTCCCTCGTAGATGCAGCTCTGCGCTGTCTGCAGGCCGAACATGGGCGCTGGTATCGCGGCAGGTTTCGCCGGCGCGGAGCGCAGAGTTGCGGATGTAGACGAGTTCACCATTCCCAAGGGCGGCTATGATACAACGGATCCGCGCAGGCGAAAGGCCTGGATCAGAAAGGGATGCCAGTGAAAATCGCGGTGATCGGGACAGGAATCGCGGGGCTGACGGCTGCCTACGGGCTGCGCCATCAGCACGAGGTTCACCTCTTCGAGAAGAACCACTACGCCGGTGGACACTCCAACACGATCTCGGTCCCCGAGGGGGAGCGCGTCCTCGATCTCGACACCGGCTTCCTCGTTCACAACGCCCTCAACTACCCGAACCTGATCCAGCTGTTCGAGGACCTCGGTGCCGAGACCCTGGACACCGAGATGTCCTTCAGCGTTCGCTGCCACCGCTGCGATCTGGAGTACCGAGGGACCGACCTGCGCTCGCTGTTCGCGCAGCGGCGGAACTGGTTGCGGCCGTCGTTCGTCTGGATGATCCGAGAGATCTTCCGCTTCTACAAGGAAGCACCTCAGGTTCTCTCCGATCCCCAATGGGCCGAGCGCCCCTTGAGCGACTTCGTCGCGGAACGCGGCTTCTCGCCTGCCTTTCGAGATCACTTCCTGTGGCCGTTCTGTGCGGCGATCTGGTCCGCCCCGACAGGGGAGGCCGCCCAGCTTCCAGCATCGTTTACGATCCAGTTCTTCCAGAACCACATGCTGCTCGGCCGCGAGGGCGCACCCGTCTGGCGCAGCATGGTGGGCGGAAGTCGTCGCTACGTAGAGAAGATGACACGAACCTTCGAGGGGCGGGTGCATTTGAGTCGTCCCGCAAAGCGTATTCGACGCGTCGAGTCCGGCGTGCAGATCCGTGACGCGCTAGGCCGCGAGGAGTTCTTCGACACTGTCGTGATTGCGACACATGGCGACGAAGCGCTGGCGTTGCTCGAGGATCCGAGTGATGCGGAGCGCGAGATTCTCGGAGCATTCGAGTACACGCCGAATCATACTGTGCTTCATTGGGACGATGATGCACTCCCCACGCGCGAGCCCTGTCGGGCAGCGTGGAACTACGAGCTCGAGGACTGCCGAGTAGCTTCGCCGCAGGTCTCCGTTACCTACTCCATCAATCGGTTGCAGCGCATCGAGTCGTCCCGAGAGTACTGTGTCAGTCTGAATCGAACGCGCCGCATCGATCCCGAGAAGGTCGTGCGTGAGATCGCGTACACACACCCGAAGTTCAACGTTGCAGCCTTCGCTGCCCAACGTCGGCTGGGAGAGATCAGCGGGCAGCGGCGGACGTGGTTCTGTGGCTCCTATTTCGGCTACGGGTTCCACGAGGATGCGCACGTGTCTGGACTCGAGGTGGTTCGAAAGCTCGGCGGCAGCTAGGCCGTCGAGGGGCTCGGACTACTTCGAGCGCGCAGTGTACACGCTGTCCCAGTCCGAGGGCGGAGGGTGCTCGAGGTATTCCTCGATCCGACCTCGATACAGGGCATAGAGTGCCTGCAGGGTCGGCGCGGATACGGCGCACTGCTCGGTCAGCTGTAGCGCCCGCTTGAAATCCTGCCCCCGATAGGCATCGAGGAGTTCCTGATGCTTCTGATGACGCTCTTGGAACGCCTTGGAAGTCGCCAGCTCCGCGTCGCCGATCAGCGTATGGATTCGCACCGGTTTGCTCTTCCCCTTCACCCGGATCAGATCGAGTTCGAGAGCGGCGAACTGTGGCGCGCGCACGCGCGTATTGTCCCCGATCACGATCGTAACCCCATAGGTCTTCGATTGCCCCTCTAACCGAGAGGCGAGGTTGACCTCATCGCCCAGCACCGAGTAGTCGAATCGCTGCTGTGAGCCCATATTCCCTACACAGCAATCGCCGCTATTCAGGCCGATACCAATCTGAAGCGGGGAGAACGGCTGGCCGCGCTCGTAGCACTCCTGCCACAAGCGCTCGTTCACACGATCGAGCTCTTCGACCATCGCGAGGGCGGCGGAGCATGCGTGTGCTGCATGTTCTGGAAGGTCGAGCGGGGCATTCCAGAAGCTCATGATGCAGTCTCCCATGTACTTGTCGATCGTACCCTGGGCTTCGAGGATGCGATCCGTCATGGGTGTGAGGAAGTTGTTCAGGATGTGTGTGAGCTCCTGTGGCTCCAGTCGTTCGGAGAGCGACGTGAAGCCACGAATGTCGGCGAAGAGCACAGTCATGTCGCGCATCTCGCCGCCAAGTCGGAGCGTGTCGGGGCGAGTAGACAGCTGTTTGACGAGCGGGGGCGACAGGTAGTGGGCAAATGCGCTGCGAATACGCGAGCGCTCCGACTCGGTATGCAGGTAGTTGGTGAGCGAGCCCGCCAGATAGACCGCGCAGCCGGCGATCGAGGGCATCACCGGGTCGAAGAGCAGGTGGGACTGCGTGAATGCGATCCAGGAGAGGGTCGCGGCCCCCGCGATCCCGAGTAGCCCCAATGCCGCGCTCCAGAGCGCCCCTGCACGGCGGATGAGCAAGGCCAGGAGAGTGCCCCAGACCAGAGTGAAGAGTAGCTCGGCTCCGGAAGCCCAGTCGGGTCGATCGAGGTACTCCTGGAGCAGGATGTTCTCGATCACCTCAGCGTGCACGACGACGCCAGGCGCGGCAGGGTCGAGCGGCGTAGAGCGGATGTCCTTCAGGCCGGTCGCGCTCGTGCCAATCAGCACGATGCTCCCGTTCAATGCGTCAGGGGCGACCTCGCCAGCAAGGACCCGCCACGCGGGCAGGTAGCGGCTGGGCTCCGGGGGTGTGAACCGGATCCAGATCCGCCCCTGCGGGTCCGTGGGAATGGTGAGTCCTGGGGGGATACGAAGCGAGGCGATTCCGTTCACCGCTTCGGAATCGGCTCCCCCCTGACTCTCACCTCCCGCCGCTTTGACTACATACGTGGACGCTCTCATCGCGACCCGCAGGGCCTCCGCTGCGAGAGATGGATAGATCCGATCGTCGAGTCTGTAGAGCAGGGGAACGCGCCGAATCACGCCGTCGCGGTCGTGCGCGATGGCGAAGGATCCATTCCCGGAGCTCGCTGCTTCGAGGGGGGCGAGATTGGCGACGGCTCCCGCGTAGCGCGGCAAGAACTGGGCGGGGTTCGCGCCCAGGTACGCGAAGCCCGCGTGCTCCTGGGGCGTACGGGTGTCCGAGTCGTGCGTGAGGGCGAAGCCCGTCACGACGGGACTGCGGGCGATGGCCTCCGCCAAGGCATCGTCCGGATCGGGGAGCTCGGACAGTAGGCGCCGCAGCTCGGGGCTGGATTTGAATCCACCGGTCTCGAGGATGCGCGAGGGCGCGGTACGATCGCTCTCCGCGAAGACGATATCGAATGCGATGGAGGCTGCACCGAGCTCGGTGAGGCGGTCCACCAGTGAAGCCACCTGGGAGCGCGACCACGGCCACTGACCGACTCGCTCGAGCGTTGCATCGTCGAGGTCCACGATGCGCACCGGTACGTCCTCGTAGGCGCGAGGAGACCGACGTTGCAGCTCGTCGAAGCTACGGAGCTGGAGGTCGGTCACCCAGTCGAACTGGAACAGCGACACCGCCAACACGCACCCAAGCGCGAGCAGAGGGATCAGAGTTCGAAGCGACGAGCTCCGCAGCGTGCGTCCTCCTCGGAGACCGGGGAGTTGGTCTTCGCGGAGCGCATCGGTCGTGAGGTCGCGCGGCTTGAAGTACCGCTGCGTGGTGCCCAGGACTGGACTCGAACCAGCACGCCCAAAACGAGCACAAGGCCCTCAACCTTGCGTGTCTACCAATTTCACCACCTGGGCAGAATCGTCCGCTGTGCTGCGGCGGCCGCTAGGTTGCGAAAAGCGCGCCTCGGTAGCAAGAGCTTTCTTGGTGAGAGCCGCGTCCTGACTCCCTGCGTGGTCGAGCCCGCACGCGGGCCGCGGGGCCCGCGGGCCCTGGGGTGGGGCTACGACGTCTCCTCCACGAGCTGATGCGCGCGCGCATGGCCGTACGCGTTGTAGAGGTATTGGATGACCATCCGATGCGTATTGAAGAAGGAAGCGTTCTGCGCGATCGAGCTACGACAGATCTCGAGGAATCGCTCGCGCTCCGAGTAGAAGCACGGAAGCACATGGCTCTCGAGCTTGTCGTACAGCGCGCTCGCATGGAGCGCGTCACGGACGGCTGCCGCGAGATGATTCGTGTCCCCATCTTCTCCGATCGCCCAGCCGGTCACGTTCTCGATGTGCCCCTCGACCCACCAGCCGTCGATCACACTGAGGCTTGGCACACCGTTTAGGGCTGCCTTCATACCGCTGGTGCCCGAGGCTTCGAGCGGAGGGATCGGGTTGTTGAGCCAGACGTCCGCGCCAGCGCACAAGAGCCGACCCCAGTTCATCCCGTAGTTCGGCACGTAAACCACGCGCACGTTCTCGCCGAGCTTGCGGGCCGCGCGGAAGATCGCCTCGATGTTCTGCTTTCCTGCGGTATCCGCGGGATGTGCCTTTCCAGAGAAGATGAGCTGCAAGGGGCCCTGCTGGGCCACCAAGCTGCGCAGTCGCTCCAGATCGTGAAACACCAAGGTTGCGCGTTTATAGGCTGTCGAGCGCCGGGCAAAGCCGATCGTCAGAGCCGTGCGGTCGAGAGAGACTCCTAGGCTCCGTTCGATCGCGTCGAGGAGGAGGCCCTTCGCACGTCGTCGCGCAACGTCGATGTCCTCGAGTGCTATCCCCACCGCGTAGCGAAGCGACAGTGGGTCGCGTTCCCAACCCGGAATGTGCTGATCGAAGAGCTCTCGAAACGGAGGACTGATCCAGGTCGCCGGATGGATTCCGTTCGTGATCGAGCGAATCGGGTAGCGCGGGAACATGTCGCGCGAGACCTCGCCATGGCGCATGGCGACGCCATTGATGAAGCGGGACGAGCGCAGCGCCAGCGCTGTCAGGTTGATCTGCTCGCGGGCTCCGAGCTCGTGAAGGATGCGTAGCGACTCGGCTCCCAACGTCTGCTCGACGAGCTCCTGTGGGAACACGTCATGCCCAGCGGGTACAGGCGTATGTGTCGTGAAGACGCAGTGGCGGCGGACCTCTCCGTGGCAGCGCTCCAGCAAGGGCCCGGTGAGGGGTGTGCCTGGGCCGGCCTGCTCCTCGAGCAGGGCGAGCACTGCAAATGCCGCGTGTCCCTCGTTCAGATGGAAGCGCTCGAGCTCGTCGTACCCCAACGCCCTGAGCATGCGCACGCCACCGATTCCGAGCAGCACCTCCTGGCGCAAGCGGTAGCCCTCCTCGCCGCCGTATAGGGTCCCGGTGAGCTCTCGATCCTGCGCATCGTTCACCGGGAGATCCACGTCCAGGAGATACGTCGGGACGATGTGCCCGGTCGCGCCCCGAATGCAGTAGCGCCAGGCGCGAATCTCGACCAGCCGGCCCTCGAGCTCGATCGAGGCCTTTGCGTCTACCAGATCGAGGTGGCGCTCCACACTCCAGCTCACGGGCCGTTCGGACTGGCGCCCCTCCGCATCGAGCGTCTGCTCGAAGTGGCCGCGCCGATAGAGCAGCGAGACGCCCACCATCGGGACCCCGAGATCGGCCGCGGCGCGCAAGGTGTCGCCAGCGAGGACTCCGAGACCTCCGGAGTAGGTCGGGATCGCGTCTTCGAGAGCGATCTCCATGGACAGGTACGCGATGCGAGCACTCTCCGTCACGAATCCCCCTTCCCGTTGACCCGTACGCTGGCCCGTACCTGCGCGACGGAAAGGCTAGGCGAACTCCGCCAGGGGCGTAAGGGTGCAGTCGCGATTCGGGCTCGGCGCCCGCTTAGGCGTCCCTCGCTGTCGCGCGTAGACGTCCCTTGGCCACCGAAACGGCTCGTTTCACGAGACACATGCCTGCGGCTTGGTCGATCGCACGTGTGCAGTGCCGTCCGTGCGTCCACCGGGCTTCCGGGATGGATGCGAGTCCCCTGACGTTCCCCTGGAACGTCGCGGTCAGGGTGCTTCGGTACCCTGGGTCGCCTGATCCCCGGACTCAGAGTCCCCGGGGTCGGGGGCTGCACCGGACTCGTCGCCTGCGGGTGCCTTCTGGGTCGGCTGTGGCGACTGCGTAGCGTCTGCAGGCGCCGGTTCGCCAGAGCTGGGACCCGCCTCCGACGGAGATGCGGCCTCGGGACTGGGCACCGCTTCCATCCCCTCGAAGGACAACGCTTCGTCCCCAGCCTCCGACTCTGAGTCTCCATCGATCGGGGTCGCTTCGGGGAAGCTCCCCGCGGGTGCCTCGGTGGCATCGGGCAGCGGCTCGAGGTCGTCGAACACAGAACGGGGGGTGCTCCGCACGGCGAGCGAGACGCTGGTCAACATGAACACGACGACGGCGCCCGTGGTCATCTTGGTGAGGAAGTTTCCCGCTCCGCGACTCCCGAAGACGGTCTGGCTGGATCCTCCTCCGAAGGCGGCCCCGACGTCGGCGCCCTTGCCCTGCTGGAGCAGGACGACGGCCACCATCACGAAGGCTGCAAGGACGTGGATACAGGTCAGCAAGATGTCCATCGATTTCCTCTCTAGCGCGGTAGCGCAGTCGCGCCGGCCCGAAGAATCGCGTAGAAACTGTCGGGGTCAAGGCTCGCTCCGCCAACCAGGGCACCGTCGATGTCCGGCTGCGAGAGCAGCGACTCCGCATTGTCCGGCTTGACGGACCCACCATACTGGATTCGGATCGCATGCGCAGAGGCCTCTCCGAGGAGCTTCCGGAGCCGCTCCCGCAGGAATGCGTGCGCAGCCTGCGCGAGCTCGGGTGTCGCCGTCTTGCCCGTACCGATCGCCCAGACCGGCTCGTAGGCTAGTACCAGCTCCTCCGCCTGAGCGGCATTCAGAAGGGCGAGCGAGCCTTCGAGCTGAGCCGCGAGCACGGTCTCGGTGGCGCCGGACTCCCTTTCCTCGAGCGTCTCTCCAACGCAAAGAATGGGGCGCAGGCCGTGTTCCTGCGCTGCGGCGACCTTCTCGGAGATCCACTCACTGGATTCCTGGAAGAGAGCGCGGCGTTCGGAATGACCGAGGATCACGAAGCTGCAATCGCAGTCGCGGAGCATGGGGGCCGAGACCTCCCCCGTGAACGCTCCTTGAGTTGCTGGGTGGAGATTCTGTCCAGCGAGAAGGACGCCGGTTCCAGCCGCGGCTCGAGCGGCCGTCTCGAGTAGGGGGAACGGGGCCGCGACGACCGCCTGCACCCCCTCACCAGCGCCCGGCTCTCCGCTGTCGAACCAGGTCGGTGCCGGCTCCAGGTGCCGACCGAGCCTCTGCAGGAAGTCTGCAGCTTCGGTCCGTGTTTTGTGCATCTTCCAGTTGGCCGCGATGATGGGAGCTCTCATGCCGGCCTCCTGAGGGCTTCGATCCCGGGAAGAGCGCGCCCTTCGACGAACTCCAAGGATGCCCCGCCTCCCGTGGACAGGTGGCTGATGCCGTCCGCGACACCAGCCGCGTGGACCGCAGCCAGGGAGTCACCGCCGCCGACGACCGAATAGGCGCGGCTGGCCGCGACCTCGCGTGCGATGGCGCAGGTGCCCAGCTCGAACGGCGGCTGCTCGAAGAGGCCGAGGGGCCCATTCCAGAAGATGGTTTCAGCGGCCGCCAGGCGTGGGGTGAGCGCCGCCACCGTCTCGGGACCGACGTCGAGCGCCACGGTTCCATCCGGAATCGAGTGGACCGCGCGGGCGGTCTCCGGCCGATCGATCGAGTCGGCGACGATGTGATCGACGGGAAGCAGGATCTTGCTCGGGCCTTCGAGGAGAGCGCGAGCATCCGGGACACGATCCGGCTCGACCAGCGAGGAGCCGACAGGCTCGCCGCGCGCGAGCAGAAACGTATAGGCCATCGCACCACCGACGAAGACGGTGTCGGCGCGCTCCGCCAGGACGCGCAGCACGGCCAGCTTGTCGGAGACCTTGGCTCCACCCAGCACGCACACATAGGGGCGAGCAGGCGCGTCGAGGACGCGGCTCAGAGCCTCGATCTCGCGCAGCAGCAAGAAGCCCGCGGCAGACTGTGCCACGTGGGCGACGACCCCCTCCGTACTCGCGTGTGCGCGATGTGCCGTACCGAAGGCATCGTTGACGTAGATGTCGGCGAGTCTCGCCAGCGCGGCCGCGAATCCGGGGTCGTTCGCTTCCTCTTCCTTGTGAAAGCGCAGGTTCTCGAGCAGCAGCGCCGCACCGTTCGGTAGCTCGGAGACCTGGCGCTCGACCTCGCCTCCGACGCAGTCCGATGCGAGCGGGATTCCGAGCGCATCGGCTACGGGGCGTAGCGATAGCCCCGGATTGACCTGGCCCTTCGGACGACCGAGGTGAGATGCGAGCACGACACGTGCACCCTGAGCCAGCAGGTGGTCCAAGGTCTCACGCGCCGCACGGATGCGGCTGTCGTCCCGGATACGGCCCTCCTCGAGCGGGACGTTCAGGTCCGAACGCAGCAGGACCCTTCGGCCGCGCACCTCGAGGGAGTCGAGGGTGCGGAGGGGAGCCTTCAAAGCGAAGCCGCGACGAGTGCGGCGAGCTCCGTCACGCGATTGGCGTATCCCCACTCGTTGTCGTACCAGGAGAGAACCTTCACGAGATTGCCTCCCAGTACCTTCGTGTTGGCGGCATCGACGATCGACGAGTGCGGGTTCCCGAGAAAGTCGATCGAGACCAACGGCTCGTCACACACCTCGAGGATACCTCGCATGGGGCCGCTCGCGGCTTTGCGCAGCGCTGCGTTGACCTGTTCCCCATCCGCCTCGCGGTCGAGCTCGGCCACCAGATCGACCACCGATACGTCGGGGGTCGGCACTCGGATGGCGATTCCGTCGAGCTTTCCGGCCAGCTCGGGCAGAACCAGGCCGACGGCTCGCGCGGCGCCCGTCGTGGTTGGAATCATGGATACGGCTGCCGCACGCGCGCGCCGTAGATCGCTGTGAGGCAGGTCCAGGATGCGCTGATCGTTCGTGTAGGCGTGCGTCGTGGTCATCCAGCCGCGGCGCAGTCCGAAGGAGTCGTTCAGCACCTTCGCAACCGGTGCGAGACAGTTCGTCGTGCACGAGGCATTCGACAGGATGTGGTGCGACTTCGGGTCGTAGCTCTCGTGATTCACTCCGAGTGCAATCGTCGCATCTGGCTCGGAGGCAGGCGCCGAGATGATCACCTTCTTTGCGCCTGCCGCGAGATGCTTCGACGCATCGGGACGCTTGGTAAAGATACCCGTAGACTCGATCACGACGTCGCAGCCGAGCTCGCCCCAGGGGAGGTTTTCGATGTTGCGCTCCGACAGCGCCTTCACGACGCGCGATCCTACGTGGAGCTCACCGTCCTTGGCTTCGACGGACTCGCTCAGGCGGCCGTGCACGGAGTCGTACTTGAGCAGGTGAGCCAGCGTCTTGGCGTCCGTCAGGTCATTGACGGCGACGATCTCCAGATCATCTCGGAGCAACACCGTGCGCAGTACTGCGCGGCCGATACGACCAAACCCATTGATGCCGATTCGTGTCACTTGGATCGATTCCCCTAGTCGAAGGAAGGAGATCCGCGAGGAGTCTCGGCGAACGAACGTCCCTGCGAGACGACCTTGTGAAGTAGGCTCGAGGTGCGGTGCGCTCGCTCCTGCAGATGCCCGACCGAGAGAACTGGATGCAATGAAACAGTGAGGCCAAGCTGTAGATGCCGCGCCGAGCAAACTCGGTGCGGCGCGCCGCGAGTAGGGCGGACGACTTCTCGGAGCTCACTGTCGGCGCAAGTTAGCCGTGTGCCCAAGTGTCGTCAAACGGCCGGAGAGTGGCGTATCTTGGGCGCGCGCGGCTGGAGGTGCTGCGCGCGGCGTGCGACGGTTGATGCGAACGCCCGGACGTGGCTCGCAGTGCGCGGGCCGACGAGGGCAGCTTGGCAGGGGGGCGAGTGAAGGCGAGCTTCGGTCTCAATGCATGCGAGCTCGAGTCGTGAGAAGAGTGGCTCCGAGGTTGCTCGCCCTGGTGCTGGGCCTCGCATGTCTGGCGCTCATTGCGCAAGGGCTGCAGCAGTCGGCGACACTACGTGCCGAGGGGCCGCCCCCGAACGGGAGCGCACCGGTCGCGGGGTTGACCCAGCCGGTTTCCGTATCCCGAGATGCGTTCGGAGTCCCTCACATCCGAGCCGAGAGCCTGGAGGACGCGCTCCGTGGTCTCGGTTTCGTGCACGCCCAGGATCGCTTCTGGCAGATGGAGGTGTTGCGCCGGACTGCGCATGGGCGGCTCTCCGAGCTCTTCGGCGAGCGCACCCTGGCGCGGGATCGGCTCGCGCGCACGCTCGGGCTCGGCCGCTCTGCTCGTGCCGAGGCTGCGAGTCTGGACGCTCCGACCCTCGCCCTGCTCATCGCGTACACCGAGGGGGTGAACGCGTGGCTACGCGGCATCGAGACGGATCCGGCCTGGCGCCCCGCGGAGTTCCGCTGGCTCGAATTCGATCCCGAGCCGTGGGACGTCGCCGATAGCCTGGCCATCGTGCGGCTGCGCGCGTTCCTGATGTCGCGCTCTCTCGGGGCGAGCTTGTTGCTGGAGAGGTTGAATCGCAGACTCGGAGGTGGGGGGGCCCAGGACTTCTTTCCGATCCAGCCGCCTCCGCCGCCCCCGAAACCTGCGGTGATCGGCTCGCTACGCGAGCTGGGTCGTGTTGCGGATGCGCTGGCAGGCTCGGTCGGTCTCTCGGGGCCCGTCGGGAGTCTCGGCTTCGTCGTCGGAGCCTCGCGTTCGAGCTCTGGCAAACCGTTGCTTGCCAACGACCCCCATGTCGAGTTCCAGGCTCCGGCGGTCTTCTACTTCGCGCACTTCCATACACCGAAGCTGGCGGTCGCGGGTGGGACCTGGCCCGGCGTGCCCGCTTTTTGGATGGGCCACAATCGGCGCATCGCCTGGGGACAGGTGGCTCTACACGCAGTCGTGTCGGACTTGTTCGACGAGACGCTCAAGCCGGACGAACCGAGTCTTTACCAAGCGGCGGGCAAGTGGACTCCCGTTCTCGTCGACGAGGAGCAGATCCGGGTCAGGAACGGGCGTGCCCAGACGATTTCCGTTGGGCGCACCCGGCATGGACCGCTCCTCGGGAGCGTGCTCCCAGACGATCCTACGGTCGCGGGCTACAGCCTGCGCTGGACGGGATCGGCGCCTGAGAGCGGGATCGTGACATGGCTCGGTGTATTCCGCGCGCGGGACTGGAAAAGCTTTCGGGGTGCCCTGCAAGAGCTGCCGAGCCCCCCGGTCACGATGCTCTATGCAGACACGGACGGGAATGCCGGGACTCAGGTGGCAGGGCGGTTCCCGCTGCGCGCGGTGCCCGCGGGACTTCTCTCCGTGCCAGGAGAGTACAGCTGGAGTGGGTTCGTGCCCTTCGAGGAGCTTCCCTCCCGCGTCGGCCGCCGTGTCGCGTTCCGGGTCGCCTCGACGCGCGGAGATGGGACGCCGTTCTCGTGGCCGGTCGAGTGGCTCTGGGCTGGTGGCGGCGGAGCGGAGCGGCTGCGGAGCCGGCTCGCGATGCGCGATCGATGGTCGCTCGAAGACGTGCTGGAGCTCCAGCGAGAGCAACGCTCGGACGAGGGGCTGCGGGTCGTGGAGCGCCTCGTGCTGGGACACGCACCGCGAGCAGACTCGTCCCGTCGAGTCGTCGAGATCCTGCGGGAGTGGGATGGATCGACCGCGCCCGAGTCGGTCGGAATCTCTGTCTACCATGTGTTTCGAGAGCGGCTGACGCGCCATCTGCTCGAGCTCCGCATGGGCCAGGACCCCATCCCCGTCGAGCGAACGCTCGGCGCTGAGCCACTCCCCGGAGTGCTGATGGCCCGCTTCCTGGATCGGCTCGAGGAGAACGTGGCCGAGGATCTCATCGAGCGGTCCCTCGCAGAAACCTGGACTTCGCTCGGGATCCGCGTGAGCGCGAATCCGAAGCGCTGGTCGTGGGGCCGTGTGCATCAGCTCCGCCTTACGCACGCCCTCGAGCGCTTCGGGAGCGATCCCTTCGGCTGGGCAGGGCGGATGCTAAGTCGTGGGCCTTTCCCTTCGCCTGGCGACCCGGACTCGATTTGGACCACGTACCACACGCAGCTACCCACGGAATCGGTGCCTTTGGGCCCCGGTGCACGCTACGCCGTCGATCTGGCGGATCTGGATCATGCCCAAATTGGACTCGCTGGGGGGCAGTCGGGTCACCCCGGTTCTCGGTTCTACGATGACGCACTGGTGGACTGGCTACAGGGAGATGCGCGTCCACTCTGGATGCATCGCGTGGACGTTGCCTACCATGAAGCGGGGCGCTGGGAACTCGAGCCGTCGGAGTAGTTGAGGTCGTGCTCTCGTCATGGACTCTTCTGGTTTGCGTCAGGTAGCCAGGATCGCGGCGGAAGAGTCTGCCCAGCAACCCTTGCCAGAGGTTGTGCCTGGGCATGATCGTATCCATCCAGATTCCCCACTTCTACGCCGCAGTCGAGCAGGCCGAGGCGCAATGTGCGGGTGAGCCGCTGATCGTCGGAGGCGATCCGGGCAAGGGTGCGGCCGTGCGCAGCGCGAGTGTAGAGGCGCGGGCATTCGGAATCGAGCCGGGGATGACGATCGATCGCGCCCTGGAGCTCTGTCCACAGGTACGCCGCTGCCGCACCCGCATGCGCACCTACCGCGAGGCCTCTGCGACGTTGCGTGCGCTCCTGCGAGAGCGCACCTCTCGCATCGAGCCTGTGGGTCTCGACGCCTTCTACCTCGAGCTCCCCACCGGCGCGGCGCCGATCGACTTCGTGGCGGATGTCTGCTTTCGAATCAAGTCGGAGCTGGGCCTCGATGCCCATGCGGGAATCGGTCCGACCCGCTTTGTCGCGCACCTGGCTGGACGATTTCCGGGCGAGAGCGGACTGCGACACGTTGCGGCGGAGCACGCGGTCGAGTTCCTCGGCCCGTTTCCGGTGTCCGAGATCTGGGGGCTCGGGCCGGTCACCGCAGAGAAGCTCGCGCGCGCGGGGATTGTGCACATCGTAGACCTGCAGAAGCGCAGGATCCCCGAGCTCGCGGCGATTGTGGGACAACGCAACGCACTCGCGTTCCAGCAGTACGCCACGGCGCGAGATCCTTCGCGGTTGTCGCCGCTCCCGCGAACGAAGAGCCTGTCGCGCGAATGTACCTTGCCGGCTCCCTCGGCGGACTTGCGCGTACTCGGCGAGGCCTTGAGCGAGCTTGCGCAGGGCCTCGAAGCGCTGCTCGAACGAGAAAGGCAGACGACGCGGACTCTCTCGTTGGGAGTGGCCTATGTCGAGGGCGATCGTTGCACCCGGACCCACACCGTCGATCGTGCTCTCACTCACCAACTCGAGCTCGCCGAGGTGGCCGGACAGCTGCTGACGCGCACGCAGGCTGGACAACGTGTGGTGCGCAAGCTGAGCCTCAAAGCGACCAAGCTCTCGCGGCGCGAGGCCGCGCGCGATCCACGTCAGCTGAGACTCTTCTGAGCACTTGACTCCGGCACGGCTAAAGCCGTGCGGCCCCCGCCCGAAAGGAGATGGGACGGGGTGTTCAGACGTGAAATCGGATCCGACGTTCGACCGCAGGCGTTTCACGCGAATTCATACGGACTCGCTCGTATCCCTTGCTCGCTTGGATACAGAGACGGCACTGGCGCATGCACTCGATCTCTCGATCGCAGGTGTGCGCTTCCGATGCGTCGGCCTGTCGCTACGCGAGCGAGATGTCGTCAAGGTGACATTCACGTTCGCCGAGAGATCCGTCACCGTGATCGGCCAGATCGTGCGCGCCTCGCCGCTGGACGACATCGCCCAGGAAGTTGCCATCCAGTTTCTGAAGATGAGTGAGGAGACGCGCGACTTTCTGCTCGAGAACCTGCCTCCGGAGACACAGCTCGACGGCACGGATGGAGAGCGACGCGGGCTTGTCCGGCGCTCGCTGGATTCCTTGGTTGCCGTATCCCGTGCCAGCATGGTCGACGTCGTCGCGCAGGCTCAGGATCTGTCCGGAGGTGGCATCCACTTCGTCGTCGAGGGGCTCGACCTCGAGCTCGGCGAGGTGCTGCGGGTCACTCTGGACTGCGAGGGGGTTCCCGTGAGTGCGATCGGTCAGCTGGTCCGCGTCACGCACATCGACGACTTCAAGCAGGAGGCGGCGCTGGCCTTCCTGGACGTCGAAGGCGAAGCGGTGGCTCGCTTGCGTCGCACGCTCGGCTAACGCCCTCGACGGACCGGCGCCCGTCCTACTCGCGGGCTGGCCAGGCTGCCGCCTGTCTGCGCAGCCATTGCGGCAGTCGTTGCGCGCGCCGGATGGCTTCACCCGCGCCGCGCACGGCAGCGCGGCCTGCCTCGATCGCTGCTGCCGCCTTGTGGAACTCGAACGCGCGGATGCCGTGCACGTCGGGCTCGATCCGGACATCGACGTGTTCGCGCGCCAGCCGATGCTGTGCGAGCTCGTACTCGAGCACGCTCATCGATGCAGTCAGCACCTCGAACAGGTTAGGCAGCCCGCCACCCTCGGAGTCGGAGTTCGAGGCTGTCCTGGGACGCCGGCGAAACAACGCGAGCTTCTGCTCGAGCGCTTCGCTCACGCGCCCGGTCACGCTTCGGCGCGGGTCTCGGCGGTTGCGGTCCACGATCTCCCTCACCGGGCTCTGGTGGAGGTTCACCGCCACCCGCACGTCTGCCCCGAGCTCCGAGAGTGCGCTCACAGGCACCGGATTCCGGATCGCCCCGTCCACGAGGATCTGGCTCCCGACGACGTAGGGCATGAAGATTCCCGGAATCGAGATGCTGGCGCGCACTGCATCGATGACGCGCCCTTCGCGGATCAGAACCTCGTCTCCGGTGACCAGATCGACTGCGACGGCCGCAAACGGGATCGACAGATCCTCGATCCGCCACTCGCCGAGTGTGCTCATCAGTCGCTCTACCACTCTCGACCCCGACATCAGCCCCGCGCGCGGCCACACCGGGTCGAACAGCGCGAGCACGTCGCTGCGCTGGAAGGCGCGCATCTGGCGCGAGAAGTTCTCGAGCTGACCCGCGGCATAGATCGCACCCACGAGTGCACCGCTACTCGTCCCCACGATCGCGTCTACGTTGATGCGCTCGTGGGCAAGCCCTTCGAGCACGCCGATGTGGGCAAGCCCGCGCGCGCCACCCGCACCCAGGGCGAGACCTACCCGTCGTCCGGAGGAGCCGCGTCTCGCTGGTTGTTCGGGGAAGGTCATCGCGAGCAGAGCGTAGTCATTTTCCCGCTCTCCGGCTAAGCTGGGCCTCGCGATGAGCGATTTCTACCAAGCCGGTTCGATCAGCACGCTGCATCGGCTCGGAGAGCCGGATATCTCGCGCACGGAAGCGGAGCTCAAGAGCTTCGCGCGCGAGCGACCGATGGTGCTCGTGCTGCCCTGTCTGCACACCGAGATCCATGGGCCCGGGCTGCGCCGAATCCATGAAGCCCTGCGCGAGGTTTCCTACCTGCACCGGGTGATCGTCAGTGTTTCTGGCACCGAGAGCGGTGAGGAGTTCAAGGCCGTCTGCCGGTTCTTCCGCGATCTGCCCGAGGTGACCTGCATCTGGGGGAGCGGTCCCACGGTCGGCGAGTTGCTCGAGGGACTCAAGCCGCACGGCCTCGACGCGGGGCCTGATGGGAAGGGACGCGCCGTGTGGATCGGCGCTGGCTATGCACTCGCCGCTGGCGAGGGGCATGGCCTGGTCTTCCACGATTGCGACGTTCTCACGTATGACCGGGAGCTCCTCGCGCGCCTATGCTTTCCGATCATTCATCCCAACCTCGATTACGACTTCTGCAAAGGATACTACGGCCGCGCCACCGATCGGCTACACGGAAGGGTGACGCGGTTGTTTCTGTCGCCGCTCCTGCGCTCGCTGATGCGAACGCTCGGGCGGCTTCCCTTGCTCGAATTCCTGGAGTCCTTTCGGTACCCGCTTGCCGGTGAGTTCGCGCTCAAGCTGGGCTTGGTACGCCAGGTGCGGATCCCGAGCGATTGGGGGCTCGAGATCGGGATGCTCGCCGAGGTGTTCAGGAATGCCTCGCCCCAGCGAGTCTGTCAGGTGGAGCTTTGCGACCACTACGACCACCGGCATCGGGCGCTGTCGCGGGAGGATCCGTCCAAGGGACTGCACCGCATGGTGATCGACATCGCCACGTCTCTGTTCCGCAATCTCGCCAGCGTCGGTGTCCAGTTCGACGCCGGCTTCTTGAACACGGCCTGTGCCACCTACCTGCGCGAGGCGCAGCATGCCGTCGGAGCGTATGCCGACGACGCGCTGATCAATGGGCTGCTCTTCGACCAGCACGACGAGGAAGTCATGATCGAGACTTTCGTCGCGGCACTGCGAGGGGCGGGCTTGGCGTTCGTACGGGATCCGTGGGGCGCGCCTCCGATTCCGAACTGGCACCGGGTGATTGCGGCACAGCCTCACTTTCTAGCGGATCTGAGGCACGCGGCGGCGCTCGACCTGGCTCGCTGACCTGCGTCAGCACGGGGAGCGCAGGCGCTCCGCGAACCACGCGGCAGCATCCTCCCCGTTGAGCACCTGTAGTCCGACTCCGGGAGGGCTGTCGAAGCAGCGGACGACGCGTCCGTGGATCATGAACGGCTCTGCGCTGCCAAAGCGAAGGGCGACGCCGATGTAGGTGCCCGAGTCGAGTCGGACGAGGCCTGGGACGAACAGGGCTTCCTTGTGAATCTGCTTCATGAACAGGGTGCCCAGGTCCTCGGGAGTGGCGATCCGGAGTTCGAGCTCCATCTCCATGCGCGGACGCGCCGTGCCCACCGCTGACTGCCGCGCCTCATCGAGTGAGACTTGGCCGGCGCGCGCCTGATGGATGACTTCATCGTGGGACAGGAACCGGACGGCGAAGCCACCCGGTGTGTCGGCGCGTGCCTGCTGACATCGGACGACGCTCGCTTCGACGAAGAGGGAACGCACACCGAGAAATTCGAGGTGCAAGGAGCTGCCTACCCGAGCGAGCTGGTCGGACTCGATGAAGGCCCCGTCGGCGCTCAGATCTCTCGTCCAGGCGCAGAGATCCACCCCACCCCCAAAGGCACGTACCGGCAGGCTGCGTAGATCGCGGCGTGCCGAGCGCCGCTCGTTGGGCGCGTCCTTGGCCACCGTGGGAGGAACTATCCCAAGGGGCAAGGTCACTTCACGCGTGGAGTCACTTTCGGACTGGTCGCACAGAGCGCTGTAGAGCGCAAAGAAGCTTGGGCCGATCTCCGTCAGCCGCACGTCGATCCCGCGAACTCGCTCGTTTCCGATGAAGCACTCGTACCGGGAGCGTTCGACGATCCCCTGCTGAGATTCCCGTGTCGAGCTGGTCGACGTCGCGACCTGAAGCACTACTTCCATTCCGACCTTTGGTGTCTGATCGGTTTCGACGAAGCAGCGAGAAAGTGAGCAGGTCCGCATGCGCGCGGAGTGAGCTTTCCCCTGCACCAGCAGGGTGCAGCCTAGGTCGCACGAGGTAGGCTGGCCGCCCGTTGTCACGTTCGTCTCCTGAGGAGGATCAAGCCGATTCAGATTCACAGATCGTCAGAGCAGACGGCAGACTTCAGCCTCACGGGACACCTAGACGATCCAGGTGTGCGTCTTGGCAGCAGGATTCATGCTCTTCGGCCGTCTCGAGTAACTCCGATCCGTCGCGAGCAGACCTGAACGTGCTGACGACGCAAGTTTGCCTGGAATCCCTCATCTGAGGATGCTGGCTGCCGCCGCTTTAAGTGGTGCCGATGTGCGGCCGATAGGCGACTCCAGTGCGGTCGGATCTGGCCGAGGGAGAGGCAGATTCACGAGCGGGAGAAGGGGCTCGAGCAACATCCGCGTCCCATGACAGTACCGCCGATAGAGTCCGAACGACCGCTGCGTCGTTCCCGCGCACATTGGTTGAGCTCACGCATCGGACTCACGGGCCGGACCCTCCTGGCAGGTGCTGCAGCTTGTGCGCTGTTGGTTGCCGCGTGTGGAATTCAGCTGACCTCGATGGCAGGGGCCTGGGCAGAGCTACACAGGTCGCGCATCGAGACGAGACTCGAGCTCGATGCTGCGAATTTGGCTGACCGAATAGCGAGTTTCAGGGATAGCCTCGGTATCTGGGTTCGCCAGCCGGAACTGAGCACGCTGCTCGAGCAGGCGCACTCCGACCCCACCGGGGTGGCGAGCGCCCGACTACGCGCGCTCGCGGAGCATTTCTTCAGGTCGCACGAGGGGATCCTCGATCTACGCATCCATGTGTCTGTTGGAAAAGGGGAGCTCGATATCGGTCGCCCGCTGCTGGTGCTCAGGCGTGGCGTCGAAGCAGACGAGGTCCAGTCGTTCGAGCGCGAGTCTGACCGAGGTGCGGCTGTCCGAGTTGCGGCACTCGTACGTGAGATCGCACCAGCGAGTGCTCGACAGGTGGTGCTGGACGACGTCCGGCTGGCGCGGTGGCGCGGGCGGATCCAAACCCCATGGATCGCGTCCCTGCAGGGGCTGGCCCCCATCCTCGAGTCGGAGGCCGGGGAGTTGCAGAACCCAGTAGGCGCACTCGTGGTCACGCTGGATCTCTCGGAGAGCTTCGGCGCACGACCTCCGAATGCTGCACAGGGCGGTGTCCGCTACATCGTGAACGAGAGAGGAGACTACCTCGCTCATCCCGAGCCAGGGAAGGTCTTCGGGTTCGAGTTCGGGCACTCGCGCAAGTGTCAGAGCGACTGGGTCGGCGTCGGCGACGCGCTGTCCGCGCTACCAGGAAGCCCGGCGCTGAGCTCGTTCGAGACGCGTACGCCAGAGGGAAGCGCTCGCGGGCTGATGGCGCGCGTCCGCTTCGACCCTGATCGTCCCGAGCGCTTCCTCGGGCTGTTGCAGCTCGTCTCCGATTCCGAGGCGGCGCTTCTGGGGCGCGGCCCGCTGTACGGGGGGCTCGCGGCCATCGGTGCCCTCGCGTGTGTACTTCTGGCTGGAATCGGTTGGGGTGTCCGGCGCTTCGCCGGCTGCTTGGAGGCACTTCGGCAGGCATTGGACGAGACGGACGGTCCTTCGGTCGAGGCCGCTGTTGCGAGCTGGATGCCTCCTGAGCTTACGGCGATTGGCTACAAAACCCAAAAGGTTCTGGCATGCCTCGCGGATCAACGCGAGCTGCTCCACGAGAGCGAGGTTCGCATGCGAGGCGTCACGGAGACCCGCTCCGTCGGAATCGTGACCATCGATGCCTGTGGGGTCGTACAGTCGGCCAATGCCACAGTCGCCGACCTCTTCGGGCGCCAGCTCGAAGAGCTCGTCGGGCGGAACATCTCGGCGCTCATGCCGCCGAAAGAGGCGCGGGAGCATGACGGCTATCTGGCGCAGTACTTCGAGACCGGTGTCAGCAGCGTCATTGGCAGAGGGCGAGAAGTCGAGGGGCTACACGTAGATGGCACTCGCATTCCCTTACTGCTCTCTGTCGGGCGTTTCGAGATCAGAGGAAGGACCTATTTCACGGGGATCCTTCGCGAAATCGGCGAGCTCAAGGCGAAGGAGAGAGCTCTGGAGCAGGCCAATTCACGGCTCCAGGCGCAAGCCGAACTCCAGTCCAACGTGGCCGTGCTCGCGAGCATGGCCCAGGAAGCGGGCGCACTCGACGAGCTCGCGCGCAAGACCCTGCGGGAGGTGATGCGCGTAACCTCGGCAGACGCGGGTGCGTTTCATCTCGTGGAGGAGGACGGAATCGTGACGCTCGCGAGCTGGGCGTTCGACGCGGCACGTGGGCCGCGACGGCGCTTCGAGCTGCGCGAGGGGCTCGTGGGCCAGTGTGTCGCCGAGGGGCAGCCACTGCGTGTCGACGAGTGTCCGCGTCACTACTTCCGCATTGGGTCGGGACTTGGGAGCGCCGAGCCGCTCCGCCTCTTGTTCGTTCCGATCGCGTGGCGAGGCAGAACGGTCGGTGTGTTGGAGATGGCGAGCTTCGAGCGGATCGACTCGGACTTCGGACGCTATCTCGAGCATGCCTGCGGTGTCCTCGGATCGGCGATCCACTCGGGTGTGTTGCGGGATGCACAGCAGCACCTGCTGGTCGAGACCCAGAAGCAAGCGCGGACTCTCCAGCAGAAGCAGCGGGAGCTCAGTGTTGCGAATGCAGAGCTCGGAGCACAGGCAGACGAGCTCCGCGGTTCACGCGAGGAGCTTCAGGAGGTCAATCGTGCGCTGGCGGAGCAGGCGGAGACGGTAGAGCGCGAGCGAGAACTGCTCGCGCGTCAGAACGCCGAGCTCGACCTGGCGCGGGGGAAGCTGGAGGAGCGAGCGGAGGTGCTCGCGGCCGCGAGCCGATACAAGTCGGAGTTCCTGGCCAACATGTCGCACGAGCTCCGCACCCCGCTGAACAGCAGTCTGATTCTTGCACAGCTCCTGAGCGACAACCCAGATGGGAATCTCACCGAGCCGCAGGTCGAGTTTGCGCGCACGATCCTTGCTGCCGGACGCGATCTCCTGCGCCTGATCGACGACATTCTGGATCTGGCCAAGGTCGAAGCAGGCAAGCTCTCGTTCGAGGTCTCGAGCGTCTCCGTTGCGGCGGTCGTACGGGACGTGGAACGAGTCTTCGCGCCGCTAGCGGCACAGGGAAATCTCTCATTCAGCGTCGAGCGAGACTCGGAACATGTCTCGCATATCTACACCGACGGGAATCGGCTTTCGCAGATCCTACGAAATCTCCTTGGCAATGCCTTCAAGTTCTCCATGGAAGGCAGCATCTCGCTGCGAGTCTGCGGACCCGAGGCATGCCCGGAGGGAGCTGCCATTGGGTTTGCCGTGTCGGATACCGGATGTGGAGTTCCTGAGGATCAGCTCGACGAGATCTTCGAAGCCTTCAAGCAGCTCGATGGATCGAGCTCACGGTGCTACGGGGGCGCGGGGTTGGGGCTCTCGATCTCGCGCGAACTCGCGCATGCGCTCGGGGGCGAGATCCGTGTCGAGAGCCGCCTCGGGGTGGGCAGCACCTTCGCTCTGTACCTACCGGAGGCAGCGCCCGAGGCTCTCGGGTCCGCAGCTCCGGGATTGGGGAACGTCGTGCTCGGTGCTTCATCCGACGAAAGTTCGGGAAGACCAGGGATCGTCTCGGCTCGACTCGATGCTGTACCGCCTCGTGTATTGCTGGTCGAGCACGACGACGAGAAGCGTAGGGAGATCGCGAGTCTGCTGCGCCGCCTCGCGATCGAGCTCCAGGTCGTGGAGGTCAGCAGCTCCAACGAGGCGCAGGCTTGCCTTGCCGAGCGTCGCGTCGGGGCTTGCATTGTCGAGCTGGGGCTTCCAGACAGCAGTGCTTTCGAGCTGATCGAGGGGATCTGCACCGGGGAGGTCGATACGAGCGTGCTCATGCTCTATACGGGCATCGAGCTCGATCGCGATCAGATAGGGAAGCTCGCGCGTGTAGCCCAGCACTCACGCGTGCGGGCGATCTGCGCGCCCGATCGGCTCGCATCTGAGCTCGGACGGGAACTGCGGGTTGGGATCGGAGATGCGCTGGCCAATCGTGATGGCAAGTCCGAGCTCGATGTCTCGAGCTGGGAGATCGCCACTGGCAGAGAAGACTTCTCCGGGCGGTGTGTCCTACTCGTCGATGACGACATGCGCAACGTATTTGCCCTGTCGGAGGTCTTGGAGCGAACGGGCATCGAGGTCGTCCCGGCTGCGAACGGCTCGGATGCGCTGGCCAAGCTGGAGTCTCATCCACGAATTGACCTCGTGCTCCTCGACGTGATGATGCCGGTGATGGATGGATTCGAAGCGACCCGGCGGATTCGCATGAATCCGCGCTTCCGCGACTTGCCGGTAGTCGCTCTGACCGCGAAGGCGATGAAGGGGGACCGTGAGCGCTGTCTCGATGAGGGTGCCAACGACTATCTACCGAAGCCGGTCGATGTGGGGTGCTTGCTCGAGACACTGCGTAGGTGGCTAGTGCCCTGACCGAGGGTGCGCCAGCACCGAGCGGCTGCTAGCACGTAGTTTCGATCAACCATGGCGAAGGAAGCCTTGATGGATGCAAGCATTGCCCTGAGAGGACACGCGAAAGCGACGAAGGCAAGCGGTTCCGTCGACCGGGAGCTGTCTGTGCTGCTGGTAGACGATGATCCCGACAGCCTCGTCGCACTGGAAGCCTTGTTGCTGGATGGCCCCTGGAATGTGGAGAGAGCTCGGTCTGGGGAGGAGGCCCTGCGTCTGCTCTGCTCGATCGACTGTGGCCTGGTCGTCCTGGATGTGCGTATGCCTTCGATGGACGGCTTCGAGGTCGCACGCCTGATGCGGCGTACGCGGAGGACGCAGCAGATCCCCATCCTGTTTCTCACGGGCCTCGAGCCGCAGCCGGAGCTGCAGCTGGAGGGGCTCAGACTGGGGGGTGTGGACTGTGTGAGAAAGACGACTCCCGCGCCCGTCTTGCGCGCGAAGGTCGAACGTCTGATGTCTCTTTCACAGGGAAAGCATGAACTCGAGCATCTGTCCGCTAGACTGGCCCAGGAAAAGGAGGTCCTCGAGCGCGCGAACCGCGAGCTCGAAGCGTTCGCATACTCTGCAGCTCACGATCTGAGCGCACCACTACGCCAGATCGAACAGTATCTACAGCTCGTCCAGCGCAGGTCTTGCTCTGGTATCGACGAGGATTCGACGCGCTGGCTCGGTCGAGCGTCCGAGTCCGCACGGCGGCTCACCCAGACGATCCACGGGCTGCTCGACTTCGCGCGCATGGATCATGCGTCGCCCATGAATCACAACATATCCGGGAACGAGGTCGTGAACGAGGCAGCTGCGAATCTCTCGCTCGTATTCGATCAGCTGGGGGGGCGTCTCGATGTCGGCACTCTGCCGCTGCTGCTGGGACCGCGGGTCCAGCTCGTGCGTCTGTTCCAGAACCTCTTCGAGAACTCCCTCAAGTTCGCTGGCGAGGCGCCGCCTCGCATCCAGCTCGATGCGCGGGTGCAGGGGGCACGCGTATACTTCACCGTCAGCGACAACGGCCGTGGAATTCCCGAGGGCGTGCAGGCGACGGTCTTCGATCTGTTCTCCCGTGGAGCCGAGCCCGACGATGGCCGGGGCTCGGGAATCGGACTCGCGAGCTGCAAGCGCATCGTCGA
The DNA here is from genome assembly GCA_003247575.1 of Pseudomonadota bacterium. Lineage (GTDB taxonomy): Bacteria > Myxococcota_A > UBA9160 > SZUA-336 > SZUA-336 > SZUA-336. The sequence goes on from QJZC01000018.1 coordinate 90,845, forward strand.
GCGGCTCGGGGGGCAGATTCGTCTGGATCCGACGACTCGCCGCGGGACCACGTTCTGCTTCGATCTCCCCGCTGCCGAAGGTCAGACTGCGGCATTCAAAAGGCTGGATTCCAAGGTCATCGAGGCCGAGGTGGGACCCTCTAGCGAGCCGCACGCAGACTTAGCCGACCCTCTGTGGGAGCACGCAAGTGGGGAGGAAGAGCGAGCTGTACCCCAAACTCGCGTGAGTCCGCTCCCGCTGAGGGTGCTGATCATCCATGACTCGCCCGACGAGCGAGCGGGCATACGGCGGGAGCTCTGTAGGATGTCGGACCCACTCGACGTGAGCGAGGCGCCCGATGGGCACGTCGGCATCGAGCTCTACGAGCAGTGTCCGTTCGCCTGTGTGATCCTGAGTGACTCACTGCCGGGAATCGCAAGTACGGAGGTGATCCGCCGGCTCTTGAGGCTCGATGCAGACGTGCGCATCCTGGCAACCTCCCGCCGGCGCGATGATCAATGGCGGCGCGAGCTGATGCACTCGGGCGCGGTCGCCACCTTCTCGCCGCTCGAGCTGAGAGAGCTGGGGCGGCTGCAAGGACTCCTGCGGCGTGCTACGCGCGGGACGGCAGTGGCCGACGCGAGCCCGACTTCGGGTCCCACCAGCGAAGGGCGTTGCTAGCGTAGTGAGGCTGACGCGAGTGAGCTCGCGGCATCCCGCAACGACGGAACGTGTTTGGAGCCTCTGCTGTGGGCGCAGGTTCGGTGTGGGGCATCGAGCTCGAACAGCGCACGCACTGCCTCCCGGCTGCACTCGCCGCGGGGCGATCTTGCTCCGTGGCAGCTGGCGAGTCGCAGGAGCTCGGAGGGTGCAGGTGAGATCGCGCTCTACCGATAGAGTCATCGATGAGCAGCCCTGGGCAGTCGCTAATCCAGGCCATCTCGAGATTCCGGATCCGCACGTGGTTCTCGTGCGCGGACGAGACGCCCCCGGAGGTTCGCCGGTTCCTGATTCAGGGTTCACGCATCACCAGCGTTCTGATGTGTGTGCTCCTCCTGCTGCTTTGGATCGTACAGGTTGCGAGTGGTCGGGAAGATCCGGTCCGAGCCAGTCTCTACTGCGGCGTACAGTTCGTGGTCTATGGGACGACGTGGTGGCTCCTGCGGAGCGGCCGAGGCGAACGCCATTCTGAAGTCCTGGCCTATGTCACGGCGACCACGCTGAGCATGTCCGCACTCTTCGCTGCCTGGCCCTCACAGGCCGGCATCAACCCATACCGACAGTTCGGGTTCTTCATTCCGTTGGTGACTCCAGCACTCAGTCCCGTACGTCCAATCACTGCGCTGTTGCTTGGCGTACAGATCGCAGCTGTATACCCGCTGGTGTACGCCTTTGCTCCATTCGACAACATGATGTCTCAGCCCCAGGCGGCCCTGGTCGGCTTGGCGATGGGTTTGTTTGGCGCGCTTGCCGCGAAGTCTCAACACTACCTGCAGAGCGAGCTCGCGCGAGCACGCGATGGTGCGCTCGAGGCGTCCCGTCTCAAGTCCGCCTTTCTCGCGAATCTGAGCCACGAGATTCGTACTCCGATGAATGCGATCATGGGCTTCACCGAGCAGTTGCACGACGAGCTCTCCGCCGAGGCGAGCAGCGGTGCGGCAAAGCAGGCGATCTCCGCGGTGCACCGGAACGGCGAGCGGCTGCTGGCGCTCCTGAACGACCTGGTCGATCTCTCGCAGCTCGAGAGCTCGCGGGTTTCGCTGACCGTGCGGCCGTGCGAGGTCGGCGACGTCGTGACGCGGGCCGCTGCCCGCCACTGCGCGGCGGCGGACGAGAAGGGGCTGTTGCTGGATGCAAGCCTCGACGTCGGCGTTCCCCAGTATTTCACGACAGACGCCGTGCGCCTGGAGCAGATATTCGATCTCCTGCTCACGAGTGCCATGCAGCGCAGCCAAGGCGGCACGATCGAGCTGCGCGGAGCGGCAGCCGCCGAGGGAGGAGGGCTATGCTTTTCGATCGTGGACGCGGGGGCGCCGCTGGCGCAGTCTCAGTTGGATCACATCTTTGCGCCGCTACAGAAGGGACATCGGCGTAGCCCGCCGGCGGACGAAGAGCGTGGCCTCGGTCTCGCGCTCGCACGGCAGCTGGCCGAGCTACTCGGTGGCTCACTGGAAGCGCAGATGCTGCCGTCCGCCGGCAATCGATTCGAGCTGCGAATTCCCGAGCTTCCGGAAACACCGGCTCCCCCGGGTTCGGATCTTTGCAACGCCACCGGCGGGACGAAGGAGAGCGCGACCTCGTCCCGTCACTGCATGCAAGGGACGCGCATCCTCGTCGCCGAGGACGGACTCGACAATCAACGCCTGATCCGCGCGATGCTCCGAGCGGAAGGCGCACAGGTCACTCTGGTCGAGAACGGCGCACTGGCGGTGGCGCGGGTGCTCGAGCTCTCGGAGCGGGAAGAGCCATACGATTTGATCCTGATGGACATGCAGATGCCCGAGCTCGACGGGTACGAAGCCACGCGCAGGCTGCGACGCGCAGGGGTTTGTACTCCGATCATCGCTGTGACTGCGCACGCCATGGATCGTGATCGAGAGCGCTGCATCTCTGTCGGATGCAGCGACTACATTCCGAAGCCGATCTCTCGCAAGGCGCTTCGAGAGACGCTGGGGGCATACCTGAAGCCTAGCTAGGAGTTGGACTGACACGCGCCCGACCTTCATGGACGAACCAGCTTGAGGAGCACCGCCTCGGCGCGATCCTCATCGGTGGGGGACCACGCATAGTCGTCCAGCAGCGCCGCGAAGTAGCGGTCGAGCAAGATCGGGTCCGTGCTCTGGATCGCGCGCAGTTCGTAGAGGACGCCATGGATCCGCAGGCGCACACGTGGAGTTTTACGCACGAATGGAAGCCAGCGCGAGGTCGGGCGGCACGCTACGTAGAACTCGTTGTCGAGCGTCGTTCCCCAGACGTTCACGGAGTAGGGAGCGTTCGGCCGCGTCTCGAGCTGAAGTGTTCCGTAGGGACGTAGCATGTCCCAGCTCGTCGGTGGACGCGTGACCTCGCCCCGCAGCCGTCCTCCGGGAAGGGGGCCGATCGGTGCGCAGGCGACCACGCACGAGAGCAGCGCAAGACAGAGCGCGCCGCGCTTGCCAGTTGCCAGCACCAGCTAGCCGCCGGCGCGTAGGGCATTCCAGCCCCGCTCGCGCAGTGCTAGGACCAGGCGGTCAGCGTGGTCGCCTTGGATTTCGATGCTTCCTTCCTTGATCGCGCCGCCACAGCCGCAAGCGCGCTCCAGCTCTGCCGCCAGCGTTCGTAACTCGTCGTCGGCCTAGGTGAGGACGGTCACGGTCGTGAC
>QJZC01000068.1 GCA_003247575.1 Pseudomonadota bacterium
GGGAGAGTTTGGATGACCGGGATCGAGCGGTTCGATTGCGCATGGGGGGCATGCTGGCACGCTCGGCCAGCGTTTGCCAGGCCAGCCGAGACGCTCATTCGCCGCTCGCTCGACGCTCGACGAGGTTCACGATCCCCGATCCAGGTGTTCACGATGGCCGAACTACGCGCCTCCCTTGCCGCGGGCGAGCGGCGGTCGCAGAGCGCACTGACCCGAGGATGCTGCCGGGATGGCACTCACCGGTCGAGCGAACCCGCGATGCGCATACTCGTATGGACTCCGCTCGAGTTAACCTATTATATAACTGATCATGGCCACTGCGGATCCACCGACTTCCGAAGGTCGCGACGTCCTGAAGGAGATGGGGGCGCTGGCGCTGGGGAGTCGGCTGAAGCGCCTGGCCGAGCGGCTCCAAGCCGACGCGGCCCGGGTCATGGACGCCACCGGCTGCGCGGTCAGTTCCCGCTGATCGCCTGTCTGGATCGCTACGGTCCAGTGGGAGTGGTGGAGGCCTCGCAGATCATCGGGGTCTCGCAGCCCGCAGTGACGAGGGTCGCCGCGCTTCTCGAGGAGCGCGGATGGCTGGAACAGCGCTCCGGTGGGGCGGACTCCCGGCTGCGGAGCCTCGACCTCTCTCCCGCGGGCCGCGAGGTCGCGGCCCGGATGCGAAGTGTCCTCTACCCGGCGGTCGAGGCCGCCGCGCGTGACCTGTGCGCGCGAGCGGGCGCCGACTTCCTGGATCAGCTCGATAGACTCGAGCGGGCGCTCGCAGAGGTGACTCTGTTCGACCGGGTAATGCAGTACCTTGCGCTCGAGAACGAGATCGAGCTCGTGGAGTACGGCCCCGGGATGGCTTCCCACTTCTACGACATCAACCACGAGTGGATCCGCGAGATGTACCGAGTCGAGCCCAGCGATCTGGCGCTGATGAACGATCCGGAGGGACAGATCCTCCGCAAAGGCGGCTGCATCCTATTCGCGCGCTCGCGTCTGCTGGGCATCATCGGTGTAGGTGCGCTGCTCGACCACGGCCAGGGCGTCTACGAGCTCTCCAAGATGGGCGTGTTGCGACAGGCGCGCGGTCGCAAGGCGGGCGAGCGGCTGATCCGCGCGCTGATCGAGCGGGCGAACCACCTCGGCGCGCGCTGCCTGTTCCTGCTCACCAACCAGAAGAGCGCCGCCGCGATCCACCTCTACGAACGGAACGGATTCGTCCACGACCACCAGGTGATGGAGCGGTACGGGGCCGCATACGAGAGGTGCAACGTCGCCATGCGCTACGACTCCCGGCGCGATCCGCACGCCAGCGCCGCCCCCTGAGCGCGAGGCTAGAGCAAAAGCCGAACGGCTCGCATGTCACCCGCTTCGTCCGCCCCTCGCGTGAGGTCGATCCCCCGAACGGATGCCGGTGAGCTCCAACAATAGGAGCCCACCGGCATGCTACGGGTCCGAGTGAGGTCGAGTGTCGCGAAGAGCGAGGGACCGCTCGATCTTGCTGAGCTGTGTGTATTCTCGATGCGTTGGTTCGCTACGCTGCTCCTCAGTGAGCAGCGGCTCAACGTCCCCCGCCTGGATCTCCCCCGTCGGGTCCTTGCCAGACGATGTCCTCGGATCTGTGCGCGAGATCGCCGACAGCTACGCAGGGACCACTGTTACTCGAGCACAGACAGAAGAAGTCCTCGAGATCTTCCGGTGTGTTCGGATCGCCGAGCGCCTCACACATCCCGCTGCACTGCACAGACAGACAACGTCGAAGCGTTGGGACTGTTCCGATTCCGTCCCAAGCGACGCGTGGCAGCTGACGATCGGCGATCACGAGTCTGTTTCCAGACACTCTGAGCAGTCGGAAGGCGTCCGTTTGGCAGCCGCCGGCGCCGGTTCTACCGGATCGAATCATCACGAATTCGCGCGTGCGGGGCTCGAATCGTCCATAGATGGTCGTGATCGGCGTGCCGTCCAGGAACTTCTTGACCAGAAGATCCTCGAAGATCGTGATCTTCTGGGTGTCGGGATGGACGCTGCCCACCACCACTGGCCCCGCACTTGCCTCAAAGGAGAGCAACGCAGTCAGAGCCAGCGTCGCCCCGCCGATCAGGAGCCTCAGTCGTTCTTTCACGATGCATTTCCTCCTTCGGTCGGATGCTGCTCTGGATCGCAGAGCAGCAGAATGGGTGTCGTTGTCCAGGTCGACCCGAGGGGCCATGGGACTCCCCAATCGACCGTCCGCTGCCCGGGCCTGGATTCTCCGCAGCGCGTTGCCGGGTTGGTGGACCATGTGTCGATCGTCGACCTCAATCCATAGGCGTGACAACCTGTTGAACACTGTTCCAAGCCACAGATGCGCAGGCACGTCCACATGCCGAGAGGGGCCAGAAACGACAACGCAGTCGCGCTCGCGCGAGATGCGCTGCGTGATACGGCAACGAGAGTCTTCCTGGCTGAAGACCCCGCTAGAAAGTCCAGTGGATGATGTCGCGGCTCGGCGGGGAGTAGCTGCAGAACGCGCCGGTACGAATGGATTGGTCGAGGTGATCGGCGAGATCGCAGTGGTGCGCAGCGATCTTCTTGATGGCGTATTTGATCGCGCGAGTGACCGACAGCCGCGCGCGCTCCTGTGCTGCGCCGTGGCGCCTCGGGCGTCCTGCCAATCCCGTCGCCCGGGACAGCTCTCGGGCAATGAAATCGAGTTCGCTCTCGAGTCGCTCGGCACGGGCCGAATCGTTGAAGGCTTTTGCTTCTTCCAGTTCGTCTCGGATATCGCGAACGCGCGACTGGTAAGCACTCCGGGATTCGCTGTCGATCACCGGGCCGGTGTCGCCGAGTATCGTCGCGACGGTATCGGGTTCGCGCCGGGCCGAGAACACGTCTCCAACGAGATCGCAGACGTGCAGCTCACTCGGAGCGTACGCGATCAAGCGCGCCAAGTGGCCGAGCCCGCGCATGTGTGGAAGATGCACGGTTTTCTCTTCGAGTCGGAGAATCCACATCGCGCCCTCTTTACGAAACACACCGCAGCGCGCGGGAATGCCGGTTGGGCTCTCTGCGTGTTCCTTGCCGGGCCAGGACGCGGTATCCCCTCTCGTGGGCGAGTGTAGCTCCGAGCGGGAAAGCTCCTGGGAAACGACTCGATCTCGACGGATCCACTCCGCGACGAGATCCATGCCCAGGCTCGACGCAACGGACCCCGCCTGCTCGAGTAGGCTTCGCGCCTCGCCTGGCGCCCCTGTCGCGCGACGGAGTTGGGCGACGAGATACAGGGTGTGAGCCCTCCAAGGAAGCGCCCGCATGCGATCGCTGAGCACGAGCGCATCCGCATAGTGCATCTCGGCGTCCGCGTACCTGTCGAGCGTGACCGCGAGCATTCCCAGACGCAGATCGACCGGCCCCACGAGGACCACCAGCGGGCTGGCGACCGCGATGCGGCCCGCGTACGGATGGAGCTTTGAATACAAGAGCTCGGCGCGGTTTCGGTCGCCCAGATGAACGCAGACATCTGCTAGGAGGATCATCCCGGTGAGCCATGTCGTATCGCGAGGGAGCGAGGCAAAATCGTCCGCCGCAAGCGCGGCGAACTCTCGGGTGGCCTCGAGCTCGCGGCCCATGGAGCAGTAGAGAGCTGCCAGAGCGGCTCGCCACGCCGGGACGATGCGGGTCTCGTCCGCACTCGACTCCACGAGTGGCGCAACTTCAGCCAGGCGGTTCTGCCACCCGCGGAGCTGAAGCAGGACTTGCACGTAGTGGAGGCCAGCGCTCTGGGCCTGCACCCGTCTGCCCAGCGAAAGAGCCTCGTTTGCAAGCTTCTCCGCCTCCTCGAATCTTCCTTCGACGAGTGCGAGGGCCGCCTTCGCACCCATCGCCGTCCAGAGAAAGACCGGCAGCGGAATGCGCGAGATGCCCTGTTGGACCACGGCGAGCGCTCGATCCAGCTCGGAGCGATCGCCAGACTCGGCCATCGCATCCGCGCGGGTCATCCACGCCTCGAGCTCGTTCGCACGTCCGGGAAGCGCGATCCGCAGGATCTCATCGGTGAGTGCGATGCGTTGCTCGAGGTGGTCGGGCCCCAGGAGGCCAAAGACACTCCTCGCCAACACGAACGAAAGTGTGCGCCGATCGTCCAGCTGCCGCGCCATGTCGACGGCCTCGTTGCATAGCTGGACTCGGTGCTCATCCGCTCCGGGCTGCAAATGCAAGCCAGCGGCCAAGCTCGCCATCAATCGCGCCCGCAGCGAACTGGGTTCGGCAGAGCCCAGTCGATCCACCGCTTGCTCGAGGAGAGTGTTGGTCTCCACGTCCAGTGTCCCGATCTCTCGGCGCAGCGAAGCGAAGCAGAGCACGGCTTCACCGAAAACCGACGCATCCAGATCCCGCCCTCGGCGAACCGCCTCGCGCAGGGCCCGCTCGGCGGGCACGGGCTGTCCGGTTCCCCGAAGCGCGCTACCAAGCCCCATCCACATGAGAAGGCTCTCGCGTGGATCGGCAAACCGCTCCAGAGCTGCCAATCCCTTCTGGAAGTGAGAGACCGCCTCGTCGAATGCCAGTACGCCGAGTGCTCGCGCGCCGGCCAGACGCGCGTAGCGTACCGCCGGCGCGGAATCCCCGAGTCGTGCAGCTTCGAATGCGTGGTAGGCCAGCGCCGGAAGCCGGTCGTCGGAAGCGCCCGCGACTGCCTCGAGTACCACCGTGATGGCCGCATGGATTCGGCCTCGCTCCTCTGGACGGAGCGAGTCATAGAGCGCATCCCGCATGAGCGCGTGGATGAACGTGTACCGGTGGAGTGAACCGGGGACCAGGTGGATCAGACCGATCGCTTCTGCCTCCGACAGCACGCCGCAAAGCTCGGCGGCGCGCGTGTCGAGCACGCGAGCGAGCGTGGAAAGCTGGAACTCGCAGCCCAGCGCGGCCGCGTGGTCGAGTGCGCGCCGAGCCGGTGGTGACAGCAGCGAGAGCCGGCGCCGCAGCAGCTCTTCGACTCGATCGGTTGCACGGATCGGCTTGTGTGGTGCACTGGAGATGGCGTGCGCGATCTCCAGCGCGTAGAACGGGTGGCCGCCCGTCGCCTGATGGATCTGCTGGACCAGCTGTGGGGCGGGTGGGCTTCCGAGATGATCCTCGATCAGCCTGGCCAACGGCCGAGTTCGAAGGCCCTGGAGGGACAGGACGCGACCACGCTGAAGCAGGCGCTTCGCAATCGGTCGCCCATGCTGTCGCGCATGCAAGCCGTCGTCTCGCAATGTGCACACGATCAGAATCCGGAGGGTGTGCAGTTCGGGTACGAGAAACTCGAGGAACGCCAGCGAGTCCAGGTCTGCCCAGTGAACATCTTCGAGCACCAGCGCGAGGGCGACCGGACACTTGCTTGCCAACTCACCGAGCGCAACGCGCACCTGTGCGAACAGCCCGAAACGGTCCCCTGCGGTACCCGAGTCGATCTCTTCGCGGTTCGCCTGCATCTCGAGGCTGCGCAAGACATGAGCGAGCGCGTCGTCCTCCTCGAAGTGGGTGACTGCCCGCAGCACGTTCAGGGCCTGCACGATGGGCCAGTAGGGTGGCGCACCGTATTCGTGGCACTGCGCCCAAGCGAGCCAGGCTCCACGCCTTTTGGCGGCGCGCGCGAACTCCACGACGAGCCGGCTCTTTCCGATACCGGCCTCCCCGACCACGAACACGATCCGGCCTTCGCCACGGCGGGCTACCGAGAGCTCACGCTCGAGGGACTCGAGCTCGAGGGTGCGGCCGACCAGGCGCATCTCACCATCGTGGTCATGGGAATCTCGTCGCATGCCCGTGGCTCTCCGGAAGACTTCGAACTGCGCGATGGAGCGAGATCTCTACCGAGGGGTCTGCGCCCGACACGCTAGCTCGGGACTGCTGCCACGGGTGTGAGTCCTTTCACATGCCCATGGGTCCGCTGAAGAAACTTCCGTGGCTTGCTTCAGGTATCCGAATGAGCTCAGCGGTCTCGGTTCGCCTAGGCGCATTCCTCGATCAGCTCGATCCGATTGCCGAACGGGTCGTAGGCGTAGGCGCGCAGGACGCCTGCGATCGGCTCGTCTTCGATGACGGTATAGCCGTGTTCCCGGATCTGCTGCGTGAGCTCGAGCAGGCCGGTGACCTCGAGCGCGGGATGGGCACGCTGCGAGGGATGAAAGGTCGGGTCTGTCGCCAGGTGGACCTTGAGTGTCCCGCTCTCGAACCACACTCCGCCGCGACGCATCAGCTTCCCCGGCCGGTCGACTTCAGGGATTCCCAGAGCTCCGGTGTAGAAGGCGCGGGCGCGCTCCTCCTGACCCGGGGGCATGGCGAGTTGAACGTGCGCGATGCGAAGGACTTTCATGGCGAGGCTCCGCGGATACGATCACGCAAGCGCGATCCCCGGCACGGATCCGGTTGCTGCCACCTAGCCTAGCACGACGAGCTACGGCTTCGTGAGCGCCTCGTGGATGCGACGGGCTACCTCCGGGTCGCTGAGATATCCGGAGATGCCGTGACGATTCGGCGTCGGGTTGTCCACGTCGGTCTTGTTCTCGACGGACGGGGAAACGGGAAAGTGATGCGAGTCGAGCGGATACAGGGCGACGACATCGCGCGGGTCCAGCGCATTGAACCACTCCCCAACGCAGTGGGGACTCGACACGGGGCTCAGTCGCTGTTTGATCACCTGTACGCCGAGCGGAGAGCCGAGGGTGACGAGCAGCGGAATGCGCCAGGCACGCTCGCGCCCCTCACGCTGAAGCACGTTGTACGCGACGACCGTTCCGAGTGAGTGGCTGACGACGACGCTCTCGCGGTCGTCCGCGAACGCGCTGCGCACTCCGTGGTCGATCACGTTCTGGAGTCCTGCATTGGTGAGATACTTGTAGACATCGTTGGTCGCGACCGCGACCGACGCCGCGCTTGCGCCCGGAACGTACCGGTCCAGCGCGCGAAGCCCTGCCTGAACCCACTCCCAGTTGAGCGGTCCCCTCTCGAGCGCTTCCTGCCCACCAACTTCACGAACCTGTGCATCGCTGATTTCGAAGCGCTCTCGAATGGCGCGTAGATACTCGCTCGCAAACTCCTGCTGCTGCTGATCCGAGTCTTCGCCCCTGACGATCACGCGCGCTGCGTCGTCGAGGTCCGCGCCGGATACGAGGTCATGCAAGGTTTGACCGTAGTACGGGAATCGGATGTCGTCTTCCGCAATCGGCAAGTCGCGCCCACAGGCACGCAGGCCGGAACGCAGAGCCTCGACCCACTCCTGCTTCAGCGCGACGCTGTCCTTGAACTCCTGTGCGCGCCCGTGGACGAAAACCAGCTGTCTCACTGTTCGGTTCCTCCCTGTTGCAAGGCTTCTTCGAGCAGGGCACCGCCCTGGGCATCATAGAGCGTCCAGAGCGAATCCAGCTGTGCGTGGCGTTGTAGGCTCGCGAGAGGGCCGGAGTAGCGCACGTCGTGCGCCGGAAGCAGCGCCCATCCTTGAGAGAGCAGCGGTACGCACGGGAAGAGTTCCTCCGGAGGGGTCCGTCCGTCCGACCAGCGCGCAAGCAATCCGATGTCGAAGAAGACCATGCCGAGATCGGATCTCTGGTAGTCGGCCATTCGCCTGATTCGCTCCGTCCGACCCTGATCTCGGTAGGCGTAGGCCGCATAAAGGGCCAACGAGGGATCTTGGGTCTTCTCGAACTGCATCTGCTCGGCGATTCGATCGGCCTCTTGTTCTTCGTCCAGTCGAAACTCTCCGACGCGCGAAGCCGCGGCGACGATGGCGCGAAGCTGCCGGATTCGCGGCCTGCGCTCCTGGTATCCCGGCCAGCGTCCGGAGTTGTCCGACGGTGCATACTCCACGCTCACGAGCTCGTTGCGGTCGAACACCAGGGCCGTCACGAACTCGCTCACAGCGGGGAGCAGTGCGCAGAGCCCGTTGTCGAAGAAGAGCAGCGTATTGTGCGCACGGGCCACTGGGAACACGCGAACCGCAGCGCTCCCCTCGGGTTCGTGGCGCGCGCCGAAGACACACGCTCGGACCACCGAGGCTCCGGAAACCTTGAAGCCACACATCGTCTCGAAGTGCGTCGGCCCAAAGCTCCGCGTCGCGGCAGCTGCGGTCTCTGCGAAGGCCAGCTCTTCCGGGATGTCTCGGTTCAACGCAACTTCAGAAACGAAGTCGGCCTCGCCTACCCCGTCGTCCATCCCGAGCAGCTCGGGCGCCTCGGCGATGTTCTGGATCGCCCTCGCGGTGGCGACTCGCAGGCGCGGAGGGGGGCTCGATCTTGCCGGAGATTCAGCGGTCCCGGCAGCGTGGACCTGCACCTTGGACAGCCACGTGCTGGGACGCGAGGTAATGCGTGCATCGGGCTGTTGGCTCCGGTGTGTGGCCTGATAGACCCGCACCGGAACCTCGCGCTCCAAGAAATCCTTGAGCGGCCAAGGGCGGATCACATCGCTGTGCAGCTCCGGATCCTCCACGGCGACCTCGGGATGCTCTCCTCGGAGCACCTCGACCAAGGTCGTCGTGTACATGGCCACGTAGCTCCCGGCCGAATCCTGCACGTTCGCCACCTCGAGCGCCGGATGACCGAGCGAGGTCGCGAAAAAGAGGTCTACGGGTTTCTCGGGCCCGTCTGCGCCCAGGTTTGGGAAGAGCACGCTTCCCGTCGTCCCCTGCGCTTGAATGCCCACGGCCGCGGTACGGCAGGCATCCGACACGATCACGACATGGCCGATCCCGCAGTAACGCGCCAGATCCTCGCTCGCGGTGACGTTCACGGCCTCATTGGGATCGACGATGGCATCCGAGAGCAGCCAGTACTCGCGCCGCCCGTTGTTGATCCCATGTCCAGAGAAGTAGATCAGAAGCTGATCTACCGTATGACGCTCTACGATCCGACGGACTTCCGTACTCAACCGCTTGGCCGTCACCGGCTCGCGCTGGTCGGTAATCTTGAGCACACAGTCGGGTGGCAGCCCTTGGTCGGAAGCCCAGGCCGCCATCTGCTCGACACCGGCCCAGGCCGCCGGCAGTTCGGGCAACTGCCCGGCGTTCTTGACCCCGATCAGGATCGCCACGCGGTTCATGTTCACCCCCCCCTGACTAGAGAAGCCTAGCAGCTCAGATTCGAGCTTGTCCCCCGAAAGATCCAAGCTCGCTACTTCGAGAGCCACCCAGAACGCGGAGCGCGCGGGAGTGCGGGCTCCGACAGGACAGGAGAACCCGACGCGCAAGTTTCGAGACTGGCTCGCCGAAAACGGAACCAACCCGCGTACCTCGCGGCGCGGCCTCGATGGAGCGTCATGGGAACATCGGAGCAAGAGACCACCGTCTCCGAGCTGGAGGTAGACCTCGACCGCGATGTCTTTCTGCGGCGGTTGCTGCGCGAACTGGCGGGAACACTCGAGGACGTCGTGGGACTCGAGGAGGCGTCGGGATACATCAGCGTCGTCGGCCGCACGATCGGCGAAAAACTCGACCGCGAGTACCGGCTCGCCCTGCGCACCGAACGGCTGAACCGGGATCAGATCCCCGACGTCCTGCTCGACATCAAGCGTCGCATCCGGGGGGACTTCCATCTCATCCGGCAGAGCGAGGATCTGATCGTCTTCGGAAACCGTGCCTGTCCCTTCGGGGACAGTGTGATCGGCCGGCGCTCGATGTGCATGATGACCTCGAATGTGTTCGGGAGCATCGCGGCCCAGAACCTGGGTTACGCGCGCGTAGAGCTCGCGGAGACGATCGCGGCCGGAGATGCGGGCTGCAGGGTCTTGGTACATCTCACGGTCGAGGATCCGGATGAAAATCCAACCGGTCAGGAATATTTCCGGGACGTAGGTGACCCGTGTTTTCCGAAGACTTCAGACAACTCATTGAGCTGAGCTGCGCTCCGGTTCTGATCCTCGATCGAGCGGGCACCGTACTCGCCCTCAACCGCCCCATGCTTCGGCAACTCCGCGCAGAGCCGTCGGCTACCGGACGCAACCTCTGTGAGATCGTCGACGTCGCCCCGGATTCGCTCGAGGCGGCGCTGCGAGCCTGCTCCCGTTCGCGTGCTCCCATTCCCTTGAGCCTGAGAGGTGGCAAGTCCAAGAGCATACACATGCCCTTTCGGGGGGCGTTGCTGCGACCCGCCAGCGAACGAGGCGCCGCAGTGGTGGTGCTTCGGGCGATCCAGACCGACAGCTCCACGGCTCAGCTCTCGTCCCTCACACAGCGAATCCAGGCACTGAATGCCGAACTTCGGAAACGCAGAAAAATGGAGGTCTGCCTGCTGGAGACCACTCACCGCGCGGAAGCGGCGAGCCGAGCGAAGACCGAGTTCTTGGCCAACATGAGCCACGAGATCCGGACGCCCATGACCGCGATCCTGGGCTACGCCGATCTGTTGCTGGAGGATGGAGACCTTTCACGTATCCCGCACGATCGGCTGGAAGCCATCGACGCGATCAAACGCAATGGCCAGCATCTGCTTCAGGTAATCAATGACATCTTGGACATTTCGAAGATCGAGGCCGGTGCGCTCGGCATCGAGCGGATAGCGTTCTCGGTCACGGAGATGCTCGACGAGCTCACCACGCTGATGTCCGCGCAGGCGCAGCGCAAAGGCATCGAACTCTACGCGCGATCGACAACGCCGATCCCTACCGAAATCCGATCCGATCCGACCCGGATCCGGCAGATTCTCTTCAATCTGCTGGCGAACGCGATCAAGTTCACCGAATCGGGGGCCGTCGGTTGCGTAGTCGCTCTCGACGGCTCGAACCTCCAGTTTCGAGTCGAGGACACGGGCATCGGCATCGATCCCGAGGCACTCGAGCGCCTCTTCGAGCCGTTCGAGCAAGCCGACATGTCTACGACGCGACGCTTCGGAGGCACCGGTCTGGGCTTGGCGATCTGCAGCCACCTCACTCGGCTCCTCGGGGGCTCGATCCAGGTCGAGAGCGTATTGGGCCAGAGGACGTGTTTCAGCTTGAGCCTTCCGGTGGGTGAGCTTCGTGACGTACCGCTGACCGACTATACGCGTCGATCGATCGCCGTGGGCCACGAGCCCCGGACGAGACGAAGTCAGCGGCTCGAGGGTCGCGTGCTACTGGCCGAGGATGGAGCGGACAATCGGCGGCTCCTCGGCACCATCGTGCAGAAGGCCGGCCTCGAGCTCGAGATGGCTCTGAATGGTCGCGAAGCCGTCGAGCGAACACGAGAAGCCGTGCGAAGGTCCCAGCCCTTTGACGTCATCCTGATGGACATGCAGATGCCCGTTCTCGACGGCTACGATGCAACGCGCGAGATTCGGGCTCTGGGGATCGGTGTTCCGATCATCGCACTCACGGCCCACGCGCTCTCCGAAGACCGCGAGCGCTGTCTGAACGCGGGCTGCGACCACTTTGCGACCAAACCCATTCGCCCAGCACACCTGTTGAGCCTGTTGGAACGCTTTCTGACGGGTGAGGGCTAGGATTCCGCGCGACAGGGGCTTCCTCTCCCCTGCGCGTCCCGCTGGCATACCAAGGAGTTCAGCTTCTCGAGCATAGCCGCGCCGTCGATGGGCCCCGAAGACTGTATAGCCAAACTCGATCGCGCCAGGCAGGTGTGCTTCGACGTCCTCATGGCATGGACCGGAATGAAAGCCGATGTGCCCGATGAAGCGACCTTGCGTCCGTTCGCACATCGCGCGCAGGAGCCAACGCTCGAGACCTGGATACTCGAGGAGCTGTGCTCGACGCAGGCTGAGAATCTCAGGGATGTCTGGCCATTCGCAGGGGATCTCGGCGCCCAGCAGCGCGCAGGCCCGATCGAGGTCGCCGCTCAATGAGGCCTCGATGAAGCCCACGGACATCGGTTTGAGCTCCAGTCGCTCGGTGAAGATGGAAGCGTCCACGGATCCCTCCCCAGATCTACGAACAGATCTTCAGATCGGCACCGTTTCGAACCCGCCCGACATGCCCCTGCCTTCGCTCACCGCCCCGCAGACTTCGCCTTGAATTCGACACAGGCGTCGAACATGGCCGCGACCTCCCGAACCATGCGGCCGCTCAGGGTGCGCTCGATGCTGGGGCCCGAGCTCGGAGTCACGGTGAGCTCGAGCGCCTCTCCGTTCCTCGCTCTCGTCCACAGGGTCTCGGCGACCGCTCCGGACTCGAGGAATCTGGGAATCTCGGGATAGGCGTCCGGATCCTTCGGAAGTTCGATGGGACCCGCGGGGCTCGCGATCGAGGCCGTACACGTGGCAAATTGGGCCTGCTCCTGTATGGGAAGAAGCACCTCCAGCCTCACCGCGAGCTCGTTGGATCGGATGTCCGGCCTGCCTCGAAACGGTAGCAGGATGTGCGAGTCCGGTTGCAAGATCCAGAACTTGATTCCAGCGGCGTCTTCCGGATCCTCGCGGAACCGGTTCGGCAGCTCCAAGAAGACCCAACAGGCGTCCTCGGTCACCTCGGCCTGCCATCGCGGCCCCTCATAATCCGTGCCGGTGTGGCCAGAGCACGTGAGGAGTGACACGAGGGCCCAGATCAACGTTCTCATGACTGCTCTCCCAAAGCTCACCGTTGCTGCATGCTGCGCTCGAATCCTCCACCTCACTCGAGAACCCTGTCAGAGGGGACTCATGAGAGAGGAGACTCACGAGGAAACACCGCTCTGCATCCGCTAGGGTGCCCCATTATACCTCGCAGTGCGCGAGTCATGACGCATGGACTCCAATGGCTGGGGGGCTGGGCGGGATTCCATGATATGCTCGCCGGAAAACCCGAGGTCTCAGTTCGAAGTACCTGCCGCGGGAGTTTCCGCAAGAGGGGGAAGCGAAGACATGTGGCCACGAGTCTTGCCTCTGGTGAGTGCAGCAGCAGGTTGCTTCTTGCTCGTATCGGGCTGTGTCGCGCCAGGCGAGCCATCGGGCGAGCCAGCTCCCCGCGCGGGCTCTGCAGACGCTGGGCAAGCAGATCCAGCGGTGATGCAGGCGCCTCGCGCCGACGACTCCGCGGACTTCGAATCCGACCAGTCGGATTCGGAGGCGACCGATGCTTCGGAACCGGTTCCGTTCCGCTTCGCGTGGCCGGTCGGCTTGGAAATCGTCGCATCGACGACACGAGAACGCTCGCGCCCGCGCAACAGAGCCACCGGCGGTCCAATCACGTTGACGTATACGTTGCGAATGGAGGACCAGGGAGACGATCTGAGAATTCGTGTAGCCGCGCCCGAGTTCTCGGGAATCGCAGAGCGCGATGCGGGAACCACGGCACTGCTCGAACAGGTTGGCAGCCTCGTCCCAGACTTCATCGTGACTCGCTCCGGAGATTTCAAGTCGATCGCCGACGTGGAAGACTATACGAAGAGGCTTCGAGAAGTGCTCGTGGCGATACTGCCCGAGGCAGGCCAACTCGATGCGATCGAGCCTCTACTGGGATCACTGCTCTCGCCTGCAGTGCTGAATGCCATGGCCAGTGAGGAGTGGAATGCCATCGTCGGCAACCTGGCCGATAGCGAGCTGGACACTTATGGCGTGTACGAGTTTTCCGAGGCCACGCCGATTCCCGTGTTTCCCGGCCGCACCGTCTCGATGAACTATGTACTCGAGGTCTCTGGCTTCCGTGAGTGCGTGCGTGGCGGACGACCCCGACGATGTGTCGAAGTCGAGATACGATCGGAGGCTGATCCCGCGGAAGTTCAGCAGATCATCGAGTCCGTACTCAACGCCTTCGGCACCAAGCCGATTCCCGCGGGATCCATTACACGTCTCGAACTCGCCAATAGCATTCGGGTACTCACGGAGCCTGACGGACTGTATCCCCACGAGCTGGTCATTTCGAAGCGGGTGCGCGGCACCGCCATCGAGGACGGCCGAGAACAGACTCTCGAACAGCTCGACCGAAAACGGACCACGTATACCTATCGATAGAATCCGGAATCGGGCACCTCCGACACACCGCTGAAACAAAACGGCGATTCCGCCCTCGATTGAACTCGCAGTCCGACAGGGGACGCAGCCCCGGACGATCGGGCTCTGGGATCGCGTCTGCCGTGCGTTCCCGCTCGAGCCTACGGGCAAGGCTCCTGCGGGGCGCGCCCGTAGGCCTGCACGCGCGCGATGAGGTGACCATCGTCGGTCTCCGGCATCGTCTGCTGCCCTTCACCGGCGCCGAAGAGGACGCCTGCAGCCCCGCTCGCGACGAGCTCATGCATGTGATCGAAGAAGTAGTCGAGCCGGTTGTCGCGGTAGCGATTGCGGGTGTCGTCGAGTCGTTCGTGGCCCACGGGGATCTGCCACCAGAGGACGGGCTTGCCGACGCTATCACCGATCGCTCTCGACCAGCGGAATGCCTGCGTGAAGTTCGGGAGGGATCGGTTGGTCGCGTCCCACCACGCGCGACGCCCGTGCGCTTCGTACCAGGCCGCATCGCGGTCCGCGGCATCGACGACCACGAAGTCCGTCTGCTCGGCGCCGAGCTCCCGCAGGAAGCTGCCGAGCTTGTGACCTTCGGCGACCACGTCGAGGGTTGGATCGGTGTTTGCGAGCACGTCGGTCCGGGTTGCCCAAGGGGACGCGTGCAGGCCGACCTTCGCGTTGGGCGCGAGGCTCTGCACCATGGCGATCATGCACCGCGAGAGGCCGGCGAGGTCGTCCTCGAAGGCTGCACACATGGGGTGCGAGGTGCGGACCTGGGCGGGGATCGCGTGCGGGTCCGAGCTGACCTTCTGGGCATAGCCCCAGAGATCGGGCTCGATGTGCAGGAGCACGCGCTGATCCGCAACCTGCCGGAGGACGAACTCCCAGTCCGCGAGGTAGCGGCGAAGCAGGGCGGCCTCCTGGAGCCCCGCGACCAGGGGGGCTCCCTCAGACAGACCGCTCGTCTGGCGGATCTCGTAGTAGGTGATCATGGGGATCTGGGCGTCGCGTCGGGCCCGTGCGATGAAGTCGCGCGCGTAGGCACCCGGAGGAAGTTGGTCGTACTGCCAGCATCCCCACCAGGGACAGCCCGATGGGTTGGCGCAGCGACGGCCCTGCGCGCTGCAATCGACGGCGCAGCTCGCGCAGGGCGCTGCGCCGTCGAAGAGTCCGCCGGCGAGATACAGATAGCGCGCCTGAAACGGAGCCTGCGCGGCACTCGCGTCGCTCATCGATGCACCCACCATCAGATGATCGAGACCCAGCTCCCGGAGGAACGCCGCCGCGGCGCACGTCCCCTCTGTTGCGGTCGATGGCGGACGCGCCGAGGTGCCGACACCACGGGCGCCCTCGTCCCCGTGGTCCCCGAACGAGGTCGCCAACAGCGCTCCGGTCAGCGTCGTCGCAATCCGCAGCGTCCTGGTCTTCATCCTGGGGAGTATTGCCGATCCCCTGCCGTTCTCGAAACTCGACTGGAGCCCAAAGTCGCAGCACCACGCATCGTCCGCAGGGTGCGGGGCGAGAACTCAGGGCTCGAGCGGCCAGGTGACCCAACCGCTTCGGGCTTCGAGTCCCGGCGCAAGCTCATGAGGCTGCTCGGTCGTACAGGCGATCCATGCTCGGCTCGCGGAGCTTCCATAGAGCTCGCGCATCTTGGCGATGCCGCGCGGTTCACCTCGCGAAGGTCGGCTCGCAAGCTTGCACTCGATCATGAAGAGCTTGGCATTGTGCTCGACGACGAGATCCACCTCGGCGCCGCTGCGATCCTGCCAGAACCAGAGCGAAGCCGACGGGCAGTGCCAGTCCCTCCAGCGCACCCATTGGCCAATCACGTACGTCTCGAAGAGCGCTCCTGCAGAAGGGGCCTGCCAGAGTGCTTCAGCGGATGCGAATCCCAGCAGATAGGCACAGAGGCCCACGTCGGTGAAATAGAGCTTGGGAGACTTGACCAGTCGCTTGCCCAGCGAGCGGTGGTAAGGCTCGAGGAGCAGGATCAGATTCGAGGCCTGAAGCACGTTGATCCACTCACGCGCGGTGGTGGCGGACACGCCCACGTCACGGCCGAGTTCGGCCATGTTGAGGAGCTGGCCGGTTCGTGAAGCGCACGCGCGCAAGAATCGTTCGAAGTCGCGCAGACTCGAGACCCGCAGCAAGGTTCGCACATCGCGCTCCAAGTACGTGGCCACGTAGCCCTGGTACCAGCGGTTTCGATCAGGCCGCACAGCGGGATCGCCCCAGAGTCCCGGATAGCCTCCGGTGAAGAGGAATTCGGACCAGGGCACGTCCGGCCAGGCGGCCCTCCACTCCGCGCCAGAAAGCCCGAGAAAAGGAATCACTGCCGCCCGGCCGGCCAAGCTGTCGGAAACCGACTCCATGAGTGGGAAGCTCTGCGAGCCTGTCAGCAGGAAGAGACCGTTCTCGCCGCGCCTCTGATCGACCATCGTCTTGAGGTGGCGGAAGAGCTCCGGCGCGTACTGCACCTCGTCGAGGATGACAGGCGGGGAATGCGCGGACAGGAACGCCTCTGGCCGGGTCTCCGCCATCTCCGCGTGGGCCTGAACGTCGAGCGATACGAGATCCAGCTCCGGGAAGGAGCGTTCCAGGAGCGACGTCTTCCCTACCTGACGCGGCCCTACTACGATCAGAACCGGAAAGGTGCGCGACAGACTCGCGAGCGAGTCCGAAATTTCTCTTTTAATCCAGATAGTTGGGAATTTTTAGCTGATAGAGCGGAATTGTCAATCGATAGCCACTGGATTTCCCCGCCGAGATCGATGGCAGCGCAACGAGGGAGCGATCAGGCCTGCGGTTCCTCGAAGGGCGCCGCATCTCGGCCAAGACGGTTCGGGGCACGCGGGACCGGCTCTCTGTTTGGCACGCTGCCAGGCGCGTACGGCTGCACGTTCGCAATCGCCCTCTGGGCCCCCAGGGCGTTGGAACAGGCTCGGTGAGGATCGCGGGATGATCAGAAATCGCATGGATGAAGATGGCTCTTCGAATGCTGAGTCGCGCAGAAGCCACTCCCTACGAGCTGCAAGCTCGTGGCTCGCCCTGCGGGCCATGCTCTGCCTCTTCGGCGCGACCCTCATTCTGACATGGGAGTCATTCGCGCAAGTCTCGTTCACGCAAGTGGATGGACCGCGCTGCGCCACCACGCGAGGCAAGGGCACCGGCCGCAAGATTCACGTCCCCGTGCTCTCCGCTGCCTTCGATGACGCCCTCGCAGAGCGATGCAATCCTCTGTTGGCATGTCGTACGCGTGGCTTCTTCCCGTCGGAGTGCTGCTCGGTGCCTTCGGCACGCTGATCGGAGCCGGGGGCGGCTTCCTGCTCGTGCCGTTGCTCGTCCTGATCTACCCCCGAGACTCACCCGAAACGATCACCAGCATCTCGCTCGCCGTCGTACTGCTGAATGCTATCTCCGGCACGGCGGCCTATGCCCGCATGGGACGCGTGGACTATCGATCCGGAATCTGGTTCGCCGCGGCGACCGTGCCGGGCGCCATTCTCGGAGCCCTCGTGACGGGCTCCCTTCCGCGGCGGCTCTTCGATGCCTGCCTCGGAATCGTGTTGACGGCGATTGCCGTCTTTCTACTGGCCAGCAAGCGTTCCCCTGATGCCCTCGAGACTCGGGCATCGCGAGAATCGCAAGGTGTCGAACGCGTCGTCGTCGAAACGGACGGCACCCTACACCGCTATTCCTATGCCCTGGGCAGGGGCCTTGCATTGAGCGTGGTCGTCGGGTTTCTATCGAGCCTGCTCGGAATCGGCGGCGGCGTGCTCCATGTTCCGGGCCTCGTCTATCTACTCGGATTTCCGGCCCACGTCGCAGCAGCCACCTCGCACTTCGTACTCGTCTTCATGGCGCTCGCGGGGACGGCGGTCCATGTCGCCACGGGTGCGTTCTCGCACGGCGTCCATCGAACCGTATGGCTGGGTGTCGGGGTTCTGGTCGGGGCCCAGATCGGAGCGCGGCTCTCGTCACACATCCGGGCCCGGTCCATTCTGGACGCTCTCGCCGTCGGACTCGCCCTCGTGGGCCTGCGCATCTTCTTCGAAGCCCTGGGCTAGGTGGACGCCCTCGGTCACCCAGCGTGCGTAGGGGATCCCGCAAGGCCACCACATCGGTCCGCGGCCGGCGGTGCGGGGAGTGCGGGCCAGGAGGTCGAGCTCATCCCACACTACGAGGCGACCTGCGCGTACAGCGACTCGGTGACCGCATTTGCGTCGGCGTGGCGGTGTGCGACCGCCTCGAAAGGTGCGTCCCTCCGGCAGCGAGACAGCGCGAACCGGGCCTCGTGAGTACGTCCGAGTGCAGTACAGAGCGCCGCGATGCACGGAAAGACGCGCGGATACTCTGGATTGCAAGCTGCGGCCTTCCATGCGCAGAGATGGGCCTCCTCCAGATTCCCGAGTAGCGCCTCTGCGTGGGCCAGCTCGATCAGCATCGGTGCAGAAAACGGATGTCCGGGCATGCGGGCCTCCGCCCTGCGAAGCAACTCCAGTGCTTCTCGAGCTTGGCCGGAGAGGAGGAAGGCCACCCCGTGGACCCATAGATCTTCAGGGAAAGGACAGTTGGGATCGACCTCGGGAAGCGAGAAAGCATCGGGAGCTCGCCCCGCCCAAGCAGATGCAAAGACATGTGTCGCCAGTAGTACGGCGCGCCGCGGGTGGTGGGCATGGACATCTTGAAGCACTCGCTCGATGCATTCCCACGCGTGATGTTGTGTATCTTCGGGAGGCGACCAGTAGTCGTGATAGTCCAGGATCGTTTCTGCGCACGCTACGACCGGGTCAGGGCAACCTGCCGCAGCCTGCTCCAAGGTTGAACGGACCTGCTTGACCAACCTTGGGCGTGGGGTCGAGATCGGCCAGAGAAGGGCTCCGATCTGATCCCCGAACGCCGCATCTCGATGATCAGATCCGGCACCAGCAACTCTGGCACCAGCAAGGATCGGCGCAAGGCGCAAGGCAAGCAGCAATCCTGGATAGCACAGCAGTCCGGGAAGGTTCCTTCGGATCGCGGCAGAATGAAGTCGGGTCGTACCGAAGACGCTGCCGCTGCGCGCATCGACCACGCGCGCGCGAACCACCAGCTCGCCAGCATCTCCTTGAACCGAACCCATCACCACGAAGTCGACCTGCGAATGGGTATGGAGCTCGCCCGCCCCGCGGAAGAATGGCTCGAACCTGTGCGAGGCAGCGAATTCATACACGCTCCAGTGCTTGCACAGCTCTGCAACAAGGTCGTCCATCAAGCCCGCGCAGAGCGTGGAGCTGACCGATGTCCCCGATCGGTGCTCGAACGGGACAACCGCCACCCGCGCTCGTGCAGGCACGTCTCTCTGTGTGACCCAGCGAGCCACGTCTTCGACCGGAACGCAAAGGCGCACTCCGCGGCCGTGCAGTGTCTGGATGACTCCCCTTCCCAATGCGCGCTGCACATCCGAGAAGCATTGCGCGATCGAGTTCCGCGAGACGTGCACTCCGGGCCAGACGGCAGCCTGCAGCTCGTCGTAGGTGTGAAAGCGTCCTCCCGAACGCGCAAGTTGCGCCAGCAGGTCGAAGGTCTTGGGGCGCACGTGCACCTCGACACCCTCTCGGTAGAGGCGACGTTCGCTGAGATCGATCAGGTGCGGACCCAGTCGCAATCTTTCCGGTTGCTCCATGCCGCATTCTAATCACGTCATACGCGGAACTGTCGAGGTCGCCGGGTCAGTCACTCGAGGCCGCGACCAGAGCCCCACGGCGCGGGCGATGCTCATCCCTCCGGGGCGGAGAGTCCCTCGTGATCGGTGTGGCGACGTCCTTGGCGCACTCTGCGCGCCCAAGCGGAGCGCCGAGCTCGCGCGCATCAGGACGAGTACTCGCCACCCCTCAGTCTCCTCCTTCGCGCAGCCACGCATCCGTGGCTGGATCGGCGGGGAAGTAGCTCTCGATCCGGATTTCTTGCGCCGCGACGTCGATGGGGGTACCCAACGTCGTGATCGTAGTGAAGAAGCGTAGGTCGAGGCTGTCACGCTTGAGATGGACCGGAAGGTACACCTCCGGATGTGCGCCGATGCGCAGCGGGCCTGGGCTCCTCGGTACGTCGCAATAGTCTGCGATCGTGTCGAGAAGCTGTCGAGGAGCTGGATCGTCCGGTGTCAGGAGCGCTTCCTGATGCGCCCGCTCGAGGAAGCTGCTCGCAACCTCCTCCCAGTTCACCACGTAGCGGCGCACGCCGTCGGGATGAAAGAGCGCGTGGGCGAGGTTGCGGGTCACGCAATCCGGCACCTTCTCCGGTAGGAATGCACCGAAGACGCGAACACCCCCGGGATTCATCGCAACCAGATTCCAGAGTCGTGTCACGGCGAGCGCCGGATAGGGTGAGTGGTGGGCCAGGATCAGATCCAGGACACGTCGCATCGCGGTATCGGGCGCGTCCGCCGCGGTCTCGCGATACGCAGGGGCGAAGCCGGCCATGTGGAGCAACGTGTTCCGATCGCGCAGCGGCAGGTCCAAGGCATTCGCCAGCACGAGCACCATCGTACGACTGGGCGCAGACTTACCCGTCTCGACGCAGCTCAGGTGACGCGGTGAGACCTCTGCGCGTGCAGCGAGCTGCTCCTGACTGAGCCGTCTGGCCCTCCGCCAGCTGCGGAGGAGTTCCCCAAAGCGACGGGTCTCCATCGCTCGAGTATACCGTGAGCACGATTCGGAGCCTTGACCTGCGAGGTCATGGCGCTCGGTAGGAGCTCGAGCAACGATCACCTCGGAAAGGAGATCGACATGG
This sequence comes from Pseudomonadota bacterium, assembly GCA_003247575.1. GTDB lineage: Bacteria > Myxococcota_A > UBA9160 > SZUA-336 > SZUA-336 > SZUA-336. Next base: position 20,628 of record QJZC01000068.1, read on the forward strand.
GACGAGTGCTGACCTTTTCAGGGATCCTGCTGGCGTTTGGAACGTATACGCTTGCTGTCGTGGAGGGTCACGGATATCTGGGCTTCCTGGCGCTCGCATGGGAGGACGCCTGGGCCGGACAGATGCTCGTGGATCTGGCAATCGCGCTCACGCTGCTACTCGGCTTCATCGAAGCAGACGCGAAGGAGAGGGGACTTCCCTTCTGGCCGTATCTTGCTCTCACTGTGACCACGGGGGCGATCGGTCCCCTGAGTTACATGCTGCACAGAAGCCTTCACGACTTCCGCCACGAGCGCATGGCGACGGCTGACTGAGGCAGCGGGCGAGCCGGCGGAGCTCGGCAGGGCTCAGGGCTGCGGATTAGAACCCGGCGCCGGGGCTGCGGAGCGCGCGCCGAAGAGGCGCGCGATTCGAGTCCCGAGCACACGGATGCCTCGCCACAGCCTGGGCAGCAGCCAGATCACACCCAGGACGAACAGGGCGAGGGCCCCCAGGAAGAACCAGGGCTGGAAGACCATGGCCCAGACGCCGGCGAACACCGCCGCATCTTCGGTCGTCGAGGCGATCCAGTTGGTCACCGGTTCGGGCGATGTGTTGATCAGAGCGCGGGCGCCCGCCTTGGTCGCGTGCGCGCCGGCCGCGAAGCTGCCGCCGACGAGGCCGGCCGCGAGCTGAACCGCGGGACTCACGTCACCGACCACCCCTGCAGCCAGCGCCGCCCCCGCTGGAATCCGAATGAAGGTGTGGACGAGGTCCCAGCCGCTGTCGACCACGGGCACCTTGTCCGCAAAGAACTCGACGCAGTACATCAGGATCGCCGCACCGATCACCAGCGGATCCTGGACGAGTGCAAGCGAGGGAGGGAGCTCCAGCTGGCCGAAGCTGCCGAGCAGCCCCAGAGTCGCCACGGCAGCGTAGAGATTGATCCCGCTGGCCCATCCGACCCCGAGAGTGAGTGCAATCGTCTGAACGACATCCATTCCTCGCACCTCCTCTTGTACGGCTCACAGATCTCCGACGGGCTGCGATCCCGTTCGAGCTGAAGCGTTCGAGCTGAACCCTTTGCCCTGAACCGTTTGCGCTGAAGAGAGCCCAGGCTCGTCACTGTACGGCCTCGGATTCGACTCCCGGCGACGGATTTTGGTTCACCGCCCCGAGCGAGGCAGTTCCAGTCGACCCCGATCTGCGGCACCCGAATCTGCGGGATCGCCAGGTGGGGATTCCCCAGGATCTCCGGGACCTTTCTCGAGGACAGCCGCGGCGGGGCACGACGCCGACACGGCCAGTAGGCAGGCGTCGAGTGCAGCGATGAGTCCTCGGTGTCCGTGGGCCGGACCACGCGCGCAACCTCCGTGCCGTCGCTCGAGAAGATCAAGGTGGGCCAGAGCTTGACTCGGTACGAGCGGCCGAGCGGCCGCCCCCGACCGTCCTCGACCCGGAGATGCCGTACATCGGGATGGCGAGCGAGCACCGACTGGATCACGGGCCGAGCCGCTCGGCAGTAACCGCAGTCGTCGCGACCGAACTCCAGCACCGTGCAGCCGGAGAGTGCTTCGATCTGAGCTCTCGTAGGTGGTTCGGAGTCGTAGCTGCCTCGCATCGTTCTCGCGCGCCTCCCCTTCTTGGTGCCTGGGCCGTTGATGCCCGGGCCGTTGATGCCCGGGCCGAGCGCGCCGGCGGAAGAAGTCGCCGGCCCCTCGTGCTTCGATCCCTGCGGCCCCCTGCGTGCTCGGTTCGCCTGGGCTCTCACATTGTTGTCGTATCCAGGCTGTCGGATGCAAGAGCCGAGCGCGCCCGATGCAGCTCACTACGCCAATAGTTCCGATGCGACGAATGGACCCGCACGCGCTCCGGGACGGGGTGCTTGCAATCGCGCACAGCACGTCGTTCGGTCGAGCAGCGGAGGCGGGCACGAGGGACCGGCTTGGACGAGGGGGAGCGCTGCGCGGTATCCTCTTGCAGGCGGCGAAACCCGAGAAATCGGGGCACTCCGACACGTCTGCTCGGTGAGGCAGAGGCGGCCACACAACCCCGTTGTCTTCTGCAAAGGACGAGACATGCAGAGTCGTGAGCATGCGCCCAGTACCGACGAGATCGCGCGCGTGATCGGCGCTGGAGCAGAGGGGCCGAAGGACCATCGGCTCGGACTACGGCATATTCCATTCGTCTCGGCAATTCTCCTGTTGGTCGGGTGGGCCGTGTGGCAGTTCAGTGGATCGGCGACGGCACGCCCGCAGTATCTGACCACACCAGTCCAGCGCCAGCTGCTCGAGATCCGAGTTTCGGCGACGGGACATCTGGAACCGACGGATGAGGTCGAGGTCTCGAGCGAGCTCTCGGGAATCATCCGGGAAGTGCTCGTCGACGAGAACGATTCGGTGAAGGCGGGCCAGTCACTCGCGCGTCTCGATACCGAGAAGCTCGAAGCCGAGATCGCCCAGGCGCGCGCTGCTCTCGCTCGCGCGCGAGCCTCCGTGCGCCAGGCCCGATCCACCCTCGAGGATGCCGAGCGCGAACGTACACGCGCGCTCGAGCTCTTCAAATCCAGGAGCAACACCGCTCGGGATGTCGAGCAGGCCGAGTCTGCATCCACGCGCGCGCAGGCGGGCCTCAAGATGGCGGAAGCCGACGTTGCCGTGGCCACTGCAACGCTCGAGGCCCGAGAGACCGACCTCGAAAAGGCCTGCATCTGCTCTCCGATCGATGGTGTAGTGCTGACCCGGAACATCGACACCGGACAAACCGTTGCCTCGTCGTTTCAGGCGCCTGTGCTGTTCACCGTCGCTGAGCCACTGAACCAGATGGAGCTCCAGGTAGACATCGACGAAGCCGACGTGAGCCTGGTCAAACCCGGCCAGGAAGCGCGCTTCACGGTCGATGCATACCCCCATCGCAGCTTCGCCGCACGGCTGACGAAGCTGCGGCTCGCTCCAGAGACGATCGAAGGTGTGGTCAGCTACAAGGCACAGCTGCGCGTGGACAATCAGGAGCTGCTCCTGCGACCCGGCATGACCGCGAGTGCGGAGATTCTCGTATCGCGCACCCCCAATGCACTCGTCATTCCCAACCAGTCGCTGCGCTTTCAACCCCTGACGGAAGCCGAGACGCAAAGCTCCGGTCCAGAGGGCAGCCTGCTCGATCGGATGCTGCCCCGCCCACCCCGCAGCGAATCCCATGGCACCGACGAACGCACGCAGGTGACGGACGAACAGACACGCGTGTGGGTGTTGGATCCGTCGGACAGCGCGCGCGCAGTCCCCGTGACGGTCGGACTGAGCGACGGAGAGCGCACCGAGGTGGTCGGCGGCGAGCTCGCAGAAGGCCAGCTCGTGATCGTCGACGAGCGCGCGGCCGAATCCGAGTGAGCATGGAGATCGAGGCCCGAGCTGCACACGACACTCCGCTGATCGAGCTCCGCGGAGTGAGCAAGACCTATGGAAGCGGACCGACCACGGTTCACGCGCTGCAGCGTGTGGACCTGTTGATTGGCGAAGGAGAATTCGTCGCCGTGATGGGCCCGAGCGGTTGTGGCAAATCCACGTGCCTCAACATCCTGGGCTGCTTGGATACACCGAGCGAGGGGCAGTATCTTTTCCGCGGGATCGAGGTGCGCCGACTGACCCGCAACCAGCGAGCACTCCTGCGCCGCCACTATCTGGGCTTCGTGTTCCAGGGATACAACCTCTTGAAGCGCACGAGCGCACTCGAAAACGTCGAACTCGCGCTGCTGTATCGGGGGGCACCTGGCGCGGAGCGGCGTCGCGCGGCGCGCGAGGCGCTCGCTCAGGTAGGCCTCTCGGGGCTCGAGCATCACACGTCGAGCGAACTCTCCGGTGGACAGCAGCAGCGTGTCGCGATCGCGCGTGCGATCGTGTCACGCCCGTTGGTGCTCCTGGCCGATGAACCGACGGGCAATCTCGATTCCAAGACGAGCCGCGAGATTCTGGAGCTCCTCGTTCGCTTGAACGCGGAAGCGGGCCTCACCATCGTCATGGTCACCCACGACCGGAGCATGGCCGCCTTCGCTCCACGCCACATCACGTTCCTCGACGGGGCCGTCGCCTCCGACCATCAGGAGTCTGGGGCATGATGTTCTGGAACTCCCTGCTCGTCGCCTTGCGCGAGATCCGACACAACGTGATGCGGTCCTTTCTGACCGTTCTCGGCATCGTCATCGGAGTCGCCGCCGTGATCACGATGGTCACCGTTGGCGAGGGGGCGGCTGCGCACGTGACCTCACAGATCGAGAGCCTCGGCACGAACCTGCTCATCCTGCGGCCGGGACAACGGCTGGGACCGGGCACGGCTTCGACCGCGCCAAGCTTCGATCGGGAAGACGCCGAGGTCATCGAGCGCGAGGTGCGCGGTGTGCTGGCCGTCGCGCCGCAATCGTCACGCGGCAGTGTCGCTGTCGCTGCGAGCCGGAACTGGTCTTCGATCGTCACAGGAAGCACGTCCGGCTTCTTCGAGGTCCGCGACTGGCCCCTGTCGCAAGGACGCAGGTTCACGGCTGGCGAGCTGCGAGCGGGTACCGCCGTCTGCATTCTCGGCCAAACCGTCGTTCGCGAGTTGTTTGCAGCAAGGAGCCCGGAAGGCGAGATCGTGCGACTGGGCAAGCTCGGATGCACCGTGATCGGCGTACTTGCGGCCAAGGGCCAATCGCCGATGGGGACGGATCAGGACAACCTCGTGCTGATGCCGCTGCGGACGTTTCAACGCCGGGTGGCGGGCAGTACCTCCGTGTCGATGATCCAGATCGCGGTGCAGCCCGGGAGCTCGACGAGTCGGGTCAAGCGAGACATCGAGCGGCTCATGCGCGAGCGTCGGCGCATCGGCCCCACCGAAGACGACGACTTCAGCGTTCTCGACACGCGCGAACTCGCCGACACCCTTTCTGGCACGACCCGTGTCTTGACCTTGCTGCTCGGCTCGGTCGCGGGGGTGAGCTTGCTGGTCGGAGGGATCGGCATCATGAACATCATGCTGGTCTCGGTGACCGAACGAACCCGCGAAATCGGAATTCGGCTCGCCATCGGCGCACTCGAGCGGGAAGTCCTGATGCAGTTCCTGGTCGAGTCGGGGGTACTCTCCTCGTTGGGGGGCGCCTTCGGGATCGTGCTGGCTCTCGGGCTGTCGCGCGTACTGACTGGAGTCATGGGCGTTCCCTTCCTGCCGAGCGCCAGGGTCATCGGTGTGGCGTTTGGATTCGCAGCCGGCGTGGGATTGCTCTTCGGGTACTTCCCCGCTCGACGGGCTGCTCGCCTCGACCCGATCGATGCGCTGCGACACGAATGAGCGCGCTTCCGAGCACGAGGCACAGCGCGCTGAGGAGCCGTGAGGGATCTGCCGATCCACAACGGCAAAAGCTTCCGAGGTGCACATGAAGCCGCGATCGCGGTTGGAGTGAGGCCAGGGTGAGTCCTCTCAGTGATCCGCAGGTACTCATCGTGGGGGCCGGTCCCGGTGGGGCGGCATTGGCTCTCATTCTGGCGTCGCGAGGCGTATCCACTCTGTTGGTCGAGCGGCAATCCGACTTCGAACGCGAGTTTCGCGGTGAGGCGCTGATGCCGAGCGGGCTTGCGGCGTTGGATGCGATCGGAGTGGAGTGGGTATCGCTGCCGCATCGGCGGCCCGAGCAGCTGCGCTTGTACCGAAGTGGCACATTGGTTCGTCAGCTGGACATCGCCACAGAACACATCGAAGAGGGCCCGGTCACGCTGTCTCAGCCGCACCTGCTGGAGCGGATGGTCGAAGTGGCGGCCAGTACTGGAAGCTTCGAGCTCCTGCGCGGGACCAGTGTGCGGAATCTCGTCACGCGTCATGGACGCATTTCGGGCGTGCGCGTGCGAACGCCCGAAGGCGAGCGCGAGATCCACGCCCAACTCACTGTTGGGGCCGATGGTCGTGCTTCGATCGTGCGGCGCCGAGGCCAATTCCGTTGGAGGAGTCGGGGCGCCCCGATGGACGTCGTCTGGTTCAAGCTGCCGTGGCCGCGGCGCTGGAGCACGATCCAGGTGCGCGGATACGTGGGGGGCGGGCATCTCTTGATCGCGCTGCCGGCTCCGGACGGACTGCTCCAGGTCGCCTGGATCATTCTCAAGGGCACCTACGGCACCCTCCGAGATCGTGGCGTGGAGGAGTGGGCGCAGAGCATGGGCGACCATGTCGACGCGGATCTGGCGGAACACATTCTCGAAGGGGTGCCTCACATCTCGCGCCCGTTCCTACTCGATGCCGTGACCGATCGAGTGATCGGCTGGGCGCGTCCCGGCGCGCTGTTGATCGGAGATGCCGCACACACCATGTCCCCCGTGGGAGGGCAGGGAATCAACATGGCACTCCGCGATGCGCTGGTGGCCGCGAACTCCCTGCTTCCCACGCTGCTTCATTCCGCGAACTCCTCCGATCTCGATGTGGCGGCGGGTCGAGTCGAGGCAACCCGTGCCCCCGAGATCGATCGCATCCAGCGCCTGGCAGCGATTCCACCGCGAGTCGTGATGGGACGTGCGTTCTATCACGAGCCACTGCGCCGGCTACTGATGTCGGTGGCTGCAAGCTCGTTGGGAGCTCGCATGGCCCGTCCTACGATCGATGCGTTTCTGTACGGGGTAACGCACGTGGAACTCGCCGTGTAGCCTTGCCTCGCCAGCCGTCGTGCGTACCCGTTGCGATCGCCAGTCGTCATGCCTGCCAGCGGAGCAGACACGCAGGGCGATGCAAAACCCACACGACCACACGAATGCCCTAGCCGCAGCCAGAGCGCACGAGCGAGAATCGAGTCTATGGTCCCAACGCTTCTCCGCCGCCTGCGCCCGGACGAGATCGAGCTCCATCGAGAACTCCGACTCGCTGCTCTCAAGGATGCACCCAAGTCCTTCGCCGGGACCTTCGAAGAAGCATCCAGCCGACCGATCGATGCGGTCGTCTCATGGGCCCGAGCACGCGGGTCGCACCACGTCCGGCTCTGGGTCCCTGCGGATCGACCGGCCGCCCTCGGCCTGTACGCCTCGGCAGGCTTTCAACGGAGCGGGACCGAGCGGCCGTTCCCGAACCGACCCGGCATCTCACTGATCGAGATGCGGCTCGACCTTCACGCCGCCGCGTCGTCTGCTCCCTCGAGCCCGGAGCTCACACTCCGTACCCCAGTCGGTCTGACTTGGCGTCCCGCAGACTCGTCCGACCTCGACTGGCTCGAAGCGCTGCGGATTCAGACGATGGGACCTCACCTCGAAGCCGCCGGAAGCTCCGTGACCACGCAGGAGCATCGCGCTCGCGTCGTGCAAGGCTTCGACCACATCCGAGTGATCGAACAGGGAGCGATTCGCGTCGGTATGCTCAAGCTGCTCGACGAATCGAGCAGCTGGCGCATCGTACAGTTCCAGCTGCTCCCCGAATTCCAGAGACAGGGATTCGGTGGTGCCATCTTGGGCGCCGTAATCGAGGCCGCCGGGCAGCAGAGAGTCCCGATCAGACTGAGCGTGCTCAAAGGCAACCCCGCGCTCCGACTGTACGCCAGGCTGGGCTTCAAGGTCGTTGGCGAACGCGAGCGAGCCTACGATATGTGGCTCGAGCCGCAATGACGTCGTCCGAAGTTCAGCGCTTCCAGACCGCGATCCAGCCGGCCGCACTTGGTTGTAGCGCTTGGGAACGGGCTCACGGTACGAGACCCGACGGCGGTGCTCCGCTAGATGAGACAGGGTACGCAGCCGCTCGTGCAAACCCCGGCCGCCTTCACTCGCAGGCATCTGGCAGGGTGCCGCACCGCTGGACCCGGGCGAATATCCCCCTGAGCCCGGATCGATCACCCCTCTCCGCCTACATCGTGTAGGCTCGGATGGCTGCAAGAATGGTCGAGGGAGAGACGGTCCGATGTCACCTGATTCCAACTTGACTCTGGCGCAACCGTCGTTCGCGAGCGCGCTCGACGCCCGCAGGCTCGGGATGTCCGTAGCCTTTACGGCACAGCGAGCCCCACAACACCTGGCCATCGCATCGCAGCGCGGAAACCGCACCTACGGTGAACTCAACGCCCACGCGAACCAACTGGTGCGGGTCTTGCGTGCCGGCGGGATCCGGGCCGGCGACTCCATTGCCGTCATGTGCAGCAATCGCCCAGAGTTCGCCGAGATCTATTCCGCCGCACTACGCGCGGGCCTACGGCTCACTCCCATCAACTGGCACTTGCAAGCGGATGAGGTCGCCTACATCGTCGACAACTGCGAAGCCCGAGCATTCGTCGCCGAAGCTCGCGTGGCCGAGGTGGCGGCCGGAGCCGCACTGCAGGCCCCGAAGGCCGAGCTGCGCCTCGCCATCGGCGGTCCAATCTCTGGCTTCCGTTCGTACGAAGTCGCGCTCTCCGAGCATTCCCCGGAAAACATCGAAGATCCCAGCCCGGGCGCGACGATGCTGTATACCTCGGGCACTACGGGACGCCCGAAAGGGGTACGGCGGCCCCGCCCTTCACCCGGCTCCGCAGGGGACCGACAGATCATGGAACGGGAGCACCCGCTGAGGCATGGTTCGTCGGTGGTGCTATGCACCGGACCGCTGTATCACGCAGCTCCTCTCGCATTCGATCTCAACCTTCCCTTGCTCGCAGGCGTCTCGATCGTGCTGATGGATCACTGGGATGCCGAGGAAACGCTCCGGCTGATCGAGCGCCATCAAGTCTCCCATAGCCACATGGTTTCGACGATGTTTCAGCGGCTCCTAGCGCTTCCAGACGAGACGCGAAGCAGCTTCGATCTTTCGTCGCTGCGCCGAGTCAACCATGGCGCGGCACCGACGCCTGTGCACGTCAAGCGTGCGATTCTGGATTGGTGGGGTCCTGTCCTCTACGAGTACTATGCGGGCACAGAGGGTGGGGGCACCCGCATCGGGCCCAAGGAATGGCTCGAGAAGCCGGGAAGTGTCGGACGGGTAACTCCCGGACGCGAGCTCGAGATTCTGAACGACCTTGGAGAGGCTTTACCTCCAGGAGAGGTGGGCAGCGTCTACTTCTCGACACCCAGCGAAGGCGCTTTCGAGTACTTCGGAGATGATGACAAGACCCGCGGAGCCTTCCGCGGCGACCGATTCACCCTGGGCGACCATGGGTACCTAGACCATGACGGCTACCTCTTTCTGACCGGCCGCACCTCCGAGCTCATCATCTCGGGCGGAGTCAACATCTATCCGGCTGAAGTCGATGCCATCTTACTCATGCATCCAGCCGTTGCCGATGTCGGCACCGTTGGCGTTCCGAACGAGGAGTTCGGAGAAGAGGTCAAGGCCGTGGTCCAACTCGCCGAAGGTGTGGCCGCCTCGGATGCGCTCGCCGTGGAACTTCGCGAGTTCTGTCGCGACCGACTAGCACACTACAAGTGCCCCAAGAGCGTCGACTTCGTAAGCGAGTTACCGAGAAGTGAGGCAGGAAAGGTGATGCGCCGGCGCGTTCGGGATCCCTACTGGGAAGGCTACGACCGCCAGATGTAGTCACCCTGCTCGAGCGACTCGATCTCCAATGAGGTGTTTCGACGCAGTTCGAGCAACACTGGCAGTGCACCCTTTCCGATCTCGAAGGGTATGGTCTCGAACGCTGCTCTTCTCAGTCACGCAGGTCCGACGACTGCCAGTGAGGCCCAGGAAACCTCGTCAGCTCGATCGCACCGGAAGCCGGATCAGAAACGTCGCGCCCGTCGCGTCCGCCGACTTGAGCTCGATGGTTCCTCTGTGGCGCTCGACCAGAGATCGGACCGAAGCCAAACCGGTTCCGCGTCCGGCGCCCTTGGTTGAAAAACCTGAGGTCCAGAGACGGCCAATGTTCTCTAGCGCCACACCGGGGCCCGTATCGCGCACCTCCAGATCGACCCAGTTCCCGCGACTCGTCATAGTCACGAAGATCGCCCCGGGACCCTCTCCGAGCGCTTCACGCGCGTTGACCAACAAGTTGCGGAGCACGCGCCGCAAAGCGACCTGAGGCATGTCCGGTTCCCGATCTGATGACGAGTGGTCGACGATGAACTCGATGGTGCTCGCTGTCATGCGACGCTGTTCATCCACCAACTGGTCGACCGTCCTGTTCACGGAGATCGTTGGAGACCGAGAGACGACCTTCTGTTCAAGCTCGTGGGCGATCTCGGTCGCCTCACGCACCGACTCCCGAAGATCATGCGCGATCGCGCTCGTCTCCAACCGCTCGCCCACGGCATCGAGCAGCATGGCGGAATTCAGAGTCACCGCGAGAAGTGCGTTGTTGAGGTCGTGCACCACTTCCCGAGCGTGGTCGAGGTACTCACGCAGGCGTACCGAATCCTCGCTCGAACGCCCCCCAGCCGCGTACTCCCTGCTGACGTCCCGCTGTATCGCCACATATCCGACCAACCCTTGAACGGGATCGCTGACTGGAGAAATGTGCCAGCGCAGCCTAAAGGCGGAGCCATCCTTGCGGTAGTTCAGCGCCTCCCCGACAAAGCTGCGGCCAGACTCCAGATCTCGGCGTAGCCTGTCCAGAACTGACCGCTCCGTACCCGGCCCCTGCAGCACGCGAGGAGTCTCGCCCAGGAGCTCATCGGTCGAGTAGCCCGTCAAGTCAGAGAAGGCTTGATTCGCAAACAGGATCCGCGGACCCGGCAGATCCAGCTCAGCATCCGTGATGAGGATGGAGTCGGGCGCTTGTTCTACGGATTGTGTGAGCGCTCTTCGAGATAGGCCCATGGTACAAACTCCGAGCGATGCGGGGATCCTGATGGGGTGTTGGGAAATCCAGGACGATGAGCTGACCCAGCCTGATCCACCACACAAGGCAGAGTAGGATGAACCCATGATACCAAGGTAGATACAAATCTTCGGTCCTTTGGGGGCTCGGGTGTGTTGCAACGCCCCCTCTCGCGAGGCACGACCCCGCCTTGGATGCACTTGGACCGTGCCTTCTAGCCCCACCACGATTTCGACACGTCGCAACGGATCGAGTACCTCCAGAAGCCAACGACTCTTCAGCATCCGATCGAAGGACGACCAAGCAGGTCGAGGAGAGCCAAGAAGGCGCTGGGAAACCTGCGAAGCATGGCGGCCCAAGCTCGATCACCCTCCCCTACGCAGCGTGGGGTTCTCCGGCGAAGCTCTCGAACAAGGCGTCGCGACTCATACACCGAAGGACTCCGCCTGCGAATCACATCCCAATCCCCATGGACGCGATCGATCCTTCGCACTGGAACGATTCCTCGATCGACTCTCCAGGTCTCCGCATGCGGATCGGTTCGTTCTGCAGGGAGCGCTGCTCCTTCTGGCATGACTCGGAGAGACCCTTCGCCCCACCCGAGACGCCGACTTCTTCGGCTTCGGAAATCTCTGGGATTCGGAGCCCGAGTGAATCTTTCCCGAGATCTGCCTGGTACCCACGGAGGTGGACCGCATGACCCATGATCCAGATTCGATCGAGGTCCCAGGCCCCCACCCCGACGCCGGCAGGGGAGAGAGCCCCACATTCATCGACAACTCCCGCCATGACCCCGAGCCCGTCTGCGGTCACGAGCGGCTCCCACTGAAGGGCGATGTCCTCGAGTAGGCAGGAAGGGACCCGCCGGACGGCTTCATGATGTGCGCCCCCGGTGAAACCCAGGTGCAGGAGGAACTCGCGAATGGGGCCTCTCCTGAACGACCGAGCCGACGGGAGGCATCCACTCGAGGAGTCGCTCGTCGATCGGCTCCGCCGACCGGGCGCTGCCGCCGTGCATTCTCCGCACTGCAGCGCACGGTACGCAGTCGATCTACAGAGCCTCTCCTTTTGTGCGCGAGCTGGAGAACGCCCGACGTCTCGCGCCGTAAGGTCACCCGAGATGGTATAAGCAGAGGCTCGCACAGCAGGAGGTTCCATGAAGAGATGGCTGCTCCGAGTCAGTGTATCTGCCTTGGCGGCACTCCTACTCGCCATGATCGTGGGTGGGATCGCATACCAGACGTGGAGAACTCGCGAACTCGAACAGTTGCGCTCGAACAGCCAGGTGGTGGACACGGCGCGTGGAAAGGTCGAGTACGCACTTGCAGGCAATGGCTATCCCTTTCTGATGTTCCACGGAAATCCGGGGGGATACGATCAGGGAATTGCCGGACCCAGGCGCTACCCCGAGACGTTCGCCAAGCGTCAGGTCATCGCCGTCTCTCGACCTGGATATCTGAGAACGCCGCTCAGCTCGGGCGCGACGTTCGAGGAGCAGGCGGATCTGTTTGCTGCGCTCCTCGACGAACTCGGAATCGAGAAGGTGTTCGCCTTCGGGGCCTCGGGCGGTGGATATCCTGCTCTGCAGTTCGCCATGAGGCATCCAGAGCGCTGCCATGGCCTGATTCTACTCGCTCCGTCTGTCCACTATGAGCCGCTCCCCGCGGGCGGATATCAGGCAGCCATGCGGTACGTGCCTGTACCGAACGTTCTTGCGTGGGTTCTTTCAGGGCCCTTGTTCGAGCTGGTGGCGACGAGCTTCATCCCTGACCTCGACCTCGACGACGCCGAGCAGGTGGTCGCCAGCCGAGGCATTCTCAAGACCGTCCTACTCGGCTTCGAGCAGAGACTCCCGGGCATTCGCAACGACATCTTGCAGAGAGACTTCCCCGAGATCGATGCATGGCCGCTCGAGACGATTTCGGTACCGACCTTGCTGATTCATGGCGACAGGGATGAGAACTCGGTCTATGAGGGCTCCGTGCATGTAAGGTCGAAGGTGCCGAATGCGCGGCTCGTGACATACGAAGGAGCGGACCACAACATGATCATCACCCGAGGCGACGAGATCCGAGTCGAGATCGACGAGTTCATGACCCAGGTGATGGGCGGCAGCGAGAGCGAAGGCTGAACCCGCGCTTTCGGCGGCCACCGAGCGCGTACGCAGTCGGCAAGGTCTTCGGGATACGGACGGAGAGCTACGGCGATGGATACGCCGTCGATGCCGTAGTGATGTTCCCCCGGCAGAGCCGGGCGAGCATCACTCGATCATGCTGACTCCCTGCAGATGCGTCAGGCGAAACGCGGGATAGCTCAGCTCGCCGTAGGGTCCGCCCGTCTGCTTCGGTCCGCCGTGTACGGCGATGTAGGGCGGAAAGCCGATGTGGGAGTCGTTCACCTTGATGATTCCCACGCGGCTCATCCCCGCGATGAACCGCTCGATGACCTGCCGATCCCGCGCCCAGAGCGACGTGCGGAGTCCGTATGGCGTCGCGTTCATGAACTCGATCACGCGGTCGAGCAGCGCTGCGTCGGGCTCGCGTTCGGGGATCACGATGGGCAGCAGCGGAAAGAAGGTCTCCTCGTGGACACACTCGAGACGCTGGGCCAGGTCGAGCCCATCGACGCGGAGCGGAGTGGGCTCGAGGAACAGGCCCTTGTACGATGGGCGACCGTCGACATCGACGCGTTCGCCTCCGAACAGGCGCTTCGCGCCTGCCGCTTCCGCGTCGTTCAACATCTCGAAGAACTGGGCGGGCTTCAGCACCGGGGTGAGCAGGGTCTCGGAGGAGTGGGCGTCGCCCGGCTGGAGCGCGCGCACCTTGGGCAGGAAGCGCTCCAGGAAGTCGGCTTCGACGTCGGGGTGGATGACTGCGTACTTGGGCACCATGCAGATCTGACTCGACCCGTAGAAGCTCTCCAAGAGCGTCTCCGCCGCCCGGTCGAGGTCGGCGTCACGCCAGACCAGGAATCCGTCGTTGCCAGAGAGCTCGAGCCAGGTCTTCTTTCCCTGGCGATAGGCGTCCTCACCCAGCCGGAGCCCCGTCTTGCTCTCGCCGAAGAAGACGATGTCGTCGACGATCGGACTCTGGACCCAGCTGCGGAGAATGCCCGGGCTCGGCCCGCACACGACGTTCAACAGACCACGCGGTGCGCCCCTTCGCTCGAGGATCGGCTGCACGATCTCGCGGTAGAGATGCATCACACCCAGGGGAACACTGCGCGGTGCCTTTACCACGAGCGCGTTGCCTACCGCGAGCGCCAAGACTCCGACGATGCTGTTCGACATCGCGGCGTTCTGCGGCGGATTCAGGCAGACCACGCCGTCGGGCCTGCGCACGATGCGGAGCTTGCGACCGGCGTGCTCGATCTCGTCGTTCATGTGGCGGGCCAGCCAGCCGAGAGTCTCCGGGCAGGTGTACGAGAGCATGCCCGAGAGCTCCCAGAGCGCGAGCTTGCGCGGGTGCCCCTCGATGGCGAGAACTTCGATCAGCTCTTCCTTCCGGTCGAGCAGCGCCTGATGCACATCGGCGGCGATCTCCAGTCGCTCCTCCACGGGCACGCGAGCGAACTCCCGACTCGCGCGGGACGCCGCCTCGACTGCGAGCTCGGAATAGAGGGGCTCACCCCAGGCACAGCGTGCGGGGACTCGCTCCGGATCCTGATCCTCGACACGGATTCGGCCGAGGTCGAGCTGTCGCTTGAGCGTGAGGGCGGCGTCCACATCACGGAT